>NZ_JPMD01000028.1 GCF_000732635.1 Clostridium sulfidigenes | reverse complement strand
GATGAAACAAATCTAAAAAATTGTGAAACCTTTGAAGATCTATTATGTGAAATTGAGGATTACATAGATTATCATAATAAGTATAGATGCCAATGGAACTTAAAAAAGATGACTCCTGTTCAATACAGAAATCATCTTTTATCTTAGGGTCTTTTTATAAAATGTCCTTGACTTAGGGTACATTTTAATTAACTACTGTGCTTTTTATAACTGATTTAGGATTAAAGTATATTTAGCATATATGACTTAGCTATGCTTTTATATCCATATTTAATTAATGCTTCTACTACAATACTTCTTACTTCATAACCAGTAGTTATTTCTCTAGATAAAGATATTAAGATTGACTCTACATCTGAAACAATTAGTTCTAGTTCTTTAGAGTTAAGTTGAATATCTACATCAGAGCCAGCATTTTCAACACTAGTTTTAATTTTTGATGGTTCAAAGGAAACAACATTTCCATTCTTCTTTATAAATTTCATTTAAACGCCTCCTTACTATAGTTATTATTCACACATAAGTTTATTTATAGTAATTATACACTTAAATATATAATAATAACACATATTTAAGTAATAAAATTGTAGTACTAATAAAATTTTATTTAAAAGAGGAATAATGAAAAATTTGTAGAATATGATAAGTATATGTTAAAAAACATATAGATTATTCATTATTAGAAATAAATTTTCTCATAATGAAAAAGGTTTAAATTGAAAGGGGATTATTATGACTAAGACTCAACTAAAGGCAAATATTTTACTTCTACTTACAGCTGCAATATGGGGGTTAGCATTTGTAGCTCAAAAGGTAGGTGCAGAACATGTAGGGGCTTTTACATATAATGGTATTAGGTTTGCCCTTGGAAGTATTTCATTAATACCGTTAATTTTATTTTTAAATAAGAAAAAGAGAGAAAATGAGGAAACCCAAAATAATGATAGAGATTCTTTAAAGCTTACAGTTAAAGCCGGGATAATTGCGGGTTGTGCCTTGTTTATAGCAACAAGTCTTCAGCAAATGGGAGTTATGGGTACAACTGCTGGAAAGGCTGGTTTTATTACTGGACTCTATATGGTTATAGTTCCTATATTAGGATTATTTTTAAAGCAAAAGGTTAATAAAAGTACTTGGATAGGAATAGTTATAGCAATTATTGGATTATACCTATTAAGCATTAATGAAGATTTTTCTATATCAAATGGTGATTTATTAGTACTAATAGGATCTGTAGGATGGGCTGTACATATTTTATTAATTGACAACTTTACTAAAAAAATAGATCCATTAAAGTTATCAAGTGTACAATTTGCTACATGTTCAATTTTAAGTTTAGTAATGGCTATTATATTTGAAGATATTAATATGGTAGGGATTTCGGGAGCTATGGTATCAATATTATATGGTGGGCTTTTATCTGTAGGAGTTGCCTATACTCTTCAAGTAGTAGCACAAAAAAATGCAAAACCGTCACATGCAGCTATACTTCTTAGCATGGAATCTGTATTTGGTGCATTAGGAGGTGCTATGTTCTTAGGAGAAAGAATTGGTGCTAGAGGCTTAGTTGGATGTATACTTATATTTATAGCTATAATAATTTCTCAACTAAAGCCTTCAGAAAAAGGTTCAAAAGATATGGTAGAAAATATTTAATATTATATTAAAGCTTGTACTATAGCTACTGCAATTATGAATGTAGTAGATTATAATACAAGCTTTAATCATAGTAGGTTATAGTAGAAAATAAATATAAATTTTATAAATATAATATGATAATGGTAGTAAATATAAAATCTTTAATATTTTATTAAAGATTTTTTCACCTATTGAATTAGTTTTAAGATTAAGGAAATTAATATTAATTTTTAGTGGAAATAATAATTCTACCCCTTGGTGAGTAAATAAATCTAGAAATATATGTGATGCATACCCAAACCAAAAACCATAGCATAATATTTCTATTACCACATTCCAGTTGCTTATGTAAATAAAAAAAATATAAACTATATATAATACTATTAAACACAGTAAACTATGGGTAAAACCTCTGTGTTTAAATTTTTTACCTAAGGATTTTGAAATTAATGGATATCTTTTGCTTATATAAGAACTTTTAAGATCTATATCAGGAAATAGTGCTCCAATATTTACTGCACGAAAATATAAAATTATCAATAGTAACTGATAAATTAATAAGTAATTGTTTAAGTTCTTTAGGATCATTGGGTAAATAGTTATAACTCCAACTAAAAATCCACCAGATTCATGTGTTTGTTTTGTCATTTTTTCACCTGTCATCTTCTGTTTTACTACTAATTATTAAAGCTATAATATCTGCTCAGTAGTTAAATACATTATATATTAATTATAGGGTTACGTACATATGTTTTTGTGATATGTATTATAAAATTTTGATAATGGAATTCTATATAAATCAAGTAAGAGAAATTTAAAAAAGATATTTGTTTTATTGTTCTGCAAGGAGTAAAGCTGTACAATGATTAATTGGTTTAGCTTAAGAAAAAAATAGTGAAGTATGTCAATAAGTCATATTATAATAATTACAATGAAGTTAAAATATGGTATAATTATTTTAATATGTAATTGGAGGGGAGCGTCATGAAAAACATTCAACTAGAAGATTTTACAAAATATAATTTTTTATCATCTCTAAACTTTTCACCAAAGGGAGATACTGCTTGTTTTGTAGTGTCTAATTGTAATTTAGAGGATAACACATATGATTCTAATTTGTGGCTTTATGATTTAACTTTGAATAAGTATCATCAATTGACTGCTTTTAATAAAGAAAGAAGTTATATATGGCTCCAAGATAATGAGACTATATTATTTCAAGGAGTAAGGGATAGTAAGGATAAAAAAAAACTTGAAGATGGTGATGAATTTACTCAATTCTACAAGTTAAGTATCCGTGGTGGAGAAGCTGTTAAGGCTTTTAAAATCCCTATGTTGGTTGAAACTATAGTTGAGGTGGATGAAGATACATTCCTTTTTACAGGGATTCATAAAGTTGGGAGAAAAAGTTTAATTGGACTTTCTGACGCTGAAAAAGTTGAGGAATTAAAGTCTAGAAAAGAAGAGAAGGACTATGAAGTTTTAGATGAGATTCCATTTTGGAGCAATGGTGGTGGATTCACTAATAAAAAGAGAAGTGGATTATATAAATACGTAGTAAGTACAGAGGAGATAAACTTAATAACTGATGAGTATACTTCGGTTATGTCATTAGAATTAAGTGAAGATAAAAGTAAGGTAGTATTTGCTGCAAGCTCCTATAAAGATAAGGCAGCAATTAATGATGAGCTATATATTTATAATATTAAATTAGATGAGCTTTCTTTAATTAACGGAGAAGAAAAATTTTCTTATAGCTATGTAAATTTCATGGATGAAGAGAAATTAATAGTACTTGGAAGTGATATGCAAGAATATGGAATTAATGAGGATGGTAGATTCTACCTAATAGATATAAATACTAAGATTAAAACCTTATTAACTCCAGATTTTGATAAAAGTACATGGAACTCTGTAGGTTCAGATTGTAGATATGGAGGAGGAAAATCTATTGTAAGAGATAGTAAATACTTATATTTTATAACTACAGAAATAGATAGTTCTTATATAAATAGAATCAATATAGATGGAAATATAGAAAAAATAAGTTTTAATAAAGGGTCTATAGATTGTTTTGATGTTAAGAATGGTAATATATTATTTATAGGCCTTAGAAATCAAAAATTACAAGAAATATATTCTTTAAAAGATGGTAGTGAGTGTGAAATTTCAAAATTTAATCAGTGGATTCATGATGAATTAAAAATCTCGAAACCAGAAAGAGTTGAGGTTGAAACAGAACCAGGTGTTGTAATAGAAGGATGGGTATTAAAACCTGTAGACTTTGAAGAAAATAAAAAATATCCTGCTATTTTAGATATTCATGGTGGACCTAAAACTGTATATGGTGAAGTTTTTTATCATGAGATGCAACTTTGGGCTAATATGGGGTACTTTGTATTCTTTTGTAACCCAAGGGGGAGTGATGGTCATGGGAGAGCTTATGCAGACATTAGAGGGAAATATGGAACTATTGATTACCATGATATAATGACTTTTACAGATATAGTTTTAGAGAGGTATAAAAATATTGATGTAAACAATGTAGGGGTAACTGGTGGATCTTATGGAGGATTTATGACTAACTGGATAATTGGTCATACTGATAGATTTAAAGCTGCAGCATCTCAAAGAAGTATATCTAACTGGATTTCTAAGTTTTGCACTACAGATATAGGGTTCTATTTTGTAGATGATCAAAATGGTGGAACTCCATGGAGCGATGAGGATAAATTATGGTATCATTCACCGCTTAAATATGCAGATAAAGTTAAGACACCAACTTTATTTATACATTCAGAAGAAGACTATAGATGTTGGTTAGCTGAAGGTATACAGATGTTCACAGCTTTGAAATATCATGGAGTTGAAGCTAGACTTTGCATGTTTAGAGGAGAAAACCATGAGCTTAGCAGAAGTGGAAAACCAAAGCATAGAATAAGAAGAATTACAGAAATAACAAATTGGTTTGAAGAACATCTAAAATAATTGTATGAATTATAAATGAAAAAATTCAGAATAGGAGGAGTAATATGGCTATGACTTTTAAACTTATATCCTTAATTTTAATAATAATCTATGGTGGATTATCTATGTTTGCTTGTGCTATGGCCATCAAAGAAAGTAGAGAAAGTATTTTCCCTAACTTATTGATGATTACAGGAAGTATAGCTATTTTACTTGCTTCTATTACACAGTTTAAAAGTGGAAGTAATATGTTATACATACTTTTGTTAGGATTGATATCAATACATGTAGCTGCAGTAATTCATGGATATAAATTATTTAATAAGCTGAATTTAAAACATCATATACTAAGGGGATGTATTTCTTTGATAATTTTAATATGCTATTATGTAGGTTATTTTTCTTAGTATTTTAGTAAGATACTAAAAACATAGGATGAAAAATATATAAAAATATGTTTTAATATACTTATGAAAGAATATGAAAGGGGTAACTTAAGATGGCAGTAAAGAAGATAGTTCAATATGGAGATGAACATTTAAAAAGGGTTAGTGATACTGTAGTTGAGATAAATGAAGAAATAAGAGATTTAATTCAAGATTTAAAGGATACATTATCAACGGTTGAAGGTATTGGACTTGCAGCTCCACAAATTGCTGTAAATAAAAGAGTTATATTAATTGACTTAACGCCTGATAATTCTTCGCCTTTAATACTGATTAATCCTAAAGCTATTAAAGTATCTAAAGAAACAGCTAGGGATTATGAGGGATGTCTTAGCTATGTGGGATATGAAGGATTGGTTGAAAGACCTACAAAAATGATAGTTGAAGCATTAAATGAAAATGGTAAACTTATAAAGTATGAAGTAGAAGATTTTATGGCAAGAGTTTTTTGTCATGAGATGGATCATTTAGAAGGAATTCTTTATATGGAAAAAGCTGATGAAATGTATGAATTAGTGGAAGGTAAAGAATAAAAGTTATTTATTGGTAATGTGAAAATAGATGGAACTGTTAAAAGGTTATTTATAAATATAACCTTTTAACAGTTCTTATTTATTTTGTGAATTTAAAGTTATTATAAATAACTTTAAATAGGCTATTTAAAAACTTTAATATAGATTTATACTAAAATTTAGATTATTATATAATAAAGGTAAAATTTAAGCTTTATTATGTAATAAGTGAAAGTATATAATATAAAGAAATACATAAACAAATATTAATTTATAAATTTAGTGAATTAAAGAAATCTTGCATATAGAGACTTAGAAATGCAGAAATTAAGTAAATGTAGTAGAAATATAATAAATAAAAATAAAGGAGTACTATACTATGAATAAACAAGAGATTATAGAGATTTTAGAGGATAATGCTTTAGAAAATATTACAGAAATAAAAAAGCATGATCACTGCTTCATAATTAAATTTTCTTACGAATTTGACGAGTTAGAAATTGAAGGAGCTAGAGAATTTGCCAATGAAGATTGTGAAGAAAAAAGAGAAGGAGAACAATGGTATGAAGAGTATTTTCTACCTTATTTAAATGATACTGCAATAGATAATATTAATGACATAGTAGATGAAATTTCAGAGGAGTATGATTTAGATTATGAAATGTTGTCTTATGAGCTTTCAGAAGAGGATTATGGCTCAATGAATTTTTTAGTTGCATTTTATAGAGAAGTTTTACCTGTAGATATTGATGAATTAATTATGGAGTTATAATTAATTATGAAAAAAATAATTATAATAAATGGTTCTCCCAATAAAGAAGGTCACACAAATAAAATAGTAGATTCAATTTTGGAAGGTATTAATCCCAACGTGGAAATAAAGCATATTAATTGTTATGATATGAATATTAATCCATGTATTGATTGTAAATATTGTAGTAAAGTATTAGGGGAGTGCTCAATTAAAGATTCTATGACTGATATTTATAAACATATACAAGAATGTGATATAATCATTTTAGCATCTCCTATGTATTTTGGTATGTTTCCATCACCATTAAAATCATTGATAGATAGGTGTCAAGTGCTCTGGAGTAAAAAGTTTATTTTTAAACAAAATACAAAAGAACGAAAACAGGGTATATTTATATTTAATGGGGGCAGTTCATGGAATAATATGTTTAACCCTATGGAAACTATAGGTAAATATTTTTTTAATACCCTTAACTGTGATATTTCATTTAAACTATATATAGACAATACAGACATAAATTATAATTATATTAATAAACATTATGATGATATTTTAAGATGTCAAAACATGATAAATGTGGAAGTGCATTAGGCTAATTTCTTATGTTTTTTATCATTATTAGAATTATTACTCATCTTTTGATATTCTACGATATATTCATCTAAATGTTGAGAGCATATTACAACAATATTATCTGTAGGTCTCTTAAATCTAAGCAGTACATGTAGTAGTAGTTTAAAAGATTTAATTTTTTGATTTAGGAATTTAAATTTTAATAACATACCATCACATCCTTAAACTTTATATTTTTATTTTAACAGAGATATAGCATAATGTTAATGATTATTAATAGTCAAATTCATATTAAGTTTTACAAAAATCACCATAAAAGCGATAAATATATCATAAAAAACTTATAAGTAAATATATGAAGATGACTTAAAGCCATTTCTCGGATATCGAAGTAAATATAATAATACACTTTGCGACATGCAACAAACAGAAATTTAAAATAATTAAAAAAATACCTATAAACAATACTATAATTCACATCATAGTAATTATTTGGGGGAAGTTACTATATAATCGTATAATAGACTATTAGGAGGAAAAATGAATAAAGAATATATAAATATTGATAATATGAAAATAGAAGAAGTTATTGAGGAAATAAACTTTTTATATAAAAAGAGCCAAGAATCTGGTTTAACAGAAGCTGAAAAAAATAGACAGCAAGTTTTGAGAAGAAGGTATATAGATAATGTTAAAAGAAATTTTAAGGCTCAGATTAGTGGATATAAACCTGTAGACCCAAAACATAATAATTAGTAAAATAGAATTTAAGTAAACAATAATTATAAATGCAAGATATGAGGTAGGGGAGGCGTAAGATGGGAGTACAAGTTTTAGATTTAGTTAACAACTATAATTTAGAGGTTTTAGTAGAAGGAGATTTAGAATCTAATATTGTGGTAAGTGAGATAAATAGGCCTGGATTACAATTTGCTGGTTTCTATGATTATTTCGATAATAAGAGAATTCAAGTTGTAGGTAAAACTGAGTGGAGTTATCTAAAGTGTCTTGATCCAGAAGTAAGGATACGTAGAATAAAAAAATACTTTTCTTTCCCAATACCTGGAGTAATAATTACAAGTGGATTAAAAGTACATGATGAATTTTTAGAAGAAGCAAGAAATAAAAATGTTACTGTTCTCAGAAGTATTGATAAGACTACAAAATTCATTAATAGGGTTAGTAATTTTTTAGACTCAGAGTTAGCTCCAGAAACTAGGCTCCATGGTGTTTTAGTAGATGTGTATGGAATTGGCATATTGATTATAGGAGAAAGTGGAATAGGAAAAAGTGAAGCAGCATTGGAGCTTATTAAAAGAGGTCATAGGCTTGGAGCTGATGATGCAGTAGATATTAAAGAAATAGATGGAAAGTTATATGGTTCTTGTCCTTATATAACTACAGGAATGCTTGAAGTTAGAGGTATGGGGATTATTGATTTATCAGCAATTTATGGTAGTAGCTGTATAGTTTCTCAAAAAAATATCAACTTAGTTATTTCTTTAGTTAACTGGGACGTAAATGATAAATATGAAAGACTTGGAGTAGATAAAGAGTATATGGAGATACTAGGGGTTGAGGTAGAGAAAATAGTATTACCTTTAAAGCCAGGGCGTAACATAGCAGTTATAATCGAAGCTGCAGCAGCTAATTTTAGATATAATGCCACATCAAATTGTACTGCGGTAGAAACAATTGAAAAGAGAATCATGGATAGTCAAAATCCTTAAGAGTTTTAGTGCAAAAAATATAATTTAAAGAATAATTTTATAAAAATTTTAAGTTGTATTAGGCACTTACTTATAAAGTTTACTGTAATAAATTTAAATATAGTATACATTTGAAATTTTCACAAATTTGAATTGTAAATCAATTTGAGTTGAGTTAATATAAAAGTATAATTATATGACTATGATTTTATTGGGAGGGATTTTAGTGGAAGATTTAAAAAAATTAGAAAAGAAATATGAATTGGTCTGGGATAAATACGGAAAGGAAGACCTTGATAAGGCATTCGAATTATCAGATAGATATATAGATTTTATGTCAAAGTGTAAAACTGAAAGAGAATGTGTTACTGAATTCATAGAAATGGCAGAAAAAGATGGATATTTAGATATAAATCAGTGCATAGCTGAAGGAAGAAAGCTTAAAGCTGGAGATAAAGTTTATGCAAATTGCATGGGAAAAACTCTTGCATTATTCTTAATAGGAACAGAACCTATAGAAAAAGGTTTTAAAATATTAGGAGCACATGTTGACTCACCAAGACTTGATCTAAAGCAAAATCCATTATATGAAGATTCAGATTTTGCAATGCTTAAAACTCATTACTATGGAGGAATTAAAAAATATCAGTGGGTTACTATACCTCTAGCAATTCATGGTGTTGTGATTAAAAAAGATGGAAGTGTAGTAAACATAGTTATAGGTGAAGATGATAGGGAGCCAGTAGTAGGAATATCAGATTTATTAGTTCACTTATCTGCAGATCAAATGGCTAAGACATTAGCTAAAGGAATCGAAGGCGAAAGTCTAAATGTATGTGTTGGATCTATACCAGTAGAAGATAAAGAAGCTAAAAATAGAGTTAAACTTAACATATTAAGACTTCTTAATGAAAAATACGGAATTATAGAGGAAGACTTTGTATCAGCAGAGCTAGAGGTTGTTCCAGCAGGAAGAGCTAGAAGTTATGGTTTAGATAGCTCAATGGTTATGGCCTATGGTCATGACGATAGAATATGTGCATATACTTCTTTTGAAGCAATGATGAAAATTAAGAATACAGATAAAACTTGTATCACATTACTAGTAGATAAAGAAGAGGTTGGAAGTCAAGGTGCTACAGGAATGCAGTCAAGATTCTTTGAAAACACTGTAGCAGAACTTGTAAACCTTGTTGAAGATTATAGTGAACTTAAAGTTAGAAGAGCACTTGCAAATTCTAAAATGCTTTCTTCAGACGTAAGTGCAGCGTTTGATCCAAATTATCCATCAGTAAGTGAAAAGCAAAATAACGCATTCTTCGGTAAGGGTGTGGTATTCAATAAATATACTGGAGCAAGAGGAAAAGGTGGATGTAATGATGCAAATCCAGAATTTATTGCTCAATTAAGAAGAGTAATGGATAAGCATAATGTTTATTGGCAAACATCAGAACTTGGAAAAGTTGACCAAGGTGGCGGTGGTACTATAGCATACATTCTTGCTGAATATGGAATGGAAGTTATAGATTCAGGTGTAGCTCTACACAATATGCACGCGCCATGGGAAATTGCAAGTAAAGCAGACATATATGAAACTTGCAGAGCTTATGAGGCATTTTTATTAGATATCTAATTTAATTAGAGCTGGTAGTCATCGGATAAAATATATAAGGTAGAAGAAATATTCTTCTGCCTTTTATATTTTCATTTATTGCTAACTATTCTTCTGTAAAGTACTTACAAATGCCATATAAGTTATAGGAAATTGGCACTTCAGTAATATTTAAGTAATCAACTTCATATTTACCATCCCAATCATAGATAGATATATATTTTTCGTTAAATATAGTTATGCCATATTTTTTATTTGGGAATTCAATATATACTTTATATTTATAAGATTCAGGTAAATCATTAGGTTTTTTTATGAAATAGCTTTCATCTAAGGAATTTAAAAAACTAACAATATCTTTAGATTCTGTAGAAGGAAAATCAAATTCTTTAAAAAATTCTTTATAAAATACAGAAATACGTGTTGGCTCTGATTTATTAAGATTGGTTACTAGTTCTTGAGTATAATAATCAAGATATGTTTTTTCTTTATTTAGTGATGAATTTACCTTTGTACAGCCAGTGGTTATTGTTATTATAATAATAAATAAAATTAAAAATTTCTTTTTCAAAATATCAACCCCTCTATTCCTTATAAATTATGAAAGTTAAGGTGTAATTATTACTACTAATAAGAAAAAATACTAGGTATAATATGTATAAATAAAAATGCAATATTTGTATTGTAAATATTTACCATTTAATTATAAAAATTATGTTTATTATTAATAATAGTATAAAAGGAGGAAGGTTATGATAATTATAGATAGGTTTGAAGAAGAGTACGCTGTATGTGAAAAGGAAGATATGGAAATGGTAAATATACCAATTATGTATTTACCAAAGGGCGTTAAAGAGGGAGATTGTATGGATTTAGTTAATGATAAATATATTATTAATAATAAAGAGACGGAAAAACTTAAGAAAGAAATTGAAAAACTTACAAATAATATGTGGATATAATAGTGTTAATTTAATCAAAAAGATATGTTAAGCATATCTTTTTTTATGGAAAACAATATACTTTATACATATATACACTAAGAAAATAAAATTATAGAATATATTTTAGCACTTGGAATTTGAGTCTTAGTTAGAATTGACAATTATACTATTCGGCTATACAATTGAGTTGTTAAAACTTTATCAAATTGATATTGTTAAATAGTTTACATTATTTATTTTATGATAGGGGATAGATTTTCCATGGGTATACTGAAATTTAAAAAAGCTAATTGTAAGAACTGTTATAAATGCATTAGAAATTGTCCTGTTAAAGCTATAGAGGTAAAAAATCATCAAGCTCAGATTATTGAAAGAGATTGTATTTTATGTGGTAATTGTATGGTTGTTTGCCCTCAGAATGCCAAAGAAGTTCGTAATGATGTATTAACTATAAAGAATTTGATCAGGGAGGGGAAACAGGTCATTGCTAGTATAGCGCCTTCTTATATTTCAAATTACAACGTTACTCAGTTTTCACAATTTGCTAATGTGCTAAGAAAGCTTGGATTTAGTAATGCTTTTGAAACGGCGGAAGGAGCATACATAGTCAAAAGTGAATATGAAAATTTGATTAAAAATCATTGGAAAAATATAATTATATCTTCATGTTGTCCTACGGTTGTTAAATTAGTTCAGAAGCATTATCCAGAAGCGATAAAGTATTTAGCACCTGTAATTTCACCAGTGCAAGCTCATAGTAAGTTATTGAAAAGTAATATAAAGGATGCTATTGTTGTGTTTATTGGTCCATGCATATCTAAAAAAGAAGAATGTGGAAGTGGAGAAGAATACAATGATATAACCATTACTTTTGAAGAATTAGATATTTGGATAAATGAAGAAGGATTAAAATTTGAAGATAATATAAACATAGATAAAAACACTTATGTTTCAAGATTATTCCCCATAACTGGAGGAATTTTGAATACAATGAATAAAAGTTCTGAGTATAGATATATTGCTATTGATGGTCTAGATAGTTGCATAGAAACCCTAAAAGAAATAATTAATAATAATCTAGATAATTGTTTTATTGAAATGAGTGCGTGTAGTGGTAGTTGTATAAATGGACCAGCATCATCTCATAACAAAGCCTTACGCATATCTTCAATGAATAAGGTAGAAAGTATAGCATTGAATGAATGTAATCCTACTGATTTTGATTTGAAATATAGTATTGATACAAGTAGAAGAA
This sequence comes from Clostridium sulfidigenes, assembly GCF_000732635.1. Classification (GTDB taxonomy): domain Bacteria; phylum Bacillota; class Clostridia; order Clostridiales; family Clostridiaceae; genus Clostridium_J; species Clostridium_J sulfidigenes. Next base: position 142,649 of record NZ_JPMD01000028.1, on the reverse strand, counting down.
TTACAGATGAACAAGTAGTTGTTCAATCTCCTAGTGATAGGGAGATTAGCAGTATATTAAGAAAAATGGGGAAAAACAGTATTGAGGATGAATTGAACTGTGGAACTTGTGGGTATTCAACTTGTAGAGAAAAAGCAATAGCAGTAATTTTAGGAAAAGCAGAAATAAGTATGTGTTTACCCTATATGAAGGAAAAAGCAGAATCTTTTTCTGATAAGATTATAAGTGTTACACCTAATGCTATTCTTACTGTAGATACTAATTTAAAAGTTCAACAGATTAATAAATCAGCTTGTGATATATTTGAAATTCAAAATTCCAGAGATATTATTGGTTTTTCAGTATCTAGAATTTTAGATGAATTTGATTTTATAAAGGTAATTAGCAAAGAAGAGAATGTAGCAAATGAAAATGTTTACTTACCTGAATACGGTAAGTTTGTTAAACAGAATTTTATATATGATAAAAATAGCGGAATTGTTATTTGTATAATGAAGGATATAACTAAACTAAAACTAAAAAGAGAGAAATTGATTAAAGAAAAGACACTTAGAGCAGAGATAACTGATAAAATTGTTGAAAAGCATATGTGTATTGTACATGAGATTGCATCATTACTTGGAGAAACAGCCGCTGAAACTCAAGTAGCACTTACAGACCTTAAAGAAGCAATACTTATGGAGGAAGAGGATTATGACTAATTTGTTTTTGGAAAGCGGATTTGCAAGCTTTAACAAACATGGTGAATCTATCTCTGGAGATTTTTATACTACAATAAAAGGTAAAGATAAGACCACATTTGTATTGTCAGATGGGTTGGGAAGTGGTATTAAGGCTAATATACTAGCAACTTTAACATCAAAGATATTAGGCACCATGATGGCTAGTAATATGTCTATAGAGGAAAGCGTATATACAATAGCTAAAAGCTTACCAGTTTGCAAGGTTAGAAATATGGCATATTCAACTTTTACTATACTTCAAATTTATCAACGAGGTGATGCATATTTAGCACAATTTGATAATCCGTCGGTAATTTTAATTAGAGAAGGGAAAAACGTTGTATATGATTCAATGTGCAAAGTTATATATGAAAAAGAAATATATGAAAGCAATATTAAGCTTTATATAGGAGATATGATAATACTTTTAACTGATGGAGTTACAAGTGCTGGTCTCGGAAGAACTACAAAAAATGGGTGGAGAAGAGAAAGTGTTATAGAATACGTTCAGAGATGGTACACTCCAGAAATGTCACCACAAAGGATGGCAGCAACCATAGCAAATGCATCTATGGATTTATATTTAAATTCCCCAGATGATGATATAACCGTTGCTGTGTTTAAAATTTGTGAGAGAAAAGTAGTAAATCTTATGATAGGTCCACCAGAGCATAAAGAAGATGATAATAAGGTATTAAAACTTTTTTTTTTCAAGAAAAGGTAAGAAGATAATTTGTGGAGGAACTACGGCTAAGATAGCAAGTAGATATTTAAATAAACCTATTGTAATAAACAATAATACATGCAATGAGGAAATACCGTCAACTGCGTGTATTGAAGGAGTAGATTTAGTTACAGAAGGAGTTATAACTTTGGAAAAAGTTTTAAAAATTGCCAAACAATATAGTATTACATCAAATATATCCTTAGATTTAAGGAATAAAATAGACGGAGCTTCTATGATAGCCAAAATTTTATTTGAAGAATCAACTGATATAAATTTTTTTATAGGGAATGCAATAAATCCTGTTCATGATGATTCCAACAGTCATATTAGCTATACTATAAAATTAGGAATAATAAGAGAATTAGAAAAGATACTTAGTGATATGGGTAAAAATGTTAAAGTGAGTATGTGTTAAAAAAGAGTTTTAAAGAAGAAAAGTTACAAAACCCTAATCATAGTATGTTTTATGATTAGGGTTTTACCAGTATAGTTAAATCATATTTTGAAACATTTGAAGTATATTTAATAATCCATAGCCCCATTGAGGATTAGGATATATATCACCAAGACGTTGTACAGCGCCTCTTGCAATATAGGTTTTTATACTTTGAGAATACATGTAGGGATCATTAAGTCTAGTAAATCCCCATTCAAATAACATGGCACAAGCACCAGCAACAACAGAAGCAGCTACACAGGTGCCATTAACTGTTGCAATTTCGTTGTTAGGAGCTACGGCTATAGCATTTACACCACCAGCTGCTATATCAACGTAATTAAATTTAAGGTCGTTAAAACCTGCACCGGAGTAGTTTAGAAGATAATTATTATTTTGATTATAAGCTGCAACAGAGATTACATAAGGGGAATTGCTTGGATTAGTAGATGTTCCAAAGGGATCTGCATGGCTAAAGTGAGTACCACCAACAGTTAAGCCTTCTTCTGGAATCCAAGCATTAAAGTTACCTTTTAATACAGTATTTGTAATCAATCTAAGTTTCCATATGCCAGATTGTATGTCATAAAATCTAATTCGAATTAATTCATCACCAGTAATATCTTCAGGTAAATAGTAATTAACCTTAACTGAAGTCTTTTCGAATATATAATCATAATATTCTGTACTATTAATTACGGCCCCAATAACACCAGTGCTTTCACCAGAGGGAGATATAATTTCTACTGACATGATGTTAGGTGAATCTACCCAAATATCCATCCATAAACTATTTTGCTCTGGAGATACATCAACTTCTACTATATGAAGTTCTCCAGGTTCGGATAATATTCCAGAAGCATGGCATCCTTTATCTCTTTGATTCCCAGTTGGAACAACAACTACAAGTCCACTATTTTGGCTTAAAGACTCTATATACTGCTCTAAGATTCCAGTTCCATAATGGTTACCTAAATTTGTACCAAGAGGAAAAAGGATGACCATTGGTTTAGATGAAGTTAAAGAATATCTATATAAAAATTCTAGGGCTGCAAAAATAGTAGTTATATTATAAAGGGGAACTTTAACATTAAATTGTGATTTATAGGAATAATCTTCGATTAGTTTTACAATTACAAAATCGCAATTTGGGACTACACCCTTTAACTGAGGATTTTTACCAGTGGCTCCAATTATCCCAGCCATATTTGTACCATGACCAATTTCATCTATGGTTGGTACTATATCATAGGGGGATTTCCCTTCTCTAGCTGCTTGTATAGCAGATTGAATATCATCTTTTTCATATACAGTACCGTATGGAATAAAGTAATCTAAAGTTTTGCCATTAGAAGGTATTGTTTGATCCCAAATACATTCTATTCTAGTTTCTCCATTATCCCTCATAAATTCTTCGCTTAAGTAATCTATACCTGTATCAAGAATTGCTATATTTACACCACTGCCATTTAAGGTTAAGGGGAGATCCAACTGTAAGAAACCTACTTGAGAGGCCTCAGTAGGGGTAATCTGTTGAAGGGTATACATTTCAACTGGTTTTACATATACAATGGATGGGTATTCAGGGTCACCAACAGATATTTCTACGTTGTTAGGCAGAGATATGATTGCATACCTATCATTAATTATAGTTAAATAGTGACTCGGCTCTTGAGTGATGTCTTGTTGAATATTTCCTTGATACTGAACAATATAATGATCGTAATTTATATCATGAAAAATGTTATCTGGAACATCTAAATGTCGCTTCATATAAAATCACCTACAATACATTTTGGAATTCTTATAAACATATTATTAGTAGTATATACAATATAATCATCACTTTTATTATATTCATCGCAAGTGTTCGCTCTGTTAAGAGATATATTTGTAGAATAGGATCTACTTATAAAGTTAAAAACACCTAATAGGTCTAAATATCCATATCCTAATTCCTGATTAGGAAAACGGTAATAACTGCTCCTAGCTGCACCATGCATTAGATAGCTTCTAATTTTTTGAGAATACATAGTTTGATCATTACCATTAATAATTCCCCATTCTAATAATATTGCACAGGCTCCTGCAACTATAGCAGTTGCAGCAGAACTACCAGACATGGTGGTAGTGCCACCAGTAACTTTTGTTGTTAAAATATTTGTGCCTAAAGTAGCTATATCAGGATTGATTAGGTTGTTGGTATTAAAACCTCTTCCAGAAGTGGAAATTAAAGCATTATTTTCACCATAATAAGAAACAGTAACAGTATTAACAGCTGTTGATGGTTCGGTTAGTGTATTTAATGGGTTAGGTTGAAGAAATTCGGTACCACTAGGTAAAGTACTATGAGGCTGTAGCCAAATATCATATCGTCCATCAATTAAATATTCTCCTATTAGCCTAAAGGTCCATATGCCAGGTTTTATGTCATAAAATTCTACATGTATAACTTCATGGCCAGTAAAATGTTCAGGATTAAAATATAGTACTCTTGATCTAGTGTTTAGAAATACAAATTTAGTATTCTGTTCATTAACATCTTTAGATTTTAATAGGCTAGAGCTTTCACCAGTAGGAGATACTATGACCAAAGAAGCTCTGTTTGGCTTTTTAACCCATATGTTAAATGTGAAAAATTTCATTTCTTTTGTTATTCTAAGCTCTAGGGATGAGGGGTCAGTTTTATTTTTAATATAACCAGTAGCATGGGTTTGAGCAGCTCCTTCATTTCCGACGCCAGCAACGATACATATTCCTCTAATAGTACCTATAGAGGACACATATCTAGAAATCAAGCTATTTCCATCGTGGCTACTTTCTGTAGAACCTATACCTAAATATATGACCATAGGTCTTTTAAGTTCAACAGCAACATTTTTTAAATATTCGATTCCAGATACGATTTCACTGGCATTATATACTGGGGTATACTCTACACCATTTTCTAATAGGGCTTTTCTAAAATTAGTAGATTCAAAGAGCTTTACGATTACAAAGTCACTGTCATTAGCTATACCTCTTATGTCAGAGTTATTACCTCTGGCACCTATAATACCTGCAACCTGTGTACCATGTCCAATAGTATCTTTAGATGGTACAATAGTATAAGGGTCTTCGTTGTTTCTATAAGCTTTAATTGCTGCATTAATTTGATCATTAGAATAAGTAGTACCCATATAGGTGCTAGAACTATTGTTTGAGATAGTTTGATCCCATAGGCTAATTATTCTTGAGGTATCATCTTCTCTAATGAATTCTTGATTAAGATAATCTATACCTGTATCTACAACACCTATTAGAACTCCTCTGCCAGTTAAGTTCAGATAAGGATTTATTAATATGGAATTTATGTTACCCACAGAAGGAGGAGAAGTAGATTTTGAAGTTTCACCTAATACAAACATTTTTCTAAAATCGAAAAAAATAATTTGGGGAACTTCTTTTAACAATCTATTCATTTCTAAATGGGATACTGCTACTACAGCTAGATTATCTGTAATTACATCACCACAAGCATAGGATATTTTATCTATTTGTTTTTTAAACTCATCTTTATTTTTATATTGAACAAGAAAATTAGATACATTTTCATCGTAATATAAACTACAATCTCTTGAATTAATCATAGATACTCCCAATAATAGTACTTTATATTATTATTATATTTCAGTTTAAATATTTCATGATATCATTTGCTAAAATAAGTTTATAATATAAAAAAACCTCTTGATTAATCAAGAGGTTTTTTACTGGTGCCGGTGACCGGGGTCGAACCGGTACGGTGTTGCCACCACGGGATTTTGAGTCCCGCACGTCTGCCAATTCCATCACACCGGCTAGTACATTTAGTATTTTACCACAATATCCTAAGGATTACAATAGTATTTTTATCTTAGATAAGGATGGTGTAGAAGTTAATACTTAAGTATTGAAAAATAGTTACTTGATTAATATAATAAAACTGTAAGTAATTAAATCAGAGGGGAGACATGATAATGAAGAGGATCTTGGAAAATATAATTGAAGATTGTAGAAAATGGACAAGTAAAGGTGAAGTGGCTTCATATATACCAGAACTTGCAAAAGCTAATCCAGAAGCTCTAGGTATTTGGGTTACCAATTTAGGTGGTGAAGAATATTTTGCAGGTGATTGGGATATTAAATTCACAATACAAAGTATGTCTAAAGTAATAACCCTAATGTTAGCAATCCTAGATAATGGTACAGAATACGTTTTCACTAAAGTGGGAATGGAGCCTACAGAATCAGGATTTAATTCTATAACTAACTTGGAAACTCATGAACAAAAACAACCATTGAATCCTATGATAAACGCAGGAGCAATTGCAACAGTGTCTTTAATTAATGGAGAAACAGCTGATGAAAAAATAAATAGAATACTTAACTTTACTAGAAAAATAACTGGAAATGATGAGATAGGTATAAATTACAATGTGTATGAGAGTGAAAAGAAAACAGGAAATAGAAACAGAGCATTAGCTTATTACATGAAGGGTAATGGTATAATAGAAGGAGATGTAGAGGAAATTTTAGATGTCTACTTTAAAGCTTGTTCTATGGAGATAACTTGCAAAGATATAGCTAGGATAGGAGCTATGCTTGCCAATGATGGAGTTCTTATAAATAATGAAAGAGTTATATCCAGAGAGGCATGCAGAATAGTTAAAACCATAATGGTTACTTGTGGCATGTATGATGCATCTGGAAAGTTTGCTGTACATATAGGAATTCCAGCAAAGAGTGGAGTTGGTGGAGGAATAATGGCTGCAGTACCTAGAAGGATGGGAATCGGAGTTGTAGGTCCTGCTCTTGATGCTCAGGGAAATAGCATAGGTGGAATCAAGATTCTAGAAAAATTATCCCATGAATTAGATTTAAGTATATTTTAGAAGTTGAAAAACAATGTAAGGGTAAAAATACATCTATTGCAGAAATGACTTGTGCTGGTTCACTTTTAATTATTGAATTAGCCTTAAATATGATGAAGATATCAAGATTTAAAGTTAAGAATTATTTACCAGCAATTTTTTGATTAGTTATTATTTATTTGTTTATATAAATACTTAGTTGTATTTAGAAATATATTTTTGCATTTAATAAACCTTCTAAGATATAGATTTAATCTATATCTTAGAAGGTTTATTAAATTAGATTTTATTAAATAAAATCTATATTATACTTATAATGAAGATGAATGAAAACTTATATTTAAAAATTACAAGTTTTATTGTTAATAACATGAAGTAATGATATAATCATTTATCAAAAGAATCCTGTTTATTTACTTGACTTTAGGCTCAAAAAAGTAAAGAATAATATAGGGGATAATAAGAAAAAATGAAGGAATTCAATAAAAGTGATTAAATAATTTGAATGGATGTGATTAAAATTAATAGAGAAAGCTTAGCTGTTTTAGATGGAAATAGCTTACTATATAGAGCATTTTATGCTATACCAGAACTTACAACAAAAGAAGGCGTTTATACTAATGGAGTATATGGGTTTTTAAATATGCTTCTTAAAATTAAAGAAGATATAAATCCAGATTATATTGTAGCTGCCTTTGATAAATCTTCTAATACATTTAGACATAAGGAATATGAAGATTATAAAGCAGGAAGGAAGAAAACACCTCCAGAGCTTTCCATGCAATTTCCTATAATAAGAGAAATATTATCCAAGATGGGAATAAGCGTATTTGAGTTAGAGGGATATGAGGCAGATGATTTAATAGGTACTATATCTGTTTTAGCAGAAGAAGAAGGTATGGAAGTTTATGTGGTAACAGGAGATAAAGATGCTCTTCAACTAGCTACAGATAACGTTAATGTAGTTATAAATAAAAAAGGAATTACAGAAAAAGAGATATATAATAAAGAAAGATTTATTGAAGATTTTGGGGTAACACCTACTCAATATATAGATGTGAAGGGCCTAATGGGAGATAAATCAGATAATATTCCAGGAGTTCCGGGGATAGGTGAGAAGACTGCATTTAAGTTAATTAAGGAATATGGTAGCATAGAAGATGTTTTGATGAATATATCTAATATCAGTGGTAAAAAACTCAAAGAGTCTCTTCAAGAGTATAGTGAACAAGCAATTTTTAGTAAAAAGTTAGCTACAATTATTACTAAAGTTCCTGTAGAAATACCTATGGAGCAGTTAAGAACTAAAGGAAACTTTAACAATTGTGAAGTTAGAGATATGTGTCTAAAATTACAATTTAAATCTCTTCTTAATAAATTTGAAAATCTTTCACAAGATAGTTCTGAAACTCCTGAAAATCAAAGATTAGAAGTTGTTGATTATAAAGTTATAAATGAAATTAAAGATTTGAATGATGTTATACCTAATATAAAAAATAGGGTTTTTGTAAAGTTATATGTGGAGGATACAAGTAATTTTGCCAAAATTATGGTAAAGACCATAGGAATATTGTCAGAAGGTCAGGTGTATCTACTTTATTGTGATAAATTGCTAGAAGAAGATAGAAAAGGCTTTATAAATGCAATGAAGATAATTTTTCATAATTCTAGCCTTGAAAAAATTACCCATGGTATTAAATATGGATATACTGCTTTTTTAAAGCTTGGTATTGATTTAGACCTAGTAAATTTTGATGTGGAAATAGCAGCTTACTTATTAGATTCATCAAAATCAGAGTATTCCATAAAAACACTTTACGAAGAAAGGCTAGGAAAGACATTTGACGGAGATGAAGACTCCCTTAAAGCCAATGAAATTGTAGCTCTTGAGAAAATATATACAATCCTAAAAGAGGAAATTGAAAAAGAAGATATGGAAGAACTACTGTTTAAAGTAGAACAACCGCTTACTAAGGTTATATCATATATGGAATATGAAGGGTTTAATATCAATAGAAAAGAATTGGAGAATCTAGGAACTAAATTTAGTGGAGAGATTGATACTCTTACAAAAGAGGTATACCATTTGGCAGGGGAAGAATTTAATATAAATTCTCCTAAGCAGCTTGGAAAAATATTATTTGAAAAACTAGACCTACCAGTAATAAAGAAAACTAAAACAGGTTATTCCACCAATGCGGAAGTACTCGATGCTTTAAAGGATAAACATGAGATAATAAATAAAATTTTATATTTTAGACAAATTACAAAACTATACTCTACCTATATAGAGGGACTTAAAAATGTAATAGATGAAGATGGAAGGATACATTCCAACTTTACTCAAACTGTAACTACTACTGGCAGATTATCTAGTACAGAACCTAACCTTCAGAATATACCAATCAAAAATGAGAATGGAAGATCAATAAGAAAAGTTTTCATACCACACAATGAAGATTCAGTAATTTTGTCGGCGGATTATTCACAAATTGAACTTAGAGTTCTTGCGCATATTTCTGAAGATGAAAATATGATAAAAGCTTTTAGAAATAGTTTAGATATCCATACTTCTACAGCATCAGAAGTATTCAATGTGCCAATTGAAAATGTAACTAAGACAATGAGAAGTAATGCAAAGGCTGTTAACTTTGGAATTGTTTACGGAATAGGTGATTTCAGCTTGGCTCAAGATTTAGGGATAACACGAGGAGAGGCTAAAAAGTATATTGATACATACCTTGAGAGATATGGGAATGTACAAAAGTATATGGATAGAGTAATTGAAGAAGCAGAAGAAAATTCTTATGTAACAACACTTCTTCATAGAAAAAGATATATTCCAGAAGTAAAATCTTCTAATAAAATTGTAAAAGCTTTAGGAAAAAGATTAGCTATGAATGCACCTATTCAAGGTAGTGCAGCAGATATTATAAAGATTGCCATGGTGAATGTTGCTAATGAGCTTAAATTAAAACAACTTAGGAGTAGATTAATTTTACAAGTTCATGATGAACTTATACTTAATGTATATAAGGATGAACTTGACTTAGTAAAGGATATAGTTAAGAAGGAAATGGAGAATGTACTAGATCTTAAAGTTCCCCTAGATGTAGATATTTCTATAGGAGACACTTGGTATGAAGCAAAATAATATATTAAGAGTAGGTTTAACAGGGGGCATTGGTTGTGGAAAAAGTACCATAAGTATGATTTTTAGGGAAAATAATATTCCGGTTATTGATGCAGATAAAATTTCTAGAAAAGTACTTGTGAATCATCCTAATATTTTATTAGAAGTAAGAAGAGTTTTTGGTGATGAATATTTTGATGAAAATGGTGAGTTTCTAAGGCGTAAAATGGGAAATCTAATATTTTCTGATAAAAATAAAAAAGCTCAATATGAAAATATAATAATGCCTCATATTTTTCATGATATATTTAGTGAAATAAATAAATATAATGATATAGGAGAAGAAATGTGCATAGTTGATGCACCTACATTAATAGAAAGTAAACTTCATACTTATATGGATAAGATAATAGTTGTTATTGCCAGCGAAGAAATACAGTTAGAGAGAGTTATGAGACGAGATAATTTTTCAATGGAAGAAGCAACTATAAGAATAAATAATCAAATGAGTACAAAAGAAAAATGTAAGTTTGCAGACTTTATCATTGATAATAGTGGAAATCTGCAAGAAACTAGGATTAAAGTGATGAAAGTAATAAGCAAGCTTAAATAGATTAGGGGGAAAAATGACTTATAAATCTAATAAAAGGACCAGGAAGAATATATTGATAATAGTTATAGCTGTAATTATTATTGTTAATTTTAAAGTTATATTAAAAGGCTTTTTTCCATTAGAGTATGAAAAAAGTATTATTGAATATAGTGAGATGTACAATGTAGATCCGAATTTAGTAGCAGCAGTAATTAATACAGAAAGTAAATTTGCAGTAGATGCAAGCTCATCAAAGGGAGCAATAGGATTAATGCAGATAATGCCAGATACGGGAAAGTGGATTGCAGAAAAACTAGAATTAAGTAACTTTAATGAAGAAATAATAGCAGATCCTGAGATTAATATAAGAATGGGAACTTGGTATTTGAAAAAATTGAGTGAGGATTTTAACGGGGACTATATTCTTGTATTAGCTGCTTACAATGGTGGTCCTGGAAATGTTACTAAGTGGCTTGAGGATGAGAAATATTCTAGCGATGGAAAAAAACTTCATAAGATTCCATTTAAGGAAACTAAAAGTTATGTTCAAAAGGTTAAATTTAATCATAGAATATATAAATATCTATACAATTTAGGTCAAAAGGCAGAGTAAAGCATATATTGCAATAATTATAGTAGTAAACCCAATTTAATTTATTATAAATTAAATTGGGTTTATTTATTAAATTGATTTAAACTAAGTTGATTTTAGTTGTTGAATCTAGTAATAGATGATGATATAATAATTAAGTAAAATTATATTATTATGCAGATGTGGTGGAACGGCAGACACGCTATCTTGAGGGGGTAGTGAGAGAATTCTCGTGCGGGTTCAAATCCCGCCATCTGCACCAAAAAAAACAATGGGAAGGAGCCTAATGCTTTTCATTGTTTTTTTATTTATTTTTAATATTTTATAAGATTATATGATAATTTAAATCTTATCTATTTAAATATCAAATAGTATCATTACATATTCCAATATACAAGGTTGTTCGAAATTGTTGAAAAATTCACAAAATAAACTTACAATGAATATAAGGTAGTAAACTGTAACATCATGGGGAGGATATTATGGATAATTTACTAGAGATAGTTAAGAGTATCAACGGAGTTATTTGGAACTATGTATTGATTTTTTTACTATGTGGAACAGGAATTTATTTTACATTTAAATTAAAGTTTGTTCAAGTTGTAAAATTTGGTGAAAGTGTTAAACTTGTTTTTGGTAAAATAAAATTTGGCAAAAAAGCAGGAGCAGATGGAATGTCTTCATTTCAAGCTTTAGCTACTTCAATCGCTGCGCAAGTAGGTACAGGAAATTTAGCCGGAGCTGCTACAGCTATTGCAATGGGTGGACCTGGAGCAATTTTTTGGATGTGGGTTAGTGCATTCTTCGGAATGGGAACTATATTCGCAGAAGCAACTTTAGCTCAGCAATACAAGACTGTAGTAAATGGACAAGTTACTGGTGGTCCAGCTTATTACATTAAAAATGGATTAAAGAATAAAAAAATAGCAAAGGTACTATCTGTGTTTTTTGCAATAACTATTATACTTGCTCTTGGTTTTATTGGAAATATGGTACAAGCAAACTCCATAGGAAGTGCTTTTAAAGAATCCTTTGGTGTTGATGCTAGAATAGTAGGTGTGGTAGTCGCTGTATTAGCTGGTGTTATTTTTATAGGTGGTGTTTCTCGTATAGCATCCTTTACAGAAAAAATTGTTCCAGTAATGGCACTATTATATATTATAGGTAGTTTATTTATAATAGTAATGAACTATGCAAATATATTACCTGCTTTAAAAATGATTGTAGTTGGAGCATTTAATCCTCAAGCTATAGCTGGTGGAGTTGTAGGAGTAACTATTAAACAAGCAGTTAGATATGGTGTTGCTAGGGGATTATTTTCAAATGAAGCAGGAATGGGTTCAACTCCACATGCTCATGCAGTTGCAAAGGTTAATCATCCGTCAGAACAAGGGTTAGTAGCTATGATGGGAGTATTTATAGATACCTTTATTATATTAACTTTAACAGCTTTTGTAATACTGACTACTGGAGCTTTGGATAGTGGAGAAACAGGAATAATATTAACTCAGACTGCTTTTGCTAATGGTATGGGTGGAGAATTTGGAGGAATATTTATATCAGTAGCATTATTCTTCTTTGCCTTCTCTACAATTATTGGATGGTATTTCTTTGGGGAAGCTAATATAAAATTCTTATTTGGTGATAAAGGAATAACCCCTTATAGAATATTAGTAATGATATTTATATTCTTAGGTGCTGGTATGAAAGTTGATTTAGTTTGGGAGCTTGCAGATACTTTTAATGGATTAATGGTATTCCCTAACTTACTTGCCCTTTTAGCGTTATCTGCAGGGGTTAAAAAGTGTTTAGATGATTACAATGAAAAGAAAAGCAAAAACTTACTATAATTAATAATTAGTATTATAATTATTAATTATAATACTAGATTACTATATCAAATATGCAGATTATTACCTTAATGACTTTTAATAGAGATAATAGCCTTCCAGAGTTAAAGATTTTATTCTGGAAGGCTTTATGTTATATTTAATATATTATAGAATGAATTTTAGTTTTAAATGATATGATAAGTATTTATTGAAGGATGATGTAAATGGAAAGAGAATATAATATCTCATTATTTGATTTAGAAGAAACAAAAGAAAAAAAAAAATAATATAGATTTAAATAGTAATGAACCTTTAGCACAAAGACTTAAACCTAGTAATTTAGATGAATTTGTAGGGCAAGACCATATATTAGCCAAGGATAAACTATTATATAGAAGCATTAAAGGTGATAGAATTACATCTTTAATATTTTATGGACCTCCTGGAGTTGGAAAAACAAGTCTAGCAAAAATTATTGCTAAAACTACAAAGTGTAACTATGTTGAGTTAAATGCGGTAACTTCTGGAATTAAAGATATAAAGAATGTAATAGATGAAGCAACAAGAGAAATTTCTATGAGTGGAAAGAAAACTATACTTTTCATAGACGAAATACATAGGTTTAATAAAACCCAACAAGATAGTTTATTACCTCATGTAGAAAAGGGAATAGTAACCTTAGTTGGTGCTACAACAGAAAACCCCTTTTTCGAAGTTAATAAAGCACTTTTATCTAGATCAATGATTTTTAAATTAGAGCTTTTATCAAAGGAAAATATAGTGTCATTATTAAATAGAGCACTTAAAGATAAAAAGTTTGGCTATGGAAGTATTAATATAAAGTTATATAAAGAAGCAGAAGAGTTTATATGTAATAATGCTGGTGGTGATGGGAGAAGAGCATTAAATGCTTTAGAATTAGCTGTTTTAACTACTAATAAAAGGGAAGATGGTATAATACATATAACTCAAGATGTAGTAGAAGAATGTATGCAAAAAAAACAAGTTACTTATGATAAAAGTGGAGATTATCATTATGATATAATATCTGCCTTTATAAAGAGTATTAGAGGAAGTGATCCTGATGCTTCAGTGCATTATCTTGCTCGAATGCTATCAGGTGGTGAAGATCCTGAATTCATAGCTAGAAGACTTGTAATATCAGCATCAGAAGATATAGGCAATGCAGATCCATATGCGCTTTTAATAGCTAATGCGGCTCTAAATGCAGTGAAGTTTATAGGAATGCCAGAAGCTAGAATACCTCTAGCTCAGGCAACTATATATTTAGCTGGAGCACCTAAAAGTAATGCATCTTATAATGCTATTAATTTAGCTCTTGAAGACATTGAAAAGGAAGAGATAGGCAGAGTTCCTTTACATCTTCGAGGTAGTAATTATAGCGGATCTAATGTTTTAAATGAAGGATCAAGATATAAGTATCCTCATGATTATGAAAATCATTATGTTAGACAGCAATATATGCCTAAGGAGTTACTTAAGAAAAAATATTATACTCCAACATCAATGGGGTATGAAAAACGTATAAAGGATAGATTAGATACCTTAAAAAAATAAAATTTAAAACATAAATAATTTTTTGTATTATGCACATCTTATAAATAGGTAATATATTTTAAAAATAAAGTGGGGTTAAAAGCTAAAAATGTATAACTTAAAATTTATATATTTTTACTAAAGATTTAAAAATAGTTGGAGGTTATAAGATGAGCAATAATAAGTGTATAAAAGTTTCAGGGGAAGATGGAAGAATAGTAGAATTAGAATTTATTGATGTGGTTAATGTAGGTAAAAATGAATATGTAATTGCAGGTCCCAAGGATTCAGATGAAGCTTGTGCATATAAGGTTGTAAGTAGAGAAAATGGTATGGTTGAATATGCTTCTATAGGAGCAGGTAAAGAGTTCAATCAAGTTTTGACTGCCTATAATGCAAAAAATGATTAACCATCCTTTGTCTTAAATAATTTGTATTATATAAGAAAGGAAGGTGAAATAACATGAGTAAATCGAATAAGAAAAATAAAAAGAATAATGAAATTAAACCATCACAAAAGAGTACTATAGATCAAGTACAAATTTTAAATAGAGATGTGCAGGATGCCCACCATATTGAAAGTGCTACTTTAATAAATGGATTATTTGGTGTAGAAATAAAAGATAATCTCATAGACCCAGATACTAGATTTTATATTTAAAATTTATGTAAAAATAATATATACATGTCTACTAATAAATAGTACAAATTAGATAGTAATACGATTAAGTTTTATATTTTTAATATGGCATTGTTTTATAGGTTTATATGCTATATAATGAAATAAGATTTATTTGAAAGAATTTAGGAGGACATGAAAATGGAAGAAATGAATATAATAACACTTACTGACTCTGAAACAATGGAAAAGGTAGAACTAGAAATAGTTGAAGATTTAACTATAGATGGAGAGCACTATGTTATTTTAGCACCACTTGAAGAAGAAGAGGAAGCTTATGTATATAAGGTAATTGGAGAAGGTGCCACAGCTTCATATGAAATGGTTGAAGATGAAGCTGAATTTGATAAAGTTGTTGCAGAATATGATAAAATATTTGAAGAAGAGATGAGAAAGTAATAAGAGATAAATTATCTGTGATTATAAACATATATAATTTATAATTAAATGAAAAAAGATAACCTTAATTTATAAGGTTATCTTTTTAATTTATTTATATTGCTGCATTTTTATCAGCATTTAAATTGTTATTTCCTTTTTTAAGTTTAACAGCAGGTTCACTTGGTAGACCAAACTTAGGAATAAGTCTATCCAATCCAGTTAGAGTAAGTAGTAGGATTGAAAATACAGCTACAAAAGCCATAAAGTTATATTTAATTATATCTGTAGCTACAAATTTGTGTAATGGATATACTGAAGAAGCGATTCCTACATAGAAACCAATGTATACGTGCCAAGGAATTAATTGAGATCCAAATACTCCAAGAGCATCACCAAAGGTTGCATTTCTAAGATATAGTTTGTACATATCCTCTTGGCTTCCTTCAACGTTTTTATCAACTAATTCTTTAATGATAGGTCCGATAGTTACTATTTGAGCCATCTCATCAGCAAGGGCAGCGTTACCACCTATGCATAAAACACCATTCCAGAACATTAATTGTCTTACATTTCCAGATATTTTTAGAACAAGAGCTGATATTGGAGCAAAAGCATCCATTTTAGCCATTACACCACCGAAGGCACCAACCCACATCATCATTACAATAACCCAAGAACCAGCCTCACCAAATCCGCTTTCAACTAAACCTAAGAAAGAAGGTAAGCTTTCTACAGTTCCTGCAAATGTACCAAAGATAAATGAAGAAGCAATTCCTAAGAATAAGCAAAGTAAAGTAGGAACTCCCATAACAGCAACAATTATAACAAGTATTAGAGGAATTACCATATAGAAAGGTACTCCAGTTTTAACTTGATTTAAAAGTTCTACAGCTGCTGGTTTTTCAGCCTCAATAGCAGACCAAGCTTCTGGTGGAATAGCATCAATAGCTAATTTTGCATTAGCTACATCTGTAGGTAGTTTCATATATAAACTAACACCGAATATAATAATTGCAGTTATAATCGCACATGCTATTGACCAAATCCCTTGAGTTCTAATTCTATCAATAACTTCAACCTTTTGAATACCAGAACTTACAACTGTTGTATCAGAGATAAGACCGATATTATCACCAAAGCAAGCACCACCAGCTATAGAAGCTGTAGTAAGAAGAATATTTCCTCCAACTATATGGTTAAGCCATAAGAAAATAGGAGCACATGCAGCAAATGTTCCCCAAGAAGTTCCAGTAGCAACTGACAGTATGCAAGTTACTAAGAAGCCACATACAGCTACAGTTCTTGCATTTAATCCAAGAGTTAGGGCCATATTAACTATAGAAGCACCAACTCCTGTTGACATGAAAGCGTTTGCCATTGCATAAGCAAACATTAGTATAAAAAATACTAAAATAAGTTCCTTTACATTATCGACTGCTGCATCGATAAGCTCACTAAATTTTACTTTTTCTGTGATGTAGGCTACAATACATGCAAATATAGTTGCTATTGGTGCAGCTGTAAGCACGTCTACCTTCATCATCATAAGTCCAGCCAATACAAATATTGGTACAAACTTAAAGGTTGCTTTTAAAAATTTCATTTTTATATCCCCCTATAAAAAATTTACTAGAAAAACTAGTTATTTATTTAACTAGTCTTACTATAAAATTAGTTTAAAACGTTTTCTCAAAAATATCAAGTATTTTTCAGAAAAAACGCATAAATTAAATAATTTAATGTAGAATGTTAGGAGTATTTGCTAATATATGTATTATAAAAGAATAATTGTTATTATGTGTAAAGGGTTTTATGGTTATTATTAGTAAATAAATATGAAGTTTTTGGAATGAACATTAATTTGTATAACTATGATATATAAAAAATCTCACAATAATTATTAACTATTGTGAGATTTTTTATATTTATTATGCACAAATTTCTTTATCAGAATTGACCTCAGAAGTTTGATTCTTAAGTTTAACTTTAGGTTCTCTTGGTAAACCAAACTTAGGAATAAATCTATCCCATCCGGTAATAGTAAGAAGAAGTAATGAAATTACGGTTACAAAAGCCATGACATTATATTTAATAATATCTGTAGCTATAAATGTATGTAATGGATATACTGAAGAAAGTATTCCTACATAGAATCCAATGTATACATGCCAAGGAATTAATTGAGATCCGAAAACACCTAATGAACTTGAGAAGGTGGCATTTCTAAGACGAAGTTTATAAAGATCTTCTTCGCTTCCTTCAACATTTTTATCAACTAATTCTTTAATAATAGGTCCAATAGTTACTATTTGAGCCATTTCATCAGAAAGAGCAGCATTACCACCTATACTTAAAACACCATTCCAGAACATTAACTGTTTTACATTTTTAGATATTTTTAAAACAATAGCTGATAGTGGAGCAAAGGCATCCATTTTAGCCATGATACCACCAAAGGCACCAACCCACATCATCATTACTATAACCCAAGAACCAGCCTCGCTAAATCCACTTTGAACTAATCCTAAGAAAACTGGTAGGCTTTCTACTGTTCCTGCAAAGGAACCAAGGATATAAGAAGAAATAATTCCTAGGAACAAACAAAGTAGAGTAGGTACACCCGTAACAGCGACACCTATAACAAGTAATAGCGGAATTACCATATAGACAGGTACTCCATTTTTAACTTGATTTAAAAGTTCAACAGCTGCAGGCTTTTGAGCTTCAATAGCAGACCATGCCTCTGCTGGAATAGACTCAATTGCTAGTGCAGTATTAGCAGCTTCTGTAGGCAGTTTCAGTGCTACACTCATACCATAAATAATAATTGCAGACACAACAAGACAAAGGACAGACCAAACAACTTGAGATTTTACTCTTTCAAGTATCTCAACCTTTTGAATACCAGAACTTACAACTGTAGTATCAGAGATAAGACCAATATTGTCTCCAAAACAAGCACCACCAGCTATTGAAGCTGTAGTAAGAAGAATATTTCCTCCTAATATGTGGTTTAGCCACAAGAAGATAGGAGCACATGCAGCAAAGGTTCCCCAAGAGGTACCAGTAGCAACGGAAAGTATACCAGTTACTAAGAAGCCACATACAGCAACACTTCTTGCATTTACTCCAAGAGATAATGCTATATTAACTATAGAAGCACCAACTCCAGTTGACATAAATGCATTTGCCATTGCGTAGGCAAACATTAGTATAAAGAATACTAAAATAAGCTCCTTTACATTTTCGATGGAAGCATCGATAAGTTCATTCAGTTTAATTTTTTCTGTGATGTAGGCTACAAGGCAAGCAACTATTGTTGCTATAGGTGCTGCCGTAAGTACATTAACCTTAAGCATCATTAGACCTGCCAATACAAAGATTGGTACAAACTTTAAAAATCCTTTTAAAAATTTCATTTATGATCCCCCTATAAATTAATTAAGATGAAAATATAGTTATTTTTTTAACCATTATTTTCACATTACTAGTTTAAAACCTTTTCAAAAAAATATCAAGTGTTTTTCCAGAAAAAATACATAAATTTTAGAACTTTTTATAAAAAAATTAAAAATATTGAGTTAATTAATGAAAACGATAAATTAAAAAGTAGAAATAGGTAGAAATAATATTGAAGATAAAAATATTTGCATATATCCCATGTAAATGTTTACTAAAAATAATTTCAAAAAATTTAGTATATAAATAATATTATAAATAAAATTTACATTTTAGTATTTATAACTTGAAGTATTATAGAATATTTAGATATGTGTGTTAAAAAAATAACAAATATTATGAAAAAAATATGCTATTAACATCTTATGATATCAATAGCATGTTTTAAGAATTATTTACTGATAATATAGAATTGCTTCATTATCAGTGTTATATATTTATTTCTTTTTTAATCTAACAGCAGGTTCTGTTGGTAGACCAAATTTAGGAATAAATCTGTCCCATCCAGTAAGGGTAAGTAGTAGGATTGAAAATACAGCTACAAAAGCCATAAAGTTATATTTAATTATATCTGTAGCTACAAATTTGTGTAATGGATATACTGAAGAAGCAATTCCTACATAGAAACCAATGTATACGTGCCAAGGAATTAATTGAGATCCGAATACTCCAAGTGCATCACCAAAGGTTGCATTTCTAAGATATAGTTTGTACATATCCTCTTGGCTTCCTTCAACATTTTTATCAACTAATTCTTTAATGATAGGTCCGATAGTTACTATTTGAGCCATTTCATCAGAAAGAGCAGCGTTACCACCTAAACATAAAACACCATTCCAGAACATTAGTTGTCTTACGTTTCCAGATATTTTTAAAACAAGAGCTGATAGTGGGGCAAAAGCATCCATTTTAGCCATTACACCACCGAAGGCACCAACCCACATCATCATTACAATAACCCAAGAACCAGCCTCACCAAATCCATCTTGAACTAAAGATAAGAAAGCAGGTAAGCTTTCTACAGTTCCTGCAAAGGAACCGAAGATGTATGATGAACCAATTCCTAAGAATAGGCAAAGTAGAGTAGGAATACCCATAACAGCAGCAACTATAACAAGTATTAGAGGAATTACCATGTATACAGGAACTCCGGTTTTAACTTGATTTAAAAGTTCAACAGCTGCTGGTTTTTGAGCCTCAATAGCAGACCATGCTTCTGGTGGAATAGCATCAATAGCTAACTTTGCATTAGCTACATCAGTAGGTAATTTCATTGCTAGGCTTACTACAAAGATAATAATTGCAGTGATTATCATACAAGAGAGAGACCAAACACCTTGAGTTCTAACTCTGTCTATAACCTCTACATCTTGAATACCAGAGCTTACAACTGTTGTATCAGAGATAAGACCAATATTATCACCAAAACAAGCACCACCAGCGATAGCAGATGTAGTAAGAAGGATATCTCCTCCAACTATATGGTTAAGCCATAAGAAGATAGGTGCACATGCTGCGAAAGTTCCCCAAGAAGTTCCGGTAGCAACTGATAGTACGCAAGTAACTATGAATCCGGTTACAGCAACAGTTCTTGCATTCAACCCAAGAGATAGAGCTACATTAACGATAGAAGCACCAACTCCTGTTGACATAAAGGCACTTGCCATTGCATAAGCAAACATTAATATAAAGAATACAAGTATGAGCTCCTTTACATTGTTTACAGCAGCATCAATAAGTTCATTCATTTTAATTTTTTCTGTGATGTAGGCTACAAAGCAAGCAACTATTGTTGCAATTGGAGCTGCCGTAAGTACGTTAACCTTCATCATCATTAGACCTGCCAATACAAAGATTGGTAAAAATTTGAATAGTCCTGTTAAAAATTTCATTTTTATATCCCCCTATAAAAATATTTGATAGAATTGATTAAATTTTCTATCATGTCTTAATTTTAAACATTTTGTGACTAATTTCAATATATACGACAAAGCTTTAACAAAATTAATGTTCTTAACAAGAACTTAACAAAAAAGTCGAAAAATAAATAGATAAACTTCTAGAATTTACAGAAGTTTACCTATTTGTAAAATGTATTTTAATTAATTTGTAAAATGAAAATAAATTCTAATAGTCAGAATCTGAATTACATAAATTATCTACGATTGCTATAGATGCACTGGCACCAATTCTATTTGCACCAGCATTTATAACCTTCAGGGCATCTTCAGTAGTACGAACACCACCAGAGGCTTTTACGCCCATATTAGGTCCAACAACCTTTCTCATTAGAGCAATATCTTCAGGAGTTGCTCCACCTGTACTAAATCCAGTTGAAGTTTTTACAAAGTCTGCACCTGCTTCTTGTGATAATTCACAAGCCTTGATTTTTTCTTCTTCGGTTAATAGGCAAGTTTCTAAAATAACTTTAACTATAGCCTTTCCTTTAGCGGTATCAACAATTTCTTTTATATCATTTCTCACAAAATCGTAATCCTTATCCTTTAAAGCTCCTACGTTGATAACCATGTCTATTTCATTTGCTCCAAGTTCGATAGCTCTAGCTGTTTCGAAAGCCTTAGATTTAGTATCCATAGCTCCTAGAGGGAAACCTACCACTGTGCACACAAGTACTCCAGAGTCTTTTAGTTCCTTTGCTACTAACTCAGTATAACAAGAATTTACACATACTGACTTGAATTTATATTCCTTTGCTTCTTTGCAAATTTTTATAACCTGATCCTTGGTTGTTTCAGCTTTTAAAATAGTATGATCAATCATTGATGCTATGTTCATCTTTATACCTCCTAATGGTTATAATTGATTTTGTATGATCTATATGTGAATATTATTAACTTTATATAGTAAAATATATCTTTATTAATATAACTTTCATCACATTTTAAAAAGTTTAATTTAACTTTTTAATCATCTTAAAAGAATACTTATCTTGTTTTTTGTTTAGTTTAGAACTAAGTACATAAGAAATTACCATGGCTACTAAAGCCAGTAACACTGAATATACTTCAGAATTAGCTAAATTAAGCTTATTAAATATGTATAGACATATTATAAGAGTAATTACTGTAATAATGGTAGGGAAGGCATAGGCCCAAAATGTCATGTTGCTAAAAACCTTATTATCCATTGATACTAAAACTCTTTCACCAACAGTAGCGTGTTCTGTATTTTTTAATTCTACCAATATAGTATCTTTAGGACATCCAGATTTACAAGAGGAACATCCACCACCACAACCACCTTTTTTTACAAAAGCAACAGTAGCTATATCTCCATTAATTTTCTTTATAATACCTTCTTCTTGCACGAAATCACCTCCAAATAAATATAGAAGGCTAAAAAGCCTTCTATATTATAACATAAAATTAAATTTATTTATACTGTAGCATTGTTATTTTCAGAAGAAGTAGCTTCACTAGCTGCCTTAGCAGGAGATGGTACTGCTTCTTTTTTTAATGCAGGTTTTCTAAGGTTTAATATGGAGTTCTTTGGACATTTATTTGCACATATTCCACAACTAACACATTTTGTGTAATCAAATACTGGAATATTATTTACTATCTCGATTGCATCTTTAGGGCAGTTTTTCATACAGATACCACAACCGATACATCCTACATCACAAACATCCATAACTTCTTTACCTTTATTTTTGTTATTACAGTCTATTCTAACCTTAGATTTTTTAGGTACAAGATGAATTAATGTTTTTGGACAAGCTGATATACAAGCACCACAAGCTACACATTTTTCTTCATCTATAGAAGCTACACCATTAATTATGGATAGTGCACCGAATTCACAAGCCTTTACACAAGAACCAAGACCTAAGCATCCAAATTCACAAGCTTTAGAACCACCACCAGGGGCTACGGAAGCTTGGTTACAATCTAGAATTCCTACATAGTTATATTTTTCTCTTGCAACATCAGAAGTTCCTTTGCATCTTACAAAAGCTACCATTGGTTCAGCTGTTGATGCTTCAACTCCAAGAATTGAAGATATCTTTTCAACTGCCTCAGCACCTCCGGGGCTACATTTGTTAGTTGCAGCTGTACCCATAACTACAGCTTCTGCATAAGCATCACATCCAGCAAATCCACATCCACCACAGTTTGCACCAGGTAAACATTCTCTCACTAGAGGGATTCTTTCATCAACTTCTACTTTAAATTTACTGTTTGCATATCCTAATAGCGCTCCAAATACTAAGCCAAGGCCACCTAGGCTGATTACTGGATATACTAAATTTGATAAATCCATTTAAATTCCCTCCTTTAAACTAAACCACTGAATCCATAGAAAGCAATAGCCATTAATCCAGCAGTTATTAGAGAAATTGGTAACCCTCTAAAAGCAGCAGGCATATCAGTATTATCTTCCATTCTCTCTCTTAAACCTGCAAGTATTACTATAGCTAGTACATATCCAAGAGCTGCCCCAATAGTATTAGATAATGATTGAGCTAATCCATACTGTTTATCTATGTTTGTAACAGCAACACCAAGTACTGCACAGTTAGTTGTGATAAGAGGTAAGAAGATACCTAGAGATCTATAAAGACCAGGTTGGATTTTCTTAATAACAATCTCAACAAATTGTACTAATGCTGCAATAACAAGGATAAAAGCTAATGTTGATAGATATTCCATTTTAAATGGAACTAAAATTAACTTATTTACCACGAAGGTAATAAGAGTAGCTAGTAACATTACAAAGGTAACAGCTGCACCCATACCTTTAGCAGTTTCTGTCTTTTGAGAAACTCCAAGGAAGGAACATATACCTAGAAACTGCCCTAATATTACGTTGTTAACTAAAAGGGCTCCTATAAATATAGTAAATAATTCTTTCATTAAATTTCACCTTCCTTATTTTGTAGTTTCAGATTTTTTAGCTTTTGAAATCTTATATTGATTCAAGCATGCTAAAAGTATACCAAGAGTTATGAAAGCTCCAGGAGCAGATGTCATAACCATAGCTGGAACATATGATTTTGGTAGGAATTGCATTCCGTAGAATGTTCCATTACCAAGAACTTCTCTAAAGGTTGCTAATACAACTATAGCAAGTCCAAACCCAAGTCCCATTCCAATAGCATCAAAAATTGAAGGTATTACTTTATTTTTTGATGCATATGCTTCAGCTCTACCTAAGATAACACAGTTAACTACTATAAGAGGTAAGAATATTCCAAGAGATTTATATAAGTCAGGAATATAAGCCTGTAATAAGAACTGTATTAAAGTAACGAAGGTAGCGATAACTACGATATAAGCTGGTATTCTGATTTTATCAGGAACGAGTTTTCTAATCAAAGAGATAACAGCATTTGAGCCTATTAATACTACTGTTGCAGCAAGAGCCATACCTGCCGCATTCTTTACACTACTTGTAACAGCAAGAGTAGGACACATAGCTAGTACTTGTATGAAAACTGGATTTTCGGTAATAATACCTGTTTTTAATCTATTAACTAATTCTTTCATTCTACTTTGCTCCTTTCAAGTTAGTATTGTAGTAATTTATAGCAGTGTTTACACCAGTAGTTACTGCTTTAGAAGTAATTGTTGCACCAGTAATTGCTTGAATATCTGAACCGACAGTAAGTTCCTTTTCAGAAGAAAGACCTTTGTATTGTGCTGCGAAAGAAGGATCATCCTTTGCTTTAGAACCAAGTCCAGGAGTTTCAGTATGACTTAAAATCGTAATACCAGAAACAGCTCCTTCAGCATCGATACCAACCATTAATTCAATTTTCCCACCATAGCCTGATGAGTTAACTTGAAATACATAACCAGCATCACTTCCACTAGTCTTAGCTTGAAAAATACCTGTTACGTTTTCATCGGCAATACCATCTTTTAATTCTGAAAATTCTTCTGCTTCTAAGACAACTTTCATAGCAGCAGCTTGGTCCTCTTTAGCTTTAGCTTCAATTGGTGCTCTAGTAATATCATAAGCAAAGGCAAGGATTAGACCAGCAATTGCAGTAATTGCAAGCAGAATTCCTCCTAATTTTAAATTTTCTTTCATTATTTTGCACCTCCGAACACACGTGGATTCGTCCATTTATCAATCATTGGAACTAATAAGTTCATTATTAAGATTGAGTAAGAAACACCTTCTGCATAACCACCGTATAAACGAATTAATGATGTTAATAAACCACAACCAACACCAAATATGATTTGACCTTTTCTAGTCATAGGAGATGTAGTATAATCAGTAGCCATGAATATAGCACCAAGCATTAATCCACCTATGAATATTTCATATATTCCATTTCCCTGCATAAATCCATCTCTACCTAATACTGTAGTTATTACAAAAACTGTACCAATATACGTAGCAGGAATGTGCCATGTTATAACTTTTCTATATAATAGATAAGCTCCACCAAGAAGTAGGGCGAAAGCAGAAACTTCTCCGATACATCCAGCTAAGTTAGTACCAAGGAATGCATCTAGAGTATCAGGAAGTAATCCACCACCATTACGAAGTATAGCAAGTGGAGTAGCTTTAGTTGCACCATCTATAGTCCATTCAGTCATTTGACTAGGATATGCAGCAAGCAAGAATGCTCTTCCAGCAAGGGCTGGGTTCATAATATTTTGACCAAGACCGCCAAAAAAACATTTAACAACAATGATAGCAAATGCACTACCAACAGCAACCATCCAAAGAGGAAGTGTAGGAGGCAAGTTAAAAGCAAGTAGTAATCCAGTAATAACTGCACTTAAATCTTTTAATGAATTTGGTCTTTTAGTTATTTTATTAAATAAGTATTCGCTTAGCATTGCAGAAACAATAGCTGTTATCATAACTAAGGCTGCTTCTTTCCCAAAGAAATAAATACCTGCTACAGTAGCTGGTACTAAAGCGATTAGTACATCTCTCATTACAGTTGATACTGTTTCCTTAGATTTGATATGTGGCGATACTGATACGTTATATAAATTTCCAGACATTATGTTCACCTCTACTTTTTCTTTTTATTAGCTATAACTCTTTTTTTACCCTCTTTGCAAGTTTGAGTTAAATTTCTCTTAGCAGGGCAAGAATAGCTACAAGCACCACATTCAATGCAGTTAAGTCCACCAAACTTTTCAAAGTTCTCATAATCGCCTCTTACAACTTGAGCATTAAGTTTATTTGGAAGCAAGAACATTGGACATGCATTAACACATTTTCCACATCTGATACAGTTTGATTCAACAGTAGGCACAGCTTCTGATTTTGTTAAGCAAAGTATGCCAGAAGTACCTTTTATTGCAGGAATGTCTAAAGTAAATAGTGCAGTTCCCATCATTGGACCACCGCTAAGAACTTTAATAGGCTCTTCGTTAAATCCATCACAATAATCAACAAGTTCTCTCAAGCTTGTACCAAATTTAACTCTTAGGTTTTTTGGAGTCTTTATTGCACCTCCAGTAACAGTAACTATTCTTTCAGTAAGTGGTTTACCAAGAATAACTGCTTCTCTAATAGCAAAAATAGTAGCTACGTTTTGAACTATGCAACCAGCATCTGCAGGTAGTTTTCCAGTTGGAACTTCTCTTTTAGTAACAGAATAGATTAACTGTTTTTCTGCACCTTGTGGATACTTAGTTTTAAGTTCTGCTATTTCAACATTTTTAATAGGTTCTACAACCGCTTTCATTATTGTAATAGCATCACTTTTGTTGTTCTCAATACCTAAGAAGATTTTTACTTCAGGAAACATTTGAGAAAGGATCTCTAAACCTTCAGCTATCTCATTAGAATATTGTAGCATTAACTGATGGTCACAAGTTAAGTAAGGTTCGCATTCAGCTGCATTGATAACAATAGTATCAATATTGCATTCTTTTGGTGGATTTAGCTTAACATGAGTTGGAAAGCATGCACCTCCAAGACCTACAATACCAGCTTCTTGAATTATCTCTAATAGCTCATTTTTAGATAAATTCTTATAATTTTCGTGTGGTGTATAGGCTATTTCTTCATAGATATTATCGTTTTCAATAATAACGCTCATAACCTTTGAACCACTTGACGTAAGCATAGGTGTTACATTTTTAACTATTCCAGATACACTAGAATAGATATTAGATGAAACAAAAGATGTGCTTGCACCAATTTTTTGTCCAACTACAACTTTATCTCCCTTTTTTACAATAGGTTCACATGGAGCCCCTATATGTTGGCTCATAGGGAACACTAAATCACCCTTTGGAAGATAGGTTTCAATTTCTTTTTTTTTCTGAAAAATGTTTTCCGTGAGGCGGATGAATGCCTCGTTTAAAAGTTAATAGTCCCATAATATTCCTCCATTCCTATAGTATAAATTATAAAGACATTGTATTAATGACTCCTATAGTACAAACTTTATTATAACTCGAAAATCTTTATGGTGCAATATATTGAATTGTTTATATGATTTAAGAATAATTAAAACTATAGGGGATAAATTAAAAATTAAATAGAAAATAATGCATACATTGTCTAATATTAAGGTATTACTTACATAAATTTAGATAATATAATTCCATACTCGTAATAAATTACAAATTCTAAGGAATATTATAGTGAGAAAAAATAAATATAAATTTATTGCATTAAAATTTTTGGATAAAATATTATTGCATTAATTTTTATAGTATGCTAAAATCAAGTAAGCAAATCTTTATAAAATAAGCAAATATTAAGAGGAGAAAATGATGACAAATAGAGAAGAAGAAATATTAAATCTTATAAAGGATAACCCCTTAATATCTCAAAATGAAATAGCAGATATTCTTAAGATTACTAGGTCATCTGTAGGAGTACATATAGGAAACCTTATAAAAAAAGGATACATCTCAGGTAGAGGATATGTAATGAGTAAAGAAAATTTTGTGTCTATAATAGGAGGAACTAATATAGATATAGTAGGATTTTCTAATGATGAGTTAAGACTTAATGATTCTAACCCTGGAAATATAAAATTTTCTTTAGGTGGGGTTGGTAGGAATATAGGTGAAAATTTGTGTAGATTAGAAGTTTCTACAAAACTAATTTCTGTTATTGGTAATGATATTTATGGTCGTAAGATTATAGATGAAGGCAGAGAAATTGGTTTAGATTTAGAACATAGCCTTAAATTAGATGGAGAATCTACATCTGTATATATGTCTGTTCTTGATTATTCAGGAGATATGAAGGTAGCAATTTCATCCATGGATATCTATGATAAGATGACAATAGAATTTATTAAAACTAAAAAATCAGTAATTGAAAGTTCTAGAATATGTATTATAGACACTAATATTCCTAAGGAAGTAATAGAGTATGTAGTTAATAACTTTAAAAATACAAAATTTTTCTTAGATACAGTATCATCATCTAAGGCAGTTAAGGTAAAGGACATCATTCATAAGTTTCATACAATAAAACCTAATAAAATTGAAGCTGAGATTTTATCTGGAATGAAAATTAGTACTATGGATGAGGTAGAAAAAGTTAGTGATTACTTTTTAAACTTAGGTGTAAAAAATGTATTTATAAGTCTAGGTGAAGAAGGAGTATATTATAATGATGGGATAAGTAAAGGATTATTTACTCCACCCAAAGTTAAAGTTGTTAATGCTAATGGTGCAGGGGATGCTTTTGTTGCTGGATTAGTATACTCAAGTATGAATAATTTTGATTTAATACATACTTTGAAGGTTGCTTCAGCTTGTTCTTCACTTGCAATTACTCATAAAGATACTATTAATCCAAATATGTCTTTGGAAAATATAAATAAAAAATTGGAGGAGATTAAATAATGTTAGAAAAATATTTAGATATAAACCCAGAGGTAAAAGCAGCATTAATGGAAGGAAAGCCAGTAGTTGCTTTAGAATCAACTATAATATCTCATGGAATGCCTTACCCTAAAAATGTAGAAACTGCATTAAAAGTGGAAAGCATAATTAGAGAAAATGGAGCAATCCCAGCAACTATAGCTATTCTTGAAGGGAAATTAAAAGTTGGATTAACAACTGAAGAAGTTGAATTTTTAGGAAAAACTTCTGGAGTAATAAAAACTAGCAGAAGGGATATACCTTTTATAGTTGCTAATAAACTAAATGGAGCTACTACAGTTGCATCTACAATGATTATTGCAGCACTTGCTGGAATTAAGGTATTTGCTACAGGTGGAATTGGAGGAGTTCATAGAGGTGCTGCACAGACTATGGATATATCAGCTGACCTTGAAGAATTAGCTATGACTGACGTAGCTGTAGTATGTGCTGGATGTAAATCTATTCTTGATATAGGGTTAACTCGTGAATACCTAGAAACTAAGGGAGTACCTGTAGTAGGATTCCAAACAGAAGAATTACCGGCATTCTACACAAGAAAATCTGGATTTAAAGTAGACTATAAAGTGGATAGTGAAGAAATACTTGCAAAAGCATTAAAGGCTAAATGGGATTTAGGTTTAGAGGGTGGTATGGTTGTTGCAAACCCAATACCAGAAGAGTTTGAGATGGATTATGATACAATTAATAATGCTATAGAAACAGCTGTTAAGGAAGCGGAAGAGAAAGGAATAGTAGGAAAAGAGAGTACACCATTCTTACTTTCTAAAGTTAAAGAGATTACAGGTGGATCAAGTTTAGAATCTAACATTCAATTAGTATTTAATAATGCTAAGGTTGGAGCAAAACTAGCAGTAGAACTATCTAAGCTACAATAGCATTTTAAAGGATATATAACTAGATAAGTTTTAATTTCAGGTAAAACTTATCTGGTATATAACATGTAATATTACCTATATAAAATATAAAAGGTATGAAACCTAAAAAATTAAAATGGTTTCATGCCTTTTTATATATAAAAGTACAAGTATTCTAATGATATACCAATAATTAGCATTAAAATAAAAACCTAAGGAATTACCCCTAGGTTTCAAAGAATATTGTACATAGATTAGCTTGTTTTACCATATATTACATTAAGAATGTCATCAGTATATAGAGTTTCTTTTAAAAGTAGTTCTTCAGATAGCTTAACTAATAAATCTAAATTATTATTTAAGGTGTTTTTAACTTCTTCATACAATTCATCCAGTACAGATTTACACTCTTCCAATACTACTGTAGTATAATAATCAGTAGGTATTCCTTGCATTTCTGAAAGTCTTAAAAGACCTAGAGATTTTCCCATACCATATTCACATACCATATTATTAACTATATTGGTAGTTTTCTTTAAATCATTGAAGGCTCCAGTAGTTATTTTTTCTTCACCAAAGATAATTTCTTCCGCAGCTCTTCCACCCAATAAAACCATGATTTTTCTTTTTAAATAATCTAGATTATGGTAGGTGTTATCTTCACCTATAGTTAAAGTGTATCCACCTGCACCCTTAGAAGTAGGGATTATAGTTATTTTAGAGATTTTTTCTTCTGGAACTTTTAAGTGGGAAATCAATGCATGTCCAACTTCATGATAAGCAGTAATTTTCATATCTTCTTCTTTAAGAGATTCTTTATCTAATTTTTCATGACCAGCTACTACTATTGAAAAGGCTTTATCCATATGTTCACCAGTGATATATGGAGCATCTTCTTTGCATGCAATTATAGCAGCTTCGTTTACCAAATTTTCCAATTTAGCACCAGAAAAATAGGCTGTATTATGTGCGATATCTCTTATGTTCATATCACTTACTGGTTTATTTTTAAAGTGAAGATTTAATATTTTTTCTCTTGCATTAATATCTGGAAGAGACACCTCTATATGCCTATCGAATCTACCAGGTCTTAAAAGAGCTTCATCTAATATATCAAGTCTATTAGTAGCTGCTATAACTACAATACCTTCACTTTCTTTAAATCCCGACATCTCAGTTAGAAGAGCATTTAAGGTTTGATCCTTTTCATCAGAATTACCAGATTTATTAGAACTACGCTTTTTACCTATAGCATCGATTTCATCAATAAAAATAACAGCTTTACCATGAGTCTTAGCTTTCTTGAATAAATTTCTAATTCTACTTGCACCTACTCCAACATACATCTGAACAAAGTCTGAACCAGATACAGCATAGAAAGGAACATTAGCTTCACCAGCTATAGCTTTTGCTAATAGAGTTTTCCCAGTTCCGGGATCTCCATAAAGAATTACACCTTTAGGCATTCTTGCGCCGTAAGAAGCATATTTTTCTGGATTTTTAAGAAAATCTACTATATCCTTTAAACTTTCTTTAGCCTCATCATTGCCGGCTACAGAATTAAAGCTAAATTTATCCTTAGAAACACTTTGTCCATCAATTGCAGTAATAGAAGTCATTGTTCCACCAGAACTATTCCTTTTTATAGCCAAAAATATAGTAGTTACAGCAGAAAGGCTGAGGAATATAACTGCTATACGTTGATTTGTTGGTAAAGTAGAAGAACTTTCAACTGTAATACCTTCTTTTAAAAGAGTTTCTTTAAGAGTATTACTATTAGGATTATCTGTAGAATATTTATTTCCCAATTTATCTATAACAGTAATTTTAGGTGTTTGAGACATGGATACTTTAGATATATTATTACTTTCTAAATCCAGTAAAAAATCTGAATATGCTTTATAGGGGATTGTAGCTGCACCTATATTCAATAAAATTAAAGCTACAATTGATAATACTAAAATACTTAAAGGAATAATGATTAAATTCTTTTTAATGTTATCTATCAATAATCTTACCTCCTTAAAATTTGTATATACTTTTTTATAAAATAGAATTTGATATATACAATATAAAATGATTAAAGAATAATGTTTTATCTATAAAAAGATTGTTTCATGCTGTAATTAGTATTATACAAAATTTAAAACTAAAGTCCACAAATTAACCTAAAATTTGTAAATGTAAGTTATGGTAGAATTGTAAAGATAAAAGGTAGAATATGTAATAATAAAATATACCTAGCTACATATCAATGTAACTAGGTATATTCTAAATAAGGAATGCCCCTAATAATATTCTGTTATATTTTACTTATTTACATAAATTAATAATTAATTAAATTAAAGTTGATTTTTAACTACTTTACCATCAATCATTACAAGTTTAACAGTATTTCTAAGATCAAAAGGATGTCCATTATATATTATAATGTCTGCATCTTTTCCTATTTCAATACTACCAACTCTATGATCTGCATTTATTGCACGAGCTGGATTTATGGTAATAGATCTTAAAGCCTCTTCTTCATCCATTCCTTCTCTAGCAGCAAGGGCAGCACATAGAGATATATATTGAAGTGGAATTACAGGGTGATCAGTCATAATGGAAACTTTTATTCCAGCTTTGTTTAAAATCATAGGAGTTTTAAATGTTAAATTTTTCAGTTCTACTTTACTTCTATCAGATAAGCTTGGACCTATAATTATAGATTTTATATGTTCATCTTTAAGGCTTTCGGTTATTAAATGTCCTTCAGTACAATGCTCTAAAGAAAGGTCTAAATCAAATTCTCTAGCTATTCTAATAGCAGTAAGAATATCATCAGCTCTATGAGCATGAGATTTCAATGGAATTTCCTTTCTAATGACCTTTGCTAAGGCTTCTAACTTCATGTCAAAGTCTGGAGCTTTAGCACTACCATTTTTAAAGGCTTCTTGTTTTTCTACATAATTTTTAGCTTTTATTAAATTTTCACGAAGGATAGCTGCAGTAGCCATTCTAGTACTTGGAGTAACTTTTTTACCACTATAAACTCGCTTAGGGTTTTCTCCAAAGGCAGATTTCATAGCAGTACACTCATTAATAACCATATCATCTATAGTTTTTCCATAAGTTTTCATAGTTGCAAAGGTTCCACCTATTACATTAGCACTTCCAGGACCAGTTGCCACAGTTGTAATACCAGCGTCTAATGCTTCTTGAAAACATTTGTCCACAGGATTTATTGCATCTATAGCTCTAAGATGAGGTGTAACTGGATCAGTAGTTTCATTTCCATCACTACCTTCAAATCCTAATCCATCTTCCCACATTCCAATATGACAATGAGCATCAATAATACCTGGCATTAAAAAGCCATTTTTCCCATCGATAATTTCTATGTTTTCAGGAATTGCTATGGTTGAACCAAGGTTGCATATTTTGCCATTATCAATTAATATAACACCATTTTTAATAATTTCATCTTCCGCCATAGTGTGGATAGTAACATTTTTAATAGCTATCATTTAAATCACTCCTAAAATAAAAGTTTTACTTCACAGTATTACTTAAATTGTAACATATTAGTAAAAAATTTTGGAGGAATTAATCCAGTTTTTATTCCTTGAATTACTAACATATAAGTACAAGTTGTGTCAAATCTTGCATCATGATAGCTAGATGTCTCACCAAATAGAGAAGTACATTTATTTTGAAGAAAATCTTCCTTAAGGTTTAAAAAGTTTATCACTTCTCCAAGAGAAGGATTTTTTAATAAGCCTCTAGAATTAGTAGCTTTACATATTTCTTTATAATATGACATAGTACAAAATGAACCTTTAGGATTAAAAGGAATATCTAAAAATTCTAGTTCGCTTTTTAAAAATTTAATATCAAATTGAACATTGTGTCCAATAATTATATCACTATTGATAAAATCATCTATAAATTCCTCATAAGTATCTTCGAAATATTTTCCATTACTCAGTTCGTAGAGTTTTTCTAAAGAAAAGCCATGTATAGCTTGAGCACTTTCACTCATTTCTTCTACAGTAAAGAAATAATTTTTACCTACTGTTGTTTGAGGTTTTGTGCTAGTATCAACAGTAATATATGATAATTGACATATATTACCAGGTTTTATACTAGTAGTTTCAGTATCGAAAAATAATAATTTCATAAATGTATTCTCCTTAATTTCTAATATAAACTATATATTTACTAAATTTAGTCAACTTTAGCCAATAAATTAATAGTATAATTCTATTAAAGTTATGTCAATATACTGAGTAATTTTAGAGTTCTATAATTTATATAAATTGTATAATTAATAGAAAGAATAATTTGAATGAAAAAAAATATTATAAACATTAAAATATTTAGGTAAATTTTATACTGGGTTAATTATATATTTTACGTAAAGTGAAAAGGTTTAACTTGCGATGTAAAGGATTATATATTAACAAAAAGTAAAAAATTAATATATTTTTAATAAAAGGTCGAAAAAAAACTATATATATTAACTTATTGTTAACAAAATTAATTATATTCAATGTTTTTATATTATGCTATAATGCAAATATTGAACACAATTATAAAAGGGGGCTTATATTATATGAGTTTATTATTTGTAATACCTACTAATAAACAAAATAAAGAGGAGTTACTAAAAATACTTCAGCAGCATAAGGAAATAAGATTTGTTTCTCTAGTTGGTATTGACTTTTTAGGTAATGATACAGACGAAAAAATTCCTGTTAAAAATTTCATAGAAGATATTGAGACATTTTTACATGGTACAGCTGTCCAGACTGATGGATCATCTGTAATATTACCGGGAATAGCTACCCTTAATAATGCAAAGGTAGATATGAAGGTTGATTTAACTTGTAATTGGTATGTAGATTATAATTATGATTATATAGATGAAGAAACAAATAAACCAGTAGGAACTATTAGAATGCCATGTCACTTATACCATGAAGATGTTGCCGTAGATTCTAGGTACATACTAAAAAATTCTGTAGATCACTTTAGAGCTTCTATGATGAAGTTATTTGAAGAAAATCCACAATTTTTAACTAACTTTGACATAAACTATGATGAAATAGAGGACGTAAGTATTACAGCAGCTACAGAATTAGAGTTTTGGGTAAATACTCCAAATGAATTAGCTGAAATAGAAGAATTATCCACTTCCCAAGTATTAAAGGAGCAGTACTGGAAGAGAACTAAGGGTCCTGTAAGAACAGCACTGGAAAAATCTTTAGATTTATTAGCTAAATATGGACTAGAACCAGAAATGGGTCATAAAGAAGTAGGGGGAGTTAAAGCTAAACTATCTGAGTCTGGAGTTCTAACTCACATAATGGAACAATTAGAAGTGGATTGGAAGTTTTCTACAGCCCTTCAAACTTGTGATAATGAACTTTTGGTAAGAGGTTTAATAAAAGAAACTTTTAGAAAAAATGGTCTTGAAGTCACATTCCAAGCTAAACCAATTGAAGAGGTAGCAGGAAATGGAGAACATTTACATGTAGGCGTTACTTTAAAGCTTAAAAATGGTAAGATGATGAATTTGTTCCACAGTTATGCTGAAAAAGACTTTTTAAGTGAAGTAGGATATGGAGCAATAATGGGAGTATTAAAGAATTATGAAGTAATAAACCCCTTTGTTTCTTCAAATTATGATGCATTACAAAGATTAAAACCAGGCTTTGAAGCACCAGTATGTATAGTAACTTCCTTAGGATTTACTAAAGATGTGCCTTCAAGAAATAGAACTATTCTTGTTGGACTAGTGAGAGATGCAATTAATCCAATGGCTACTAGGTTTGAGTTGAGATCACCAAATCCTAATACAAATATTTATTTAGTATTATCTTCAGTTATAATATCTATGGTAGATGGAATAAGCTATGTAGTTACAAATAATAAAAGTAGAGAAGAACTTTTAGCAGAACTTTCTAAAAAACCAGGGGAAAAAACTTCTTACCTAGAGGAAGGCAGATGTTATAGAAGTGAAGAAGATGTATTTGAATTCTATACAGAGGAAGAAAGAGAAGAGTATTTTGGTAAGGCTCCAAGTACTGTATATGAAAATTTATTAGCTTTTGATGATGAATCGAGAGTACATGTTTTAACTAAAGATGGAGTAATAACTAATAAAGTAATTAAAGGATATAAGGAAGCTGTACTTGAAAGATGGACTACTGAGTTAGAGCATAGAATTCTTCCAAACTATTCTAATGAAATTAGAAACATTAGAAGATCTAATGGCGATGATTTTATGGAGTATGATCTTGAAAAATGGAGTGAAATAAATAAGCTAAGAGAAAAACTTATGAAAGATAATTATGTAAGTAGAAGCTTATTTACTCAAATGAGAGAAGCAATTAATGATAAAAATTATAAGGAATTATCTGAGTTACAATTAATTGTAGATGAAGATATGAGAATCCTAAGAAGATTATATATGAATTATAGAAGAAATCTTATGGATATATAGATATAAACAAAAGGTAATCACTGAAAAATTTTCGGTGATTACCTTTTTAAATTAATGATAACTAAAACATAAATTACATAAATATAAGTTTTAGTATAAATATGATGGATAGAATATACATTACTATTGAGATTGGTTTTTTAGTTTCTTTCTTACCAAATATGTTATTTAATAAGTTTATTAATGTATATGAAAGAATTCCAAGGGTAAGACCATCACCGATACTATAACATAATGGCATTGAGGCTATAGTAATGAATGCAGGGAAGCCTTGAGTAAAATCGGTAAAGTCTATTTTCATAACACTTTCTAGCATCATAAAACCAATCCAAATTAAGCAAGGAGCTGTAGCACAACCTGGTATAGCTATAAAT
Source organism: Clostridium sulfidigenes (assembly GCF_000732635.1). Lineage (GTDB taxonomy): Bacteria > Bacillota > Clostridia > Clostridiales > Clostridiaceae > Clostridium_J > Clostridium_J sulfidigenes. The sequence continues at coordinate 106,075 of NZ_JPMD01000028.1, read as the reverse complement.
ATTGGAGATAGAAACATTGCCAATAAGAATAGAATACCTGTAGTAACAGCTGTTAACCCAGTTCTTCCACCTTCACTAACTCCAGCTGCGCTTTCTACATAAGTAGTAACGGTTGAAACTCCAACTAAAGAACCAAAGGTGGTTCCTATAGCATCTACAAGTAGAGCTTTCTTTGCCATCGGCACATTACCATCTTTATCTAGCATATTAGCCTTAGAACATACTCCAACTAATGTACCAACAGTATCAAAGAAGTCTACGAATAAGAAAGTAAGACAAATTGTTATAAAATTAAGAATAGCTGAGCTATTAGTGAATACAGAGAAGTCAAGCTTGAAGGCAATTGATTTGATAGATTCATATTTGAATAATCCATTTGGAAGATATATGCCAGCGGCGGTAGCTCCTTCAGGATTTATAACTGCATATATCCAACCAATTATAGAACAAATCAGAATGGACCAAAGCATAGCTCCTTTGATATTTTTAGAGTTCAAAATAGCTATAATAAGAATGCCAATAACTGCGATTATAGCACCAGGAGCTATCATAGAACCTAGAGATACAAGGGTAGCTTCATTAGACACTACAATACCGGCACCTGTTAAACCTATAAAAGCAATAAAAAGTCCAATACCAGCAGTAACAGCGTACTTCATTGTAAGTGGGATACAATTAACTACAGCTTCACGCACTCTAGTTACAGAAAGTATAATGAAAATTATACCTTCTACAAAAACAGCAGTAAGTGCCACTTGCCATGGAACACCCATGGCACCGCATACTGTAAATGCGAAGAAGGCGTTAAGTCCCATACCAGATGCCAGTGCAAAAGGTGCATTAGCATATAGTCCCATGAGTATAGTAGTAAGTCCCGCAGCTAGACATGTAGCAGTTACAAGTGCTCCAGCAGTACCATCACCCATAGCTGTACTAAGGAAATTAGGATTTACAGCAATAATGTAAGCCATTGTTAGAAAAGTGGTAATTCCAGCAACAATTTCACGCTTTACGTTAGTTCCGTTTTCAGTAAGTTTAAAATACTTGTCCATATAAATCCCCCTAATATTAATAGATATAATTATTAATATTAGTATAATCTACAAATATTACTAAAACAGGATATTTATTACATATAAATTATAAAAGGTACAATTTCCAACACTTTCTTATCAGAAGGAAATTCATTATTATAGTTTAAATGAGAAACAAAGTCTTTATAGTTGCTATGAGATGTAATAAAATCCCATAATAATTTAGATACTAAAGGGTTACTATCAATAATATTATGATTTGACTGGGGATAGTCATAACTTGCTATTTCACCAACAATTGTGCAAGGTCTACCAATATAACACTCTATGTCCATAGATGCATGTTTACTACAAACAGAAGTAATGACTAAAGAATTAGAATCAAAAGGAAGGGAGGCAGGATATTTTAATACTTTATCTTCTGTTAAAGATTTTATATTTCTTTTTATCCAATTAATCATAGAGGTATTATCTATATCAGAAGTTATTTGTTGAAACTCAAGTAATTCTAGTGTATTTCTTAAAAGTTCTAAAGTGCTATCTGATTTTTCTATAGTACACTGTAATTCTACAATATCTCCAGGAGAAATTGTATTCAGGTCACTATATATTTTTAAAGATTTGATTGCATTGTTTCGATTTAATAAAGTTTCTAGATTTATAAATAGATTAATAGATGAATTCTCTATTTCATCTATTGATTTTCTTTGAGTACTTTTAGATAAAGTCACTGTAGCTGAACCTTGAATGATTTTTCCACAAGTTAGTTCGGACAATGGTAGAGTAGCTTGAATTGTAGTTTCTTCTCTTTTTCCACTTATTTCAATGTTTTCATATCGATTTATAGCAATTTTATACATATCTCTAATAGTATCACCGTTAATATAGTAGGGCATAAAGATGTTCTTCATATTATAACTCCTTATTTATCAATTTTTAATATATTCCTATATATATTCAAGATTAAATATATTTATCATTATTATTACAAATAATTTCATGTATAAAGGTATAAAGTTAAATATAATAAAAATAATCTAAATATAATGTAACTGTTTCCAAATCTATGATATAATAACGTGGTAGAGGAGGGGGACATATGGAAATTTTAATTGCATTAATACTCGGTGCCATTGTAGGGTACTTTCTAAAATTAGGTGAGAAGGGGAAAATTATAAATGGTAAATTACAACAACTTGGTGTAATATTCTTATTATTTTCTATGGGAGCTTCTATAGGAGCGGATAAGGGCATAATAAAAAATCTTCCGACCATAGGGTTAAAGTCTTTTTTATTTGCAGTAGCTACAATAGGTGTAAGTATAGTACTTGTGTATATTTTATCAGAAAAGTTTATGCCTAAAGAAAATCAATTACCCAAGGAAGAATCAATCTTAAATGCAGAGATTGTAGAAGATGAAAATGTTGTAATTGAAGAGTGTAGTGAGCTTTTAAATGAGGCATGTGGGGAGGACAAGTAATATGACGTACATAATAATAGTATCTATATTAGTTGGAATGGGTTGTGGTTATTTTGTGTTTCCACCAGAAATAATGAGTAGTATTGATAATCTTGCATCCATTTCATTATTTGTTTTAATCTTTTTAGTTGGTATAGATGTAGGTGGCAACAAGACCATATTTAAAGATCTAAAAAAGGCAGGATTTAAGGTTTTGTTAGTACCATTTGGAGGAATTGTAGGTAGTTTACTAGGAGGACTTTTAGTAGGATTCCTATTTAATATGGCTCTTAATGAGAGCTTAGCTATAGGTTCAGGATTTGGATGGTATAGCTTATCAGGAGTAATGCTTAAAGAAATGGGTGGAGATACTTTAGGAGCTATAGCATTTTTAACAAATGTATTCCGTGAGATGATAACAGTTATTTTAATTCCAATATTAGCTAAAAAACTGAATGGCTACACAGCCATAGCACCTGCAGGAGCTACTTCTATGGATACAACATTACCACTTATAGCTAAAGCAACAAATCCAGAAATAGCTGTAATAGCATTTATAAATGGAGTTATATTAAGTTCTTTAGTTCCAGTATTTGTAACATTCTTTTATAACTTAGGATAATATTACTTTATATGTTTTTAATTTTTATAATTGTAAATAAGGAACTATATAAAAATGATGGTATAAATAAGTTATTTATACCATCATTTTTATGTTTATATTTATATTAGTTAGGGACTAATAACTAATAACTAAATTAAGGTGTTTATCTATTTATATAGTGAGTATGAAGTAAATGGTGAGATTTTTCTCCATTAGGTTTTCCAAGGAATTCATCATAAAGCTTTATTATCTCAGGGTTTTCATGAGATTTTCTTATAACCTTATTAGCATCCTCACTATAAAGAGCATTCATTCTTTTTTCTATTAATGAATATTGCTCATTAGAATATGGTTGACCACCACCGTTTATACATCCTCCTGGACATGCCATAACTTCAATGAAGTGATATTTTTTAGATGTATCTTCTATATTATCTAACAAATTCTTTGCATTTGCAAGTCCATTTACAATAGCTATATTAATTTTGTTACCATCAATAACTAATGAAGCTTCTTTGATTCCTTCAAGGCCTCTAACAGATTTAAAATCAAGTTCTTCTAAAGTGCTATTTGTAATCCATTCATAAGCAGTACGTAAAGCAGCCTCCATAACGCCACCACTAGTTCCGAAAATAACTCCAGCACCAGTAGATTCACCCATAATAGTATCAAAATCAGAGGAAGGTAGAGAAGCAAATTCTAATCCAGAGCGTTTAATCATTTTAGCTAATTCTCTTGTGGTTATAACTACATCGATATCTGGATTATTATTTTCATTGACAAATTCTTCTCTGTTAGCTTCGGATTTTTTGGCAACACATGGCATTACAGATACAACATAAAGTTTTTCCGATGGTATACCCAGTTTTTCAGCAAGGTATGTTTTTGCAATAGCGCCCCACATTTGTTGAGGAGATTTGCATGTTGATGGAAGATTTAATAGGTTTCCATAATGTTTTTCTATGAAATTAATCCATCCAGGACAACAACTAGTAATCATAGGAAGATTTTCACCACTCTTATACCTTCCTAAAAATTCTGTAGCTTCTTCCATAATAGTTAAATCTGCAGCAAAATCAGTATCATAAACCTTATCAAAACCAAGTTCTCTTAGCGCTTCAACCATCTTACCAGTAACAGCACCTTCTTTAATACCAAATTCTTCTCCAAGTGCTGCACGAACAGCCGGAGCAGTTTGAACTACTACAAATTTATCTTTATTTCCTATAGCGTTTAATACATCAATAGTATTATCTTTTTCCATTAATGCCCCAGTAGGACAGACATTTATACATTGACCACATAAAGTACAAGCGCTATTATTTAGCTCTTCAAAGAATGCAGTGCTTATAGTGGTATTAAAACCTCTATTTATTGGTCCAATTGCACCAACCTTTTGAACTTGGCTACAAACAGCTTCGCATCTTCTACATAAAATACATTTAGAAGTATCTCTTACTATAGATGGATTTTTAAGTTCTTTTACAGCTACAGATTTTGAACCAGTATATTTTAAATTAGTTACTCCATAAGTACTAGCAAGCTCTTGGAGTTCACAATTTAAATTTTTTTGACAGGTTAAGCAATCCATAGAATGGTCTGATAATAAAAGTTCAATTATAGTTTTTCTTGCTGCTATTACTCTTGGAGTACTAGTATTAACAACCATACCTGGAGCAACAGCTGTACAACAAGATGGTGCTAAATTTTTTCTTCCTTCCACTTCAACTACACAAACTCTACAAGAACCAGGTTTATTAGTTGTCTTTTTATCATGAAGATTTAGGTAGCAAAGGGTAGGAATTTTTATATTAAGCTTACGTGCAGCATCAAGAATTGTGGTTCCTTGCTCCACTGATATTTCTTTATTATTTATTTTAAGTGTAACTAAACTCAATACTTTCACCTCTTTTAAATTATTAAACTAGATCTATTGCATCAACTGGACAGCTAGATTTACATGCACCACATTTAATACATTTGCTATGGTCAATTACATGCTTAGTTTTAACTTTCCCTTCGATACAGCCAACTGGACATTGTCTTGCACATTTAGTACAGCCAATACATCTATCAGTAATAACAAATTTCATAAGGTCCTTACAAACTCCTGCTGGACAAATCTTATCTACAACGTGACTTCTATATTCATCATAGAAATATTTCATTGTACTAAGAATAGGGTTAGGAGAAGTTTGTCCTAAAGCACAAAGTGAAGTATCTTTTATAGTGTTACTAAGCTCTTGAAGCTTATCCAGATCACTTAAATCACCTTCGCCCTTTGATATTCTTTCAAGAATTTCAAGTAATCGAGTGTTACCAATCCTACAAGGTGTACATTTACCACAAGACTCCTCTTTTGTAAATTCTAAATAGAATTTAGCTATATCAACCATACAGTTATCTTCATCCATTACTATCATTCCACCAGATCCCATCATAGAACCGATAGCACTTAAAGAATCAAAGTCAATAGGAGTATCTAAAAATTCTTTAGGAATACATCCACCAGAAGGTCCTCCTGTTTGAACAGCTTTGAATTCTTTATCAAATTTAATTCCTCCACCTACTTCAAAAAGAATTTCTCTTAAAGTTGTTCCCATAGGCACTTCTACAAGACCAACGTTATTAATTTTACCAGCAAGAGCAAAAACCTTAGTACCAGCGGAAGATTTAGTGCCGATTGAACTAAACCAATCTGCACCATTATTAATAATAGCTGGAATATTCGCTAAAGTTTCAACGTTATTAACGCAAGTTGGCTTATTCCAAAGTCCAGATTCAGCAGGGAATGGTGGTTTATTTGTTGGTTCTCCACGGTTACCTTCTATTGAATGAATAAGAGCAGTTTCTTCACCACATACAAAGGCACCAGCTCCGTATTTAATTTCAATATCAAAATCAAAGCCTGAATTTAGTATATTTTCACCAAGGAGTCCATATTCTCTAGCTTGATTTATAGCAATTCTAAGTCTTTGAATTGCTAGTGGATACTCAGCTCTAATATATATATTACCTTTAGTAGCACCTATAGCATAACCAGCTATAGCCATAGCTTCAAGAACACTATTTGGATCTCCTTCTAAAATCGAACGATCCATGAATGCACCTGGATCACCTTCATCGGCATTACAAATAATATATTTTTGATCAGCATCATAGCCTTTTGCAAATTGCCACTTCTTTCCGGTAGGAAAGCCGCCGCCGCCTCTTCCTCTTAGTCCAGATTTCAATATAACATTTATTACGTCATCAGGAGTGCATTCTGTTAGACATTTTCCAAGAGCTAGATATCCTTTTTCAGCAATATATTCATCAATATTTTCAGGGTTTATTAATCCACAATTTCTTAGAGCTATTCTAACTTGCTTCTTATAGAAAGTCATTTCATCTTGAGTCTTAACTTTTTCTTTTATAGTTGGTTCTTCGTAAAGTAATCTTTGTACAACATTTCCATTAACAATATGTTCATTTATGATTTCTTCAGCATCCTCAGGAGTTACGTGAACATAAAACACATCATCTGGAGTAACTTTTACTATAGGACCTTTTTCACAGAAACCAAAACAACCAGTTATGGAAACGTATACTTCATCTTCCAAACCTAACTTACTAATTTCTTTTTCAAGGTTATCTTTAATTAAATCACTTTGTGCAGACTTACACCCAGTTCCTCCGCAAATAAGTATTTCTTTTTTATAGTTATTTTTTTCACAAACAAAGCCATCGATACCAGTTGCTTTTCTAATATCAAGGGATGATTTGTATTCCTGATAAATTTTGTTTAATTCTTCAAAGGAATTTATTTTATTCAACTTTGTTACCTCCTAATTCTACTCATATTCAGCTAATATACTTTTTACTTGGTCTGGAGTACAGTGACCGTAAACCTTATCATTTACAGTTAAAACAGGAGCTAGACCACAAGCACCAACACATCTTAAAGAACCTAGTGTAAATTTCATGTCTTCTGTAGTTTGTCCAGATTTAATACCTAGTTCTTTTTCAAATTCTTTAAGAACATCTCCAGCACCACGAACAAAACATGCAGTACCCATGCACACATTTATTACATTCTTACCACGAGGTTCAGTAGTGAAAAATGAGTAAAATGTTACAACACCATAAACTTTAGATATAGGTAAATTTAGTTTATCAGCGACGAAAGTTTGAACTTCCTTAGGTAGATATCCAAAGATATGCTGAGCTTTATGCAAAACCTCTATTAAAGCTCCATCTTTGACAGGTAAGGAATTAATAAAGTCTTCTAATTCCTTAAACATTTGATTTTTTTCTAAGTTACAACACACTTAAAAAATACCCCCTTACTAAATAAGTTTAACATTGAAAATATACAAAATATTTTCAATAATTCATCAAATCACTAACAGTATAATACTTTTTTAAAGATTTGTATAGTGGGATTTTTAAAAAATGTAATCTATTACAATAAATATTTATCCGATGACTACCAGCTCTAATACTCCATCTTCTTCGAGGCGGTAGCAAAGAGCCGCTACGTCCCTGGGAGTTCTAAGCTTCCATGGGAGTGAATACTTCCTCTGAAGCTTAGAACTCTGTTTATCAAGAGCCATATTAGAGAATTTAATTTAATATTTCATATCAATAATTTCTATTAGCACAACAATATTTTATGGTAAATAAAAGAATATAATGGTAAAATATTATTATAGAGTAAATATATGGGGTTGATATTGTGAATTGTTATGATTTAGCCATAGTCAATGGAAATATATATGTGGAAGGGGAATTTATTAGAGGAAATTTGTACATTGATAATGGAATTATTAAAAACCTGTCAAAGGATATTTTCTTATCAAAAGATATTTATGATGCAAAAGGAAATTATGTATTACCAGGATTTATAGATCCTCATGTACATTTTCAGCTTAAGGTGGGTAATCAGGTTTCTGCTGATGATTTTTACAATGGTTCTATAGTAGCTGCATATGGCGGAATTACTACATTTATAGATTTTTTAGATCCAGTAAAAAATATTGAAGAGTTAGAAAAAGCTTTTGTAGACAGAAAAAGAAAAGCAAAGGTTTCTGTTGTAGATTATGGATTTCATAGTACTATTGCAAATTTTCAGGATAATGAAGAACTATTTATTGAGGAGATTAAAAAGAGGGGAATTTGTAGCATAAAATTCTTTACTACTTATAGTTCCAGTAATAGAAAAACTGGATTAAGAACCATCAGCAATTTACTGAAAATTTCGAAAAGAATGAAGGTTATACTTATATCTCATAGTGAAAATGAAGAGTTAATCAGAGAGGGAAAGTTTCCAGTAAGATCCCATGAAGAAAATAGACCCACATTATGTGAGACTACAGAAGTTTTAACTTTAGCTGAAATGACTAAGAATATGGATGGATATATGTATATTGTACACCTTAGTTCAGGAGAATCTTTAAGTCGAATTATGGACTTATATAAAAGTTTAATAAATAAAAATTTATTTATAGAAAGCTGCCCTCAATATTTTTATTTATCTAAAGATAATTATTTATTAAAGGATGGTTTTCTATATACCTTAACACCACCTCTTAGGTCTTTAGAAGAAATTGATGAATTAAGAAAAAATATAGATGATGTTAGTGTAATAGGTACTGATCATTGTCCGTTTAAATCTAATGAAAAAGCAAAAGAAACTTTAGATTTAATTCCTATGGGAATAGGGGGAATAGAATATTCTTTTAATTTATTGTATACAATGTTTGGTGATAAAATAATTGATAAATTTACAAAGAATCCAGCAAAGATTCATGGTTTATATCCTAAAAAAGGAACGTTACTCCCAGGATCAGATGCTGATGTTGTAATATTTGACCCTTTAGATAGGCATAAAATAAAATACTCTCATTCCAATTGTGACTACAATTTATATGAAGGACTAGATGTAAAAGGTAAAGTAATTACGACTATTTCAAGGGGAAGATTTATTATAAAGGATGGAAAATTGGTAGGTAATGAAAAAGGAAATTACGTAGCTAGAGAGTTAAAGTTATAGAAAACACTAAAAAGCTTGTATAGTTATATATTTTTGTGACTAATTAATCAGTAAAAATAAAGGGAGGTGCTTTAGTAGGATTATAATCTTGCTAAAGAGAATTATGAATTATAAGGTAATAGGTAGTAGTGTATCTAGATTAGATGGTGTGGCAAAGGTTACAGGGAAGGCTAAGTATGCTGATGACTATTTTGAAAGGGAAATGCTAATAGGAAAGGTGCTTAGAAGTCCTTATGCCCATGCAAAAATAAGAAGTATTGATGTTTCTAAAGCAAAAAATTTAGATGGTGTTGAAGCAGTAATTACTTATCAAGATTTACCAAAAATAAAATTTGCAACGGCTGGACACCCTTGGACCTTTGATGAAGCACATAGAGATGTAGAAGATAGATTAATCATTACTGATAAAGTTCGCTTTTGTGGAGAACCAGTGGCGGCAGTTGTAGCCATAGATGAAATAATAGCTCTAAAAGCTATAAAACTTATAGATGTAGAATATGAAGTGTTGCCATTTGTAATGGATCAGGAAGAAGCTATAAAAGAAGGTGCCCCAATAATACATGAAGAAAGACAAAATAATATTATTAGCTCTTTTGGCAATGAAGTAGGAGACGTAGAAATAGAGCTAAAAGAAGCTGACAAAGTATTTACAGGTAAATTTAATACTAGTACTGTACAACATTGTCATCTGGAAAATCATAGTGCGTATGCTTATATGGAGTCAGATGGAAGAATTGTGATAGTAACTTCTACTCAAATACCACATATTGTAAGAAGGATAGTAGGACAGGCACTAGGGATGCCATGGGGAAGAATAAGGGTTATAAAGCCATATATAGGTGGTGGATTTGGAAATAAGCAAGATGTTGTTATAGAGCCATTAACTGCAGCAATGACACTTGCGGTTAATGGAAGACCAGTTAGATATGCATTAACTAGAGAAGAATGTTTTATAGACACAAGGGTTCGTCATGCTATGCGATTTACATTTAAAACTGGAGTTACTAAGGAAGGTAAGTTACTAGCAATAGATATAAAGAACTTAGTAAATAATGGAGCATATGCATCTCATGGACATTCAGTGACCATGAGCTGTGGGAGTAAATTTAGACCATTATATAATTTTAATGCTATAAAATATGAGCCTAAAACTGTATATACTAATATGCCGGTAGCAGGAGCTATGAGAGGATATGGAGTTCCACAAATTTCATTTGCTCTAGAAAGTCATTTAGATGATATTGCTAGAGAACTAAATATAGATCCTGTGGAATTCAGATTGAAAAATTTGGTGAAGCAAAATCATGTAGATCCATCCTCCAAAAATGTGGTGCGTTCCATGGGACTATCACAGTGTCTTGAAAAGGGAATGGAATTAATAAATTGGAATGAAAAGAAAAAGCTATATAAAAATCAAATAGGTAGTTTAAGACATGGAGTAGGAATGGCTTGTTTTAGTTATTTTGCAGGTACTTATCCTGTAGCTCTAGAAGCAGCAGGTGCAAGGATTGTGATGAATCAAGATGGTTCAGTACAGTTGCAAATTGGGGCTACAGAAATTGGTCAAGGTAGTGATACTATATTTGCACAAATGACTTCAGAGGTTTTAGGAATTCCAATTGATATGGTTCATGTAATTTCAAATCAAGATACTGATATTACTCCATTTGATACAGGTGCTTATGCATCAAGACAAACTTTTGTTACAGGTGCTGCAGTGAAAAAAGCTGCTATGGAGGTAAAGAGTAAAGTTCTTCAGTTTGCTAGCAGAAAAAATGGCCTCAATCCAGAGGTAATGGATATAGTTGATTGTAATGTAGTTGAAAAAACAACGGGTATAGTTGTCTGTTCTCTTGAGCATATAGCGTTAGAATCATTTTATGATAGGATTTACAGTTCTCCTATAACTAGCGACACTTCTGTTAATATAAGGACTAATGTAGTTGCTTATGGAGCAACCTTTGCAGAGGTTGAAGTAGACATAAAAACTGGTCAAATAACCGTAGTAGAAATATATAATATTCATGATTCTGGAACAATAATTAATCCAATGCTAGCAGAAGGGCAAGTTCACGGTGGTGTAAGTATGGCACTGGGATATGCTTTATCAGAGCAAATGATATTTGATGAGAAGACTGGAAGAGCTCTTAATAACAATCTTTTAGACTATAAATTACAAACTATTTTAGACACGCCTAATATTGGTTCAGCATTTGTAGAAATTCCAGATGATGCAGGAAGTTTTGGGCAAAAATCTCTAGGTGAAAATACAACACTTTCTCCAGCCCCAGCTATAAGAAATGCAGTTTTAGATGCAACTGGTGTTGCTTTTAATAGAATACCAATGAATCCACAAAGAGTATTTGAAAAATTTAAGGAAGAGGGCTTAATATAGGATTTACCTTAAATGTAAGAGTGCAGATTGTATAGTTAGTAGACTATATAAATATAGAAGGAGGTGAATTTTAGTAGAGTGTTAAATCTCTATTAAAGATAAAAATGTTTGATATTAAGAATATACAAGAGCCTAGAAGTGTAGAAGAGGCAGTAAAAATTCTTCATGAAAATAATAATTTAAAAATAATATCTGGTGGAACTGATGTTTTAATTAAATTGCATCATGGTGATATGAAAGAAGTAGAACTTTTAAGTCTAAAAAACTTAAAAGAATTAGACTTCATAAAGGTTCTAGAAAATGACACCATAGAAATTGGCTCCACTACTTGCTTTACCAATATATATAGAAATAAAATTATAAAAGATTTTATTCCTGCTTTAGGGCAAGGTGCTGTATCTATGGGAGGACCACAAATAAGAAATATGGCCACTATTGGAGGGAATGTATGTAATGGAGCTGTTTCAGCAGATAGTGCACCAAGTTTATTTGCATTTAATGCTAAATTAAGACTTAGAAGTTTTAAGGGAGAGAGAATAGTTCCAATAGAGGAATTCTACGAAGGTCCTGGAAAGGTTAATATAAGAAAAGATGAAATTCTAATAAGCATTTTTATTGAAAAAAAAGACTATGAGGGAGTAAGAGGAACATATATTAAGTATAGTAATCGAAAGGCAATGGATATTTCTATGCTAGGTGTATGTGTTGTAGCTAGTATGAAGGAAAATAAATTTAAAGATTTAAGAATAGCGTTAGGGGTAGCTGCGCCTACTCCTATAAGATGTAAGGATGCAGAGAAGTATGCCCTTGGTTTAGAATATTCAGAAGAAAATATTAATAATATTGCACAATATGCAGTAAAATCAGCAAGTGCTAGAGACTCATGGAGAGCATCAAAGGCTTATAGGGAGCATTTAATAAAAGAATTAACAGTACGAGGTATTTATGAAGTAACTAAATAAGGTGGGATTTTATTATGATTGATAAGAATTATAAAAAGATATCAGTAAAAGTAAATGGAAAAAATTATAATTTAGAAGTAGATGTGCGAGAATCTTTGTTAGATGTATTGAGAAATAGACTTCAATTTACAGGGGTAAAGCAAGGATGTTCAGTTGGAGAATGTGGAGCTTGTACAGTACTAGTGGATGGAATACCTATAGATTCATGTATTTATATGGCTATTTGGGCTGATAAAAAAGAAATTTTAACCATAGAGGGTGTATCAGAAAATGGAAACTTATCAAAGGTGCAAAAGGCATTTATAGAAGAAGGTGCAATTCAATGTGGATTCTGTACTCCAGGATTAGTACTTACAACTACAGCGTTGGTAAATAGTGGTGAAGATTATACTGATGAAGAAATAAAAAGAGAAATATCTGGACATTTATGTAGATGTACAGGATATCAAAAAATATTTAATGCTACAAAAAAATCCCTTAAGAAATAAATTGAATAGAAAAAATTCCAGTTTATATTTAGGCTGGAATTTTTTGTGGAAAAATAAGAGATATAGAGAGTAGTGATCAACTTTCTATATCTCTTATATAGATTTCGGGAATACAAAGTAGTTATTTGCTTAAAGACATACCAGATTTAGTTTTAATAACAGGTTTTTGAGGCTTATCACTAGGTAAGATTAAATTTAATATTACAGCAAATATAGTTGCAGTTGTTACACCAGAACCAAAGATTATTTGTAAGGATTCTGGGAACATACTAAGAGCTTCAGGTCTAACAATGACACCTACACCTAAAGCAAAAGATATACCAATTACAAAAATGTTCCTTCTAGTCATATCAACTTTGCCTAGAATTTTAATACCAGAACAAGCAATAGAACCGAACATAACTATACCAGCAGCTCCAAGAACTGGACTAGGCATAATTGATATTAAAGAAGCAAATTTTGGTATCAAACCCATTATAGATAATATTATTCCAGCTATAATTATAACAAACCTACTAGCAACTCCTGTAACATTTATAAGGCCAGTACATTGGCTAAAGGATGTATTTGCAGTAGAGTTAAAAAATCCAGCTAGAATTGATCCAAGGCCATCACAAAGTACACCTCCAGAAAGTTGGTTGTTAGAAACCTCAATTTCACATGCCTCGCCAATAGCTAGAGTATCACCTACAGTTTCTACAGTAGTTGCTAGATAAACAGCTAAAAAACTAATAATCGCTGGTATAGAGAATTTAATTCCGAATTTAAGAGGTCTAGGAATAGAAATCCAAGATGCAGCAGATATTGGAGTAGTATCTAATAAGTTGAAAGGAATAGCTAATAAATATCCACATAATATACCTATAAATATTGAGCAAGAACTTATAAAAGTATTTTTAGATTGATTGGTAATTATAATAATAATTAGGACAATAGCACCAAGCAATAAAAATTTAGGATCTCCATAGTTTGGGTTTCCAGAGCCTCCAGCTAACCAATCAATTCCAACAGGAATGATAGTGATACCTATCATAGTAACAACAGTACCAGTAACAAGTGGTGGAAAAATTTTTTTAACATGGTTAATAAAAAAGCTTAGAATTACTTCTAGTAAGGCACCTACCATTGTAGCTGTACATATGGTAGCAATACCTAAAGTCATATTGCCGTTATAAGTGCTACCGATGGCAATAGCCGGACTTACAAAAGCAAAGGAGGTACCCATGATAAATGGAAGCTTGCTTCCTATGGGTCCAATACCTTTAGCTTGAATAAGTGTTGTAAGACCAGAAGCAAATAGGGCACATGAAACCAGAAATGATGTATCAGATATTTTTAATCCTAGTGCACCAGCTACTACTAGTGGAACTGCTACTATACCACTGAAACATGCAAAAATTGCTTGAAATGCAAGAATTAAAGTTTGTTTCATAGGTGGTTTGTCATCTAGTTTAATTCTAAGAAGCGATTTCTTTGGAGCGTTAGTTGTTTGCAATTTAATTCCCCCTCTAAATTTATAATTATATCTTATGCATAATGCATGAAGTGCTATAAATATTTTACTAACCAGTTAATATAAAAAATAAAGAAAAAAATATATACTTAACTATAGTTTATGAATAAGTATAATAAGGATATGAATAAATATTAAGATAATAAAATAATTTAAGCTTGAAATGAATAAATTTAAATTATTTAAATTTTACCAATTAAGAGGATAAAATGCAATAAATTTACATGAAATAAATAGAATAGTTTTAATTATCTGGTTTGAATATTGACATTAAATGTAATGGGAGTTATAATTTGATTAATTAGTCAGTAAAGGTAAATTGTGACGAATTTGAAAAATATAAGTATAAATTTATTTTGGAATAGGAGATTAATAAATTGAGGAGTGGATTTTGTGGAGAATATTAAAACCCTTATGGAGAGACTTAAAAAACTAGATTTCAGGGAGATGTATAATAATGATTTTTTCTTAACATGGGAAAAAAGTAACGAAGAATTAGAATCAGTATTTGTTGTTGCTGATATTCTTCGTACAATGAGAGAAAATAATATATCGACGAAAATATTTGATAGTGGATTAGGTATTTCGGTATTTAGAGACAATTCTACTAGAACTAGATTTAGTTTTGCTAGTGCGTGTAATTTATTAGGGCTAGAGGTACAAGATCTCGATGAAGGAAAATCTCAAATTGCTCATGGAGAAACTGTCCGTGAAACTGCAAATATGATTTCTTTTATGGCAGACATAATTGGAATTAGAGATGATATGTTTATAGGAAAGGGTAATGCTTATATGAAAGAAGTTTCTAATGCTGTTCAGGAAGGTTACACTGATGGAGTATTAGAACAACGTCCAACTCTGATTAATTTACAATGTGATATAGACCATCCAACTCAATGTATGGCAGATTTATTACACTTGATTCACTATTTTGGTGGAGTGGAAAATTTAAAAGGTAAAAAATTAGCTATGACTTGGGCTTATTCACCTTCTTATGGAAAACCACTCTCGGTTCCGCAAGGAGTTATTGGACTTATGACAAGAATGGGAATGGAAGTTGTATTAGCACATCCAGAAGGATATGATGTACTTCCTGAAGTAGAAGAAGTTGCTAAGGTAAATGTAGAGAAAAATGGTGGAAGCTTTACAAAGACTAATTCTATGAAAGAAGCCTTCGAAAACGCAGATATAGTTTATCCAAAGAGCTGGGCACCATTTGAAGCTATGGAAAAACGTACAGAACTATATTCAAAGAGGGATATAGCAGGTATTGATGAACTTGAAAAAGAATTGTTGAAAGAAAATGCTAGATATAAGGATTGGGAATGCAATGAAAAAATGATGGAGCTTACTAAGGATGGTAAAGCATTATATCTTCATTGTTTACCAGCAGATATAACAGGAGTAAGTTGTGAAATTGGAGAAGTAGGAGAATCTGTATTTAATCGTTACCGTGAATTACTATATCGTGAAGCTGGATATAAACCATATATTATTGCTGCCATGATGTTCTTAAGTAAAGTTAAGGATCCTATATCTGTTTTTGAGAAATTGCTGGAAGAAGATAAGCCGAGATTTATAGAAAAATAAAGAGTAAATAGATTAATTAAATTAAGTATTTACTTAAGGGTATAAATGCTTTTAAGTAACTTATGAATTATAGGGGGGAGTAAATATGAGTGACAAAATACGCCCAATAAGTTTTGAAAAACTCATTAACTGGATTTTTACTGAACTAAAAACTAAAGATAGTATTTTTGGAATTCATAAAGATAAGTTTTACTATGGAATCCCTAATAACACTATCCCTTTTTTAGGAGAGAAGTTAGGCCTACCAATTGGACCAGCAGCAGGTCCTAGTTCACAATTAGCTCAAAATATTATAGCAGCATATCTTACTGGTAGTAGATTTATTGAGTTAAAGACAGTCCAGATTATTGATGGAGAAGATCTTCCAGTGTTAAAGCCATGTATTAATGCTGAGGATGAATGCTATAACGTAGAGTGGTCTACAGAACTAACTGTAGAAGAAGCTTTTGAGGAATATGTGAAAGCTTGGATTATATTACATGTTTTAATGAAGGAACTTAACTTAAGTGTAGAAAGAGACTTTGTTTTTAACATGAGTGTAGGATATGATTTTGATGGAATAAAATCAGATAAAATAGATTCCTACATAGAAAATTTGAAAAATTCACAAAATACAAAAATATGGAAGGAATCTATTCAAGTATTGGAGAATAATATAGAAAAATTTTATAGATTTTCAATTGAAGATTTATATGAAATTCCTTCAAGGGTGTGCAATTCAATTACGCTATCAACTCTACATGGATGTCCTCCACAAGAAATAGAAAGAATTGCTATTTATTTATTAAAAGAAAAACATCTTCATACTTTTGTAAAGATGAATCCTACATTGCTTGGTGAAGCATTTGTAAGAAAAATTCTTAATAAAATGGGTTATGAATATATAAAACTAAATTCACATCATTTTAAAAATGATCTGCAATACAATGATGGAATAAAAATGATAAAAAAATTAAAAGCCGTAGCTGAAATGGAAAGTATGGAGATTGGAGTAAAACTTACAAATACTCTTCCAGTAAGGATATTAAATGAAGAACTACCAGGAGAAGAGATGTACATGTCAGGTAGATCTTTATATCCTTTAGCTATTAATTTAGCAAGTAATCTTTCAGAGGAATTTGAAGGAAAATTATATATTTCATATTCTGGTGGAGCTGAATTCTTTAATGTAGATAAGATATTTGAAACAGGAATATGTCCAATAACTTTTGCTACTACAATATTAAAGCCAGGTGGTTATGAAAGAATTAAACAGATAGCTGAAAAGGTAGAACCACTTATTTCTAATAGAAAGTCAACAATTGACATGCAATTGCTAAAAAAACTAGCAAAGGAATCAATTGATGATAAGCATCACCTTAAGAAAGCAAGGGTAGTTAAAATTAGAAAACTATATAAGGACTTACCCATATATAATTGTACAATTGCACCTTGTAGTGAAGGCTGTCCCATTGAACAACAGATTCCAAAGTATATAGAGCTTGTGGGAGAAGGAAAATATGATGAAGCTTTTAAAGTAATAGTTAGTGATAATGCAGCCCCAGCTATAACAGGAACTTTATGTAATCATAACTGTCAAAATAAATGTACGAGACTAGATTATGATAGTTCCCTAGAAATTAGAAGAATGAAAAAAATAGCCGTGGATAATGCTGAAGAACTATATACAAAGAATATAAAACCAGGTGCAATTAAAAATCATAAAAAGGTAGCTATCATAGGAGCTGGGGTAGCAGGTTTATCTACAGCGATGTACCTTAGAAGAAATGGTATTAGTGTAGAAGTATTTGAAAAAAGAGATAAACCATATGGAATTATAAATTATGTAATTCCAAGTTTTAGAATAGATAATTTAGCTTTAGAACAGGATTTTAAAATGGTAAAAAGCCATGGAGTTAAGATAAATTTTAATGTAGCTGAAGAAGTTGATTTAAATGTTCTAAGGAAAAATTTTCATTATGTTGTCCTAGCAACTGGAGCTTGGAAGCCAGCAAGTATTTCACTTAAAAGAGGTAATGATAGAATCTTAAATTCTATTGAATTCTTAGAGGGTTTTAAAGAAAACAGTGAGGATATAAAACTAGGAACCCATGTATGTGTTATTGGTGGAGGGGACGTAGCCATGGATGTATCTCGTGCTGCCAAAAGAGTTAATGGAGTTGAAAAGGTAACTATTATATATAGGAGAACTAAAGATTTAATGCCTGCTAGTAGAGAAGAAATTAAATTAGCTATTGAAGAAGGTATTGAATTTAAAGAGTTATTATCCCCTGTAGCGTTAGAAGATAATATTCTTGTTTGTGAAAGAATGATTTTAGGAGAACAAGATAAATCAGGTAGAAAAAGTCCAATTTCCTTAGGAAAATATGAAAGTATAAATGCAACTACAGTTATAGCAGCTGTTGGAGAAAAAATAGATTCAGAATTATTTAAAAGTCTTGGTATAGATATAAATTCTAAAGGACTTCCTGAAGTAAACAGTAAATGTGAAACTAATATATCTAACGTATATATAGCCGGAGATGCTAAAAGTGGTCCAGGTACTATAGTAGAAGCATTGTCTCATGGGAAAATTATAACTAGGGACATTTTAAAAAAAGAAAATATGCCTTGTGATTTCATTAGGGCTGAGGAAAATACTTGTGGATATGAACTTAAGAAATCTTATGAAAGAAAAGGTGTACTACTTGAATCAATACCTTCTAAGGAAGAGGCTATAAGATGTCTTAAATGCAATAATATTTGTGAAATATGCGTAGATGTTTGTCCTAATAGAGCAAATGTGTTTATTGATATTAAAGAAGGTCCTATAGAAGGTCATCAAATTATACATTTAGATGGTATGTGTAATGAATGTGGAAATTGTGGAGTGTTTTGTCCATATAAAGGTAATCCTTACAAAGATAAAATTACTATATTTTGGAGTGAGGAAGATTTTGAAAACAGTAGCAATTCAGGTTTCTGTGTAATAGATTCTATTAAAGGTATTTTTAAAGTTAGGGATGAAAAAGGTGAAATTTATAATTGGTGTATTGAAGAAAATAACTCAGAATCAATCTCAAAGGAAATGAAATCTATTATAGAAACTTGTGTAAACAGGTATGAATATATAATCTAGAAGTATTTAATTAAGGTTAAATTATTTAATCCATAGGGGGAGTGTGAATGCTACTAGTAGGTAATGGGATAGTTGTAACCAGAGATGATTTAAACACAATTATAGATGATGGATGTATAGTTATAGAAAAAGATAAAATTGTAGAAGTAGGAATTACAAAAAAATTAAAAGAAAAATATCTAGACTATAAATTCATTGATGCAAGAGGGAAATTAATAATGCCGGGTTTTATAAATACACATATGCATTATTACAGTACCTTTGCTAGAGGAATTTCTAATGATAGTCCTCCAGCAAAATGTTTTTTAGATATATTGAAGGGATTATGGTGGAGATTAGATAAAAAGTTAACTCTAGAGGATGTATACTATAGTGCAATAGTTCCAATGATAGATCAAATTAAAAATGGTGTAACAACTTCCTTTGATCATCATTCCAGTCCATATGGTTTAAGTGGGAGTTTATTTACTATTGCAGATGCAGCTAAGGAGGTAGGTATTAGAAGTAATCTGAGTTATGAAACTTCTGATAGAGATGGGGAGAACGTAGTAAAGCAAAGTATTGAAGAAAATATTGAATTTATAAAGTATTGTAATAGAGAAAAGGATGATATGATAAAGGGATTATTTGGACTTCATGCATCTATGACTATTAGTGAAAATACTGTAGAGAGATGCCTAACAGCTATAGAGGGTTTAAATACAGGATTCCATGTACATTGTGCTGAGGGAATTGAAGATGTACAAGATTCTATGGAAAAGTATGGTGTAGGCGTAATTGAAAGATGGTATAAAAGAGGTGTTCTTTCTGATAAAACTATGGCTATTCATTGTGTACACATAACTGATGAGGAAATGGATATGCTGAAAGAAAAGAATTCCATAGTAGTTAATAATCCTCAATCTAATATGGGTAATGCAGTGGGAACATCGCAAATCTTAAAAATGGCTAAAAAACAAATATTGTTGGGGTTGGGAACAGATGGATACACCTCTGATATTTTAGAGTCTTATAAAACTGGAAGTACTATTCAAAGGCATGAAGCTAAGGACTCAACAGTAGCTTGGGTAGAATTACCACAAATGCTTTTCAAAGGAAATAGAGTTATAACTGAAAGATTTATAGATAATTCCATAGGAATTATAAAAGAAGGTGCATTAGCTGACGTTATAATTGTTGACTATAATCCTCCAACACCTATATATAAAGATAATATAGATAGTCATATTCTATTTGGAATAAGTGGAAGACATGTTGAAACCACTATTGTAAATGGGAAGATTATAATGATGAATAGAAAACTGGTTAATTTAGATGAGGAAAGAATTAGGGCTAGAAGTAGAGAACTAGCAACTGAGGTTTGGAAGAGGTTTTAAAAAGGAGTGAAAAAGGGTGGACATTTTAAAGGTTCTTACTGTTACTAAAGGAGAAAAAATATCTATAGTAGGAGCTGGAGGAAAGACCACTCTTATGTTTATCCTAGCCGAGGAGTTGAAAAAAAGAGGAAGAGTTCTTATAACAACAACAACTAAAATATATCTACCTAAAAGAAATCAATACAATTGTTTAATTCTAAAGGACAGCTTTGGAGATCATATTGATGAAGAAAGTAAGTATATTCTAAATGGAAATATAGTATATGTATACTGTGGGAATATAAGTAAAACAAAGGAACCAGATGGTGAAATTCATGTTTATGGTTCTAGTGTTAATGGAGAAAATAAAGTCATTGGAATTGATGATAAAAGTATTTCTAATATACTTAACAATTATGATTATATTTTAATAGAATCTGATGGAGCAAAAGAAAAAACTTTAAAAGCTTGGAAGGAAGATGAGCCAGTAGTAAGTAATTTTACTAGTACAACAATAGGAGTTTTAAGCGGAGAAGCCTTAAATTTAAAAATCCATGATGGAAATATTCATAGGATTGATAAGTTTTTAAAACTTATAAATAAAAGTGTAGGAGATAGTATAAATGAAGAAGATTTGCTAGCTTTAATATTTAAAAAAGAAGGATTATTTAAAAACTCCAAAGGTAGAAGAATTTTATTTATAAATAAGGTAGAAGAAGAGGACTTTAAGAAGTTAGAAAATCTAATAGAATATATAACAATAAAAAATAAAGAATTAAAGTTATTAGACGGAATACTTATTGGAAGTTTATTAAATAAAACATATAGGGTTATATATGAAGAATCTACAGAAAAGCTTTAAGGGGGATTCAATGTGGTAACTGGGATTGTTATGGCATCAGGCCGTAGTACTAGGATGGGAAGGTATAAATTACTATTAAAGTATAAGGGTAAATATCTAATAGAATATGTTTTAGATGCAGTAAATAAAAGTAATTTAGAAGATAAAATTGTAGTAACTGGCAATGAAACAATAGCAGAGTTAGCTCAGACTAGAGATTTAAAAGTAGTTAAAAACTCCCAGGCATATATGGGACAAAGTCAATCTATAAAACTTGGGTTGAAAGCTGCATCTAAAATATCTGGATATGCTTTTATTACAGGGGATCAACCTTTTTTAAATGAGAGTCTTATAAATAAACTTATCGAAGAATTTGAAAAAAATCAAGATAAGTTTATTGTACCAATTTATAAAGGTAGAAGAGGAAATCCTGTAATATTTCCATGGAAGTATCGAAATGAGCTTTTAGCACTTAATGGAGATTTGGGCGGAAAAACTATTTTAAAAAATCATGAGGATAATATATTTTTTGTGGAAGTAGATGAAGAATATTTTCTTTGGGATATTGATACAGAAAAGGATTATATAGAATTATTACAATCAAATTATCATTAAGCAAGGGGACGATTTGGTGATAAATAATAGAATAATTGTAAGAGGTGGAGGCGATATTGCCTCAGGTACTATACAAAAACTTCATAGAAGTGGATTTAAAGTTCTAGTACTTGAGATAGAGATACCTTCTAGTATTAGAAGAAATGTATCTTTTAGTGAGGCAGTATTTGATGGTGAAACAACAATTGAAGGTATGAAGGGTGTTCTTGTTAGAACCTATGATGAAATACTAGAAGCTTGGGATATGGGATATATTCCGGTAGCTGTTGATAGATATGGAAAGCTCATTGAAACGGTTAGGCCTATTGCTGTAGTTGATGCAATTTTAGCGAAAAAAAATTTAGGTACCACTATAGATATGGCACCTATAACCATTGCATTAGGCCCTGGATTTAAAGCAGGTATAGATGTAAATGTAGTAGTAGAGACCATGAGAGGACATAGTTTGGGAAGATTAATATTTGATGGATATGCTTTAGAGGATACAGGAGTACCAGGATCTATATGTGGTTATGCAAAGGAAAGAGTAATTTATAGTTCTTATGAAGGAAAAATTAAGAATATAAGACAAATAGGAGATATAGTTAAAGCTAATGAAACTATAGCACTAATAGATGATTTAGAAGTAAAAGCTAAAATTGATGGAGTGCTAAGAGGCATTATTAGAGATAACACTTATATTACAAAGGGGTTAAAAATTGCAGATGTAGATCCAAGGCATGATGAGATCAGTAATTGCAATACTATTTCTGATAAGTCAAGAACTATAGGTGGATCAGTTCTAGAAGGAATATTATACTTTCAATCTATTAAACCCTTTTTATCTGTAGCAAACTAAATAAAATTTTCTAGTTTATTGGTATTACTAAACTTATTTAGTAATACCAATAAATTAGATTATAATGCAGGTTAATTGTATTGAATTATATAGGTTTTTATTTGAATTAACTAATTAATTAGTTAGTAAGTATTTAAATTATTGAAATAATGGTTGAAAAATAAAATATATTTATATTTAAAGGAGGATTTAAATATGTCAAAAATTACATGCCAAGAAGAAATTCTAAAGTTAGCAGAAAACTATAAGGCTGATATGACAGGGTTCCTAAGAGACATGATATCTATTCCTAGTGAAAGTTGTGATGAAAAGCGAGTAGTTTTAAGAATTAAAGAGGAAATGGAAAAAGTAGGTTTTGACAAAGTAGAAATAGACCAGATGGGAAATGTACTAGGGTATATAGGACATGGAAAACATGTAATTGCTATGGATGCTCATATTGATACTGTTGGAATTGGAGATATAAATAATTGGACTAATGATCCATATGAGGGTTATGAAGATGATGA
Source organism: Clostridium sulfidigenes (assembly GCF_000732635.1). Lineage (GTDB taxonomy): Bacteria > Bacillota > Clostridia > Clostridiales > Clostridiaceae > Clostridium_J > Clostridium_J sulfidigenes. Next base: position 82,720 of record NZ_JPMD01000028.1, on the reverse strand, counting down.
AGTTATTTATGGTAGAGGTGGTTCAGATCAAGAAGGTGGAATGGCTTCAATGGTTTATGCGGGTAAGATAATCAAAGATTTAAATTTAGAAGATGATTACACTCTAATAGTTACAGGTACTGTACAGGAAGAAGATTGTGATGGATTATGCTGGCAATATATTATAAATGAAGACAAGATAAAACCAGAGTTTGTAGTAATAACAGAACCAACTTCAACTAATATTTATAGAGGGCACAGAGGGCGAATGGAAATAAAAGTGACAACTCATGGAATTAGTTGTCATGGTTCAGCACCAGAAAGAGGAGATAATGCGATATTCAAAATGGGTCCTATTCTTAATGAATTAAAAGAGTTAAATAAAAGATTAATAGATGATCCATTCTTAGGAAAAGGAACTTTAACAGTTTCAGAAATATTCTTTTCTTCACCTTCTAGATGTGCAGTAGCTGATGGTTGTACTGTTTCCATAGACAGAAGACTTACTAATGGGGAGACTTGGGAATACGCTTTAGATCAAATAAGAGAATTACCTTCAGTAAAAGAGGCTAAGGCTAAAGTAGAAATGTATACCTATGAAAGACCTGCCTATACAGGACTTATCTATCCAACAGAGTGCTATTTTCCAACTTGGGTTCTTGAAGAATCACATCCAGCTTGTAAAACTTTAATCGATTCTTATAAAGGGTTGTTTAAGGAAGATCCATTAGTAGATAAGTGGACATTTTCGACTAATGCAGTATCTATAATGGGAAGGTATGGTATACCTTGTGTTGGTTTTGGTCCAGGCCATGAAGATCAAGCTCATGCACCAAATGAATTAACCTGGAAAGATGAACTTGTAAAATGTGCAGCTATGTATGCTTTAATTCCAATTACCTACGTAAAAGAATACTGTAAGTAAGACTCCAAATCTATGATTTGGTTAGTCGCACTTACTCATTCGACGAAGGAGAAGGAGTTTCATTTAATACAACTCCAAATCTATGATTTGGTTAGTCGCACTTACTCATTGGACGGAAGGAGAAAGGATTTTTAGAGGTTAAGTCAATAAAACTGAGGTGGGATTATGGAAAAAGTTAAGGGATTAGTATGTTCTAAATGTGGTAAGAAAGTTGGAGAAGAAGTAATGTATCACTGCCCAGACTGTGGCATAGAAGGAACACTAGATGTAGTTTATAATATGGACTTAGTTAAAAGGGAATTAACTAAGGAACATCTAAAGGGAAATGAAGATAAGAATGTTTGGAGATATATTCCTATTCTTCCTCTGGAATCTAGAGAAGGTATGGCACCTTTACAAATAGGAGGAACACCACTTTATAAAGCCAATAGATTAGAAAAGTTATTAAATATAAAGAATGTATATGTAAAGGATGAAGGTAGGAATCCTACAGCATCTTTTAAGGATAGAGCTACAGCTATTGGTGTGGCCAAAGCAATAGAACTAAAAAAAGATATTATGTGTGCAGCATCTACAGGCAATGCAGCTTCTTCTCTTTCAGGATTTGCAGCTTGTATGGGAATAAAAAACTATATATTTGTTCCTAAAAACATTCCAGAGGCAAAACTAACACAGCTTCTAGTATTTGGAAGTGATGTAATTTTAGTAGATGGTGATTATGATGTAGCATTTGGATTTTGTTTAGAAGCTGTGAATCATTTTGGTTGGTATAACAGAAGTTGTGCCATAAATCCTTACTTAGCAGAAGGGAAAAAAACTGCTGCTTTTGAAATATGCGAGCAATTAAACTTTAAGGTGCCAGACAAAGTAATTATGTCTGTGGGGGATGGATGTTCCATATCTAGTGTATGGAAAGGGTTTAAGGAATTTTATGAACTAGGTTTAATAGATCGGCTTCCAACAATGGTATCAGTACAAGCAGAAGGAGCTAATCCAGTTAATAGAGCTTATAGAAATGGAATAAGAGCATTTAGTTATATACCACCAGTAACTATTGCAGATAGTATATCTGTAGGAGTTCCGAGAAATGGATATAAAGCTTTAAATGCTCTTGAGGAAAGCAATGGGATTGCTATTGATGTCAGTGATGAAGAAATTTTAAGTGCAATAACAACCTTAGCAAGGCAGACTGGAGTATTTGGGGAACCAGCAGGAGTAACTAGTTTTGCTGGACTTAAAAAATTAGTTGAACTAGACCAAATAAGAGAAGATGAAACGGTGATTATTGTAGTTTCTGGTAGTGGTCTTAAGGATATAAAATCAGCTCAACAAGCAGTTAATAAGCCAGCTTTAATAAAGCCGGATATGAATAAATTGATTGAATATTTAAAATGTTTGTCCTAAATGATAATGAATTCCTTTATAAAGATTTTGAGGAGGATATAAAATGCATAAATTAATAGATTTAGAAGTTAATGAGGATCAAATTCTAAAAACAGCAGAGAGTGCAAAAGAGAGAAATATAATTATTCCTACTATTGCTCAAATGAAGGATCCAAATAAAATACCAGAAGAGATTAAAAATAAACTTGCCGAAACTGGCCTTTGGGATATTGATCCAATCAACTTATTTAGAATATCTTGGTATAATCAGCCAATTAAAGAATGCGGTTTATATAACACATTACCTAATTATATAGAAATACCACAAGAAATATCAGGAGTTAAAGCTAGGATTTTTGCTATGTCAGGAAAGTTTTTTCCTATAGGAGCTCATAAAGTTGGAGCAAGCTATGCTTGTCTTGTACCAAGACTAGTAACAGGGCAATTTGATCCAAAGTTTCATGAAGCTGTTTGGCCATCAACTGGAAATTACTGCCGAGGAGGGGCTTATAACTCAACATTACTAGGGTGTAAATCAATCGCTATTCTACCTCAGAATATGAGTAAAGAGCGTTTTAATTGGCTAAAGAGCATAGCTGGAGAAGTAATTGCAACTCCAGGATGTGAAAGTAATGTTAAAGAGATCTATGATAAGACTTGGGAACTCAGAAGAACTAGAGATAATGTTGTTATATTTAATCAATTTGGCGAACTTGGAAATCATCTTTGGCATTATGAAGTAACTGGTAATGCCATGGTTTCCATAATAGAACATGAAAAAGGAGATAATGGAAAAGTAGCTGGTATTTGCTTAACTTCAGGTTCAGCAGGTACCTTAGGAAGCGGAGATTTCATTAAAGATAAATATCCAGGAGCTAAACTTGCAGTTGGGGAAGCCCTTCAATGTCCAACACTTTTAAATAATGGTTTTGGTGATCATAGAATTGAAGGTATAGGAGATAAGCATGTACCTTGGATTCATAATGTAAAAAATACAGATATGGTTATCGCTATAGATGACAATGATAGCTTAGCTATGTTTAGACTATTCAATGAACCGGTTGGTCAACAATATTTAAGATCCATTGGAGTGTCAGAAGAAGTTATAGAAAAGCTTACATGGATAGGTATTTCTGGAGCAGCCAATATAATATCTGCAATAAAATTTGCAAAGTACTATGAGCTTGACGAAAATGATATGGTATTAACTGTTCTTACAGACTCAGCAGAAATGTATCAATCTAGACTTGAAGAAATGGAAAAAAATAGGGGTCATAAATATGAAGAAAAGGATGCTATGGTTGATTACAACAGAAGTATTATAGGTATAAAAACAGATTCTATGGAAGAGCTAACTTATGCGGCTAAGAAGAGAATTCATAATTTGAAATATTATACATGGATAGAACAACAGCAATATGAATTAAATGAATTAAATGCTCAATGGTATGACTATGATAATTATTGGGGAAGACTTCATAAAATGGCACCAGAATTAGATAAATTAATAGAGAAATTTAATGAAAAAGTTAAAAACTTATAAGAAATAAAAGTAAATTTTATAGCCTTGTAATCAAGCATACATTATAATTTAAATATGCTAGGACCCTGAGTTTATATTATATTTGATGGGTCCTATTCAGCTATATAATATGTTGGTGAATTTATACATTAGTAAATTATTAGGAGGGAATTTATGTATGAGTTTGTGCTAAACGGAAAAAATATTTCATTTGAAGAAAATATGAACTTGCTTGAATACTTAAGGGAAGAAGCAAATTTAACATCAGTTAAAAATGGATGTGGAGAAGGTGCTTGTGGAGCTTGTATGGTTTTAATAAATGGAGTTCAAGGAAGGGCGTGCATAAATACTCTTGAAAAAATTAATGGCAAAGAAGTACAAACTGTTGAGGGTTTATCAGAATTCGAAAAACAAGTATTTTCATGGTCTTTTTCAAAGGTTGGTGCAGTTCAGTGTGGATTTTGTATTCCAGGCATGGTGATTAGTGCTAAGGGATTATTTAATAGAAATTTAAATCCATCTAAAGATGAGATAAAAGCAGCTATTAAAGGAAATGTATGCAGATGCACAGGCTATGTAAAGATAATAGAAGCAATTGAATTAGCAGCACAAATTTTTCTGCAGGGAAAACTAAATTTTGATTTAGAACGAAACGGTTCTATAGGAAAATCGTTAACAAGAATTGATGCTATGGATAAAATTTTGGGAACTGCTATATATGTTGATGATATGAAGGTTGATGGGCTTGTATATGGTTCCGCATTAAGAACAAAATATCCAAGAGCACTGGTTAAAAAAATTAATATAGATAAAGCTCTAAATCATCCTAATGTTATAACCATTTTAACAGCAAAGGATATACCTGGGAATAGATATATTGGACATATTTCAAAAGATTGGCCAGCTTTAATAGCAGTGGGAGAAGAAACTAGATACGTGGGAGATGCTATAGCACTAGTGGCTGCAAAATCAAAAAAGGCTTTAAAGGAAATTTTACAGCTTATAGAAGTAGAATATGAAGAGCTTGTACCACTAACGAAACCTGAAGTGGCTATGAAATATGATGCTCCAAGAATTCATCCTGAAGGAAATATATATAGAAATGAAAGAGTTAGAAGAGGTAATATTGAGGATGCATTAAAAAACTCTAAATATATAGTTACTAATTCTTATTCAACTCCATTCACAGAGCATGCTTTTTTGGAACCGGAAAGTGCCTTGGCAATGCCGGATGGAGATGGAGTGCTGATTTATACTGGCTCCCAAGGAATTTATGATGAGCAAAGAGAAATATCAGAACTATTAGGGTTGCCTAAGAAAAAAATAAGGTGTATTAGTAAATATGTTGGAGGTGGCTTTGGTGGAAAAGAGGATATGAGTGTTCAACATCATGCAGCTTTACTAGCATATATTATAAAAATGCCAGTGAAGATTACCTTAAGTAGAAAAGAAAGCATAATGATTCACCCTAAAAGACATGCTATGGAGATTAAAGTAACTACAGCATGTGATGAAGAAGGAAAATTAACAGCTTTTATAGCTAATATAGTTGCCGATACTGGAGCATATGCATCTTTAGGAGGACCAGTATTGCAAAGGGCATGTACCCATGCTGCAGGGCCATACAGATGTGATAATGTTGATATCACTGGCACAGCAGTTTATACTAATAATCCACCTGCAGGAGCTTTTAGAGGATTTGGGGTAACTCAATCTGTATTTGCAGGGGAGTGTAATTTAAATCTTTTAGCTGAAAAGGTTGGTATATCAAGCTGGGAAATTAGATATAGAAATGCTGTAGAACCAGGAGATATACTTCCTAATGGTCAGATAGCTGATTCAGGTACAGCAATTAAAGAAACGTTACTAGCTGTAAAAGATAAATATTATGACAATGAAATTGTAGGAATTGCTTGCTGTATGAAAAATAGTGGAATAGGAGTTGGACTTCCTGATATAGGTAGGTGTAACCTAGTCATAAAAGATGGAGTTATCAATGTGAGAACTAGTGCAGCTTGTATAGGGCAAGGCATAGGTACTATAATGACACAGATAATTTGTGAAATTACTGGATTATCACCCAATAAAGTTGCAATAGGTTTTCCTGATACCTTTGATTCACCTAATTCAGGAACAACTACAGCTTCAAGACAGACATTGTTTACAGGAGAGGCTGTTAGGATTGCTACGATGAAGTTTATGGAAGAAGTGATGAAGCAATATAGTGAAGAAAAATTAATAAACTATGCAAAAGAAAGTTGCATAGATCGTAGTATCATTAGAAAATGGCTCTTAAATAATACAGATAAGGTTTTGAATTTTTTAAATGATAGAGAATTTTATGGAGAATACAGGGGAATAACAGACCCGATAAATTCTCCAAAGGAAAATCCTGTTAGTCATGTAGCCTATGGGTATGCAACACAACTTGCAATACTTGATAAAAATGGTAAACTTAAAGAGATAGTTGCTGCTCATGATGTAGGAAGAGCAATCAATCCTATAAACGTGGAAGGACAAATTGAGGGGGGGGTTGTTATGAGTTTAGGATATGCTTTAACAGAGGATTATCCACTTAATAATTGCATACCTATAGCTAAATTTGGAACTTTAGGTTTATTTAGAGCTCCAGCAGTTCCTAAGATATTACCTATAATAATAGAAAAGAATACTAGTGATTTAGCCTATGGGGCAAAAGGGATAGGAGAAATAACATCTATCCCAACAGCGCCGGCAATTCAAGGAGCTTACTATATGCTAGATCATAAATTCCGAACTACTTTACCTCTAGAAGATACATTTTATAAGAAATAAGAAGAAAAAGAGTTCACTAGGTAGAAAGATTAAATTATAGTTTGAATATGATAATTTAATTAAGGAGGAATGTGATGAGCCAGATTAAAGCAATAAAAGGAAACATTATTTTTACCAAAAACTTTGGAGAATATGAAATAATCGAAAATGGGTATGTGGTACTAGTGAATAAGATAATAAAGGGAGTATATGAAGTATTACCAGAAGAACTTAAAAACGCATCAGTAATAGATTATGGAGATAAATTAATTATTCCTGGTTTTGTTGATTTGCACCTTCATGGACCTCAATTTCCTAATTTAGGGTTAGGATTAGACAAGGAATTAATGCCATGGTTAGAGACATATACTTTTCCAGAGGAAGAAAAGTACTGGGATACAACCTATGCAAAAGATGTATACACTAGTTTAGCAAGAGAACTTTGGAAAAATGGAACTACTAGAAGTTGTATATTTACCACAGTACATCTAGATTCAACAAAGCTCTTAATGGATATCTTAAACCATTCAGGACTCGGTGCTTATGTAGGAAAGGTAAATATGGATAGAAATTGTCCAGAATTTTTAAGAGAAGATTCAGTGAAATCTATTGAAGATACGGAAAACTTTATAAATGAATATGGGGATAAGTATGAACGTGTAAAACCAATTATAACTCCTAGATTTGTCCCAACTTGTACTACGAAATTATTAAGAGGATTAGGTGACTTAGCTGAAAAATATAAAATACCAGTACAGTCACACTTAAGTGAAAATAAAGATGAAATAGAATTTGTAAAATCCTTGCATCCAGAGTATAAAAATTATGCCAGTATTTATAAAGATGCAGGGCTTCTTGGTAATCAACCAACAATTATGGCTCACTGCGTATTACTTGAAGATGAAGAAATAGAAATGCTTAAGCAAAATAAAGTGTTTGTAGCTCATAGTCCAAATTCAAACTCCAATTTAGCAAGTGGTATAGCTCCAATTAGAAAATTTATAAATGAAGGAATACCAATTGGACTTGCTTCTGACATATCCGGAGGACATAGCTTGTCTATGTGCAACGTAATGGTAGACAGTGCACAAGCATCAAACATTAAATGGCTTGAAAGTGGTAAAAAAGAAGCACCACTAAATACAGCTGAATTGTTTTATTTAGCAACTAAGGGAAGTGGAAGTTTCTTTGGAAAGGTTGGTAGCTTTGAAAAAGGTTACGAATTTGATGCATTAGTTATAGATGATAGTTCATTAAAAAGTTTCAAAAAACTATCAATACAAGAAAGATTACAAAAATTTATATACACAGGAAATCCTAAAAATATCATTAAAAGGTATGTGGCTGGAAAGATTATAGATGAGCCATATAGGTAAATTAAAAACTATATACTTTTAGATGAAATTAGGGTTAAGTGAGAAAGAAGGTTAATCATGGAAAAAGATGTGGATAAGAGGATACTTAAAGCGGCACTTGAAGTAGTATCTAAGGAAAAAATTAGTGGAACTCGTATGCATATAATTGCTAAGGAGGCTAATATGAGCCAAGCTAACCTACACTATCACTTCTCTACTAAGAATGATATTATGGTAGCATTACTTAATAGCATACAAGAGGAGTTTTCTAAGGGTCGTAAGAACTATATAGATACTGAAGCTAAAACTGTTACTGAAAATATTCAAGGGTTCTTTGAACAGAAAAAAGATGATATTTTAATAAATAAAAAGATGGAATATGCCCAAATTGATTATTGGGTTCAAGGAACTGTAAATGAAGAGATAAGGACTATATTTCAAAATACCTTTAATATCTGGAGAAAGAGTATAGAAGAGACTTTTTCTAAAGAAGAACAAGAAGGAATTGATGATAAAACTATGAAAAATATTCCTTTTGTAATGGTATCCTTAATGTTAGGGGCTTCATTACAGTACTTAATCGACGAAGGGAAATTTGATTTAGATGATTATTTTCAAGTTGCAGAAGAGATGATATTAACGGCATGCAACAAAACAAAATAAAATAATATCATTACAGTAAAATAAGTCTTCTATATATTTAATATAGAAGATTTTTTAAGAAATTATATGTAATAAATTTGAATAAAATGAATAAATTGAATAAACATATATGAATGGGGGTATAGAGTAAAAGTGTTGAAAATTTACAGTCCTAAAACTATAGAAGAAGTTAAAGAATATATGAAAGATCATTCTAATCTTAAACTGTTAGCTGGGGGAACAGACTTAGTTCTAGACTTTAAAAGAAATAAAGTAAAGTGCGAATCCATAGTTTCCTTAGAAAAAATTTCAGATTTGAAAAAAATAGTAGATGATAAGGATGAAATATATATTGGTGCTATGGTGACTTTTAGTGATTTAATTGAAAATAATATTATAAAGGATTACTGTAATTTACTTTTAAATTGTAGTATGTCTATGGGATCACCACAAATTAGAAATGTAGCCACGGTTGGAGGTAACATTGCTAATGGAGGATCAGCAGCTGATATAATACCTTGTATAATTAGTTTAGGAGGAATATTACTTATAGAATCAGAAGAAGCAATAAGAAGAGTAAGTTGTGAAGAATATTTTGAAAATTATAAAGAAGAGAGATTAAAAGAAAATGAAATATTAACTCATATTATTATACCTAAAACACAAAACATAAGTGGCTATTACAAGTTAGGTAAAAGAAATTCTTTAGCCATTTCAAGAGTAAGTGCTGCTGTAAATTTAGAAATAAAAAAAGATAGGATTTGTGCTATAAATATATGTCTTGGAGCAGTTGGAAGATATCCCTTTAGGGCTAAAGAGTTAGAAGAAAGGTCTTTGGGAAAAGATATTAAATGGCTATATTCTGAAGAAGCTTTAGAATATTTAGAAGGTATAGTAGAGAAAAGCATTGAGGGTAGGAAAACTATGCCTTTTAAAAGGGAGGCAATTAAAGGTGTATTTAAAAGAGCCTTAGATAACGCTTTACAGAAGTAGATATAATTTTAAATTATAGAAAAGAGGTATGTTGTGGTAGAAGTAAATATAAAAATAAATGGAATTAAATATAAAAGAAATATAAATAGTATGATGAGACTAATAGATTTTATAAGGGACGAAATTAAGCTAAAAGGAACAAAGGAAGGGTGTGGAGAAGGAGAGTGTGGTGCTTGCACTGTTATTCTAGATGGTAAAATCGTGAATTCTTGCCTCTTACTAGCGGCAACTTTAGATGGTTGCGAAATAATTACTATAGAAGGTATTAGTAATAACAGAATACATCCCATTCAAGAAGCTTTTATGGAGGTAGGAGCAGTTCAATGCGGATATTGTACTCCAGGAATGATACTAAGTGCTAAAGCTATACTAGATAAAAACATAGATGCAACTGAAGAGGAAATAAGGGAAAGTATTTCAGGAAACCTTTGCAGGTGTACAGGTTATGACAAAATAGTTCAAGGCATAATTTTAGCTCAAAGCAAGTTGAAAAATAATTAGAGGAGAGGTTGCAATGGAGTCTGTTGGAAGAGGACTTATAAGGCCAGATGTATACAATAAAGTACTAGGTAAATCGATTTATCCTGACGATTTAGAATTTGAAGGTATGTTATATGCTGGAGTAAAAAGAAGTACAATTCCCTATGGAAAAGTTAAAAGTATAAATATGGAAGAAATAAGAGCCATGGAAGATGTGGAAATGGTCATAGATTATACTATGATACCAGGAGCTATAAGTCATGGTGTTGTATTTAAGGATATTCCTACTCTTGTGAAAGATATAATTAAAAGAGTAGGGGATCCCATAATTATAATAGTTGCTAAAAATAAGGAAGCTTTAAAAGACGCTTTAAATAATGTGAAAATAGAGTATGAAGAGTTTAAGGGCATTTTTAATATTGAGGATGCTTTAAAAGAAGATGCTCCAATTTTAGGTGAAGAAAGTAATTTACTTTATGATTTAAAGATAAAAAAAGGGAATATTGATGATGGATTTGAGGAAGCTAAATATATAGTAGAGAACTGGTATAATACTCCTATGGTAGAACATGCTTTTCTACAGCCTGAGGCATCTGTAAGCAGAGTTGATGAAGAGGGAGTGGTAGAAGTATATGTTGCAACTCAATATCCACATTATGATAGAGAAGAGGTAGCTAGGTGCTTAAATATTGAGGAAGAAAAGGTTAGAATTAGAAATATGACTATTGGTGGAGCCTTTGGAGGTAGAGAAGATATTAATCCACAATGTCACGCGGCAATTGCAGCTTATTTGACTGAAAAACCAGTTAAGGTAGTTTATGATAGAGAAGAATCTACTATATCCCATAGTAAAAGACACCCTATGAAAATTCTTTTGAAAACAGGAGTGAGAGAAGATGGTAAACTTTGTGCATTAAAAGCTAGAATCTATGGGGATACTGGTGCATATGCTTCATGGGGGATAAATGTATTAAGAAAGGCTGCAGTACATGCTACCGGTCCATATAATATAAAGAATGTAGATATAAGAGCCATGGCTATATATACCAATAATCCATATAGTGGGGCAATGAGAGGATTTGGAGCAACACAATGTCCTATTGCTACAGAAAGTCAGATGGATATGTTAGCTGAAAAGATTGGGATTCACCCACTAAAATTTAGATATATAAATGCTTTAAAAGTAGGAGATAAAACTGCTACAGGTCAAGTATTAAAATCAAGTGTAGGTCTTAAAAAATGTATAGAAAAGCTTGCAGACCTTGATGGAGTAGAAATTTAAAAGAAGGTGTGAAATTGATATGAAGAACCGTGGTGTAGGGTATGCTACTATATTTTATGGTACTGGGTATGGAAATGGGTTTCCTGATGAATCAAGAGCAACAGCAGAACTTAGGGAAGATGGTGAAATTGTAGTATATGTGGAAGTTTCAGATGTAGGTTCTGGTGGTATAAGTGTGATGTGGCAAATTGCTACAGAAACATTAAAAATAGATAAAAATCTAATTAAAGTAATGTATGATAACACTAGTTTTGTAAAAGATAGTGGTACTGCAGCAGCAAGTAGACAAACTTACAATACAGGAAATGCTGTATATGATGCTTGTAAAAAACTTAGAAGTAATTTTAATAAAGGTTTAAGTAGATCAAACGATAACTGTATTAATAAAGAAGAAATAAAGCTCCTTTATAAGCAAATGAAAGAAAAGGGAATTCCAGTAAAGACAGAAGGTTATTTTAAAGCAGAAACTTCACAAATTGATATGGAAACTGGTGAAGGTAATCCTTATTGGCCTTATACCTTTGGAGCACAAAAAGTTACTATTGAAGTAGACGATGAAACTGGCAAGGTTGACATAATTGAAGTTATAGCTGTAAATGACGCAGGAAAAATAATAAATCCAGCTTCGTCAGAAGGTCAGGCACAAGGCGGAGTTGCCATGGGAATAGGTTATGCACTTATGGAAGAAATAGAAATAGAAAAAGGTTCTATAAAAAATAGAAATTTTTCAAATTATATAATACCAACCAGTAAAGATGTACCACATATAGATACTTATTTTGTGGAGGAATTTGAGGAATCAGGTCCTTATGGAGCTAAAGGAATAGGAGAGCCTGTAATGATACCTACAGCTCCAGCTATATTAAATGCCATATATGATGCAGTAGGAGTTAGAATGTATAGCATACCTGTAACATGTGATAAGTTATTATTAGCGTTAAAAGAAAAAAAAGGTCAAATTTATAACTGATTTAAATAGAAAGTATCCATTGTTTTTTTATAATGGATACTTTCTATTTACAACTGTAACTTTATGATATATACTAATGTATATACAGTATAGGTAGGAGGATAAAAATGAAAACAAATCTAAAAAAGATGGTAATTAGTTCATTATTAATAGCTATGTCTATTATAATACCAGTAATATTTGGGCCTTTTCTTAGGGTATATATACCACCATTCTCTGCAACTTTGGCATCACACGTACCTATGTTTATTGCTATGTTCTTAGGACCTTTTGAGGCTGTAGTAGTTGGAATTGGTTCAGTGGTAGGTTTTTTATTTGCTATAGGAGATCCAATTGTGGCAATGAGAGCATCATCTCATATAGTAGTAGGATACATTGGAGCTAAAATGATTATGAAAAAAATGTCTTATGGTAAAGTTGTAGCTTTTACAGCACCAATACATGGAATTTTTGAAGGATTAGTAGTACTTATATTTACAGGTAATATAGTTTTATCAATTGTTGTAACAGGAATAGGAACTATAATTCATCACGTTGTAGATGGTTTAATTTCTCTTCCAATTATTAGAATAATACAAAAAGGATTAGGAATTAATTTATCTACTATAGGTGAAAAAAAGAAAGAAGAGCCTGAAGATGTAGCGGTATAACATATTTCTTATAGTTTTATTTTATGAAAGTTATATTTTTTAGGATAAATTTGATTAGCGATATAGTATAAAGTCCCTATAAATATTAAATATTAAGTAAAAACCTTTAGATAATAATAGTATCTAGAGGTTTTTATTTCTTTCTCGATTAGGTATAATGTCCATAGGAAAGGTTTTATAAATAGAAGATATTATAAAAAGAAAATAAATAATTAAACATAGCTAAGAATAGAGGATGATACATATGAATTTAATAACACTTGAAAATATATATAAGAGTTATAGTGAAAAACCATTATTAACAGATGTGAAACTAACCATAACATCAGAAGATAAAGTTGGAATAATTGGTGTAAATGGAGCTGGAAAGTCTACATTATTAAAAATAATTGCAGGAATAGAACAAGAGGATTCTGGTACAATTACAAAGATGAATGGACTGAACATATCTTATTTACCTCAACATATTGAGTTTAATCCAGAGGATAGGATTATTGATCATGTTTTTAATGGTGCTGGGGAAATAATGGAAGTACTAAGAGAGTATGAACATGTATTAGAAGAACTAAAAACCAATAGTGATAACTCAAAGCTGCAACAACAGTTATTTAAGCTTACTAGTAAAATTGACGCATTAGGAGGTTGGCAAATAGAAAGCGAGGCAAAAGCATTACTAACAAAGTTAGGTATAACGGATTTTGATGCTAAAATGGGAAAGCTTTCTGGAGGGCAAAGAAAGAGAGTAGGGCTTTGTAATGTGCTAATAACTCCTTGTGATCTTTTAATATTGGATGAACCTACTAACCACATGGATAATGAAATAATTGATTATATGGAGGAGCTATTACAAAAAAGAAAAGGTGGGGTTATAATGATAACCCACGATAGATACTTCTTAGATAGAATTACTAATAGGATCTTTGAACTAGATAGGGGAGAGCTTTATTCTTATCAAGGAAATTATTCTGTATTTTTAGAGAAAAAAGCAGAGAGAATGCAGCTTATGGAGGCTCTTGAAAGTAAAAGACAGAATCTCTACAGAAAAGAGTTAGCTTGGATAAAAAGAGGAGCTAAAGCTAGATCTACTAAGCAAAAGGCAAGGATTGATAGGTTTGAAGAGTTAAAAGAAACATCCTATAAGATGGATGAAGATAGAATGGAATTAAATACAGCTGGTTCAAGGTTAGGAAAGAAGATATTAGAGCTTGATAATATAAGCAAGGACTTTGGAGATAAGGTAATTATAAAGGATTTTAGTCATATCTTTACTAAGGAAGAGAGAGTAGGAGTTATAGGGAATAATGGTATGGGTAAATCTACTTTATTGAATATTATAAGTGGAAGATTAAGCCTGATAAGGGAGAAGTTACACAAGGTGAAACTGTTAAGATAGGATATTTTACCCAAGAAAATATAGAATTAGATGGAACTATGAGAGTCATCGAGTATATTAAAGAAATAGCTGAGTATATAACTACAAATGATGGAAGTAAAATTACTGCTTCTCAAATGTTAGAGAACTTTTTATTTGATGGAACCATGCAGCATAGTTTTATATCTAAATTGTCTGGTGGAGAGAAGAGAAGATTATATCTTTTAAGAATACTAATGGAAGCACCTAATGTATTATTTTTAGATGAGCCAACCAATGATTTAGATATTCAGACTTTAACAATCCTAGAAGACTATTTGGATAGATTTAATGGTACGGTAATAGCTATATCCCACGATAGATACTTCCTAGATAGAATTGCCAATAGAATTTTTAGCTTTGAAGGACAAGGAAAGATTTTAGAGCTTGTAGGAAATTATAGTGATTATAAAGAGTATAGGGATATAAAGGCTGAAGAAGAAGTTGCTACATCAAGTACTAACAAAGAAAAGAAATATGATGAAAATAAAAATCGTAAAGAAAAGTCAACTAAATTAAAATTTACATTTAAAGAGCAGAAAGAATTTGATACCATAGATGATGATATTGAAAAAAAAGAAGAAAATATTACATTAATTGAGGCTGAGATAAATCAGTGTGGAAGTGATTTCGTAAAGCTACAACAGTTGTTGGAAGATCAAAATAGATTAAAAGAGGAATTGAACTTTCTATTAGAAAGATGGGAATATTTAAATGAAATTTTTGAAGAGATGGAAACCCAGAAGCAAAATAAGTAATTCCTAGGTTTAATCATGGATCTACCTATTAGGAGAAGAATATGATAGAAAATAATATGAGAATATCTGTTAGAAATTTAATAGAGTTTATTTATAGACAAGGGGATATTGATGATAGAATAGGTGGTATTGCATCAGCTCAAGAGGGAACTAGGCTTCACAAAGTCATACAAAAGGAACTTAAAGAGCAATGTGATGAATCTGAAGAGAAGATCTATATTAATGAGATGTATCTATCAAAAGAGTTATCCTATAAAGAAATAAACATTATTTTAGAAGGTAGAGCCGATGGCGTTATTATTACTAGTTCACAGGAAGATAATAATACTAGAGTAAAAATAATAGAGATAAAGACTACCATGAAGGACTTACTTACCCTTGAAGAAAATGAAAACTTTCTTCACTGGGCCCAAGGAAAACTATATGGGCACATCTATTGTGAAGAAGAAAACCTAAGTGAAATAGATATAGATCTTATATATTGTCACAGAGAAAGTTTGCATACAAAGACCTTTTCAAAAACTTTTTTAAGGGAAGAACTAAAGGAATTTTTCAATGAAGTGATGGGCAGGTATACAAGGTGGATTCATCTTCAAAGTAGTTGGATAGAGCTAAGAAATAACTCTATTGAAAAGTTAGATTTTCCTTTTGAAAATTATAGGAAGGGTCAAAGGGAACTAGCTATAAATATATATAGAACTATTAAAGAGAAAAAAGATATTTATATTGAAGCACCTACAGGGACAGGAAAGACTATTTCAACAATTTTTCCTGCAATAAAGTCTTTTACTATAAATAATTCAGTTAAGCTTATATATCTTACAGCAAAAAATATTACTAAAGGAGTGGCTGAAAATACCTTAGACATATTAAGAGGCTCTGGTATGAGGCTTAGAACATTAACTATTACTGCAAAAGATAAGATTTGTTTTCTAGAGGAAAGAATATGTAATGGCGATGCCTGTGAATATGCAAAGGGACATTTTGATCGAGTTAATGACGCCATATTAGCTATGATAGAAAACAATGAAGTTTTTAATCAACAGATTATTGAGGAGTACAGCAGGCAATTTAAAGTATGCCCTTTTGAACTTTCCTTAGACTTAATTGCTTGGTGTGATTTTATAATAGGTGATTATAACTATTTCTTTGATCCTAAAGCTATGATAAAGCGAATGGCATTTGATGATACACCATATATATTTCTTATTGATGAGGCACATAATTTAGTAGACCGTGGAAGAGAAATGTATTCTGCTGAGATAAAAGAAAGTGATTTGAAAGAATTAAAAAAAGAATTTAAATATAAAAATAAAAAACTAATAGGTATAATAAATAAAATAATTAAGAAACTAAAGGAATATACAATAGGTGAAAAGGGCAATATAATAATAGATGAAGGCCCTGGAGAAATGCTAGTTCTTTTCAGGCTTTTTGCAACAGAAGGTGAAAATTATTTAAAAGAACACAGTGGTGAAACCATAGATGAAATATTTTTAAATGTATATTTTTCTTTCTTAGATTTTATTAGAATTGGAGAGTTATTTTCAGAGGATTTTGTACTATACTGTAATAATGAAGATATGGATATCCGGATAAAAATATTCTGTTTAAACCCAAGCAATGTGATAAAACAGTGTATAAAAGGTAATATAAGTAATATATTTTTTTCAGCCACTCTGTCTCCAATGAATTATTTTAAAAATCTACTAGGTGGAGATGATAAAAGTTATAGCATAAAACTTCAGTCTCCCTTTCCACCAGAAAATAGAAATTTGATTCTAAAATATGACATTGATACTAGATACAAGTACAGAGATAAAAGTTATTACCCAATCTGTAAATATATCAATGAAACTCTAAATAATTATGAGGGAAACTTTTTAGTATTTTTTCCTTCCTATGAATATATGACAAAAGTATATGAAGTTTACTGTAAGAATTTTAGTGAACATAATATATACTTACAAGAAAGTGTTATGACAGAGGAAGAAAGAGAAGAATTCTTGGAAAGATTTTCTTTGATGGATGTAGATAAAAATAGTAAGGAGAGAACTATAGGTTTTGTAGTTCTAGGAGGAGTATTTTCAGAAGGAATAGATTTAATTGGGGATAGACTTAAGGGAGCAATTATAGTGGGAGTTGGATTACCTAAAATATCCTTTGAAAGAAAATTAATAGAAGAATATTTTAACGAAATAGGGGAACCAGGATTTCACTATGCGTATACATTTCCAGGAATGAACAAAGTTATACAGGCTATGGGAAGGGTTATTAGAACTGAAGAAGATAAGGGTACCATAATGCTTTTAGATAAGAGGTATAGAAGTGAAATATATCAAAAGTTAATGCCTATAGAATAAGACTTTAATATAGAATAAAACATATTAAACAAGGGTATTGAATCTAGAATTAATTCTTGATTCAATACCCTTCTTATTTTAATATTAATAGTTTTTAGCTAATAATTGGAAGTAGCTTTGAGGATGTGCACAAACAGGACATGCATTTGGTGCTTTTTCTCCTTCATAGATGAATCCGCAGTTAGCGCATTGCCATACCACTTTTTCTTCTTTTTCAAATACTTTTCCGTCTTCAATATTTTTTAATAAAGCTAAATATCTTTCTTCATGCTCTTTTTCAATTTTACCTACACCTTCAAATAAGTTTGCAATTTTATCAAAGCCTTCTTCTCTAGCTTCTTTTGCAAAAGTAGCATACATATCAGTCCACTCATAGTTTTCACCAGCAGCTGCATCTTTAAGGTTTTCCATAGTATCACCTATGCCATCATGAAGAAGTTTGAACCATATTTTTGCATGTTCTTTTTCATTATTTGCAGTTTCAGTGAAAAGAGCGGCGATTTGCTCATATCCTTCTTTTTTAGCCTTTGAAGCATAAAAAGTATATTTATTTCTAGCTTGAGATTCTCCTGCGAATGCTGTTGCTAAATTAGCTTCTGTTTTAGTTCCTTTTAGATTTCCCATCTTTATTCCCCACTTTCTTATTCTATAACATTACCATTAAAAGTAAGTTATTATTTAATAATTATTATTATCTAACAATTTAAATATAGTGTACCATATAAAAAATGGAATGTAAATAATTATAAATAATTATTTACATTTATTTATAATTTCCGTAATATTTAAACTTATATATTACAATTATGAAATTATAAAAGGACTGGGAAAGTGTTAGCAAGTCAAGAAATAGGACTTTGAATATTACTGTAGAGTTGTATCATAGCGGTAAAAGTTCAATAGGGTTCTAATCCTTTTGAAATGTTTAAAGCACCCCAGCAAAATATAGAGAAATAAGCAATGGTAGAACAAAATCCCATGGATATTCCTGAAAGAACACTAAGTTTAGTATTTTTCATAGCTAACTCATATTTGTTTTTTTGTATTAGATGAAGTTTACCTACATTAAGTTTCTCCATACAAGAGGTTTTAACTATCATTAAGTTTTGAATGGATTCTTGAATGAAAGAGAGATATTTTATATCTTCTTCTTGTATTTCTTTATATAATTTTTTTAGTTTTCTACCAAAGGATCGACTAATTAAAAGCAATATAGGACCTATTATTACTGCTACAATTGCTACGGATGGAGCAAAATAAATAAGAGTAGAAAAGGAAGCTATAAAGGTTATAAGCAAAGATATAATGCTAGGAATAGTATCTAATATTGTTGAAGATATTGTTCCTACATCCGATGTGATTCTAGTAAGCAAGCTAACACTGTGAAATTTTGATTGTTCAATCCATTCACCTATAGATTTTATTTTTATATTAAAGAATTAAATATACTTCAATGAAGCGATATATAAAATATAGGTATAAGTGTAATAATGCAGTAACATAACTAAGCTAGATTTTCAACTTATAAAAAGTTTCTGAAAAATGAAAATTTATTGTAGATAAATGGAATTGAAAACGTTATAATATTTATTAAATAACAAATTTTAAAGATACAGTAGAAAAGGGGAGAATAATCAAATGAAATTAGGGGATTACTTATGGGGAGGTTTATTACTTTTATGGGCTGCAGTTTTAGTAGTTCCAACAACTAGAGAAGTATTTATGGCTATGACACAAGCATATCCATATATAAGTGGCTTTTTTAAATTCTTTGTTTTAGCTACCATGGGAGACATGTTGGGAGCTAGAATTTTACATGGACAGTGGCAAAAGACTAAAGGATTAATTTTTAAAGCAATTATATGGGGAATAATTGGAATGATGATAACTTTAGCCTTTACACTATATTCAGAAGGAGTGTTAGCTGCACAAGATATAGGCAGATTACCTTTCCATGGCTCAAAGTTTGGACATGCATTTTTAACAAGTGCTATGATGAATATTACTTTTGCACCCTTTATGTTTTTATTTCATAAGTTTTGTGATTTATATATTGATGTTAAATATAGAGGGATGAAAAAGGTAACTATAAATGATTTGGTTAAAGAAATTGATTTTAATATGCTCATAGGGTTTAGTATGTTAAAAACAATTCCATTTTTCTGGATTCCATGTCATACCCTTGTATTTTTAATGCCACCACAGTATAGAGTAGTTGCTTCGGCTTTTTTATCAATAGCTTTAGGTCTTATGATGGCTATAGCCAAAAAGTCTAAAAAAACTATAGTTAATGAACAAGAGGTCATAGGATAGTACAAGAAGGAGGGGTTTAATGGCAACTTGGATAGCTCATCTTAGAATTGCAGAAAATATATTGAAGAATATGGATGATTTAGATTCTATAGCATTTATACTTGGAAATGTTGGTCCAGATTCTGGAGTTCCGAATGAAGATTGGAGTAGCTTCAATCCACCAAAAAAAATTACTCATTGGATTAATGAAGAAAATAATATAGATGCAGAGAGGTTTTTTGATAAGTATATAAAAAATAATTTGATGGAATACTCAAAATATTCTTATGTCCTTGGATATTATATACACTTGCTTACAGATATTGAATGGTCTAAGTTTTTCAATGAAAAAAAGAAAAATGCTTTATATAATAAGAAATTAAAAGAGGATGCAAGTTTTATTTGGACCATAAAAAAGGATTGGTATGGATTAGATTTTTTATACTTAGAAAAAAATCCTAATTTTATTTTTCATACTATATTCAAAAATATAGACGAGGTACCGGATTATATAGATTATTTTCCTAAAGGGGCTTTAATGAAGCAAGTTAACTATATAACAGAATATTATTTAGGAGATAATGAAGAAACTAAGGAGAATTTTATATATCTTAATGAAGAGGAAATGGATAAGTTTATAGATGATACTTCTAAAAAGATAAATAGTATTTTAAAAGGTAAAATTCAATAAATAAAGAAAAATATTAAGAATAAGAACTATACATATGATTTTATGTTATAGTTCTTTTATTTTTGTAATCCTTTATAAATATAATAGTAGATTTTTTATGAAGAATGAGTTAATTATATATATTCCACTAGGATACTTATTGCATCAATTATTAAAATGGCTTATAATAAAATAAACTTTGATTATCAAAGTATTTGAAATTCAAAGTAAAATATCTTAATTTGAAAGGTAGTGTTTTTATGAATATAAAAGGTCTTAAGATAGGAAATATATTTGTACCTATGCCTATAATTCAAGGTGGAATGGGGATAGGAGTTTCTAGATCAAAACTTGCATCAGCAGTGACTAATGAAGGAGGAATCGGAGTTATATCTGCAGCACAAGTAGGATATGATGAAGAGGACTTTGAAAGTAATAATTTAGCTGCTAACATTAGAGCATTAAAAAAACAAATTTTATTAGCAAAAAAAGCTACTGATGGAGGAGTTATTGGAGTTAATATAATGGTCGCTATGAATAATTATAAAGAGCATGTTAAGGCAGCCATAGAAGGTGGTGCAGATATTATAATCTCAGGAGCTGGAATACCAATGGAATTACCAAAGTTAATTAAAGGTTTTTCAGTAAAAGTTGCACCAATAGTATCTTCTTTAAAGTCAGCCAAAGTTATTTTGAAGCTTTGGGATAGACATGATAAAGTAGCCCCTGACATGGTTATAGTTGAAGGACCAAGAGCAGGAGGACATTTAGGATTTAAAAAAGAAAATATAAATATGACTGAAGAAGCCTTTGATAAAGAAGTAGTAGATATAATTAATGAAACTAAAATTTATGGAGAAAAGTATAATAAGGAAATTCCAGTAGTAGTGGCTGGAGGTATATACGATGGAAAAGATATAGCTAAATACCTAAAACTAGGTGCAGATGGAGTTCAAATGGCAACTAGATTTGTAGCAACAGTAGAATGTGATGCATCAGAAAATTTTAAGAAGGCTTATGTTGATTCAAAAGAAGATGATATAGTTATAGTAGATAGCCCTGTAGGGTTACCAGGAAGAGCTATATGTAATCCATTTGTAGAGAATACTTTTAAAGGGAAATTGAAGGTGGAAAAATGCTATAGATGTATATCTCATTGTAATCCAAAAGAAACTCCTTATTGCATTAGTGAAGCACTAATAAATGGTGTTAAGGGAAATATGGATGAAGCTTTAGTATTTTGTGGAGACAATGCCCATAGGATAAAAAGTATAGTTACAGTAAAGGAATTAATGGAGGAGTTAAAAGCAGAAATTTTAAAAGCATAAAATCCAGAAATAAATCATAAACATCAAATTTAGAATTAACAAAAAAATTAAAAATTTTTAATTTAGGTTTTACTAATGATGAAAATATGTAATAATAATATGAATGTTTTATTATTAGGATGAGGTGTAAAGATGAAAATTGGATTTGATCATGAAAAATATCTGGAAGAACAATCAAAATATATTTTAGAGAGAGTAAATAATTATGATAAGCTTTATCTAGAATTTGGAGGAAAACTATTATTTGATATGCATGCTAAAAGAGTTTTGCCAGGCTTTGATGAAAATGCAAAAATAAAGTTACTTCATAAGCTTAGAGAAAAGGCAGAAATAATTATATGTGTATATGCTGGTGATATTGAAAGAAATAAGATAAGAGGCGATTTTGGAATTACATATGACATGGATGTACTAAGATTAATTGATGATCTTAGAGGATATGATTTACAGGTAAATAGTGTGGTTATAACTCGTTATAGTGGTCAACCAGCTACTAATATCTTTATAAATAAATTGGAACGTAGAGGTATTAAAGTTTATAAGCATGAAGCTATTAAAGGTTATCCTACAGAGGTTGAAACTATCGTAAGCGACGAGGGCTATGGAAGGAATCCATATATAGAAACTACTAAGCCAATAGTAGTAGTAACAGCACCAGGACCAGGAAGCGGGAAATTGGCTACTTGTTTAAATCAATTATACCATGAGAATAAAAGAGGAAATGCTGTTGGATATTCTAAATTCGAAACTTTCCCTGTATGGAATGTGCCTTTGAAACATCCTTTAAATATTGCCTATGAAGCAGCTACTGTTGACCTTAAAGATGTAAATATGATAGACTCTTTTCACTTTGATGCATACAATGAGGTTGCAGTAAACTATAATAGAGACATTGAGATGTTCCCAGTTATAAAGAGGATTATTGAGAAGATAACTGGAAAAGAATCTATATATAAATCACCAACAGATATGGGAGTTAATAGAGTAGGATTTGGAATTACTGATGATGAAGTTGTTAAGGAAGCTTCTATACAGGAGATAATTAGAAGATACTTTAAAACTAGTGTTGAATATAAAAAAGGATATGTAGATGCAGAGGTTTTCCAAAGAATTAAAATAATTATGGAAAGTTTAAATCTTAAACCAGAGGATAGAAAAGTAGTCATTCCTGCTAGAGAATATTCTAGTAAGCTTAAATTAGAAGCAAACAAAAATGATGCTTGTCCTGTGGTAGCCTTAGAACTTGAAGATGGTACTGTTTTAACAGGTAGAAGTTCAGAGCTAATGGATGCATCTTCAGCTGCTATTTTAAATGCAGTAAAGTACCTAGCTAACATATCTGATGAGATTCATTTAATTTCACCAGTGGTATTAGAACCTATAAAAAGTTTGAAAACCAATGCTTTAGGAAGTAATAATACATCTTTAAATTCAGAAGAAATACTGATTGCCCTTAGCATTTGTGCTGCTACTAATCCTATGGCTCAAGTTGCTTTAGAAAAACTTATAAAGCTTAAAGGGTGTCAAGCTCACTCTACTACTATTCTAAGTACTGGTGACGAGCAAATATTTAGAAAACTGGGTATAGATGTTACTTGCGATGCTGAGTATCCTTCACAAAATTTATTTTATAATATGTAATATAATATAAATAAAAATAAATGAACAGTGTATATTGATGATGAATTTAAAGTCATAAAATATACACTGTTTTATTTAGAAAAAAATATATTTCGACATCCTAAGTTTTTTATAGAAATTAATAGTATCAATGGTATATAATATATATTGTAGTAATAAGAAATTTAAATGTGATTTAGGAGGGACCATGGTTAAGAATAAAAGAAGTTTTATTTTGAATGATAACTTATACAAAGTAATAGGTGTCTTAGCAATTCCTATTATGATAAATAATTTAATACAAACACTATATAATTTAGTAGATGGACTATGGGTAAGTAAAATTGGATCAGTAGAATTTGCAGCCACAGGATTTGTTTGGCCAGTTAATTTTTTATTTATATCTATCGGAATGGGCTTATCTATAGCAGGTACATCTATCATTTCTCAGTTTATAGGAGCTGATAAATATGAAGAGGCTAATAAGTATGCAAGTCAGCTTTTGGTAGTATCTTTTTTATCTTCAATACTATTTGCTATAGTAGGATATATAATATCTCCCTTTGTTGTAAGAGTAATGGGGGGAACAGGTGAATTAGCAAGAAATAGTATAATATATCTAAGAATTACCTTCTTAGATATGCCTTTTATGTTTTTATTTTTTAACTTTAACTCCATAATGAATGCAGAGGGAAATACAGTATTTCCAACTGTCCTTAGTGCAATTAGTGCAGTTCTCAATATGATTTTAGATCCAATATTTATATTTACATTTAATATGGGAATCGCAGGAGCAGCTATAGCAACTCTATTGTCAAAGGCTGTTTTAGCAATAGCTGGAATTTATGTATTGATGAGAAGATCATCTAAGGTAAGACCTTCTTTTAAGAACTTTAGATTTGATAGAGAAATAATTAAGAAAATCATATCAGTTGCCCTTCCATCTTCTATTGGACAATCTGGTTCAGCCTTAGGATTTATGGCTTTAAATGGTTTTATAGTATCCTATGGCACAGCTACACTAGCAGCTTTTGCTATGGTAAATAGAATTACATCTCTTGTAATTCAACCAGCCATGGGAATCGGAGCAGCCCTTACGTCTATTATAGGTCAAAATCTAGGGTGTAACCAACTAAAAAGAGCCAAGGAAGCCTTTGTAAAAGCCATAAAGCTTACTATCAGTTTTTCTGTCTTAGGATTAATTGTCTTATTAGCTTTTGACAAACAAATTATAGGTTTCTTTATGCAGTCTAAGGACGACATGATGGTAATTTCAGAGGGGATAACATATTTGCAATATATAGCATGGTCTATGCCACTTATGGGTATATTCAGTGTATTGCAAGGGGTATTTCAGGGATCGGGTCATACTAGATATTCTATGGAGATGGAAGTGGGAAGACTTTGGTTTGTGAGACTTCCTATGATATTACTATTCAAAAATTTTACAAATATAGGTTCTGTAGGCATATGGTTTTCTATGAGTTTTAGCAATCTTATAATATGTATTTTGGGGTATATAATGTATCGAAAAGGAGCCTGGGAGAAAAATATAATTCATCATAAGGATTGTAGAGAATTGAAAGAGGCAAAATAAAGGAATCTATGGGATGAAATGAGAATTAATGTTAAAATATACACATGGGATAAATAATATCCTATGTGTATTTAATATATAGTATTGTTTTATACTTGTATATATTATTGATAGTGTTTTAGAAGTTAATCACTTTCATAAAATTTTGTGCATTGAGCACAGCGAAAGGAATGAATGTTATTATGGATGAGATTTTAGTTGAAGAATATAGGGGAGAACTTTTAGAATGTGTACATAGAGGATATATATGTTGTGTAAATGAAGATGGACAGGTTGTTTACTCTATAGGTGATCCTGGATTTGTAACTTTTATGAGATCATCAGCAAAACCAATACAAGCTATTCCATTAATAAAGAGAGGCATTGATACAAAGTATAATCTTAGTGATAAAGAAATTACAGTTATGACAGGCTCTCATAGGGCAGAACCATTTCATGTTACGGCATTAGAATCTATAATGGATAAAGTCAAGATAGATGAAGATGAACTTATATGTTTACCTACATATCCATTATCAATGAATGCTAAAGAAGAAATACTAAGAAATGGTGGAGAAAAGAGACGAATTTATCACAACTGTTCAGGAAAACATATGGGAATTTTGACTTTATGTACTGATATGAACTGTGATAAAAGGGAATATTGGAACATTAATAGCCCAGCTCAGCAGGAAATTCTTTCCCACATTTCAATGATATCTGGATATCCAAGAGAACAGATAAAAGTTGGTACAGATGGATGTGGAGTTCCTGTATTTGCAATGCCTATGAAAAATTTAGCTATGGCTTATATGAAGATGGCATGTCCTGACACTATTGTGGATGGGTTAACACGAGATGCAGTAATAAAGCTTACTAAATTAATGAATGAAAATTATGAGATGGTTTCCGGTACTGATTTAATATGCTCATTACTATTAATGGATAATAATATAGTGGCAAAGGGTGGAGCAAAAGGAGTATATTGTTTTGGACTTAGAGATGAAAGACTTGGATTTTCAATTAAGATAATAGATGGATCAGAAGAGGAATGGCCGCTAATTGTAGCGTCTATATTAGAGCAGATTAATTATAAAAATAAAGATACTATAGATAGACTAAAAAGGGTATTTCCAAGGGTTATTGTTAATGATAATAATAAAGAAGTAGGAGAAAGTATTGTAAGATTTAAGTTATAGCAGATCGACCTATTTTTAATATTAAGTTTACTTAGATAGTTATATATTAATATGTAATTATATTTAGGAAGTAGATTACATATTAAAAGGTTAGTATGGGGGTAATTGATAATGAAAGAAAAGGTTTTAGTTGAGATATGTTGTGGTTCACTAGAAGATGTTATAATAGCTAAAAAAGCTGGAGCTCATAGGGTAGAGTTAAATTCAAATATGTTTTTGGGGGGGATAACACCATCAATAGGTAATATTGAAGAAGCAAAAAAGTCAGTAGATATTCCTATTATGGTAATGATAAGACCGAGAGGAGCTGGATTTTGTTATTCTGAATATGAAATTAAAACCATGGAACGAGATATGAAAGCAGCAATTAAAGCTGGTGCTGATGGTATAGTATTTGGAGCATTACGGGAAGATGGTACTCTTGATGTAGAATTGTGCAAAAGATTTATGGATATTATAGGAGATAGAGAAGCTGTATTCCATCGTGCCTTTGATGTAGTGAAAGACCCCTTTAAAGTATTGGATACTTTAGTTGATTTAGGTGTAAAAAGAATTCTTACTAAGGGACAAAAAAACACAGTAGAAGATGGAGCAGAACTTTTAAAAGAGTTGATAAAGTATAGTAAGGGAAAAATTGAAATACTTCCAGGGGGGGTAAGACCTCATAATGTAAAATGGATGATCGAAACTTTGAAGTTTAATCAGCTTCATGTAGCCTCTTTTACTAGAAGAAAAGATCATTCAACACAATGCAATCCAGAAGTTTACTTTGGAAGTCCTCTAAATCCAAAAGAGATTGACTATGATATAGCTAACTACGAATATTTAAAAGAAATGTGTGAGAATATAAAAACTATTACTAAAGCTAATTGTATAAAATAGATAAAAATTATTTTTAACAAAGGTTGTTTCATAATAAATTTGAGACAACCTCTTTTTGTTAATTTAACCTTTAAAATAATAGTATACCTTTATAAATAAGAGCACAATATATATTAAGATAATTAACTATTTATATAAGGAGGATTAGTAATGAAAAAATTAAAATATTCTTCTGTGGTTGTACTTATACTTATATGTATATTTTGTACTTTCAATTTAGCTTTAGCTGAAGACAATAAGAAATGTACTGACAAGGAATACTCAAAAAAAATAGTATATCTAACTTTTGATGATGGACCTACCAATAATACTTTAAAGATACTGAAGATTTTAGAAGAAGAAAATGTTAAAGCTACATTTTTTGTTATAGGAGAACTAGCTAAAGAAAATTCTGATATATTAAAGCAAGTTGAAGGACAAGGACATGAAATATGTATACATACTTATAATCATAAGAACTGCATCTATTCAAGTAAGGAAGAATATTGGGAAGATTATAATAAAGCTAATAAAGCTATCACAGATGTCCTTGGTCATGAACCTTCAAAATTCATGAGAATGCCTGGAGGGTCTAGCACTACCATTGGAGATAAGGGAACTGTTAGAGCTATTAGAAATGAATTATGTGATGAGGGATTGTACTATGTGGATTGGAATATATCTATTGAGGATGCTCTTTCTACAAATGTACCTGTAGAAAAACTTTTATCTACCTTTAAAAAGGAGCTTAAAAAAACTTTTATAGATCCCAATACTGCTATAGTACTCATGCATGATGGTGCCTCAAATTCTACTACACCTAAGGCGCTTCCTTCTATAATAAAATATTTTAAGGATAATGACTACGAATTTAAAAATTTTGGAGATATATCTGAGGAAGAATTATCTCACCTTTTGAATCAAAGACAGATTAATAAATATAATCAACCAAAGCAAACGGATGCTTCAAATTAAGAATCTAATCCTTTAAAAATAATAATTACTTTATATGCATAAGTATTACACTTGATTTAATTTGACAAAGGGTTAAAGGTATGTAATATTTATGTATATAATTAATATTTTTGTATAGTTAAAATATTAATTGGAATGATTTTATTTGTAATGAAAATTTATAATTAAAATAAAGTATGTGTAGTATAGTCACAAATTATTTTATTAAGGATGTAGATATTTATGAGTAGTATTTTAAAGAATTTAGATGATGGAAAAGAAAAATCTATAAGAGAAATAGTTCTTAAAGAGCTTCGAACAGCTATATTTACAGGAGATATAAACCCGGGAGATAGATTAATAGAAAATAATATTGCTACAGCTATGGGTGTCAGTAGAACCCCAGTTAGAGAGGCACTAAGACAGTTAGAAAGTGAAGGCTTAGCTGTGAATATCCCTAGAAAAGGCACTATAGTCAAGGGGATTTGTATTGAGGATGCTATAGAGATATATGATATTCGGGAAGTTTTAGAGGGCCTTGCAGTAAGGGGAGCATGTATGCATATTTCTCGAATTGAAATAAGAGAATTGAGAGAAATCATAGAAAATATGAAAAAACTTATTGATACTAATGAAGAAAAGGAATATGTAGAAGTTCACAATAGATTTAATAAAATAATTTTAGATGCTTGTAATAATAAAAGGCTAATATCACAAATGGAATATATATATGAATACTTACAGAGCCTAAGAAAGATTAGTTTAATGACAAAAGAAAGGAAATTAGATGCACTTAAAGAGCATATAGAAATTGTAGATGCTATAGAAGTTGGAGATGAGCAACTTGCTGAAGAAAGAGCAAGAGCTCATGTTACATGTGCTAAAAAATCTTTTCAAAATGCAGTGGTTAAATAGTAGTTTATAAACGATTAACTATAAAACATAAAGAATTGTTAATACTAAAATTGTATTAACAATTCTTTTTTTATGCTTTATAGCAAGTTTAAAATTACGAAAATTTTTTAAAAAATATTCAATTTTCTATTGATTTTTACAAATGAATTGTATACACTATAAACAAGATGTATACAAAGAGTATTTAAAGTATGAAAAGGGATACAAAACTATTGAATATTTTTAATCAGGAGGCGTAAATATGGAACTTAAAACAGTAGCTAGTGCTGGCACATTGGAATCCAGTGATATTCAAATTATAATTGAACCCTCAACTGCTGGAATAGAAATTACTCTAGAAAGTACTGTTAAAGCACAATTTGGAGAAGAAATAGAAGCAGTTATCAAAGAAACTCTTAAATCCTTGGGGGTAGAAAGTGCAAAGGTGTTTGCTAATGATAAAGGTGCAATCAACCCTGTAATAAAAAGTAGAGTTCAGACTGCAGTTCATAGATCAGCTGAAAACAAGGAATATAAATGGATGTAAGGGGAGATTAAGATGAAACTAAGACGTTCGATGCTATTTGTTCCTGGAAATAATCCAGGAATCATAAGAGATGTACACATATACAAACCTGATTCAGTAATGTTTGACTTAGAAGATGCAATTGCTATATCAGAAAAGGATTCTGCAAGATTTTTAGTTCACAATATGTTAAAAAATCTAGGAGATTACTATAAAGAACTAGGTATAGAAACGGTGGTTCGTATCAATGGTTTAGATACAGAATTTTGGCAAGAAGATTTAGCAGCAATAGTTACAGGTGGAGTTGAAGTTGTAAGAATTCCTAAAACTGAAACTGTAGAAGATGTTATGACTGTAGATAGAGAAATAGAAAAAATAGAGAAGGTTTGTGGAAGAGAAATTGGTTCAACAAAGATAATGGTAGCTATTGAATCGGCTTTAGGAGTTATGCATGCCTTTGAAATAGCAAAATCTCCAACTAAAAGGTTAATAGGTATGGCTTTAAGTGGTGAGGATTTTGTAACTAGTATGAAGACAACAAGAACTCCAGAGGGAGATGAGCTTTATGTGGCAAGAGGAATGATTGCTATGGCAGGAAGAGCTTGTGGACTTGAAGTGTTAGATACCGTTTATTCAGATGTAAATAACGATGAAGGATTCCTAAAAGAAGCTAATCTTATTAAGAGAATGGGATTTGGCGGTAAGTCATTAATTCACCCAAGACAAGTGGAGCTTATACACAGTGTATATACTCCTAGTGAAAAAGAAATAGTTAAAGCTAAAAAGATAGTCGATGCTACAGCAGAAGCTTTACGTGAAAATAAGGGAGTATTTACTGTAGACGGTAAAATGGTAGATAAACCAATTATAGAGAGAGCTCAAAGAGTTTTAGAACTTGCTAAAGCAGCGGGGGTTTTAGTTGGAGGTGAAGATAATGAGTAATAGAGTAAGCAAAGAATTATTAAATAGCATACCGGGATATGAGAATAGAAAGGTTTATGAAACTCCCTTTATTAATCAACCAAAGGGAACTATGGTTGAAAGTGATAGTGAAAATTTAAAAGAGCAAGTAAAGAGAACTAAAGTAGTAGAATCTATAAGAGTTGCTATAGAAAAATGTGAAATTAAAGATGGGATGACTATTTCTTTCCATCATCACTATAGAGCTGGAGATAAGCTTTTAATGATGGTAGTAGATACATTGGCAGAAATGGGTATTAAAAATTTAAGAGTAGCATCAAGTTCTTTAACAAGTGCTCATGATGGACTTGTAGCACATATAGAAAATGGTGTTGTAAATAGAATTGAAAGCAGTGGTCTTAGAGGAAAACTTGCAGCTGCAATATCTGAAGGAATTTTAGGTAAGCATCCAGCAGTTATTCGTTCTCATGGTGGAAGAGCTAGGGCTATTGTAGAAGGAGATTTGAAAATAGATGTAGCATTTATAGCAGCTCCATCTGCTGACTGCATGGGAAATGCCAACGGTGTAAAAGGAAAATCCATATGTGGATCTTTGGGTTATGCAAAGGTAGATGCAGAGTATGCTAATAAGGTAGTTGTAGTAACAGATACTTTAGTTGATTATCCCAACTTCCCACAGAGCATTCCACAAACTAAAGTTGACTATGTAGTTGTAGTTGATGAAATTGGTGATTCAAAGGGGATAATGTCTGGAGCAACTAGATTTACATCAAATCCTAAAGAGCTTTTAATGGCAAAAAGAGTACTTGATGTAATGCTTGCATCTGGAAGATTTGTGGATGGATTTTCTATGCAAACAGGTAGTGGTGGAGCATCTCTAGCAGTTACTCGTTTTGTTAAAGAAGAATTAAAGAAAAGAGATATTAAATTAAGTTATGCCCTAGGTGGAATTACAGGACCTATGGTAGATCTTTTAGAAGAGGGACTTTGTGATACACTATTCGATGTCCAATGCTTTGATTTAAAGGCTGCAGAGTCCATTGGAAAAAATGAAAAACATATAGAAGTTAGTGCAGATTTTTATGCTAATCCATTTAATAAATCAGCTGCAGTTAACAAATTAGATTTTGTTGTCCTAAGTGCATTAGAAATAGATACTGATTTTAATGTTAATGTTATTTCTGGCTCTGATGGAGTTATTAGAGCAGCATCAGGTGGACATAGTGACACAGCAGCTAATGCTGAAATATCAATTTTAGTAGCACCTCTTACAAGAGGAAGAATTGCAACTATAATTGAAAAAGTAACTACTATTGTTACTCCAGGTAGTACAGTAGATGTAGTTGTTACAGATTATGGTGTAACTGTAAATCCAAGAAGACAAGATTTAATCAACAAGTTTAAGAAGGCAGGCCTTCCATTAATAACTATGGAAGAATTAAGAAAAATTGCTGTTAAGCTAATAGGAGTTCCTAAGGAATTAGAGTTCTCTGATGAAGTAGTAGCAGTAATTGAATACAGAGATGGAAGTATTATAGACGTAGTTAAAAAGCTTAAAAAGTAAGCTAGATATTATCTTTGATTTGAAAGGTTTAAACAAATAACTTGTTAACCCTATTAGGACTTACTAAAAGTAAGGCCTAGTAATGAAATTATACAATTTAATTTTAGGAGGATTAATTATGCCAGAAAATCTTATTGAAGAAAAAAAAGGTCCATTTAAAGTATACGGCATGCCGTGGTACATTTTTGCAGGAGTTGCAGTAGTAGTTTTCTTTGCAGCAATCAAAGGTTTTTTACCTAAAAACTCTGTAGGTGCCTTTGCACTATTATACTCAGTAGGTATATTATTTGCTATGATTGGAGATAGAATTCCAATATGGAAAGAGTATGTTGGAGGAGGGCCAATCCTTGCTTTCCTAGGATCTGCAGCGTTAGTTTACTATGGGATAATACCAGAAGCAAGTGTTGAAGCTGTAAAAATATTCATGGATACCGCAGATTTCTTAGACTTATTTATAGCAGTACTTATAACAGGATCAATATTATCAGTTAATAGGAAACTACTTATGAAAGCTTTCCTTGGATATATTCCAGCAATATTGGGTGGAGTAATTGCAGCATTTGTATTAGGAGCTTTAGGTGGAGCTATATTTGGTATTCCTATGTCAGAAATAGCTACTAAGTATGTACTTCCAATAATGGGTGGTGGTACTGGAGCAGGAGCAATTCCAATGAGTGAAATTTACTCAAGTGTTACTGGTGGGGATCCAGCAGCATGGTTATCCTTTGCTCTATCAATTCTTACAATAGCTAATATTATAGCTATAATAGCAGCGTCAGTATTAAATAAATTGGGTGAAACTAAAGCTGGAGCTAAATTTAATGGACATGGTGAATTAATAAGAAATGCAGAAGATATATCTAAATTAGAAGAAACTAGAGTAGTTAAAGTTACAGCTAGAGAAGTTGCAGCAGGACTAATTCTTGCGTGTGCATTTTATGTACTTGGAAATATTTTATCAAAAACTTTAATTATACCGGAATTTACGTTAATGGGAATCAATGTTAAAATTGATATTCATAGATTTGCGTGGATGGTTATTTTAGTAGCTATAGCTAATGTAGCTAATATAATTCCATTAGAATTAAAAGAAGGAGCTAAAAAGCTTCAAGGATTTTTCTCTAAACAATTCTTACTAGTAGTAATGGTTGGAGTTGGTATAGCTATGACAAATCTGGGAGAACTTATAGCAGCATTTAGTATAGCTAACGTTGTTATAGCAGGCCTAATAGTTTTAGGAGCAATTCTTGGATCAGGAATTGTAGGGTGGTTAGTAGGATTCTACCCAATAGAGACAGCAATTTCAGCTGGATTATGTATGGCAAACCGTGGAGGTTCAGGAGACGTTGCGGTTCTTACAGCAGCAAAACGTATGGATTTAATGTCCTTTGCACAAATTTCTTCTCGTCTTGGTGGAGGAATAATGCTGATATTAGCAAGTATAGCCTTTGGTATGTTCTTCTAAAATCAGATTTTGAAAATAAATATAAAAAGAGTGTTGCTGTCAACACTCTTTTTATATTATGATACAATGTAAGTATCCTAATAGTTATAAACTTATAATGGAGTGAAAGATATGAGTAAAAAGAAAAATAGAAAAACAAATAAAGAAATTTTACAAGAAGCTCATGCAGAAGGAATGTTTAGTGAAGCAGAAGAAATATCTAAAGGAAAAAAGAAATATGAATTTAAAAGTGGATTTGATGCTGTGTTTTCAGTAATTATTGTAATTATTGCATTACTAATAATATCCTTTGTAAGAAAATACTTTAACTTATAAAATTAAGATAGGATGTAATTTATTAAATGAGGTGAAGAAATGTATTATAACACTCAAAAAATAAATCTTAATTCTAAAATAGAAGTAAATAGGGTTGAGGAATTTTTAAGGGGATTTGCCCTTAAATATGAAGATGTAGATTATACTTTAATAATAGAGGAAGAGGGAGAAATAATAGCTACCTGTTCTAAGAAAAATAATATCGTTAAATGTTTTGCCGTAAGTGAGGATCATCAAGGTCAAGGTATATCAAATATACTTATTACTGATATCACTAATAAACTCTTTGAAGAAGGCATATACCATAACTTTATTTTTACAAAGCCTTCGAATAATTTTCTGTTTCAAGGACTTGGATATAAGGTAATTGTTGATACGGATAAAGTTAGTTTATTGGAAGCAGGGAATAAAAATATCCATAGCGAGTTGAAAAATATAAAGAAGAGTTATGAATTAAAGGATGAAGAGCAATATGCTGCGTTAATTATGAACTGTAATCCTTTTACATTAGGACATAAATATATAGTTAAGAAAGCAGCTATGGATAATAAAAATGTTATAATTTTTGTGGTAGAAGAAGAGAAGTCCTCATTTCCATTCCAAGTTAGATTTCAACTAATAAAAGATGGAGTTAAGGAATTTAATAATGTAACTGTAATACCTGGTGGGAATTATATTATATCATCAGCTACTTTTCCAAATTATTTTTTAAGAAAAGATGACGACATTCTAAAAGAATATACTAAAATAGATGGAAACGTCTTTGGAAAATATTTTTGTAAGGAACTAAATATAACTAAAAGATATGTAGGAAGTGAACCTTACTGCAATGTTACCAATACTTATAATGAAACTTTAAGAGAAGTATTGCCTAAGTACGGTGTGAAAGTTGAAATTATAGAGAGATGCGAGATAGAAAATAAAGCTATAAGTGCGTCTAGAGTTAGAGAATTACTTAAAGAAGATAGACTAGAAGAAGTAAGGGAGTTAGTCCCATTAACTACCTATGAATTTTTAACAAGCAGCCTAGGGAAAGATATTATAGAGAAGCTTAAACTTAGAGATTTGCCTCATTAAAATAATAAATATTTCCTATGACAAAAATTGAAGGCTAATTAATATACAATATAAACATTTAATTTTATCATAGTAAGGAAGGGGAAAAGAGATAGGATAATTATTGCCTATCCTTACATTAATATGGACTATACAGAAATAGATGAATTTTTAAATCATAGAGAAAAGAGAGTATTATATCAAGAACAACTTCTGAGAAATACATCTGGTGGAGTTACTCTTGCCACTGTAAGAGTAAACTATCCTGGTATAAAAAAATCTAATTATATTACAGATAGAATTGCCAAGATAGTTTGTGAGGATATATATTTATTTCATAATAAAAATATAATTTGTAAAGAAATCTATAAGAATAAAGAAGGAGTTATAGGTCATTTCATTTTTAATACTGATAACATTGAAGTAAAAAAGCAACTTATATATATGGAAGAAAATCATATATTAGGTAGATGTGTAGACATAGATGTATATTATCTTGATGATAGTGATCCATTGATGCCGTCCTTGCGTGGAGTATCTAGAAGTGACATAGGCCTAGAACCTAGAAAATGTTTTTTATGTGAAGAAGAAGCCAGAATATGTTCTAGAAGTCAAAAGCATAGTATAGAGAGGATAAAAGAGTATTTTATTAGTAAGTATGAAGAATATACGTGTTATGTATATAAAAGAGATAGATTGTCCTATGAGATATCTCAATTAGCCCTTAAATCAATGATTACAGAGGTATCAACTATGCCTTCTTATGGATTAGTTTCACCTGTTACAAAGGGGTCTCATAAAGATATGGATTACTATACATTTTTAGAGAGTAGTTTTGCCATAGCACCCTTTATAAAGGAAATGGTAGAAGCGGGATATAGCTATGAAACTCCAAAAAATATTTTTAAAGCTATTAGAATTATTGGAATAAAATGCGAAGAGACTATGTTTAAAGTTACTAAAGGAGTAAATACCCATAAAGGAATGATATTTTTAATAGGAGTAGTGGCTACTGCGCTAGGTAAAGCTCTTTATGAGAAAGTATCCTTTAATAAAGTTCAAATTATACTAAAGGATATGTGTGAAAATATATTGGATGATTTTAAAGATTTGCATAAAAAGAAAGAATTAACACATGGAGAGACTTTATATTTAAAATATGGTTTTGTTGGAATTAGGGGAGAAATAAAAAACGGTCTTGAAAATATTTTCCAGGAAATAATACCCAAACATAAAAGTTCTAATCTCAAAGGAAATGATTTGTATTCTGAAACATTGCTTATGTTGATTAGTAAAGTAGAAGATAGTACCATTGTACATAGACAAAATATAGAAAAACTTCGTGAAGTTCAAAGACGTGCCTATGAAATTTTAAACTTGGGGGGCTTCAATAGCGAAGAAGGAATTAAAGCAGCCCATGACTTTGAAAAGCAGTGTATAGACGAAAATGTGAGTCCGGGAGGAGCAGCGGACTTATT
The DNA here is from genome assembly GCF_000732635.1 of Clostridium sulfidigenes. Lineage (GTDB taxonomy): Bacteria > Bacillota > Clostridia > Clostridiales > Clostridiaceae > Clostridium_J > Clostridium_J sulfidigenes. Next base: position 46,495 of record NZ_JPMD01000028.1, on the reverse strand, counting down.
GGCATTAGTTATATTTTTGACAGAGTCTGAAAGGTTCTTTTCATAAACTTTAACTCGTTAAAGATGTAAATTTTTAAAGTAGATATATTTAATTAACACAGGATGTTAAGTATATCTACTTTATTTTATAAATCTTCCAAAAATACCCATGGAATATAGAGAATATATAAAAATCATATATAGAAATTAATGTAAAATTAAAGTAAATATAAAAAATGCAGGAATAATAGTTTACATAGCTAATATAATATATAGAAATTAATTAAAAAAATAATTATTATTTTGTATTGAAATATTTGAAAATTCAGTATAAAATGTAATAGTGATAATAATTTAACAAGCATTGTAGGGGGGAAAACAATGAATACATCCTTTAATTATGAAGAACTAGATGTTATATTAAAAAATCATGGATATAACCCTAGTAATATAATTGCTATATTACAAGATACTCAGGAGATATATAGATATCTTCCAGAGGAAATATTTCCATATTTCTCTAAAAAATTAGGTGTTAGTGAAGCAAAAATTTACAGCGTAGCTACATTCTATGAAAACTTTTCTTTAGAACCTAAAGGGAAATATGTAATAAAAATATGTGATGGAACAGCATGTCACGTAAGAAAATCTATACCAATATTAGAGAAGCTAAGAAGCGAATTGAATCTTTCAGAAAACAAAGTTACTACAGATGATTTAATGTTTACTGTGGAAACGGTTTCATGTCTTGGAGCCTGTGGTTTAGCACCAGCACTAACTGTTAATGACAAGGTTTATGGGGCTATGACTCCTGAGAAGGCAATAGAACTTTTAAATATGCTTAAGGAGGACAAATAATATGCTTCTTAATAGAGAGGATTTAATTAATATAAGAAATACCTATAAAGAAAGCTTTCACAACGAAAAGGTAAAAATCCTTGTATGTGGAGGTACTGGTTGTATAGCAGGTGGTTCATTAGAAATATACGATGAGTTTGTAAGACTAATGAAGGAAAAAGATATAAGATGCGAGGTTAAATTAGAAAAAGAATCTCATGAAAAATCTGTTGGAATTAAAAAAAGTGGTTGCCATGGATTCTGTGAGATGGGACCTCTAGTAAGAATTGAACCATGGGGATATTTATACATAAAGGTTAAGCCACAGGATTGTGAAGAAATTATAGATAAGACTATTGTTTTAGGTCAATGTGTAGATAGATTGGCTTATGAAAAAGATGGTAAGGTTTACAGAACCCAAGATGAAATACCTTTCTATAAAAAACAAACTAGATTGGCATTAGAACATTGTGGTCATATTGATTCTACATCTATAGAAGAATATTTTGCTATAGGTGGATATTCTGCTTTAGAAAAAGTACTATTTGATATGACTTCAGATGAAATTATAAAAGAAATCGATGATTCTAATTTAAGAGGCCGTGGCGGCGGTGGTTTCCCAACTGGACGTAAGTGGGGTCAAGTAAAACGTCAACCTGAGGGTGAGAAGTACATTGTATGTAATGGTGATGAGGGAGATCCAGGTGCCTTTATGGATAGAAGCATAATGGAAGGAGACCCACATAGAGTTATAGAGGGAATGATGATTGCAGCAGTAGCCTGTGGAGCACAGGAAGGATATATATATGTACGTGCAGAATATCCGCTTGCTGTTAGCAGATTAAAGAATGCTATAGAAGAAGCTAAAAAGTATGGAATATTAGGTGAGAACATTCTTGGTACAGGTTTTAGTATGGATATAAAAATCAATAAAGGAGCAGGTGCTTTTGTATGTGGAGAAGGAAGTGCACTAACAGCTTCTATTGAAGGAAAAAGAGGTATGCCTAGAGTTAAGCCACCAAGAACTGTAGAACAAGGATTGTTTGGAAAACCAACAGTACTTAATAACGTAGAAACTTTTGCTAATGTACCTATAGTAATTGAAAAGGGAGCAGATTGGTATAAAACCATGGGTCCAGAAAAGAATAATGGAACAAAAGCTTTTGCATTAACAGGAAACATCGAAAATACAGGACTTATTGAAGTTCCAATGGGTACAACCTTAAGAGAAATAATATTTGATATCGGTGGAGGAATAAGAGGAGGAGCAGAGTTTAAAGCTGTTCAAATTGGAGGTCCTTCAGGTGGTTGTTTAACAAAAGAACATTTAGATTTACCACTAGATTTTGATTCTTTAAAGAAAGCTGGAGCTATGATAGGTTCTGGTGGGCTAGTTGTAATGGATGAAAATACTTGTATGGTAGAAGTAGCTAGATTCTTTATGAACTTTACTCAAAATGAGTCTTGTGGTAAGTGTATACCATGCCGTGAAGGTACTAAGAGAATGCTTGAAATATTAGAGAGAATTGTAGCAGGTAAAGGTGAAATTGAAGATATTGATTTATTACTAGAACTTGCAGATACAATATCTTCTACAGCTTTATGTGGATTAGGAAAAACTGCAGCATTCCCAGTAGTAAGTACAATAAAGAATTTCCGTAGTGAGTATGAAGCTCATATTATTGATAAGAAATGTCCAACCAAGACATGTCAAAAACTTAAGACTATCTATATAGATGCAGACCTTTGCAAGGGTTGTTCAAAATGTTCAAGAATTTGTCCAGTAGGTGCCATTTCAGGTAAGGTTAAAGAACCTTTTGTAATTGATAAAAATAAATGTATTAAATGTGGTGCCTGTATTGAAGCTTGTGCCTTTAAAGCTATAAAGGAGGATTAATAGAATGAATGAACAATTTATGATTATAGATGATATCCCAGTGGAGATAAAGGGAGAAAAAAATATTTTAGAGGTTATTAGAAAAGCAGGAATAGATTTACCAACTTTATGCTATTACTCAGAGCTTTCTGTATATGGAGCTTGCCGTATGTGTATGGTAGAAAATAAGTGGGGTGGAATTGAAGCTGCATGTTCTACACCACCAAAAGCTGGTATGGAGATATATACTAATACACCTAGATTAAGAAAATACAGAAAGAATATATTAGAATTATTACTTTCAAATCACTGTAGAGATTGTACTACCTGTGAGAAAAATGGACATTGTAAACTACAGGAATTAGCACATCGCTTTGGAATAAGACAAGTAAGATTTGACAATACAGCAGAAAAAAGCGAATTAGATACATCATCTTTATGTATAGTAAGAGATAAGAGTAAATGCATACTTTGTGGTGACTGTGTAAGAATGTGTAATGAAATTCAAAATGTAGGTGCCATTGACTTTATAAAAAGAGGAGCAGAGATGAGTGTAGGTACTGTTTTTGACAAACCTATAGCAGAATCAAACTGTGTAGGTTGTGGTCAGTGTGCAGCAGTATGTCCTACAGGAGCTATTGTAGTAAAAGATGATACACAAAAATTATGGAAAGATTTAAGTGATAAAAATACTAAGGTAGTAGTGCAAATAGCTCCAGCAGTAAGAGTTGGAATAAGTGAGGAGCTTGGACAAAAAGATGGAGAAAATGTAATGGGTAAAATCGTTGGAGCTTTAAAGAGAATGGGCTTTGATGAAGTATTCGATACATCTACTGGAGCTGATCTTACAGTACTAGAAGAAACAGGAGAATTTATTTCAAGATTAGAAAATAATGAAAGGCTTCCTTTATTTACTTCTTGTTGTCCAGCTTGGGTTAACTATGTAGAAAGAACTTACCCAGAGATGATGAGTAATATCTCAACATGTAAATCTCCTATGCAGATGTTTGGTTCCGTTTTAAAGGAGCACTATAGTCATTCTAGTAAAAGAATAGTTAATGTAGCAATAATGCCTTGTACAGCTAAGAAATTTGAAGCTGATAGAGATGAATTTAAAGTTGATGGAGTTAATGATGTAGATTATGTTATAACTACTCAAGAGCTTATAGCTATGATAAAGGAAGCCGGAATTGTATTTTCAGAGATAGAACCAGAAGCTGTAGACATGCCATTTGGTGTTAGTAGTGGAGCGGGAGTTATATTTGGAGTTACAGGTGGAGTTACAGAGGCTGTTTTAAGAAGAGTTTTAGATGATAAATCTGTATCTACACTAAGAACTATAGCATTTAATGGAGTAAGGGGAATGTCTGGAGTAAAGGAAACTAGTATTACAGTAAATGACAAGGATTTAAAAATTGCTGTAGTTAGTGGTCTTAAAAACGCTGATGACCTTGTGAAAAAGATAAAATCAGGAGAAACACATTATGATTTTATTGAAGTAATGGCTTGCCCAGGTGGATGTGTAGGTGGAGCAGGACAACCATTTACTATGTTCGAAGGAAAGCAAAAACGTGGAGAAGGTTTATATGCAGCAGATAAGATGAGTAGCCTTAAACGTTCAGAAGAAAATCCAGTAATGATGTCTCTTTATTCAGGATTATTAAAGGGAAAAGTTCATAAGTTATTACATGTGAATTATAATAGAGGGGAGTAAACGCTGTGGTAAACTTAAGTGTTTGTATAGGTAGCGCCTGTCATGTAAAGGGATCTTATAATGTTATAAATGCTTTTCAACAGAGCATTGAAGAATATAATCTTTCTGATAAAGTAGACTTAAAGGCAGTATTTTGTTTAGGTCATTGTTCTGATGCTGTATCTGTAAAAATTGATGACGGAGAAGTATTCAGTGTATCAGGCTTAACGGCAAAGAGTTTCTTTAAAAAAGAAGTATTACCAAGAGTAAAATAAGGTCAAAACAAGCTAAATGTTAAATTAATATTGAGCCTACACTTATAATAAAGTGTAGGTTCAATATTTTGTAAGTTTTAGTGAGCTATTTTTGAGAAGAAGCTCTTTTTACTCATAGTAAATAAGTAGAACTTCTAAAAAATCTATACAGTTGTTAATTAAAATCTATATATGTGATATAATGATGTGCATGTAAAACTTAAGAATTAATTAACAGGAGCTGATATAAATGTATGTATTATTTGGTGAAAATGTAATTCATAATGATGAGATGAAAGAAATAATAGAAAGTAAAACTGATTTTAAAGTAATTAAGGATATGACAAAGGGAACTAAAAGAGAAGACGTTCATGCCTTTTGCTTAAGTGTGAAAATCTCAATCTTAAATGAGATTATAGAAGAAGAATATGATGATTTTAATTTAAGTGAAATGGAAGAGGACGATGTTTTTGATGAATATCTCAGTTTAGCAGAAGAGATGGCCTTAGATATGGAAGAGTTTATTCCAGAGGAAGCTATTATCGATGCAAAGGCTTATAAATGGGATCAATCAGATAAAGATATAAAAGTTATTGTTATCATTGGAAATGACCAATTAGAAGAAAGAAAATTGAGAGATATAATGAAAAGATTACTAACTCAAGCAGAGTAAATGTGATATTTTTACAAAAAATTCACAATATATTCTTTATTTTATATAGAATTAGGTATAAAATATTTTATACGGTTCAGTATAAAATTTTATTATTTTTGTTTGGAGGAGATATATATGCTTAAAGAGAATGGAAACATTTCAATTCACACTGAAAATATAATGCCGATTATAAAAAAATGGCTATACTCTGATAAGGATATATTTATAAGGGAACTTATCAGTAATGGTTGCGACGCTATTAATAAATTAGAAAGATTAGTGACCTTTGGAGAAGCAACTGTGGAGGAGTCTAAATACGAAGTTACTGTATCCTTAAATAAAGATGAAAAAACTATAAAGTTTATAGATAACGGTATAGGAATGACTTCAGGGGAAGTGAAAAAATATATTAATCAAGTAGCTTTCTCAGGAGCTGAGGAATTTTTATCTAAATACAAAGATAAAATTGATGAAGGAAAAGGCATAATTGGCCATTTCGGATTAGGGTTTTATTCAGCTTTTATGGTATCAGAAAAAGTTGAAATTGATACTTTATCTTATAAGGAAGGCGAAGAAGCTGTTAAGTGGATTTGTGAAGGCGGTACAGAATATGAAATTGAATCTTCTGAAAGAACTTCTAGAGGAACAACTGTTACTCTTTATATAAGTGAAGATAGTAATGAATTCTTAGATTATTATAAATTAAGGCAAATTATAAAAAAACATTGTAACTTCTTCCCTGTTGAGATTTATCTAATAGATGAGAATGAGAAAAAAGATGATAAGGATTCAGAGAAGGATATAGAAAAAACTCCTTTAAATGATACAAAACCATTATGGATGAAGGCTCCAAAGGATTGTACAGATGAAGAGTATAAAGAGTTCTATCGAAAAGTCTTCAATGAATATAATGATCCGCTATTTTGGATTCATATGAATGTAGACTATCCATTTAATTTAAAAGGTATATTGTACTTCCCTAAATTAAAACATGAATTTGAAGCTACAGAAGGAGAAGTGAAACTTTATAATAAACAAGTTTTTGTGGCAGATAACATAAAAGAAGTTATTCCTGAGTTTTTACTTTTATTAAAAGGTGTTATTGATTGCGAAGACATTCCTTTAAATGTATCAAGAAGTTTTCTACAAAAGGACAGTAATGTATCAAAGGTTTCTAGACACATTGTAAATAAGGTAGCTGATAAACTTACATCTCTATTTAAAAATCATAGAGATGAGTACAATGACTTTTGGAAAGATATAAATATCTTTATTAAATATGGTTGTCTAAGAGATGAAAAATTCTATGACAAGGTTAAAGATATACTGATTTTCAAAACTACTAATGGAGACCATGTAACATTAAAACAATATCTAGAAAACAATAAGGAAAATCATGATAAAAAAGTTATTTATGTTAATGATGAAAAGCAACAGTCTCAATATATTAAAATGCTAAAAGACAATAACTTAGAAGCTGTGATTTTAAATACCACACTAGACAGTCATTTTATTACTTTAATGGAGAGTAAAGAGGAAGGAGTACAATTTAGTAGAATTGACTCTGACTTAACAGAAATATTAAAGGCTGATGCAATAGATGAAAGTCCCGAAGAGAACAAGGCTATAGAAGAGATATTTAAGAATTCTATAAATAAGGAACAACTAAAAATCTCTATAGAGCCTATTAAAACAGAAGAAGTCCCTGCTATGATTACTCTATCAGAACAATCTAGAAGAATGGCTGAGATGAGTGTGATGTTTGGAGGAGGGGATATGTCAATGTTCCCTAAAGAAGAGACTTTAGTTGTAAATAGTTCAAATCCATTAATTAAAAAACTATTTAATTTATCTAAAGATGAAAATAAAAAAGACTTGGTTAATGATATTTGTAACCATGTTTATGACTTAGCTATGATAAGTCATGGACAATTAGGTGCTGATGAGATGTCTGATTTCATTAAAAGAAGCAATGATTTACTTGGAAGATTAATTAACTAGAGGTATTGAATAATTTGAACCATGAAGTGTATGTCCTAAAATAATTTGGGGACATACACTTTATTTTATACTATAATGGTATAAAATAAAGATGATATATTATATTAGGAGGTTCCTATGAAAATTTTAGTTGCTGATGATGATGAGAGAATTTTAAGACTTATTGCTGATTATTTAACTTTTAATAAATTTGAAGTAATTACTGCAAAGGATGGTAAGCTTGCTTTAGAGAACTTTGATGATACCATTGATTTAGTAATTTTAGATGTTATGATGCCTATTTATGATGGATGGATTGTATGTAAAGAGATTAGAAAGATATCAGAAGTACCTATAATTATATTAACGGCTAAAGATAGTGATTTAGATGAACTTTTTGCCTTTGATATAGGAGTGGATGACTATGTATCTAAACCATTTAACATAGCCCTATTACTTGCTAGAGTTAATAGACTTTTAAAAAGTAAAATTATTAAGGCGGGGAGTATTGTATTTAAAGGAATTGAAGTAGATGAAGAAAGTCACATGGTAAAAATAGATGGTAAGGAGAAAGAACTAAATCCGAAAGAATATGAACTATTAATTTACTTTATAAAAAATGTAAATAAAGTAATAAGCAGAGAAACACTACTAAGAGTTATATGGGATGAAGATTACTTTGGTGATACTAGAACTGTAGATACTCATATAAGTCGGTTGAGAAATAAATTGGAAGATTATAATAAGTATCTAAAGACCATAAGAGGTTTCGGATATAAGTTTGGAGAAGTATGATGAAATCAATTAAATTAAAGCTATTTTCTGGTATAGTTCTCATATTTAGTATTTTTATTTTAGGGATTGCAACCTATGGAGTCACATATAAAGACTTTTTTCAGAGAGAAAAGTTAAAGGAAATGAATGATGTAATTGAAGAGATTAAAAACTATATAGATAAAGACTATGATAATAGAGTGGATGGGAAGTTAGAAGGACTTTCAGAGAAGTATAGTGTTCAAATAGATATTAAAGATGTACTGACATCAGAAAGTATATTTTCTAGCCATAAAATGGGTAAAAATAATATGATGAATGGGCAGCAGAGGTTTGAAGTTATAGAATTTATAGGTGAAAAAGAGGGAATAAGTGAAACCATAACCCTTGATAGATATACAGGTGTAGAGTTCTTAACTGCCGTGGGGAAAAATGTATATACTTACGAGATAAGTGTTAAAACACCAATTACTATTATTGATGATGCAGTAAATAAATCTATGAAGCTTTTATTTATGATAATGATACCTGTTGGATTTATAGCACTTTTTATTACAGCATTATTTTCAAGACAATTTACTAAACCAGTAATAGAAATAACTAAAAAAACTAGAAAAATAGAAGAACTAAGCTTTTGTAAGGATTTAAATATAAAGAGTATTGATGAAATAGGAACACTAGCTAAAAGTGTTAATAATTTATCCCATAAAATAGAAGAAACCTTAAAAAATCTAAAAGAAAAGAATTTAGAGTTAGAGACTATGATGAATAATGAAAAGAAAAATCAATTAGCCAGAAGGGAATTTGTGTCCTCCGTATCTCATGAATTAAAAAGTCCAATAACTGTTATTTCAGGTTATATTCAAGCACTACAAGAAGGGTTTATATCTTCAGAAGAGGATAGAAAATATTATTTAGATGTAATAGGTGAAGAAACAGAAAGATTAGGAATCATAGTTAATGATCTTTTAGACTTATATAAACTAGAATCAAATACCTTTAAATTAAATAAAAAAGAAGTAAATATAAATAGTTTAATGAAAAAAACTCTAGAGAAAAATAAATTTAGATTCGAAGAAATGAACATAAATCTTAACTTTACGGAAGGTAAAAATATTACTATTATAGTGGATGAAGTTAGATTAGAGCAAGCAGTACAAAATTATATTAATAATGCCCTTAGCCATGTAGATGAAAATAAAATAATAGATATTAATCTAAAAGTAATTGAAGATAATGTAGTAATCTCTGTGTATAATAGTGGCAGTAACATTGAAGATGATAACCTTACTAGGATTTGGGAAGGGTTTATAAGGGTAGATAAGGTAAGAAACTATAAAGAAAAACGTCTAGGTTTAGGTTTAGCCATAGTGAAACAAATAGTAAATCTTCATGAGGGTACCTATGGGGTAAAGAATAGAAAATATGGTGTGGAATTTTGGATAAGCTTAAGGTTATAAAAATGTATACTTATTTTAATCTAACTATTAGATTGTTGTAACATTAATGTAACATTCCCTTGTTATTATAAAGATGTAAAGAAAATAAAAAATAATTAATGAAGGGAAGGATTTAATATGAAAAAATCAATGATAGCCTTAGCACTAGTAGGAGTAATTACCGCTTCGGGAGCAACTATGGCCTTTGCGGAGGAAAATTTAGGAGGAGCTTTTAGAAATGGTGGAGCCACTCAGGTTCAAAGCTTAGTAGAAGAAGGAAAGACTTTAGAAGATGCAAAGGAAATTATGCTACAAGAGAAATATGAAAGAGTAGATGCAGCGGTAGAAAGAGGAACAATAACTGCAGAAAGAGGAGAAGAAATTAAAGCTGAAATGGCTGAAAATAGTGCTACTTGTGATGGGACTGGCATGAATAGAGAAAACAAGGAAGGCTATGGACTTAATCAAGGCTTAGATAATGGTGTAGGTCAAGGTAGAGGAGCTGGCCAAGGAAAAGGTGCTGGTAGAGGAAATTGTATAAATAACTAAATTTATTATTTAGATAGATAATATTATAGGAAGGATAGATATATTTATATAAGTATATCTACCTTCCTCTTTTTTATAGTATTTCTTTACATTAGTTAGGCTAATTATGGTAAAATATTGTATATATACTATGACTATGAGGAGATAATAATATGAAATGTGTAGTTATTCATGGTAGTCCAAGAAGAGGAAATACATGGAATGTATTAACCTTAATAAAGGAAGAAATAAGAAAAAATTTAGACATAGAGTTTATTGATATTGAGCTAAGAAAAGAAAATCTTCCCATATGTATAGGATGTTTTAATTGCATTTATAAGGGCGAAGATAAATGCCCCCACAAAGATATTATGAGTGAAATTGTGAAAGAAATTAAAGAAGCAGAAGCACTAATAATTACTTCTCCCGTATACTCTATGCAAATAAGTGGATTACTAAAAAACTTTATAGATCATATGTCTTACAATTTCCATAGACCAAGTTTATTTACAAAGAAGGCTTTAATAATAACCACCACAGCTGGCGCAGGTCATAAGGATGCTGCAAACTATGTGAGAAGTGTTTTAAACTACTGGGGATTTAATCATGTTCAAACTTTACCAATTGCTTATAGAAGTAGGGAACTTACAGAGAAAAATAAAATAAAGGTATTAGAGGGTGGAAAAAAATTTAGTGAGGAATTAAAATCTAAAAAGATTCATAAACCATCCTTAAAATCAGTAGTTATGTTTAATCTTTGGAAAGCCATGTCAAAGGAGAAATATGAAGAAGGAAGTGCAGACTATGACTACTGGCATAGTGAAGATATGAGTAAAGGTGTATTCTCACCTCAAGTTCCTATTGGTATATTAAAAAAATTAATGGGAACAATTATTTATGGGCTAATGAATAAATAAGGTATGTATAAATATATAAAAGATGGTAAATAATATATGCAAGATATAAGAATTTAGCTTGAACTATAACATGATAAGTACTATAATATGAATACATTATTTAATAATGTATTCATATTATAGTTATTAAATAAAAAATCTGCGGTTGGGGTGATGGTTTTGGATATAGAAATTGAAGATATACTTGTAAAGCTGTTAGAAGGTCAAACAAGACTTGAGACAGAAATTAATGGTGTTAAAAGTGAGATAAAGAAGAATTCAATAAAAATTGAAGCTATAGAAAAAAATATAGATATGATTGTAGAAGTACAAAGTTCACATAGGGAACAAAATGAAAGTTCATTTAAAAGCACAGATTTAATAATAGAAGAGAAGACAAACTTAATTGAGAAATCAATAAAAAACATTTCTAAAAATGTTAAAGAAGTAAAAGAAAGCATAGAAGTATTAAAAGATATGACAGGTAGACATGAAGTAGATATTAACATACTAAAACGAAGACCGGTATAGATAAAAATTTAATGACTTCATTAATAACCATTTTATTAATTTAAGATAGTTATTTTTTATGGCTAAAATATAGATTAAATACTAAGGGGGTGCTACAAGCACCCCTTTATATATTATAGATTTAGTTAGCTATAGGATAACTTGCATTTAGGTTATATTTAGTAGAAGTACTATGAGCACCATTATATCCAACAACTTTAAGATAGTATGTGCCTAGTGTACGTGCTGAATAAGAAATGGATTCATTTGATGTTGAGCTTTTAGTAGAAGAGGCTACTCTTTTTCCTGATGAGTTATAGAGATATAAGTCATAGTCATATGGTAGATTTGTTAATGTTGCAGATATAACACCAGATTTGTTAGTTGTTACTTTATAATAATCAACGTCTGTATTTGAATATATATATGAACTATAATCTATACCACTATTTATAGTATATGCTTGGGAAGTAGAATCGTTTGGTTCATATGGGTCTGCTGGTTCTTCTGGATTTGTAGGATCCGTTGGATTTGTAGAGTCTGGTAGGATTTGTATAGATGGGTCACCGAATAATGTCCAAGTGTTGAAGGTTAACAAATCACTGCTTGTACCGTTATCTAGCATTCTAGTTTCGCCAGAGTAACACAAGCCGCCTAGTGATACCCTACTGTTATTGCAAAGTAAGTCAATTATTCCGTCTTGACCATTCATAGGAGGTATCCAAGGTTGATTTACTGTTGACATTAATGTTCCTATTGCACCTATTGGGTTTCCGTTACTATTCTTTGAGCGAAGCCAAGTTTCTGCAAAACAAGTACCGCTTTGGAATTTACCACTTACACAAGAAACACTTATAATAAAAGGAAGTTGTCCTGGGTTTTGAAGATTTTTTATATTGGTATTACTGAAGCCTGTTGTTACCCAGTAATTTTCAGCACCGTGTCCACAATAATTTATTATACCTCTGCCTTGGTTTAGACTATTGGTAACAGAAGAAGCTGATGCACCTGGATCGTATATACTATCCACTTGAGTATAACCTGCATTTAGAAGTCTACTCTTTATACTATCCATTTGTTGTATATCTGTTTCTCCAGAACCTTCGTCTGATGCTATACCAACACCTTTTTTAAACCATGCAGCTGTATTATAACCATTTTGTTCAAACTCAATAGATCTTTGTACTTGAGTTTCAACATCTGCAATACTTTCTGCAGAAAAACGGCCTACATATATGTCAGGATAATCATCTGAACCTGCAACCTTTGTATAAGTAGGATCAGAAACCCCTGTAGAGTAAGTAGGAGAGGATACATGTGCATAGTCACCCACAAGAAGTACATAAGTTAATTCAGGGTGTTGATTGTAATAGTTTTGTATATAATTTTTTATTTCAGTTGGATTATTAGATGATGATACTGTAGACATATTTACTAATGTAGTGTTTATTCCTCTGGAGTTTTTCCAATTAATAAAGGAATTCATAGCACTACTAAACTGATCATAAGATATGATAAGCATAGAGCCTGTTTCTGAAGGATTATTCATTAAACGATGAGTAGGAGTTTTTACATTACTGTAGTTAATAAATGTGTTTGAATAAGCAGGTTCGAAATCAGAAGTGATTTTATTAGATCTTGAAGTGGTAAGTGAATTTAATGATGATTTACCATCTGTTATTATTTCTACAGTTACGGATTTATAAACTCTTAAAGTTTCATTTTTAGGTTTATATTGAAATGCATTTAATGTAATAGTTGTCCCTCTCAATTCTCTCATTATAAAAGGTTCACTAAAAGAAACTAATTCTGAAGGATAAAAGTTTTTATTTTTATATTCCTTACCTAATTTATAAGGTATATCTTCAGGATTTTTATCCCTTGTTATAGAACCTTTTGAAGGAGCTATAGGGAGTTTTTTATAGTCTTTATACTCTGATGATATAACGGTTAACTTAACGTCGGCATCATTTGGTATAACTATATTTCTGCATATGCGAGGAAGTTCAGGAGCCCCTTCTTCAAGAGGTAAGCTAGTACCCTCACAATTAATATTATAGTAAGATTTATTGTTAATGTTTACTAAGTCCGTACTAAAATTATTAATATCAAATTTTACAACTGTATGGTGAGAATCAGACTCTAACACAGTAACACTAACATCATCAGTGCTATTTGAGTTACCATCATTGTCAAGGCTAGAAGTGGTTCTAGTATTAAATACGAAGAAACATTGAGTAACTAAAAATGTCAGTAGAAATAAAAATACTGATAGTTTTGATTTAAACAATTTTTTCATACATTCCCTCCTAAAAATTAGAATTTAATAGAGATAAAATAAATAGAAAATTATCTAAATAGTACATCCCTCCTTTTAAATTATTATAATTGTAACTTATGATATGAAGTGTGTTTTGTCTATATAGATAACAACTAAAATATGAAATTATTAAAGTTGGTTATCTCAAATATAATATTATGGAAAATTGTAATTTTAACATGGGGTTTGAAAATTAATTATGTGATAATAGATAAATTATATTATATAAAATTGGATGAATAATTTTTGAAGATGTTTATAAAAGTAGTTCATCACTTTTATGAAAGAATGCATAAAGATTTTATGCATAATTATATGTAATAATTAAATGAAAAATTTATGTTATTTATATATTAGAACAAATTTACATAATTGTAAATATGAAATGTGAAATTTCTTTAAAAAGTTAATTAAATGGAAATAAATAACAAAAGCTTAAATTTAAAATAGTGTATATGACATGCAATATACGGAAATTTGCATGGGTAAGATGTAACTTTATTGTGTGATGAATAATTGTTAGATAAAATGAGATAACTATAAATTTGAATAATACTTTATTAGTATAATATGTTATAATTTTCTTATTAAAGATAATCACTTGAAGAAAAAGTAATAAGTTCATCTAGTAGTAAGAGCATAGTTTATATAATAAAACATTTAAGTGAAAATTAAATTTAAAAAGTGGGGGAACTATGATGTATAAAATTAAAGATAGTAAAAAAAAACATATGATAGAAGCTTATGACCAAGACAATAACTTAGTAGGGGAAGGTATAATTTCACCTTTTATGGAATCTGATTTATATGAAAGGCCTAGATTAAATATCTACATTGATATTAAAGTAAAAGATGTTATAGATAAAAGTGAGTTAAAAGATCAAATCTTTGATGAAATAATGAAGAAATCACAAGTAATAAGACAAGAAAATAAGGAGCTTGATGTAAGAATCTATCATTGTTGTTTTTCAGACAATAAAGAGAATATAGCATATTATTCTTCTAAAAAAGGTTTTAACCATGATGAAGGAATGCATATTATAAAGAAAAAAATAACTGAGGAGCGTTTCCAGATTACAGATATTGAGGGTATAGACTTTGCTACTCTTGAATTTATAGACGAGGATGAGATAAAACAGTTAGTAGAAAAGCAAAACGAAGTATTTGTTAGAGGCTATTCCATTGAGGATATAAAGGAATTAAGAAGGGAAAATCAATGGTTCAGTATAGCAGCTAAACATAGGGGAGAAATTGTAGGTAATATTATTATTATCGTAAAGGAAGATGGATTAAACAATAAATATGGTTGGGTGGATGATTTATTTGTTTCAAAAGAATGGAGAAAGCAAGGTGTTGGAAAAAATCTGATTATAAGAGCCTTTCAAGGGTTAAAGGATTTAAATATCAAGGAATCAAGACTAGAAGTCTGGAGTGCAAACAAAAGAGCATTGTCAGTTTATAATAGTGTAGGATATAAGTTTCACGAAGAGACAGAATCATCAATTGGGATGTCTCTTTAATGCTATTTTATATGAAATACTTAACTTGTAATGATGATTATTTATATGGGGATACAATAATTGAAAGTTATATTATAAACTATAAGAAAGGAACATTGTAAAATGAAGTTATTGATACATGATTTAGAAAGTAAGGATTTTAAAAAGATATTTCCTAATCAATTAGATGATACAATGGTTATTTCAGATGATGGAACTATACATCATTGTATTGGATGTTTTGGGTGCTGGATAAAGACACCAGCAGCTTGTGTAATACGAGATAAATATGGTGATATGGGAGAGTATTGGTCAAAGTGTCAAGAGGTCATTCTTATTAGTAAATGTTGTTATGGTGGATTTAGTCCCTTCGTAAAAAATGTATTAGACCGAAGCATTTCTTATATCCATCCCTATTTTGTAATAAGAAATGGAGAAATGCATCATCGAAGAAGATATAAAAATCGTATGGATATGAGGGTTTGGTTTTATGGTGAGAATATAACTAAAAAAGAAAAACAAACTAGTGAAAAATTGGTGAAAGCAAATTCTATTAATTTGGATTGTCATGTTAGTAGTATTTCATTTGTTAACAGCATTGAGAAAATGGAGGATGAGATACTATGAAAATAGCTCTTATTAATGGAAGCCCTAAAATTAAAGATAGTGCCTCTGATTGCATCTTACAAGAGTTGAAAGTTTTTTTAAGTAAGCAAGATAATACGATTATAGAATATCACTTTAGAAAGCCACAATTGAGTATAAAGGAAATGGAGAATCTAGTAGAATGTGATGATTTAGTATTTGCGTTTCCTCTATATGTAGATGGAATTCCATCTCATTTGCTAAATTGCCTTACAAAATTAGAAAATTATTTTCAAGCTGTAAATGAAAAAGAGATTAAAGTTTATTCTTTGGTGAATTGTGGATTTTATGAAGGTCATCAGAATAAATTAGCAATTGAAATTATGGAAAATTGGTGTATAAAAGCAGGACTTCAGTGGGGACAAGGGCTTGGAATTGGTGCAGGCGGCATGCTCCCATCCTTAAAAAATGTACCTATTGGTAATGGACCTAAGAAAAACTTAAAAAAAGCTATAAACCAAATTGCAAACAATATTTTAAAATCCACCTCAGAAGATAATATATTTATAACAGCAAATTTTCCAAGGGTTGCCTATAAGTTTGCTGCAGAAATGGGATGGAGGCAATCTATTAAAGGAAATGGGTTAAAGAGGAAAGACTTATTTTTAAGAAAATAATAGTTTTTTTACTTATTTGGAACAGAAATAATGAAATTCTAAATGATATGAAAGAAAATATTAATACTGAATTATTTAAATTTGGAAATAAGAATACCGCTTATTCATTATGAATAATACGGCATTTTTATTTATTGAAGAGCCTTTGAAAAAAGCTTAAAATCAACTTACTATAGGCATAATCTACTTTAGGCAAAAGTTTACATAATCAACTGGTACATCCATTCTAATAGCAATTTCCTTAATTGATAAGCCATTATTCAAGAATCTTCTGACAACAATGATCATATTTTCACCAACTTCAATAATATGATTGTCAGGGTCGTAAAAACGAACAACACGCTGCCCCCAAGAATGTTCTACTATGGAATGTACATAATTAATATCTGTCATGTTATTAAGCCTTTGAATAAAGCAATCAAAATTATCTTCTTCAAAGTATAATTCTGTGTCATTTCCTCCAAATACAATTTCATTATCTTTTTTATGAATAAAAGTACACCACGAATCTTTTGTTTGTAATGCAATGCCTCCTGTTAAAGTCACATTTTCACCAAAATCCTCAACAACCTTTAATCCAAGCACTTCATAATAAAACAACTTTGATTTTTCTATATCAGAAACCACTATTAATGGACTCGAAAATTTCATTATATTCCTCCTCATATAAGTGACAATTATTATTTACTTTAATTATTATAGTAACTTTTTAACATATTTTTCATATTGTGTAATTGGCAAGAAAATTTGATCATTAATGAAAGGGGGGGATTATCATGTTTAAGGAAAAAACGTACAATAAGAATAATTGTAAAAATTCTAGTTATAAATATAAATGTCAGTGTTATACACATGAATATATAGGTATTGCAAGAATTGTTAAATCACAGCAATACCCAAAACAACCATCATTTTCTTGGAGCTTCTAGCTAAACTAACCAAGTGTAAATAGAAATGTGTATAAATTTATATTGAGCTGTCATCCCTGACAGCTCTTATTGTTTAATGGCTAAGTGCTAGTTGTTTTCATTAGCTCAATTTTCTAAAAAATTAGATAGCTGTTCCTAATTTCTTCATTGTATAACCTATGATAAATAAATCAATGACTAATCCTAAAACTATAATAGCTGTTTTTGAAATTAGTGATAAATGAAAGCTAAGGGATATTTTAATAAATATCAGTGATGTTAATAAGCATATAATTATAAATACACCAATCAAAATAGCAAATTTTTTAATGCCATTTTTTTTTGCATATCCAATAATATCATCAATACTATACAATAGAATGGTTATCATTAATATGGCACTATCCCATTGCTGAATTCCAATAAGTTTAGCTAAAATCCATAAAAGTATACCCAATACGATGATAAGGTGCTTGTATTTTTTCCATGAATTCATTTTAAATTACTCCTATTCACTCAGAATGCATTAGAATTATTTATTGATTCTGTTTAACTAATATACATAGTATAACATATTTTCCAATACAGTTCTATTAAGCTTTAAATACCAAGCTATTGTAATTCATTTTTCAACATTTATTTATTATTAGCTATATAAACACTTATGCTATAAAATAATTTCTGCAATATAATATATAAAACTAAAGAATGTATTTGGATTTTCATTAAAATAGGAAAATAGGTATATAGAAAACTATTTACATAGGTATATAGGAAACTATTAAAATATATAACTATTTAAATAGTTGCTTTATTCATGCGGGTTTGGGAGGTTTTCATGTTTTAGTAGGAAGAATTAACGAAGTAAGAATTTTTTATTTTATCTTTACTTTTATTGGTTTATGATTAATTTGTGGGTTATAATGTATTATCTAGTATATAAAGGAGGATAAACATGCTATATATAGTCTATGGTTTTATAGGATTATTAGTATACTATTTTGTTACAGTGCTATTTGGTGGAGATTCTGGAATAGGGATATTAGCTGCAATAATAATAGTATGTTCAATGATTATTATAGAAAAACTTAATGATATAAAAACGAAATTAGATGGAAAAGATAAATAAATTTTAATTGGAGGTTTAAAATGGATTGTGGATTTGAAAAAGAAGATGGATGGTTTAGATATAGAGCAGCAGCGATTATAATAGAAAATGGACAAGTACTTTTTGCTAAAAATGAAGTAGATGATTATTATTACTCCGTTGGGGGAGGTGTACATCTTGGAGAAAAGGCAGAAGATGCAGTAAGAAGAGAGGTTTTTGAAGAAACAGGCGTAGAATACGAGATTGAAAGATTAGTTTTTATTCATGAGAACTTTTTTCATGGTACTGGATCATTAGAAGGGTTAAAATGTCATGAAATAGCCTTTTACTTTTTAATGAAGCCAAGAGGAAGTCAAGAACTCAATAGCAATAGTTATTCCCTGGGTGGTCGTGAATATATGCATTGGCTACCTATTGAAAAATTGAGGGATTATTTAGCTTTTCCTAGCTTCTTTGCAGAGAAACTAACATGTATTAGTGATACTGTTGAACATATTGTCACATATGAGAGCATTTAATTTAATATTATAACATAAGACAATGATATTAAAAGTATCATTGTCTTATGTTATAATTTATTAAATAAGGAATTAACTATTTTACTTCAATAGAAATTAATAAATAATTATAGTACAATAGTTTTTGAAACATAAAGATAAATCAGGAGGGAACAATGAAAGAAAAATCTTATTTCTGTGAAAAAAAAGTTACGGATGAAACTACTAATGAAACAAACATCCTAGAACATGAAGCTAATGACTTAAAGAATGAAAAATATTTAGAAGATGTAGATACTGAAATTGCAGGGTTAGTAGATGAAATTATCCTTAAAAGAATTCAAAGGACAGCTAAGAGTGCATTGAAAAGAGAGTGTTCTAAAGATTTAAAGGAACTTCTAAAAGTGGAAACCAAGGATACTTTAAAAGAGATAATGAATGAATTAAACATTGAATATAAGTCAGCTGATAAAAAAGATGATTTGATTGATAAAATTGCCATTAATTATGAAGATGCAATCTTAAAAGTATTGAAATATGTAGATAGTGATTGTTATATTTCTTTACAAAAAGTACTAAAAAATAATGGAATTATTCCTATAAGTGGACATATGGATGAGTCCGAAAACTCTATATTTATGCAAGAAATGGGAATGTTATATATTGCTGAAAGTGATGATAAATTATATCTTTGTGCACCAGAGCAGTTTCTTAAAGTTATACCGCAAATAGACAAGAAGTCTATAGAGAAGAATGATGAAATAATAAAGTTATTTAGAGGTATGCTTTACTATTATGGTGGGATTTCTGCAAAAGAATTTATGGAAAGATTACCTGAGGATGTAAAGATAGATTTACCATTAGAAGAAGTAGAGAAAATTTTAGCTATGGGAGAAAAAACTTGTGCTGAGTATATCTATGAAGATAGTTTTGGGTTAAATGGTTTTTTATGCGATATACAGGAGTTGGAAGCTCTAAAATTACAAGGATTAACAGATGACTACAAACAACTTACAAAAACAGAGTTGCTTAAGGCTAGTAGAAGAGATTACATAGGTGATAAAAATAACTATAAAAAATTTATAAAAGTTATTAAGGATAACTATGATATACCAGGAGATGGTATAGAACAATTACTGGAGTTTACATATGAAACATATCAATTAGAAGGTAAAGAAGAACTAATTAAGAAGGCTCTTGATCATCTATCTGTACCAGAATTTTTGGAAAGTGAAATAATTAATGCAATAGATGATGTTTGTAGGAAAATCCCAGCTTGGAAATATAATGGGTATACAGAAGCAGAGAAAAATAATTCTAATAGAGTTAACATAGAAAAGGTAAGAGTTGGAAGAAACGATCCTTGCCCATGTGGTAGTGGTAAAAAGTATAAAAAATGCTGTGAATCTAAGGGATTATAACTTGGTTAGGAAAGTCTTAGTTTTATAAAGTTTAATTTAATAGTAAACATAAGTAAATAAACTTCAGAGGAGATAGTGCTCTTCTGAAGTTTATTTTTGTTTAAATTTGTTTGATTTGCTCATAAGATAAATAGATATCCATGTAAAATAAAGTATAACTTTATAAAAAGAGGAATATTAAAGTTTTTAGCGTATATATAAAGGATGGTAAAAATGTTCTATTAAAATAAAGGAATTATTGGGATTTAAATGAAGAATAGCAGAATAGAAATGGGTATATAGTAGCAATATCTTTATGATAAATGATTTGGAGGATATATTTAATTATGAACTTATGTATTAAAGAGTATAAGTATGAATATAAAGATGAAGTAAATAAACTTATTTCAGATGATGATTTTGTAAGAAATGATGTAATTAACTGCTTAAATAGATGGCCTCAGTATGGGAGCATTGTTATAGTTGCATCTGAAGTGGTTGGTGTAGGTATATTTACTGAAGCAAGTAAAAAGACTAGTATGACTTTTTATGTGAAACCAGCAAAAAGAAAAAAAGGTATTGGAACTGCCTTGTTAAAGCACTTAGAGGATACAATGAGAAATGTTGGAGTTGAGGAAATAGTTTGTGATTTTAGAGTTAGTGATGTTGAAAAAACATTTTTGTATA
Organism: Clostridium sulfidigenes; assembly: GCF_000732635.1. Lineage (GTDB taxonomy): Bacteria > Bacillota > Clostridia > Clostridiales > Clostridiaceae > Clostridium_J > Clostridium_J sulfidigenes. The sequence goes on along the minus strand of NZ_JPMD01000028.1, from coordinate 25,393 downwards.
AAAATGGGTATAACTATTGGTTTACATCTAATTTTATGACTTATAATGGCAGTAAATTGGCGGTAGATAATGATGAAATTATAAATTATGAAGATAAGTATTATCATGAATGTCAAAAAATTTTCAGTGAATCATTTCATAAAATGCGTTTATCTGTGGGTTTAGATTCTACATTGAGCCTACCAAGTGAGGAAGAGAGAAATCAGTATAAAGAAAATGCAGAAAATATATTTCTGTTACGTAAAAATGATGAAATAGTAGCAGCTGTTAGACTTGAAGCTAATGAAATAGATTCACTTGCAGTAGGAGTAGAGCATCAGCATAAAGGGTATGGAAAAGCATTGTTAAGCTATGCTGTTAATAGATTGTTAGATAAAGGATATACAACAGTGGCACTTTGGGTAGTTGAAGGAAATTCAGCAAGGTTTTTATATGAAAAGGTAGGTTTTATAAAAGAACGTGAACATGAGTTTGTTGTTAAAGGTATAAAGTAGAAAAGGTTACAAATAAAAGTTTATAGAGTAAATAATTTTTATTTATAACATATGGAGGAAATATATTATGAATAGTTGGAAAAGTGATAGAATTGGTTCTGCAGAAAGAGATGAAAATCCTACAGTAATGGTAAAAATGAAAAGCGGCTTTGCTGTTATAGGAGATAATCAATTTCTGCCTGGATATTGTGTTCTTCTTGGATATCCGAGAGCGAGTTCATTAAATGAATTATCTCTAGAAGAAAGAACTCAATATTTAACTGATATGACATTAATAGGAGACGCCATTATAAAAGCATGTAATCCATTAAGAATTAATTACTCTATTTTGATGAATTTAGATCACTATTTACATGCGCATATTGAAGCTCGTTATGATTGGGAACCTGAAGAGAATAAGTGCAGACCATCTTATTTTTATCCAAAGGAACAAAGATATGGTAGTCAGTATGAATATTCAGATGAAAAATATGGTGATTTAAAAACAAATATAACAGAGAATTTGTTGAAATTAATGAAGGAGATTGATTACTAGATGTAGGAAGAATATTTAAGTGAGGTGTAGAACGTGGTTGATTACAATGAAATTTTAAGAGAAAATTTATTCTTAAAATCAAAGAGGTTAATTTTAAGACCATTCACTATGGATGATATAGATGATGTTTTTTTATATGCCAGTGATGATGTTGTAACAAAATATTTAACATGGCCTTCATATAAGGATATATCAGAAATAGAGGACGTTGTGAAAACATACTATATTGATAAAAGTGGAGTTTTTGCAATTGAATTAGAAGAAGAAGAAAAATGTATTGGATGCATTGATTTAAGACCATATATTGAAGATAATAAAGCGAGTTTTGGTTATGTTTTGAATAGAGGTTATTGGAATAAGGGTTATATGTCAGAGGCTTTAAATCTAATATTAGACTTTTCTTTTTCAAAACTAGAATTGAATCGTGTTGAAGCTACGCACTACATAGGAAATGAGGGCTCTGGTCGTGTTATGCAAAAATGTGGTATGAGATATGAAGGAACTGGCATACAGGAAGTAAAAGTAAAAGGTATTTTATATGATGTTGTTCATTATGCAATTTTGAGAGAAGAATGGTTAATTGGATATAGTGACTAATGAAGATAAATTTAAGTTAATTGGAGGGGTACATATATGGATATAGTTTTTGAAATAGGACAAGCTGATGATTTTGATGAGTTAGAACAGCTTTATAACGATTTAAATGACCATTTAGCAGAAGGAGTAAACTATCCTGGATGGAAAAAAGGGATATATCCTGTACGGCAAAATGCAATTGATGGAGTTAAACATGGAAATCTTTATGTAGCAAAGCATAATAATAAAATAGTTGGTTCTATTATTTTAAGCCATGAGCCTGAACCTGCATATTATAATGCAGAATGGGGATTTAAGTCTGATTATTCAGATGTTTTTGTAGTATATACATTTGTAGTACACCCAAAGTTTTTCAAATGTGGTGTAGGTAAAGCGTTAATGGATTTTGCTATTGAGCATAGTATTAAGTCACAGGTTAAATCAATTAGATTGGATGTCTATGAAGGTAATATACCTGCAATTAAGCTATATGAAAAATGTGGTTTTAAATATATTGATACTGTTGATTTAGGGCTTGGAAACTATGGGTTGAATTGGTTTAGATTATATGAAAAATTACTTTGACAGTGTGAGTATACTCTATAGTTAAATTATTAAGTATAAAAGTGGGAGGAAATTATGGGGATTAAATGTAAAGAAGTTTCAGATTATTTTGCAAGTTATGGAGTGGAAAAAGAAAAACGATTGGAGTCTATTAGAAATATAATTCATGATATAGTTCCTGATATAAAGGAAAAAATGTGGACTAAAGTTCCATGTTTCTATATAGATAGAACAACTATTGTTATTCGCGTATTCAATGATCATATAAATATTTTTGTGGATGAAGTATTTCAATATAAAGATGAGTTATTAGAATATAAAATTACACCAAAAGGCGCACTACAAGTATTTGATAACCAGGTAATACCATTTGAAACTTTATCAAAGATATTTAGGGCTTGTTTCACAAGTGTGTATTAGGATTCCTATAACTGCCCATCACACCTTATATGATTGTTTGGCTTGTCAGCATATTTGTCTACAATCTGCTTATGAGTATTCAAGAAATCATAAGAGATTAGAAGAAGTATTGAACTAATGGAGAACCTATTGTAGAGAAGGTGTTTTGCTGGGAAAACAACTGTATGATGAAGGATATTTTTTAGAGGCAATAAAGCAAAGGAAGGAAATTGGACAAATATATGATGAAGTAATACTTAGAAGTAAGACTTTAAAATAAGGATTTTATATTTAAACTAGGTACTGAGGGAAATAAATCCCCTAGTACCTTATTATTTTATATCATGTTAAACTTCAAGTTACACTAAATCTATATTTCTTCTAGAAATTTTAAATCCTATTTTTTCTTCAATTTTTTCAAGTAAATAGGTATCTTTGGGATCCATAAAACAGCAAGTATAGCCACTTTCACCAGCTCTAGCTGTTCTACCAATTCTATGAATATAGCTTTCTGGAGATTCTGGAATGTCATAGTTATATATGTGAGTAATACCAGAAATATCAATACCTCTTGCAGCTACATCCGTTGCAATTAGATATTGAATATCCGCATTTCTAAAGGACTTCATGATTCTTTCTCTTTTATTTTGAGGAACATCGCTATGAATTTTCTCGCAATTAAATTTTCTTTTACCCATAGCCATTTCAAGAGCATCGGCTCTTCTTTTAGTTCTGCAGAAGATTATTGCCATAAATGGGTTATCTTCTTCAAGAGCTTTGAAGAGGGAATCTTGCTTTAATCGATCGGTAGTTTCAACGATTTCTTGATTTATAGTAGAAAGAGTTATGCTTTCTTTTTTTACAGACACCACAATAGGATCTTTCATATATCTATAAGCAAGTTTTTTAACAGAAGAATCCATAGTAGCAGAAAAACATAATGTTTGATGGTTTTTAGGGGTATGCTTAATTATATTTTCTACTTCATTTTTAAAACCCATAAGTAGCATTTGATCTGCCTCATCAAGAACAAAGGTTTTAAGCTTAGATAAATTGATTGATTTTCTCTCAAGATGGTCAAGAAGTCTTCCAGGGGTAGCTATTATTAAGTGAATGCTTCCCTTAAGCTTATTTAATTGGGAACCTATATCTTTTCCACCATAAGCAGCTAAAATATTTATGTTTACGCTCTCAGCTAATTTAGAGGCCTCGTTAGTAATTTGAATGGCTAACTCACGGGTTGGAGTCAGTATTAACACTTGTGTAGCATCAAGGTTCGGATTAATATTTTCAAAAATGGGCAATAGAAATGCTAAAGTTTTACCTGTGCCAGTTTGAGCTTCAGCTATAAGGTCTTTTCCATCTTTAATATATGGAATACTTTCTCTTTGAATATCAGTTGGATCTTTTATCCCAGACTTATTTAATATATCTATTATATTTGTACTAATTCCTAATTCTTTAAAATTCATTTACTCATACCTTTCATCCTTTATTCAACGCCTAATAGTAACACATATTAAAGTATTTATCAATTTAATAGATTCCATACAAATGAGATGAATAATCCTTATAATGTGGAGCATAATGAATGGTGAAAAAGAAAGGTAGTAGAAAAGGCCATTGCAAGGTAATAACACGAAATATATTACTGTTGAAAGTAAGGTGAAGATATTGAGTAAAACTACTAGAAGAGGATATGTCCCAAGGGATGAAAAGGAATTTGGAGATGAATACAGATGTAAATTACAAAAGGCAGGAGAAGAGCTTTTGTTTCTATTAAATAGGGGATATAACATAAAGGGAGCATCAACTTTTATAGGAAATCACTATCTTTTATCTGAAAGGCAGAGGCTTGCATTAGTGAGGGGAATTTCTAAAAGTGAAGATGTTACAAATAGAAAATCTAAAGAAGTTACTGATTCTTTATCTGGGAAAACAATAAACATAGATGGCTTTAATACAATAATAACTCTAGAAGTTGCACTTTCTAATTCACTAATTATAAAGTCAATGGATGGTACAATAAGAGATTTAGCAGGACTTCGGGGTACATATTCAGTTATAGATAAAACAGATATAGCAATTAAACTACTAGGTGAAAGATTAGGACAATATAAAGTTAATAAAGCTATATTCTATTTAGATAAACCAGTTTCAAATTCAGGGAGACTGAAAATGAGAATCTTAGAATTACTAGAAAATTTACAATTTAAAGTGGATGTAGAGATTATTAACAATGTGGATAGTATATTAGAAACAAAAGAAAATGTAGTATCTAGTGATGCAATTATCATTGATAAATGTAAGAGTTGGATAAATATGAATAATAATATTATTGAGGATAAGAAGTTAGGGGTTAATTGTGTGGATTTTAGTAAATTTTATTTTTTGTAAGGATGTATGAACGCATAAGTAAAAACATTACTGTTTTGTATAAATCAACAGGTAAAAGAAGGCAAGCAATTTTGGAACCAAACGTAGTAAAAAGACGCATAAAAAGCTGTTGAGGGAGTGAGTAAAATTCTACTTAGATAGTAGCAAAATAAATACTTCTGCCATAGTTATTTGGCAGAGATATTTATTATTTTATTATAATACATTATTGAAAAAAAGTTCCATGTACACCTTCTGGAAAGAGATATCTATTCATTGACTTTTGGATTAATGTTATTCAAATAAAAACTTTTCAAGTTCCTCAACCTTATTAAAATAATAATCACAGTTTTTTTTCATAAATTCTATAATTAAGCTATTTGTGTGTGACCATCCAGCACTAGCAAAATCTACATTACATCTTTTTGCCATATCAAAGCCTGGCTTCAAATCATCAATCATTATAAGTTCGTTAGGTTTAAGGTTATATTTACGCATAATTTCCTGAAGAGGATATGGATTAGGCTTACGCTCTTCTTCACAGCGTTCCCATCCGAAAATCATGTCTGGAGCGAGACTACAATTCTCTAAATAATCACGATTTATATTTTCACTGTAAGAATGAGAGACAACGCAAACTAGTCCACCTTCTTCTTTTTGTCTTTGAATAATTCTTTCGAATCCAGTATAGAAGGCTGGTATGTTATATTGTACATACTCATTCCATGTAGTAAGTTGATATTCCATTTCCTCAGATGTAAACTTCAGAATATCAAAGCATAAAGAATTAAAGCCAGGATCAAAGCAGTACATCATAAATTCATCGAGAGTTATTTCTGTATTTGGACGAAGTTTAGACAATGTATTTTTGAACACTGGAAAATGTATTTCAGGTGTACTTCTAACAACGGTATCGTCATGATCAAGGACTAAACATTTATATTTTAACATAGCTGACTCCTTTTATATTTTTATGTTTTGAGATTTAATTTTTAATTTGTTAGTACTATAAATACAAATATATATTAACTAATATATATTATACATGAATATAAATATATTTTGGAGATATTTTCATATAGATTGTAGAGATAGGTTTGGAGTTAAATAAATTGACATACACATGAGTTATTTATATAATTATCATTGAGTAGTTTAAAACTCAATTTTAAGAAAGGCAAGGTATTTGCAGACATGAGAATATAATTCACTTTTATTTATGAGAAATCAAAATTAGAATGAGGCCTAAAGAAAGGCTTTGTTGTTATGCATTTTATTTGATTTTGTGAGTGGATAGTATTTTTGTAACTGTTGATATTTTGTCAATATAATGTTTTTTAATCTTAATGATGCTTTTAATCCTAATATATACTAATATTTTTGTATATATTTTAAGGGTTTATTCAGTGTATGTTAAAGATTATTATTAGTTGCGATGCTATCCTCTCCAGGTTATTAAGGAGGGGATTTTATGTTATTAGTTGAATGTAGTAATATTAAAAAAAGTTTTGGTGATAGATCCATCTTGGATATAGAAAGTTTAAAAGTTTATTCTCAGGATATAATAGGTATTGTAGGTATAAATGGAGTAGGTAAAACTACATTAATTAATATATTGTGCCAAAGATTGCAGTCAGATGAAGGCAATGTTAAGTTATATGGAACATACTCATATATATCACAGTTAGAAGGACCAGAAAGTACATCAATAACCAATGAAATGGCTTCTAGATTTAATGTAGAAAGTATTTGGAATGAGAGCATGAGTGGAGGAGAAAAGACTAGATTTAAACTTGCTCACGCCCTAAGCCAGAATAGTATGTTGATATTTGCAGATGAGCCTACTAGCAATATGGATATAGATGGCATTGAGCTTATGGAAAAAAGTTTTAAAAAATATAAGGGAGCATTAGTCCTTATATCTCATGATAGAAACTTCTTAGATGGATTATGCAATAAGATTTTAGAAATAGAGTATGGCAGAATAAAAATTTATAACGGTAATTATAGTGATTATGCTGCTCAGAAAGTCAAGGAGAGAGAAAGAGATGAGTTTGAATATGAGGAGTATATAAAGGAAAAGAAGCGACTCAAAAGTGTAATTAGTGATGCAAAACAAAAGGTAGAAAGTATAAAAACGGCTCCTAAACGAATGGGAAATTCCGAGGCTAGGCTTCACAAGATGGGAGGACAAAAGGCCAAGGCGAACATTGAAAGAGCGGTTAAAAATATTGAAAAGAGAATAGAACACCTTGAAGTTAAAGAAAAACCTAAAGAACAAGTTACCATAAAGCTAGACATTGAGGATTCAAATAAGCTCCATAGTAAAATAGTTATAGAGGGTAAAAATATAACTAAGGCATTTGACAAGAAGATGATACTAGATAATGCTGAATTTAGCATATATAACACCTCAAAGGTAGCACTCATTGGTCCTAATGGATGTGGAAAAAGTACTTTAATAAAGATGATAATGGACAATGATAAATCCATTAGAATTGCTAAAGGAGCAAATATAGGGTACTTTAGTCAAGCTATAGACATTTTAAAAGAAAATTATACTATTATAGAAAATGTAATGGAAAGTAGTATACATGATGAAACTTTCGCTAGGATACTACTAGCAAGATTATTATTTAAAAGAGAAGATATTTATAAAAAAGTAAGTGTATTAAGTGGAGGAGAACGAGTTAAAGTATCCTTTGCAAAAATGCTATTACAAAATATAAATCTTCTTATATTAGATGAGCCCACTAATTATATGGATATAAACTCTCTTGAGGTTGTAGAAAATGTACTTAAAGATTATTATAGCACTTTATTGTTTGTATCCCACGATAGAAGATTTGTAGAATCTATTGCAGACAATATAATGACTATAGAAAATCATAAAATTAAGATGTTTAAAGGTAATTATAATGAGTATTTAGAAAGCAAAAATAAATATAAGTATAATGATAAAGAAGAAATTGAAAATGAAATTTTCATATTGCAAAATCGTCTTTCAGAAGTTATTGGAAGGTTATCCATGCCATCAAAAAAGGATGATGTAGTAGCACTGGATGAAGAATATAATGAATTGTTACTAAGGTTAAAGGAATTAAAAACAAATTTATCAAAATAGTAAGAAAACTCTTTACAACATATTGCAAAAGTGATAGTATTGTTTTCAATAAGAGGAAGTGCACAGAGCTCTTTAAAATTAAAAATAAAATGAACAATGAAAGGGACGAGTATTATAGAGTACAATTTATAGAGAGGGAGTGTCACCGACTGTAAGCATTCCTAAATATGACTATAAGAAAACTAACCCTAGAGTTATGGCTGATTAGCTAATATTAGTAAAATGCCATCGGTAAATACCGTTATAAAATTTGAGATGAATTGAGTTATTTTAATTCAATTTGGGTGGAACCATGGATGTTATGCATTCGTCCCAAGGTGGGACGGATGCTTTTTTGTCGTATAATAACTAATTCAATAAATTTTGTTAAGGAGGGGATAAGTGTGATAAGTATAAAACTTAAAGATGGTTCAATAAAAGAAATTTGTGATGATTCTAATGTTTATGATCTTGCAAGTTCAATTAGTAAAAATTTAGCTAAATCAGCAATAGTAGGTGAAGTAAATGGAACCTTGGTTGATTTAAGTTGTAAATTAAAAGATAATGACCAGGTAAATATTTTAACCTATGATGATGAAAATGCTGTTGAGGTAATTAGACATTCAACTGCACATATTATGGCTCAAGCAGTAAAAAGAATTAATATTAATTCGAAACTTGCTATAGGACCTTCCATAAAAAATGGTTATTATTATGATTTTGATATTGAAAGTCCCTTATCTGCTGAAGATATAGATAAGATTGAAATAGAAATGAATAACATAATTAAAGAAAATTTAAAATTTGAGAGAATAGATGTTTCTACAGAAGACGCAATTAAGCTAATGGAGGAAAAAGGGGAAACTTATAAAGTTGAACTTATAAGAGACTTACCAGAAGGAGAGAAAATTTCCCTATATAAGCAGGGAGAGTTTATTGATCTTTGTAGAGGACCTCATATACCATCTACAAAGTATGTAAAAGCTTTTAAACTAACAAGTGTAGCTGGAGCATATTGGAGAGGCAATGAAAAAAATAAGATGCTACAGAGAATATATGGTGTTGCCTTTGCAAATAATACATTACTTGAAACTCATTTGCATAATGTAGAGGAGGCTAAAAAAAGGGATCACAGAAAATTAGGCAAAGAACTAAAATTATTTAACTTTGTTGATGAAGGCGTAGGATTTCCATTTTTCTTACCTAAAGGAGTAGTTCTTAAAAACACTTTAATTGATTTTTGGAGGACTTTGCATGCAGAAGCAGGTTATGTTGAGATCGAGACTCCAATAATGCTTAATAAAAGATTATGGGAAGTTTCTGGGCACTGGGATCATTATAAAGAGAATATGTATACTTCAATTATTGATGATGAGGAATTTGCATTAAAGCCAATGAATTGTCCAGGAGGAATGTTAGTATATAAATCTGAAGCTCATTCCTATAGAGATTTTCCAATGAGAGTAGGTGAACTTGGTAGAGTTCATAGACATGAACTTTCAGGAGCATTACATGGACTTATGAGAGTAAGAGCTTTTACACAGGATGATGCTCATATATTTATGTTACCAAATCAAATAAAATCAGAAATTAAAGGGGTAATAGAGCTCATTGATAAAGTTTATTCGAAATTTGGATTTAAGTATAATCTTGAGCTTTCTACAAGACCAGATAATTCCATGGGAAGTGATGAAGACTGGGAATTAGCAGAAGACTCCTTAAAAGGGGCTTTAGATGAATTAAGTTTAGACTATAAAATAAATGAAGGTGATGGAGCATTTTATGGTCCTAAGATAGATTTTCATCTTGAGGATAGTATAGGAAGAACATGGCAATGTGGAACAATTCAATTAGATTTTCAATTACCTCAAAGGTTTGAATTAGAGTATATTGGAAGTGATAATGAGAAACGTAGACCAATAGTTATTCATAGAGTAATATATGGAAGTATAGAAAGATTTTTAGGTATATTAATTGAACACTTTGCAGGAAAGTTTCCAACATGGCTTGCTCCGGTTCAAGTAAAGGTACTGCCTATATCAAATAAATTCAATGAGTATTCAGAGAGTATTAAAAAGAAGCTAAGTGAAAATGGAATAAGAGTTGAAATGGACTATAGAGATGAAAAGATAGGCTATAAAATAAGAGAAGCTAGAAATGAAAGAATACCTTATATTATTGTTGTAGGAGAAAAGGAAGAAAAAGAAAATACAATTTCACTACGTAGTAGAAAAAATGGAGATGAAGGAACTTTTAAATTAGAATTTTTAATAGAAAGAATCAGTAATGAAATAAGGAATAAAGAATTATAAAATAAGGTAAATATATAAAATAACATCCTGAAAATGGATGTTATTTTGTGTTTTTAGCAAAAATAAAATAGGCTTGATAGTAAAGATTCGGTTAAAGTAATTATAGGCAAAGTAAATTTATGGATAATTATTGATTTATGATGTATTAATAATTACATGTTGGATTTAGTGCAATAAATTATATATGATGCATATTATATATAAATCCGCTTCAAAGAAATATAAATTGTATGAGGTGTTTTATGGATTTATTAATACTTGAAGAACGTAGATTGCTTAGATATAGCTTACTATTTCAATTATATAGGGACTTCTTTACCTATGGCTATGAAGTATGCAATAGAATTAATTATGAGATTCCAAATGATTGTAGAATTGAAATAATTGCAGCTCTTTATTTCTTATTCTATAGAAGATGGATTTTTTTTAACATAGCAAGAGACAAAACAGTTTCTGCTTATGTTTTAGGGCGTGGCATGGAAGAAGTGGAAAATTATCTTATTGAAACTGGTAAATTAGTAGCTTCAAACATATTTGAGGATTTGCTAATACCTGTTATTGATAAAAAAGAAAAGACTGGAGGTACAGTTAATGAGTCTTAAGATGGATCCATTATATGATAAAAAGGCTAATTTTGTTGGGTGGTTAGTAGAACATAGTAATGTATTTGATAAAGATTTAAAATGGGTAGCATATGCTTATTACAATTATATTTGGGCAACGAAGACTAGAGTATGGATTGGCGAATTAAGAGGTACCAATCTTTTAGATAGAGATGGGAGGATTGTGGCTTGGAGTACTAGTGGACCTGTGGTGGGGAGTCTTGGTTTCGTAGAAGGGCCAATTAATATTGGGCCTCCAATTATGCCAATTGGACCAATTATTCATGAGGTTCCATTAAATCCTGGATATGTTCCTGAGCCAGCAGGTGAATGGTCCAAACTAACCTTCAATCAGTGGCTTAACCAAAGGTAGGTGTTTAAATTATGGTTCAGATAGAAAAAGATTTAATTAGAGTTCAAATTTTACTTGAATTATATGAAAAATTGTTTTGTATTTGCAATTATGCAGATATTACAAGACAAGAATACAAAATCTCAGGTAGAAATAAGTGTGAGATAATTGCAGCTCTTTATTATTTAAGTGACAGAGGGTATATTACTGTAAGAACTACAAATAAAGATGATGTTCTTATTATATTTATTAGAGCCAGAGGAATTGATGAAATTGAACTAAAGATAAAAAAAGCTACCACAACGGTTCTTACATGCACTTTCGATAAATTACTTATTCCAAGCTTTGATGATGTGATTGACAACTGATAATAAGACTATACCTGCTGTTATTTATAGAACATAAAATATTGAGGTATGTTTTAAGCTTAGGAGATAAGAAAATAAACATATAAATAATATTGTTCGTGTGGATATTATGCTATAAAATGTAAGTATGTATATCATAAATTTCAAATAAGATAATTAAAGTTTATTTATATTAATTACACGTAGATATGCCTCAACTGCTATTATACCTAACTAAATATAAAATACTTTTGAATAAGTAAGAAAGAAGAGGAAATTAGTTTATGGAATTAAAAAAAATATCTAATAGAATTTATTACTTACCTGCAGAAGAAGAAACTGATAGACCAGTTATTGGATATATCAAAGGAGATAAATATTCATTGGCTATCGATGCAGGTAATTCATCTAAACATGTAGAAAAATTTTATTGTGAATTAAATAATGCAGGTTTGAAATTACCAGATTATACAGTGATTACCCATTGGCATTGGGATCATACATTTGGCATGCATTCAGTAGTAGGAAAGACAATTGCTGGACATTTGACAAATAATAAATTGAAAGAAGTTGCAACATGGCAATGGTCTGATGATGATATGAAAAGTAGACTTGAAACAGGTAAAGATATTGAAATGTGTGACAAATGTATTAAATTGGAGTATTCAAACAGACAAGATATAAAAGTAGCTTCTGCAGATATAGAATTTAGCGGAAGTTTAAAAATTGATTTGGGTGGTATTTATTGCGAGATAACTGAAATTGAAGCACCTCATTCAGAAGATTCGGTATTGATTTATGTACCCGAAGAAAAAGTGATGTTTATTGGCGATGCAGATTGTGAAGATCACTATGATAATAATGGCCAATATGATAAGGATAAGTTAGGGTGTTTTATTGAGCTAATTAAAGAAATTGATTTTAATACTTATGTTCTGGGACATGATAAACCTGAAACAAAGGAAGAGGCAATTTCATATTTAATGGAAGAATTAAAAACGTTAAGTTGAGACATAAAGAGAGGAATCGTACCATAAGTAGGTGCGATTTTTTGTTAGTTTAAGTAGTGAGTTGAAATTGAATATATTGTTCAAAGTCTTGGTAGCAATCATGCTACAAAATTTTTAAATAATCAAAGAGAAAGTAACAGATAGTATATAGTAAGATATATCATATTAAAGCATATATGGGAATATATTTCATTAATATGGATTACATGATACAATTTTATTGTAAGTAATATTTTTTATGTTTTAATGTAAAAAAGAAAAATTAAATGGGGGGTGTAAAATAGTATGGATATGTATAAAGTTATCGAGATTAAGCAAAATGTTTTCGAAAACAATGATAAACAAGCAGAACTACTTAGAGAAGATTTAAAAAAAGATAAGACTTTTTTGTTAAATTTAATGTCATCACCAGGTTCAGGGAAAACAACAACTGTTTTAAGAACAATTGAAGCTTTAAAAGATGAAATGAGTATGGGGGTCTTAGAAGCTGATATTGACTCAGATGTGGATGCTAATACTGTTTCAAAGACTGGTGCAAAGGTAATACAATTGCATACCGGTGGCATGTGCCATCTGGATGCAGATATGACCAAACAAGGACTAAATGGATTGGGAACAGAAGATGTTGATTTTGTAATATTAGAAAATGTAGGAAACTTAGTATGTCCAGCAGAATTTGACACTGGTGCATCAAAAAATGCCATGATATTAAGTATACCAGAGGGAGATGACAAGCCCTTAAAATATCCTTTAATGTTTTCCATTGTTGATGTTTTATTAATTAACAAGATAGATGCAATAGATTATTTTGACTTTGATTTAGAAGCAGTGAAAGAGCGTGTGAAAAAATTGAATTCCAATATCAAGGTTATCCCAATCTCTGCTAGAACTGGTGAGGGAATTGATGACTGGGTTAACTGGATACGTAATGAAGTAAAAGATTGGAATGGAAAATAGGATTATATTAAAAAGTTATTGGGGGAATATGCGTGGTAAAAGTAAAAGTATTAGAGCTTGCCAACCATATAAGTAAGATAAAACCTGGTTCAAAAAATGAGATAAAGCCTAAAGATCCAGAATATAAAATTTTGGAGCCAGTTGTTACAGAAGAAATGGCAGAAGTAGGACTTTGCGTTGAATTCCGTAAACCAAAGAGCGCAGAAGAAGTTGCTGCTTTATGTGGAAAATCTTTAGAGGAAACAAAGAGAATTCTATGGGAACTAGCCCTTGCTGGTGTTTGCTTCGTTGGTAAAGAAGATGGCATTGATAAGTATTGGTTTGAGATTTGGGTTCCAGGACACATGGAAATGATAGTTAACCACCCGCATAAGGAAAGTGTTGAGAATTATAAGCAAATTGCCGAGGCTTTTGAGGCCTATGGAAGAAAAAAAGCACCTATAACAGCAGGCATTTTTCCAGTTGGAACAGGTCCTATGCGTGTTATTCCTATAGAAACATCAATTCAAGGTGAAACAAAAAGAGCATCCTATGAGGAAGTTTCTAAATATCTCAATGAAAATACTGTTTTCTCCGTTTCGGATTGTTCTTGTCGTACATCAAGAGAAGCTATGGGAGAAGGTTGCGGCCACTTGAAGGAAGATATGTGTATTCAGCTTGGTCATGCTGCTGAATACTATATCCGAACAGGAAGAGGCAGAGCAATTACCCGCGAAGAAGCTTTTGAAATCATTAAAAGAGCCGAAGAAAATGGTTTAATGCACCAAATGCCAAATGCAGATGGTCCAGGAAAAACTCATGCCATTTGTAACTGTTGCGGCTGTTCATGTTACGCTACGAGAATTGCAGGAATGTTCTTAAATAATGATATGGTGCGTTCAAATTATGTATCAAGAGTTGATAAAGACAAATGTGTTGGTTGTGGAGAGTGTGTTCAAGTTTGTCCAGTTAATGCATTGAAATTAGGTCAAAAATTATGTGCTAAAACACCAATTGTTGAGAAGAAGAGAGTTGACTTTGCCCACAATACAGAGTGGGGTCCAGATAAATGGAATGTTGATCATCGTATCAACAAGAAAAATGTTGTTGATACAGGTACAAGTCCTTGTAAAACACAATGTCCAGCACATATTTCTGTTCAAGGTTATGTTAAGCTAGCATCTCAAGGAAGATACAAAGAAGCGCTTGAACTTATTAAGAATGAAAATCCGTTTCCGGCTGTATGCGGGCGTATTTGTCCAAGAAAATGCGAATCTGCTTGTACTAGAGGAGATATTGATGAACCAGTCGCTATAGATGAAATCAAAAAATTTATTGCTGAACAAGATTTAAAAATGGATACTCGTTATGTACCAAAATTAAGACATGAATATGGTAATAAAATTGCTGTTATAGGCGCTGGTCCTTCAGGTCTCTCTTGTGCTTTTTATTTAGCTCTTGATGGCTATAAGGTAACGGTGTTTGAAAAGCAAAAGGTACTTGGTGGTATGCTTACCCTTGGTATTCCTTCTTATAGATTAGAAAAAGAAGTTATAAATGCAGAAATAGATATTTTAAGAGAACTAGGAGTAGAATTTAAAACTGGTATTGAAGTAGGTAAAGACATAAGTCTTAAATACTTAAGAGGTCAAGGATATGAAGCATTCTATCTTGCAATCGGTGCCCAGTTAGGCAGAAAACTTGGTATCCAGGGTGAAGATTCAGAAGGGGTTATTACAGGGGTTGATTTCTTACGTAATGTAAACTTGGGTAATGAGGTAAACCTTGAAGGAGACGTGGTTGTAATTGGTGGCGGTAACGTTGCTATTGATGTTGCAAGAACAGCTACAAGAGTTGGAGCTTCAAAGGTTAACATGTTCTGTCTTGAAAGTCGAGAGGAAATGCCAGCTCTTGAAGAAGAAATTGAAGAAGCATTATCAGAAAGTATTGAAGTCAATAACTCTTGGGGTCCAAAGCGAATTCTCGAAGAAAATGGGAAAGTTATAGGCATAGAATTTAAAAAATGTCTTTCAGTTTTTGATGATAGTGGAAAATTTAGTCCTGTATTTGATGAAGAGATCACTAAGATTGTGAGGGCAAATCATGTTCTAATTTCAGTAGGTCAAGGAATGGATTGGGGTAGATTGCTAGAAGACAGCAAAATAAAATTGAATCCAAACAAGACAGTGAAAGCAGATTCCTTCACTCTACAGACAGGGGAGCCAGATGTATTTGCTGGTGGGGATGTATTAACAGGTCCTAAGTTTGCTATTGATGCAATTGCTTTGGGTAAAGAAGGTGCAATTTCAATTCATCGCTATGTTCAACCTGGACAGAGCTTAGTTCTTGGAAGAGACAGAAGACAGTACTCTGCACTTGATAAAGAAAACTTAACATTACAAGGATATGATCGCATACCAAGGCAGAAAGTAGACCATGTAGATGGAAAGAAATCAAAAGAAACCTTTAAGGATTTACGCCCTACATTTACTGAAGAGCAAGTGATGAAGGAAACAGAACGTTGCCTTGGCTGTGGTGCTACAATTACAGATGAATATCAATGTATAGGCTGTGGTGCATGTACAACCAGATGTAAGTTTGATGCTATTACACTTTTTAGAAAATATGATGCGCAAAGTGTACCACTTGAAAAGCTTAAACCAATAATTGTTAAAAGTATAATTAAGCGTAAAGGTGTAATCACAGCTAGAAAGATTAAAAAGTTATTCACAAAAGATTCTTAAAAATAAAACAAAATAATTGACATATTACAGGAGAAAAGGTGAGGGAACATATAGTTACCCTCTACCTTTTTACCTAGATAAGAAGGGTGATTTTAATGCATGAATTAGGTGTAGTAATTGAAGTGGTTAAAACTGTTGAAAATTTCGCAGAAAAGAATGGATTAAAGAAAATAGATACAATAGTTTTACAAATTGGAGAACTCTCTTCAATGATTCCTAAATATATTGAATCTTGTTATCCGGTAGCAGTAGATGGTACAAGATTACAGGACACAAAATTAAAGATTGAAATATTACCAGGTAATGCAATCTGTAAAAAATGTAGAAAAGTTTTTAATATCATTGAGAATAGTAGTAAGTGTCCAAGCTGTACAAGTGAAGAATGGGAGTTATTATGTGGAAAAGAGTTTATGATAAAGGAAATAGTTGCTTGTTAAAGTAAGACTTAAAAGATAAAAGGTGAGATAGAAATACGTATAAAAAATTTTACTAGGGGCATAATATGGACAAGCGATTAATATTTAATGAGGATACCACAATTTATTATAAATGAAAATGTTTTAAATGTTTATGATGCATAGATTTATATTTAGCAAGAAAATAGGAGGTATGGTGTGAAGATATTTATTGATGAAATAAGTGATGTAGTAAAAAGTACTTTTGAAGAGCTTGGATATGATAAAGAATCAGGAAAGGTAACTGTATCTAATAGACCAGATTTATGTCAGTATCAATGCAATGGTGCTTTAGCTAATGCTAAGAGATACAAAAAGGCACCCAGTGTCATAGCTCAAGAAATTGTTGAAAAGTTAAAGGAAAATAAATTTTTCTCTAAATTAGAAATTGCAGGACCTGGGTTTATTAATATAACGGTTAATGATAAATTAATAATTGACTATGTAAATAAGATGAATAATGATGAAAAGTTTGGAACTTCATCTGCTACAAAAGTTAAAAAAATATTTGTAGATTATGGTGGAGCAAATGTTGCAAAGCCCTTACATATAGGTCATTTGAGATCAGCAATAATTGGAGAAAGTATAAAAAGAATTGCTAAGTTTATAGGCCATGATGTAATTGGAGATGTTCACTTAGGTGATTGGGGTCTTCAAATGGGGATGGTTATCTCTGAAGTTGAAAGACGTAATCCAAATTTACCTTATTTTAATGAAGGTTTTACTGGAGAGTATCCAAAAGAAGCCCCATTCACAATAGATGAATTAGAAGAAATATATCCTTATGCTAGTAGCCTTGCTAAAAATGATGAAAAAGTTATGAATGCAGCAAAACAAGCTACCCTTGAGCTTCAACAAGGTAGAGAAGGATATCTAGCATTATGGAAACACATATTAAATGTTTCTGTTAATGATTTAAAGAAAAATTATGGTGCATTAAATGTTGACTTTGAATTATGGAATGGTGAAAGCGATGCACAAAAGTTTATCCCAGACATGATAAAATATTTAAAGGATAATAGGTATTGTTATGAAAGTGAAGGTGCTTTAGTTATTGATGTAAGTAAGGAAGAGGATAAGAGTGCACTTCCACCATTACTATTACTGAAATCAGATGGAGCATCATTATATGGAACAACTGATTTGGCTACAGTTGTAGAGAGAGTTAGAAACTATAAGGCTGATGAAATAATATACTTAGCTGATAAAAGACAAGGACTTCACTATGAGCAATTCTTTAGAGCAGCTAAAAAATCTGGAATTGCAGGTGAGAATGTAGAATTAGATTTTATAGGCTTTGGAACAATGAATGGAAAAGATGGAAAACCATTTAAAACTCGTGAAGGTGGAGTAATGAGGCTTGCAGATTTAATAAATTTAATTAAAGAAGCGGGTAAAGAAAAGCTTAAAGGTAATAAAAATATATCAGCAGGAGATGTTGAAGAAATCTCATCAAAGGTAGGTTTAGCAGCTTTAAAATATGGTGATTTATCAAATCAAGCTTCAAAGGATTATATATTTGATATAGATAGATTTGCTTCCTTTGAGGGAAATACAGGACCATATATTTTATATACAATAGTAAGAATTAAATCTATTTTAAATAAAGCTAACACATCTGAGTTAACGGAAAATGTATTAGAACCACAAAGTGATACAGAAAGAAACCTAATGTTACAATTAATTAAATTTAATGAAGTAATTGAGCTGAGCTTTAGAGAACGTGCACCACATAAGATATGTGAATACGTTTATGAATTATCAAATAACTTTAATAAATTCTATAATGATACAAGAATATTATATGAAGAAGATGAAAATAAAAAAATTTCTTGGTTAGTTCTTATTACTTTGGTTAAAGATGTATTAGAACAATGCTTAGATTTATTAGGCATGGAAAGTGTTGAAAAAATGTAATATACTGCAGTCCTTTTTTAGTCATGGATGGGATTTAAAGCAATTCGTCTCCATCAAGGTGTAACATCATTTTATATTTTTTCATACATTAGATATATACAAATACTTAGGAAGTGTGTTATCACGAGCTTTATAAGCAAAGCCTTGTACAAAATCACCATTGAAGGTGGGGGATTAGTTAAAAAGAAGTTTGATAAAGAAACTAGAAATTGCAAAAAAGTCAATGAAGAAGTGTTATTCAAAATATTAAGAGAAAATTGCAAAAGTGAAATCGGAATTAAGTTTAATTTTCGAGATATCAACTCCATAGATGATTTTAAAGAACATGTTCCATTAACCCAATATGATTATTACGAAAACTATATAAGACGAATGTCAGATGGAGAAAAGAATATTTTAATAAGTGAAGGTGTGGAATACTTTGGTCATACATCAGGAACCACAGGAAAGCAAAAGTTAATTCCATCTACTAAAACAAGTAGAAAACTTGCTTCAAAATATATGGCCTTACTTACCAATAAATTTTCTTATGATAACTTTAGAGAAAATTGGAATTATGGAAGAGGCTTAATGATAGCTGATATAGTAATGACAACTTATACCCAAGGAGGAGTACCAATATGTTCTGCTACTTCTGGAGGGATGAATGGTATAAGGTTTATATTACCATACTTATATACTTCACCAATAGAAGTTATGAAAATAAAAGATAAGGAATCCTCCCTTTATCTTCATCTGTTATTTGCCTTAAAAGAAACTAATCTTTTATATATTAGTGGAGTTTTTATATCTAATATATTGGATTTATTTAGAATATTAGAAAGTAAACATCAAGATTTAGTTAGAGATATAAGGAGAGGGTGTATAAGAAATAATTTGAATATTGATGAAAACACTAGAAAAAAGTTAAATTCACTTCTTTCTCCTGATGCTAGTAGAGCTGATAAATTAGAGTATGAATTTGAAAAAGGATTGAAGGGTATAAGTAGAAGAGTATGGCCTAATTTATCATATATTGCCACAGTAACTGGAGCAAACTTTTCTATATATGATGAAAAAGTAAATTATTATACTGATTCATTGCCAATTTATTCACCAGCCTATGCTGCTACTGAAGCTATGATTGGAATTAATCCTTATGGAAATAAGATAAGATATGTAATTATCCCTGACACTGCCTTTTATGAATTTATTCCACAAAAGGAAGGGAAAGAAGATAGTCAGCACACCCTTTGTTTAGAAGAGCTAGAAATAGGGACAAAGTATGAAATAGTTATTACTAATTATGCAGGTCTCTATAGATATAGAATGGGTGATGTTATTCAGGTAGTTGGATTTTATAATAATTGTCCTGAAGTGGAGTTTTTATATAGGAAGAATCAAGTGTTGAATATGGTATCTGAAAAAACTAATGAAGAACATTTAACTAATTCTATAAAAAGTACAATAAAAAAATTAAATTTAAACTTAGTAGATTATACTACAATGCCTGATAACTCGGTTACACCTGGAAGATATGCATTTTACTTTGAATTTAAAAATAGTATATATAATTATAAGATTAAATTATTAGAGGAAACCTTGGATAAGGAGATTAGAAGTTCTAACTTAGCCTATGATAGAGCTAGAAATAACAAGAATTTATCTATGGTAAAAGTAATACTTTTACAACCAAATACCTTCAATACAATTAAGGAATCTTTATATAAGAAGGGAATATCAAAAAATCAAATTAAAATTCCAAGGGTTATTTCAAATAATAGGAGTATATTAAATATTATTAATAGAAATAAGATATGATATACTTCTTTAATATTATTTGTATTTGTAATATTCTTAAAATATAATATTATTAATAAAGTTTTTATAGGAGGATATTATGATGATAACAAGAGAGGAAGCGTTGGAACTACTTACCGAATACAATAAAGAAGGATTTCATATTCAGCATGCATTAACAGTAGAAGGTGTTATGAATTACTTTGCAAAGAAACTTGGATATGGAGATGAAGCAGAGTTTTGGTCTAGAGTTGGATTGCTTCATGATTTAGATTTTGAAATATATCCAGAACAACATTGTAGCAAAACTCAAGAAATAATGAGACAACGTGGTCTTGATGAAAGATTAATAAGAGCAGTAGCTAGCCATGGATATGGACTTTGTGCAGAAGAACAACCGAAACCAGAACATGAGATGGAAAAAGTATTATTTGCGGTAGATGAACTTACTGGTTTGATTGGTGCAGCTGCAAGAATGCGTCCATCTAAGAGTGTTATGGATATGGAACTTTCAAGTCTTAAGAAAAAGTTCAAAGACAAGAAATTCGCTGCAGGATGTTCAAGGGATGTAATCAGACAAGGAGCAGAAATCCTTGGCTGGGAGTTAGAGAAATTATTTGAAGAAACAATTCTAGCTATGCGTTCTTGTGAGGATTTCATCAATAAGGAAATGGGATTATATAACAATTAGTAGATTATATTGGATAATTTTTATACTTATGTAACCATATGGGTAAGTCAATTTGACAAGTAAAAGTAAAAATGATATTATTATATTGTCAGTGTGTATGAAAACTCAAGACCATCTGAAGGTGGTTTTGAGTTTTTTTATAATAAGGTTTCTTACAAAGCTATGAGTCGTTGGTTTATGCTATAAGTAATGATATTATAAAAGAAAAATAGCATGAAAGAAGAATGGCTGAAAGTGAAAATTATTAAAACACTAGTTTGAAATTAGAGAGGAGACGGTCAAGAATGAATATAAAAAATGAGCAAGTTAATCATATTAAATTCGGATCAGGAGTTATAACGGGGGTAGAGGGCGATAAGATATTAGTGAAATTTCAAGATGACCTTGGAGTAAAAGCCTTCGCATATCCAGAAGCATTTAAAATGTTTCTAGAAGCAGCAAATGAGGAAGTTCAGAATAGTATATTAGAAAAATTGCATATAAAGCAAGAGCAGTCAAAAGCTGAACTAGAAGAGAAAAGAAATGAAGAAAAACAGGAAAAAGAAATACTTGAAAAAGCTGCAAAGGAAGAGAAAAAAATATTACTTGCAGAAAAGAGAGCAGCAAAACTTGCAAAAGCAAAAGATGTAAAATAATCAGTAGTTTTTGATAAATATAGAGTCATTGCATAGCCTTATGATTCTAAAGATATAATAAAAACACATTAGCAGAGACATAAGGCTATTTTATTAGCTATATGTCCCATTCTAGTTTTAACATATCTTTAAGTATTTCTACCTTATCAGTTCCAATTTTCTCACATAGTGTTTGCTCTATGGCTGCCTTTTGAGATAAATTTATCTCATAACATTCTTCACCTAAGGGAGTCAACTGCAAACATTTATCCCTATTATTGTTTGTTGAATTTGTAATTTCAATTAAGCCCTTTGCTTCAAGATTTTTTACAAATTTATGAGTTGCCTGTCTAGAGATATCAACATGTTTTGTAACGTAAGATAGAGTTGTCTTTTTATTATATATTCTTGCCATGATATACCATTCAGAGTTTGAAATATGTATATCACTACTATCATTCCATGATTTTTCACATATTCTACGAAGTAGAACGTGACGCTCACTTATTAAATCAATTAAATGTAAGTTTTGTAATTCAGAATTCAATGGCTTCACTCCAATCGTTATCTTTACTAAAATAATATACAAATAATATACATAATTCATTAAGAATTGTCAATTTAATTGACAATTTGTTAAATTTAATGTACAATGAAATTAGTCAACTTAGTTGACAAAGTACAACAAGGGAGAAATTGAAATGTTTAATATTGGAGAATTAATAATTTATTCGGCCCATGGAATTTGCCGTGTAGATGACATATTTGAACAAATAATAGGGGGTAAAAAAAGAAATTACTATAAATTGCACCCAGTGGACGATAGTTCATTAAGTATAAGTGTCCCAGTTGAGAGTGATAAGGTAGCCATGTTACAGCTTGTAAACAAAGAAGAGGCAGAAGAACTTTTAGAATCCTTTAGGGAGCCAGGTGTAGAGTGGATAGAAGCTAACACTGAAAGAAATCAAGTATATTCTAAGGTTGTAAAGAATGGAGATCGTAAAGAAATCTCTAAGGTAATAAGTACTTTAATGAGAAAAAAGCTTAAAATTGAAGCAGAAGGAAGGAAATTTCATCAGCAAGATATCAAACTTTTATCTTATGTTCAAAGTATATTGTTTACAGAATTGGCATTCAAATTAAACACAACTTTTGAAGTAATAAATAGAAAAGTTGCTAGATTAATTAATGAAAATGACTACTAAATATGCTCATAATAGAAGTGTATGTTAAAGAGGGCTGTTTTACTCAGTAGAAGTTAAAAAGGTGAGACATAATTTAAGCTATAATGGCTTTTGAAAGGGTAGTTGATAAAAATGAATATAAGTAATGATAGAAGTATGGCTATAGAAACAGTTATGAACCATATAGAAAAACAATTTGGAAAAGGTTCTGTAATGAAGCTTGGAGGAACCTCAACAATGAATATAGAAGCTATCCCAACAGGATGTCTTGCTTTAGATATAGCCCTTGGCGTTGGAGGAGTTCCAAAGGGTAGAATAGTGGAGATATATGGACCAGAATCTTCTGGTAAAACAACAGTAGCACTACATATAGTGGCAGAAGCTCAAAAAAGTGGTGGTGCTGCGGCTTATATCGATGCGGAACATGCTTTGGATCCATCCTATGCAAAAAAACTGGGTGTTAATACTGATGATTTGATTATATCTCAACCTGATACTGGAGAACAAGGCCTGGAAATAGCTGAAGCACTTGTAAGATCAAATGCTTTAGATGTCCTTGTGGTTGACTCTGTTGCTGCCCTCGTTCCAAGAGCTGAAATAGAAGGTGACATGGGGGATTCTCATATAGGATTGCAGGCAAGGTTAATGTCACAAGCCTTAAGAAAACTAACTGGATCAATTAATAAATCTAAATGTGTTGTTATATTTATAAACCAACTAAGAGAAAAAATAGGTATTATGTTTGGTAATCCTGAAACAACAACAGGTGGAAGAGCGCTGAAGTTTTATTCATCAGTTAGGCTTGATATAAGGAAAATAGATATTATAAAAGTAGGGGAAGATATTCTTGGAAGTAGAACAAGGATAAAAGTAACCAAAAACAAGGTTGCTCCGCCTTTTAAGCTAGCTGAATTCGATATAATGTACAATGAAGGAATTTCAAAGGAAGGTGCACTTATTGATATAGCAGTTAAGGAAGATATAGTTGAAAAAAGTGGAGCTTGGTTTTCTTATAAAGATACTAGACTTGGTCAAGGAAGAGAAAATTCTAAGTTATATCTAAAAGAAAATCCTGAAATAGCTCTTGAAATAGAAAATATAATAAGAGAAAAATATAATCTTAAATTAGTAAAACAGACTAAGGAAAATGAATAAATGTTTTAAATATTAAAGAAAGAGAATCATCATATTATGGAGATTCTCTTTCTTTTATTTTTTTTACGCTAAGTATATAATGGAATAATAAGAAAAAATTAGAAAAGTTAAATTTAGATAAACTATGTTTTAAATAATTGGAGGGATAACAATGATTGAGATACCTGAAGCTTTAACACTTGCAGGTCAGATTAACAATACAATTAGTGGAAAGAAGATTGTGAATGTTGTTGCTGCTCATAATCCACATAAGTTTGCATGGTATCATGGAGATCCACAAAAATACCATGAAATACTTGTAGGAAAGACTATTAATATGGCAACTGCCTACGGAGGTATGGTTGAAATTAGTGCTGATAGTACATCAATATTAATTGGTGATGGGGTAGGGTTTAGATATCGTGACAGTAGTGAAAAACGTCCGGCAAAACATCAACTTCTGTTAGTGTTTAATGATTCATCTGAAGTTAGTGCATCGGTTCAGATGTATGGAGGAATATGGTGTTTTAATACCAAAGAAGGGTTTTCCAATAATTATTATCAGGTTACAAAGGAAAAACCATCTCCACTTTCTTATGAATTTAATGAAACTTATTTTGATAAACTGATATCTTCACAGGATTTACAGAAGCTAAGTATAAAAGCATTTCTTGCTACAGAACAGCGAATACCTGGCCTTGGAAATGGAGTGTTGCAGGATATATTATGGCAGGCTAAAATTCATCCAAAACGAAAAATTAATACATTAAAAGATGAGAATAAGGAAGTTTTATATAGTTCCATTAAAACTGTTCTTTCTAAAATGACAGAACTTGGTGGAAGAGATACAGAAAAGGACCTGCATGGAAACAATGGTGGATATAAAACTATGATGAGCAAAAATAGTGTAGGCTCTTCTTGTGTTTCTTGTGGTGAAATTATAAAAAAAGAAAATTATTTAGGTGGCAGTATTTATTACTGTGAGAAGTGCCAATTACTTTAACTCAAAAGGGTAAAATTAATAATGTACTTTTATAGTTAGATATAGAAAAAGTATATAAAGGCTAGTATAAAAATAAAATGTACCCTAAGTCAAGGACATTTTATAAAAAGACCCTAAGATAAAAGATGATTTCTGTATTGAACAGGAGTCATCTTTTTTAAGTTCCATTGGCATCTATACTTATTATGATAATCTATGTAATCCTCAATTTCACATAATAGATCTTCAAAGGTTTCACAATTTTTTAGATTTGTTTCATCTTTTAA
>NZ_JPMD01000027.1 GCF_000732635.1 Clostridium sulfidigenes | reverse complement strand
ATTTTCAGATAATTGAATAGTAATTTTATTTATATTCATTATTTTACTTGTAGTAATTATATTTTCTATAACTACATAAATCTTACCCCCTATATTTAAAGGCTTTCCAGACATTAATTATATTTTGAAATCCCCATAAAATATATTATTAAATCATTTTTGATATTTTGTTAACAATATATTGCAATGCTATTAAATGTTTATAATATTCCTTTAAAGATTCTTAGTATATAGTAATATCCTATATTTTAAAAAATAATGAATACAAGAACCTCTATTTATACTTTATTAACATATAGAAGTATTTAATTTAAAATTATATATAAAATAATTATAAATTTCAACAAAATTTTGACGTATTTTTTCAATTTTTCAATTTAAAGCTTTTCATCTTTTTTGCAAATAAAAACAGATGAGACTCCTCACCTGTTTTTCTATTTAACTAAATATTACTTTATTCTTTCCACTTTACTCCCTAATAAGTCTTGCATGAATAGCAAATCTGGCATCGTAAAACTCATAAGTACATGTAGAGAGAGTTAAGATTACGTCATCACTAGTTACATTAATGCCCACATCATGAGTGGACTTGTTTTTCAATGTGCTTAAAAATGATCCATAGTCTTCTTCATTTTCGAAATTTGTCCTGATATAGTTAAAGCTTGTATCTGTTATGTATACAGAGAAAATCTCCCACTTTGTAATTTTATTTAACGTGGTTAACTCAATAATAGGATGATTTATAAGAAAATCTTCTTCCTTATAGCTAGTCAATGTTTTAAACATGGAACCATCCTTCATATTATGTCCGTAAATAATTGTATTTAAATCTTCTTCATTTACTTTATTACGATAGTCCATGAAAATTGACCCTGAGGCTGAGGATTCTTTTTTTATATTATGGTTTAAGTAATACTCATTATCTTTACCTTTTACCACAGGATAATTTATATTAGTATCCTGAATTTTAATCCAACCAACTACTTCTGAATTTATTGCTAGTAAATCCTTAAAATTTATTTTTGCATCTTCCTTAGATTTAAGTTTTTCACTGTTATTTATATTGTTCTCACTAGTTTTTGTCTCTTGTGTATTATCTATATGCAATTCCTGCAACTGACTATTTAGTTTATTGTTACAGTAACTATTATAAATATAATGACTAATTTGATAAATACAATAAATCATCATAAGTGAAAGAATTATAATCTTAATGTTTCTGTAGAAAGTAATTTGTTGCTTTGTTTTATATTTCATACTAATGGCTCCTTTTAAAATAAAAGTTAAATGAGAAAATGCTTATTTTAGGCCCTTCGCATATTCTTCTTTAACATTATCCAGATTACTACAGGAGCTCCAAAAACTGATGTTACTGTACCTATGGCAAGTTCTGTAGGAGAAAAGGCTGTACGCGCAATCAAGTCACAAAAAGTACAAAATACTCCACCACATAAAAAGGTTGCAGGTATTATAATTATAGGTTTAGCTGTATTCATTATAAACTTTGTAAGATGTGGCACAGCTATTCCAACAAAAGATATAGGTCCAGCAAAGGCAATAACCGTTGCTGATAAAATACTAGAAAAAACTATGAGAAGTAACCGATATAACTTAATATTTATACCCATACTTTTTGCATAGCCTTCTCCTAATTGATAGGCTTCCATTGGTTTTGAAATCATAAATATACCAATCAGCGATGGAAATATAATTATTGATATGGTCTTAACATTTCCCCAATTTGCACCAGAAAAGCTCCCCATTGACCATGCTGTAAGATTTGCAATATCGCTTTCCATAGCAAAGGTGATGAAAAAATCTGTTATTGCTGAACAAATGTATCCAATCATTATACCAACCACTAAAAGCATGGCCATACTATTTACCTTTCTATCAGCCAGCATAACAAAGCCCATGGACACCATAGCACCAACAAAAGCAGCAAGAACCAAAATATAAGAGGGTACACTGTCAAAATGATTTATCATTACTATTAAAACGAAGCTAACAAACATTTTTGCACCAGAAGATATGCCTAAAACGAAGGGTCCCGCAATAGGGTTTCTAAAAAAAGTCTGCAATAAAAAACCTGATACTGATAGTGCTCCTCCTAAAATTGAAGCTGTCAATATTCGTGGTAATCTTATTTTCCAAATTATATCACTTTCCATTGTACCTACTTCAGTTTTCAGTAAAATTATTTCAAATATACGTCTTGGAGATATATCCACCGTTCCTGTGTTTATGCTCAGCACAATAGCTAAAATAAATATAGCTATAAAAAAAATAAATGCAAATTGATAACGAATTATTTTGCGTATATTATAATTCTTCATAAAATTCATTTCCTTTTCTTTTATTTTCGTAAATAATTAAATATATCTATGAAATACCTATGAAGGCCAAAGTTCTCAAATAATCCTGTCAATAAAAGCTATAAGTTAATTTTTGAGCCTATGGATATGCAAAACAATATTGATATTTCTTCGTTATAAATTCCAAACATCTCTTTAATTTAGGACGTGTTTATTCTAGCATTGATTAAAAATTGTGTCAAATCACAACCTTCATAATTTTAACAGTAACAACAGTAATAAACAACATTTGAAATTAACTTAAAATTCATCCTATTCACATTTTATTTAAAACTGTATTGACATTATCTAAACCTCTATGTTAGGATTAGGTGTAAAAATTAAATATACCATTTATGAGTGCCTTTTATAGGATAATAGGGAAGCTGGGTGAAAATCCCACACGGATCCGCCACTGTAAATGCAGAGTTACTTTTGATATATGCCACTGGATATTTATCTGGGAAGGTAAAAAGGTAGCGGTGAAGCATAAGTCAGGAGACCTGCTCAATAAACCTTCTTAAAGCTACGGAGATATAGCTATGAGGATTTAGTTCCTGATTTAAGTCATATATGATTTAAGTCATATTAAGTCATATATTATATTAGAGTTTCTGTAAATTCGGACAGTTTCTTACCATGTGTAAGAAGCTGTTTTTTTCGTTTAAAAATGATCTATGGATAAAGTGAGGCAGAAGGATATGTTTTTCGAAACTAAGGATTTAGCCGTTGGCTATAATGGAAAAGTGCTTATAGATAATATAAATATCAATATCAAAAAAGGACAGATAACTACCTTAATCGGTCCTAATGGTTCAGGAAAATCAACCATATTAAAGACTATAACAAAGCATTTAGAAAAGATTTCTGGGGTTGTATACATTAATAAAA
This sequence comes from Clostridium sulfidigenes, assembly GCF_000732635.1. GTDB lineage: Bacteria > Bacillota > Clostridia > Clostridiales > Clostridiaceae > Clostridium_J > Clostridium_J sulfidigenes. The sequence continues at coordinate 89,626 of NZ_JPMD01000027.1, read as the reverse complement.
AGGATATTAAAGCACTATCTGATAAGGATGTCGCAAAAAGCCTTTCAGTTGTTCTCACTGAACGTATTTCAACTGAATATATGACTTGTGAAGATATCGTTGGTTTAGGTCGTTATCCCTATACAAATAATTTTGGTACTTTGACCCAGTCTGATAAGGAGATCATTCAAGAATGTTTAGCACAGGTTGAAGCTACCGACCTAAAGGATCGAGACTTTTCAACTTTAAGTGATGGGCAAAAACAACGTATTTTATTAGCAAGAGCACTTTGTCAGCAACCAGAAATAATTGTATTAGACGAACCAACCTCATTTTTGGATGTGCATCATAAAATTAAGCTTTTGAATATTCTAAGAAAAATGGCAAAAGAAAAAAATATTTCCGTAATTATGTCCTTGCATGAAATTGATTTAGCACCTAAGATTTCTGACATGATTATGTGTGTTAAAGGAAGTAGAATAAAGTATTATGGAACTCCAGAAAATGTTTTTAAGGATAAAATAATTGAAGAATTATATGCGCTTGAAAGTGATCGATATAACTTACTCTTTGGCAGTATAGAACTGCCTAAAGTAATTGGTATTCCTGAGATTTTTATAGTTGCAGGAAATGGATGTGGTATTCCTTATTATAGAGAACTTCAAAAGAGAGGCTTACCCTTTCGCACAGGAATACTCTATGAAAATGACATAGACTATCAGGTTGCTAAATCTTTGAGCAGTGAGGTATATGTTTCAAAGCCATTTCAACCAATGGACAAGTTAACTTACGAGATTGCTTACACAGGCTTAAAAAGCTCTAAATATGTCATTGATGCTGGTACAGAAATAGGCGAATACAATAAATTTAATAAACAACTTATAGATGAAGCAAGAAATTTAAACATTATGGTGTTTAGTAGTTTACAAGATTTTTTTAATAAAGAGAATTAAAAAGGTTACTATAATAACTAAAATTCAATAACTAATCTATTGAATTTTTATTATAATATTTTTATTATTTTAAGGGGGATAAAAATGAAAAAATTATTAAAAAGTAAATTGGTTATGTTTATTATGATGATGGTATTAAGTATTTCTACATCATCTGTTGCCTTTGCAGCTGAAGAAATTGCAAATGGTAAGTATTCAATAGGTGTAACATCTAGTGCAGCTATGTTTAAGGTAGTAGATGCAAAGCTTAGCGTATTAGATGGAAAAATGTCTGCTGTTATTACTCTAAGTGGTACAGGATATTCAAAATTGTATATGGGAACAAAGGAAGATGCAGCTTTAGCAAGTGAAAATGATGCAATAAATTATGTAGTTGATGATAAGGGAATGTATACTTATAGTATTCCTGTATCAGCATTAGATACAGGAATAAATGTTGCAGCTTTTTCAATTAAAAATCAAACTTGGTATGATCGTACTTTGACATTTGATTCAAGTACATTAGTTTTAATTGAAGAAGGAAAAACTGAACAGCCAAAAGAAGAAGATGATAAGCCTGTTGAACAACCAAAGGAAGAAAACAAAAAACCTATCGAACAACCAAAGGAAGAAAATAAAAACCCACAAGGTGGAGATCAAAAGGTTAACCCAAGTACTAAGGGAGAAACCATTCCAAAAACTGGAGATAACAACTTAGTAATTATTTCTGCTATAGTATTAATCGCAAGTATAGGAATCCTTGTTAAAGATAGAAAAATAAATAAAGAAGCTTAATATTATTTTTAATAATCAAAACTTAATGGATGATGTAGGGGGATGAAGATGATGAGAAAGATTTCATTAATGGTTTTTACTATGTTGATTATGTTAACATTTACATTTAATGTCTATGCCGCCAACCCACCTTTAGATGGTAATTATAAAGTTGGGTTAACATTTACTGGTGGTACCGGCAGAGTTACCGCAATATCACCCACAGACCTTACTGTGTCAGGTGGTAAAATCACTGCAAAAATTATATTGACTAGTTCAAATTATACCTACATGATTGTTAATGGAACTAAATATAACAATACTGCTGCTACAGGTGAAAATTCAACTTTCATAATCCCTATATCAGCACTTGATACAGAAATAAATGTGACAGCTTGTACTGTAGCCATGAGCACTCCTAAAGAAATAGATTATACCATTAAGCTCTCAAGCCAAGGTACAATCGGTAAAGATAAGGGTGCAAATCAAAATTCAAATAAGAATAAAAATGAAAATACTACTAAAAATCCAGTAAATAGCGACACCAATAGTAAAAATACTAACGCAAAGGATACTAAGGATACTAAGGACAATAGTACAACAGAATCTCCCAAAACTGGTGAAGGCGAAGCTTCAAAGGTTGATAATGGTATTACTAATAGCTCTAATAATACTGAAAAAACCCCTAAGGAAAATGATACTAAAGAAGATAAGAAAGATTCTGCAGAAATTTCAAATGATAAAGAATTACCTAAAGAGTCTGCACAACTACAATCATCTTCACCATCCAATGATTCAAATTTATCTAAGATTATTATAGGTATAATAGTTATTATAGCTTTTGTAGTTATTGGAATCCTATTTAAGAAAAGAAAAATATCAAATAAATAGTAAGAAGGAGCAGGGAATGAAAAAGCAAATTATATCAATAGTATTGATATTAACAATGTCATTATTAATTCTAGTAGGATGTTCACCTAAATCAAATATAGATAAAAAAAGTAATGATGAAGCACCTATAGTTGGTAATTTGAAATTTGACCATAGTATGGATATTAAATATGCTGAGAATTTCAAGGTAGACTATTATGAAGGTGGATATGCCTTGCTTTCCCTCAGTAATAATACAAGATTTTTAGTAGTTCCTGAGAATATGAAAGTGCCCCAGGGCTTAGAAGAAGATATTAAGGTGCTACAGCAACCAATTTCAAATGTTTATTTAGTAGCAGCTGCTATTATGCCATTTTTTAATGATCTTGATTCTCTTGATGCTATAAGACTATCTGGAACAAAGCTTGAGGGATGGTATATTGATGAAGTAATTAAAAAAATGGAAGCAAGAAAAATACTATTTGCAGGTAAGTATAGTGAACCTGATTTTGAGCTCATTAAATCTGAAAACTGTAACTTATCAATTCAATCATCTATGATTACTCATGTTCCAGAAATCCAAGAAAAGCTTGAGGAATTAGGATTAACAGTGTTGATTGATCAATCGAGTTATGAGCCTCATCCTCTTGGTAAAACTGAATGGATAAAGTTTTATTCAGTACTGGTAGATAAAGAGGAGCTTGGAGAAGAACTATTTAACCAGCAGGCCAGGGTACTTGATGAATTAAAGGATATTGAAAATACCGGAAAAACAGTTGCTTTCTTCTTTGTTAATTCATCCAATAGCATATCAGCTAGAAATAGCCATGACTATATTCCTAAAATGATTAAGCTAGCAGGTGGAAATTATATATTCGAAAGCCTAGGAGACCCAACTAAAGCAATTTCCACCACTAAAATGGGAATGGAAGAGTTCTATGCCACAACAAAGGATGCAGATTATATTATATATAACAGCACCATTACTGGCGGAGTAAAAAACATAAAGGAACTTGTAGCTAAAAATGAATTGTTTGCTAACTTTAAAGCCGTAAAAGAAGGAAATGTATGGTGTACCGGTGCAGATTTTTATCAAAGTTCAAATGAATTTGGTACGATTCTAGGGGAATTTAATACAATCATTACGAATAATGATAAAAAAATTCCACAGCTAAAGCATTTTTATAAGTTAAAATAACGGAAAGTTAATATTAAAATAAAAATGTTAAATTTTATTTTCAACATTATGAAAAGCAACTTAACAAGAAATATATATAGCAAAAGAGAGATATCCAATTTTATGGTATCTCTCTTTTTTATGAGTAAAATTCTACGCTTATATTTTAAATTGCTGAACCACTTCATTTAATTGTTGTGCCAGTTCTGCTTGGCTTTGCGCAGTTTGAGCTACTTGCTCTATAGCTTTTGTGGTTTCATCCATGTTTTCTTTTATAGTCTCTGCTTTCTCACTAGATTCTTGAGCAGACTCAGCCATATTTTGAATGGCTTCGCTTACTTGTCCCACTGTAGCTGTAATTTCCTGTGACATAGATGCTATTTCTTCTGACATATTGCTTACAAAATCAGAATCAAAATGATATTGATTACCTGTCTCTTCATATTCGTCATAAGTTTTCATTATATCTACATCAATGAATTTTAATATGTCATTTCCCGTTTCTATACTTTTATTAAATATTTGTTTTACTGACTCTATAGTTTTTTGTATTTCTACTACAGCACCAGAAGATTGTTCTGCAAGTTTTCTTACTTCTTCTGCAACTACTGCAAACCCACGTCCTTGTTCTCCTGCTCTTGCAGCTTCGATAGCAGCATTTAAAGCTAGTAGGTTAGTTTGATCAGCTATAGATGATATTGTATCTGCCATAACCCTAATGCTATCTATTACAGAACTTTCTTCTATAACCTTCTTCATATTAGCTTCCTTTTGAATGTATAGTTCTTTTGCTATCTTTTTAATCTCTTTGCTATTCTCCTTTACCTTGCTAGCCCTCACTTTAGCATCACTTGCATTATTGCTTCCTTCCATAGCCTTTGAAGATAATATATTCACACTTGAATCCACTTCTTCAACAGATGCAGTTATCTCCTCTGTAGCAGCACCTGACTCCTGCATACCACCTGCAATAGTATTAACAGCTTCGTTAACATTTACAGTTTTAGCTGCCAATTCTTCAACAGTTGCTGAAAGTTCTTCCGCTGATGCACTTATATTTTCCGAATTCTCCATTATAATTTTTACGATAGAATGAATGTTTTCTGTCATCTTATTCAAATACTTACTCATTTCACCAAGCTCATCATTGCTTTTTAATTCTAGTTTTTCTGTTAAATCTCCATTTGCAATCTTCATAGCAAAAGCATTAACCTTTTTAATGTTCTTTCCTATGTAATTAGCAAAAAATAATATAAATAATACTACTATTACAATTGCAACTACTATTATTATACTTATTTTATTTCTTAGTGAATTAATTTGAAGATATACTTCTTCCTCAGGAATACATACAGCAATAATCCACTCTGTACCTTCTACGGTGCTATAATACACCTTTTGAACTCCTTTATCATCTGTAAATGTTCCGTGACCATTTTTATCAGTTAACATTTTTTCACCTAAGACTGACAATGTAGAATTTTCATCATCTTTTATATTAGTTTTCATAATTTTAGATTCATCTACATCTGCAACATATAAACCACTTTTATCTATTAAAAATGCTCTTCCTTCTGTACCTATTTCCATATTTTTTATATTATTTTGCAAAGTAGATAAATCTATATCTGCTGTGGTAACTCCTATAAAATTATTATTTGAATCGTGCATTGGACATGTAGCAGTTATCATAGAAACTTTCGCTACATCATCATAATAAGGTGATGACCATTCAACACTCTTATCAGTGTCCTGTCCTATTTTATACCAATCACCTGTTTTATAATCTGTCTTACTATATTCATCTGTATAAGTGCCTTTACCGTTCAACTTATATGCATAAGGTCCAAATAACTGAATATCTTTCTTATATTTAAATGGTTCAAACCAAACACCAGCTCCAAAGGTTTCATCATTTGTGTCAATTAAGCTTTCTAACACACCTTTATAATTTTCTTCAGTCAGCGATGATACAGAATTCTCAGCCACTTTAGCTAAACTTTCAGATATTTTCTGATGTCTCTCCAAACTCTTTTCAATTTCTTGCGACTTTTCATTTAATTTACTGTTCATGTTTATTTCGAGCTCACTATTTATTATCTTTTCTGCACTTGAATAACTCATATATGCCAGTACAGCCATAGAAGCTATTATTACAGGCATAAGTAACAAAATCATCTTTACCTTAATACTTTTAATTTTTATACCTTTAACCTTCACACCCTTAAACTTCATAATTTCAGCCTCCCTCATTTTTAGCTTATATTTTATAACATATTATTTTATTTATCGTATCAATTAATATATTAAAATAGTATAAGCTTAATATTTCTTGTTATTTCTTTAAATTGATTTTATTTTCACATACAAAAAGTAGTATAAAATACATATGCACTATTTTATACTACTTTTTGTTACTAAATTTTAATTTACTTCTTTATAAATAAATATGTGAAAATCCTATATTTTAAATTTTCTTATTACTTCATTAAGTTTCTCAGCTAATTCAGCTTGACTTTGTGCAGTTAATGCTACTTGCTCTATAGCTTTTGTTGTTTCATCCATACCTTCTTTTATTGTCACCGCTTCTTCACTGGATTTTTGTGATGCACCAGCCATATTTTGAATTGCATCGCTTACTTCTCCAACGGTGGCTGTAATTTCTTCTGACATAGCTGCTATGTCTTCTGACATTTTACTTACAAAATCTGAATCATTAAAATACTGATTACCAGTTTGTCCATAAGCATCTAATTGTTCTTGAACCCGTGTATTTATAAACTCTAATATGTCACTACCTGTATCAATGCTACTTTTAAATGCATTTTGCACTTTAACTATGGTGTCTTGAATATTTATTACTGCCTCTGAAGATTGTTCTGCAAGCTTTCTTACTTCCTCTGCTACAACTGCAAATCCTCTGCCTTGCTCCCCAGCCCTAGCTGCTTCTATTGCTGCATTTAATGCAAGTAGATTAGTTTGTTGTGCTATACCTCCAATAGTATCTGCCATAATCTTTATGCTATCTACTACTTTTCCATCTTCTATAGCCTTTTCCATATTGTTCTGCTTTATATCATATAAATTTCTTGTTTCCGCTATGGCCTTTTCACTATTACTTTTAACTTCAGTAGCTCTTCCTTTAAATTCATTTGCATTATTACTACCTTCCATTGCTTTTGAAGATAATATATTTATACTTGAATCAACTTCCTGAACTGATGCACTTATTTCCTCTGTTGTAGCACTTGACTCTTGCATTCCAGCAGTTATATTATTTACTGCTTCATCAATTGCTTCAGCTTTAGAAGATACTTCTTCAACTATAGCTGAAAGTTCCTCGGAGGATGCGGTCATATCTTGTGAATTTTCCATTATTAATTTAACTAAGTTACTTACATTCTCTTGGGCAGCATTTAACGCCAAGCCAGTTTGTCCAAATTCATCTTTTCTTGTAATAACAATTGGGATTGAAAAATCATAATCAGATAATCTCTTTGCAAATTCTTTTATTTTCATTAGCGGATTTACTATATTTTTACATAAAATATATGCCATAAATAATATGATTAAAAATGCTACTGTAGTATAGATTATTATTTGGTATCTAACTTTACTAAACTCGTCTATATTATTTTGATTAACTTGTTCAGCATTTTCTATGTTAATTTCAATACATCTCTCCATTTTTGCAAATGTATCAATTCTTAATGGTTCTACTTCTGAATTGTATAGCTTAACTGCTTCATCATAATCATTAGCTTTTACAAGCTCAATAACTTGATTTCTTTTCTCTCTATATTTTGCTAAATCCTGTTGATATCCTTCATAAAGTTTTTCCTCTTCTTGTGATATTACAGGTAATTCATCATACTCAGCTTGCAATATTATATCTTCATTTGTTAAATCATCTATAGTTTTTATTTGCTCATCTAATTTTGACCTATCCCTTTCAAAAACAATTTTAAGCATATTGGCAGTAATTTCACTTATATTTACTCTTATTCCTTCTAAATCTTTAACTGATACTAAATTATTACTATACATTTCATTTGCATTTTTGTTTATGGATGCACAACCTATTATTCCATATACACCTATCAGTACTATAAAAATGCATATTACTGAAAATATCGATATAAGTTTTTTCTTAACACCTAAATTAATAAAAAGTTTCATACTAACACACACACTTTCTTTTTTATTATAATTTCCTGTTACTTATTTCACCTTATATACTTGTCATAATTTAATTTAAATATAATTTGCATACTATTATATCTCACCAATTCTATATTTTACTATTGATTTACATCGTTTTCAATAAAAATATACAAATTTTATACATTTTTATTTTTATTCGACATTTAACCTAAATTATAATAAATAAACTTTTTTTCATGATAATAAATATTATGTATAATTATTCAAGTAAATTGGTGGTATTGAATTTCATTACCTCCTACTGTTTTTATTTTAATATTTCACTAAAAACTTATTAATAGTTTCTGATAAAATAATCCAATGGATTCATATTTATTTTTTTATTATGAATAATAATTATTTACTACTTCAGTATTTTAATTCTACTTACACTGACAACTTTTTTAAGATAAATAAATTATAGTATAAGAAAAAAGACTATGAGTTATTAATTTACATATCTCATAGTCTTTCTTCTTATATTGAAAAATTTAAAATTTATATCTTAAATTTTTGAATCATTTCATTTAATTGTTGCGCAAGCTCAGCCTGAACCTGTGCTGTTTGAGCTACTTGCTCTATAGCTTTTGTAGTTTCATCCATGCTTTCTTTTATAGTTTCTGCTTTTTCACTAGATTCTTGTGAAGATTCAGCCATATTTTGAATTGCTTCACTCACTTGTCCTACTGTGGCTGTAATTTCTTGTGACATAGCTGCTATTTCTTCTGACATATCACTTACAAAATCAGAATCAACATAGTATTGATTGCCTGTTTCTTCATATTCGTCATAAGTCTTCATTATATCTACATCAATGAATTTTAATATGTCATTTCCTGTTTCTATACTTTTATTAAATATTTGTTTTACTGTCTCTATAGTTTTTTGTATTTCTACTACAGCACCAGACGATTGTTCTGCAAGTTTTCTTACTTCTTCTGCAACTACTGCAAAACCTCGCCCTTGCTCTCCTGCTCTTGCAGCTTCAATAGCTGCATTTAAAGCAAGCAGATTAGTTTGAGCTGATATAGAAGATATAGTCTCTGCCATAACTCTAATATTATCTATTATAGAACTTTCATCTATTACCTTTTTCATATTAGCTTCCTTTTGAATATATAACTCTCCTGCTACCTGCTTTACCTTTTTGCTATTATCCCTTACCTTGCTTGCTCTTCCTTTAGACTCACTGGCATTATTACTTCCTTCCATAGCTCTTGAAGATAATATATTTATACTTGAGTCTACTTCTTCAATAGAAGCGCTTATTTCCTCTGTGGTAGCACCGGATTCTTGTACACCTTCTGCAATTATATTTACAGCTTCATTAACAGTTACAGTTTTAGCTGCTAATTCCTCAACTGTTGCTGAAAGTTCTTCTGCAAATGCACTGATATTTTCTGAGTTTTCCATTATTACTTTTACTAATCCATTTACATTTTCTTGTGCAATATTTAAAGCAATAGCTGTTTGTCCAAATTCATCTTTACTCTCTATACTAATAGGTGCTGAAAAATCATAAGAAGCTAATCGAGTTGCAAAATCTTTAATTATAATTAAAGGCTTTATTATTTTTTTACTTACAAAAGATGATAAAACTATTGCTACTATTAATGAGGCAATAAGTAAAATTATATTAATAGTTATACTCTTTACTAAGTCTTTTTTAATAATAGCTTCTTTTTCAGCTATTATTTTATCAATCTCATCTATATAATTTCCTGTTCCTATTACCCAATTAAAAGGTTCATATAATCTACTATATCCTCTTTTAAGTGATGCTTCTGTTTCTCCCGATTTTGGAAACCAATATTCAGTATATCCTCCATTCTCCTTTTTACCATTCTCTATTATTTCTTTCACAAGATATTTTCCTTTAACATCTTGTGAATTTAATCTATTTGTTCCTTCAGTTTTAGACCCTAAAAGCACAATATTTTCACCCTCAACAGTATCTATCCAAAAATAACCCTCTTCACCAAACTTCAACTCTCTTACTAAATCTGCACTTTGTTTCTTAGCTTCATCAACAGTTAGTTTACCTGTTTCAGTCTTTTTATTTATTGTATCTATCATACCAATTACAATTTCTACTTGTTCCTTAATTTTCATATCATAATCTTCATTTAAGATTTGTCTTTCGCTATCTAATAGTTTATTGCTAGTTTGAATATTCATATAAGACATAACTACACTTATAGTAATGGCTGTTATTAGAGTTATTATCACTGTTGCAATACTCATTTTAGAACTAACTTTTTTCATACCTTCAATTCTCATAATATCAACTCCTTCACACTTTGTTCATGTTTTATATATATTGTTTAATCTATCGTAACAATTCAGTTATAAGAATAGTGTAAAATTCAATTTTTATTGTATTTACTTCGCTATTGAACTTTTGCTTAAATAGTTTTCTATACATTATAAAAAAGATTGATTCAAATAACTATCTGAATCAATCTTTTTTAATTTAGAGTCATACCTCAATTCATTGAGGCTGAACACTATTTTCTTTTTAAATAATAGAATATTGGAAGACCAGCAAGAGCTATACCAATCCCTATTATAGAATTCAATGGTGCAGATACAATTGTACTATATAATATATAAATTCCTCCCAATATTCCCACCATTGGAATGAATGGATAAAGAGGAACTTTATATGGTCTTTTATCTGCAGGTATTTTTTTTCTAAGTCTAAATATACCAAAGACACCCATGACAAAGAATATCCATAAAACAAATATTAATAAGTCCGTAAGAGTATTAAATGTTCCTGAGAAAATATAAATAGTGGCTAATACGCCTTCAAGAATTAATGCATTAGTAGGAGTTCCAAATTTATTGTGTATTTTACCCAGTTGAGTTGAATAAGGCAATTGTTTTCTCTGTCCCATAGCTAACGGCACTCTAGCACCTGTTAATAAATATCCATTCATAGCTCCAAATACAGATATTATAATTCCTGCAGTTATAAATGCAGCACCACCTTTTCCAAATAGTGAAACTGCTACATCCGATGCTGGTGTTGTTGATGCAACTATATTTTCAATGGGCATTACATTAACCATTGCTATACTTATTAGTGCATATATAAATATAACCGAAGTAACTCCAAAAATAATTGCCTTAGGCATTTCCTTAGCAGGATTTTTTAATTCACCTGCTATGTTTGTAACACCTATCCATCCATCATAAGCCCATAAGGTACCCAATACTGCAGCTCCAAAACCAGCTCCTTCAGTCATAATGGTAACGGAGCGAAAATCATGAGTTTTACCACTAATTAAACCAAATATAATAATAGCAACTATTGGAACAAGCTTTCCCACCGTTGAAATAGTTTGAATTGCTCCCCCATATTTAGTACTAATTATATTCATGATTATTACAAACACTAAGATTCCCACTGCTAGAAGTTTTTGCTGGAAATTATTCATTGGAATAAAAAATGTAGCGTAAGTGGAAAAAGCTATGGCTAAAGCTGCTCCCGATGCAGGATAAGATATTACTGTTTGAACCCATCCTAATAGGAAACCCCATACGTCTCCATACAGCTCCTCAAGATAAACATATAGCCCACCAGTTTTAGGTATAGATGAAGCTATCTCTGCAATGGTAAGAGCAGAAGCTAAAGTTATAATACCTCCAACTACCCAAGCCATTATACCCATTATAGGTGAGCCTGCATCATTAAAAACAATACCTGGTTTTAGGAATATTCCAGAGCCTATTATCATTCCAACTACTATTGCAATGGCTTCAATATATGTTATTGTCTTCTTTTGTGTTTTTTCTATCATATGTTCCTCCTAAATAGCTTTTTATAGCTTTATTATATCTTACAATTTGTTTTTTATGCTTAAGGCTTAATGTTATAAATTTCTATACTGCCATTAGAAATCAAATTTTTAACACCTTATTTTTTTGTGTAATTTAACAAAATGTATTTCTTTTATATCAATTTTACAACTTAAAATCATGTACCTTATATTTTAAAAAATTTTTGCTAATTAGTCTAGTGTAAAATCACTTATATAAGAAAAACTATGCATAAAAATTTTTATTGATAATTTTTTATTAGAATGAATAATATATTTTTTTTTGCAAATTATAAGTTAAGTAGGAGGTGATATGTAATGGAAAACAACAATTGTAGAAATAACAACAATAATAACAATAACCAAAACAACAAAAACAACAAAAATAATAAAAATAACAACAATAACAACAATAACAACAATAACAACAATAACAACAATAAATAATAATATTTCACAGACACAACTTATGGGAACAAAGGAATTTGTTTCTACACGTAAGAAAGTGGCAACAAAATCAGTATTAGCTGGCTTTGTTGCCACTTTTATTATAATAAAGTAATAAAAAAGTTATTTAGTTTTAAATCAAAAACCTGTTCCTAAAAATTATTGTAGCTAGTCTTCTGGTTTATAAACCACTTCACCATCAATTATAGTATACAAAGTTTTCGTAAATATCTCCATGGGATTGCCATCAAAGATTGCAATATCAGCATCCTTTCCAACTTCAATACTTCCAACTCTATGTGATACATTACATATTTCAGCTGCATTTATTGTAATTGCTTTAAGTCCTTCATCTATACCCAATCCTTCTTTTGCTGCAAATCCAGCACAAATTGCCAAATCTTGTATTCTTGTAACAGGATGGTCTGTAGTAATAGCTACCTTTACACCTGCCTTATGCAACAAGCCTGCTGTTTTAAAATCCATATTTTGTGTTTCTATTTTATTACGTACTGATAGCGTTGGCCCAATTATAGCTGGGAATCCAGACTCCTTTATCTCTTCTGCAATTAAATGTCCTTCTGTACAGTGATCAAGGGTCATTTTTAATCCAAATTGTTTAGCTATGCGTATTGCAGTTAGAATATCATCCGCTCTATGTACATGTGCTTTTAAAGGTATCCTTTTATCAAATACAGGTAACCAACACTCTTTTCTAAATTCTTCATTAAAATCATTGTCCTCATTACCTGATTGTTGAGAGTTTTTCTTATTTTTATAATATTGCTGAGCTTCAAACAACTCTTCTCTTAAAAGAGCAGCTATGGACATACGTGATGTTGGCATCTTATCTTTGTCATTATAATTTGATTTTGGATTTTCTCCAAATGCAACCTTCATTGCAGCAGGTTCCAGAACAACCATATTATCTATTGCTCTACCGTGAGTTTTGATAAATACAAACTGACCACCCACCACATTTGAACTTCCTGGTCCAACCATTACTCCAGTAATCCCAGCACTCAAAGCCTTGTGGAAAGTGGAATCCATAGGGTTAATAGCATCTAAGGCTTTAAGGTAAGGTGTAACTGGCTCAGTCATTTCATTGCAATCATTACCTTCGAAACCTTTTCTTTCTTCTTGAATACCAATATGACTATGAGCTTCTATTATTCCGGGCATAACTATACAATTACTTGCATCAATGACTTGAGAAATATCACTGTTATCTTCATCAATGTATTCTCCTACCTTTATAATTTTTTTCCCATCTATTAAGATACATGCCTTATCATAATCTACACCAGCCATGGTCAATATTTTACCATTTTTAATTAATAACATAATCTTCTCCTTTCTAACATATAATAATCATTTGAAATTATAGCTAAACAACTCTAATTTCATCTTAATCTAAATACATTTCTTAGCTAGACTTATCTCTTATCTAAGTATTTATATTTTGTAGGATTTTAAATAATTATTCATAATATTTTAAAGTTAAATATTACAAAAAACTTTCTTTAGATATTGAACTTTAAATCCACTTAATGTAAGTAATAGTTGAGAAGGAAGATAAAATAACCATATTAAAAAACCCAGAAAAAATTTTATGTTGCCTCCTGCTACTATATTATAGAGTCCCACATTTAAATCACACATAAAAAATAAAAACATACCTAAAGCAATTATCCATGAAGTTTTTTGAGAATATTTACCTCTAGTTATGGTACTCACTGAGCAGTAAAGACTAGTAATTAATAAAGATGCATATATAAGTGCTAGAACAACAAGATTCTTTTCTATTGATGCTATTTCTATTTTTAATGAAACTGTTAAGGCTATGGACAATGATACTATAAAAAACATTAAATTTTTATATTTACTATTTTCCATAATACTATGCCTTATTATGTAAGTTATTTGAACTAGAGAAAAGAAAAAAACTCCCATTATATAATTGCCGGAAATTGCAAGAAAATAATCTGCAATTAAGGTAAATAGCCGAGCAAGCTGAACTAAACTTTTATCTCTTTTGCTATATCCATGGGATTTAATTAATAAGGATATGATAAAGCAAAGCACTATAGCTGAATATTTTAACGTCACTGAATATGTGTTTTTTAAATCTTTGGTTATAAAATCAATACATAAAAAGATAAAGTAAATTATAATTATTGTGTTAGAGCTAATTTTTATAAGATTTTTATTGCTTATAAGTTTATCCATTTACATCACCCAAGTTTATTTATTTGCATTAACTGAGATTTATATTATTCCCTTTAATTGCTTTTCATACTATTTGAATAAACCTTACATATGCAAAAAAACTAGTAAGGATTTTCCCTACTAGTCTATTTGTTATTAATTTTTCTTTATTAAAGATGCTGCTTCTGTCTTTCCCTCTAGAATATAATTAAAAGGAAAAGCAAATTGGAGATATTTAAATACCCACTTATTATTTTCTTTAATAAGTACACCCTCTAATCTAAATGGCCATATACAATTTTCACCTTTAGCATTTTCTTTGAAGGTTTCAGCAATTCTTCTTCTAATGTTAAAAAGCTTTTCTTTATCATCTAAATCCTTATTAAATATATCCTTTATTTTATTAACTGTATTTTCAAAGGATTCTTCTTCTGAAATAACTTTTTCCATAGTACCTCTTATTACTACCCAAGCTATATCCCCATTAAAATCAACCATAGAATTTTCACTGTCTAGCTTCATCTCATCATAGCATCCTCTATGACTCTTAATTAACTTCTTAATTTCTTCTTTACTAGTGAATAATTCTTTATCTGTATTAGCAACAAATATATTATTAGAAGAAAAATATTTATCAATTATCAAATTTAATTCCATATTCTTATCTAGATACTCACTATTAAAGTCTTTTATTAAATCTATTATTTCATTTTTCATTAACTTATTTTTATGATAAGCTTCTTCTAGTTCCTTTATTTTTTTATTAACCTGAGTTCTATCACAACTATCTTTATATTCCCTTACATCTGGTAGATGTCCAACTACAGGTAAAGAAAACTGCATATGTTTTATAATCCATCTATTTTCTTTTTTTATTAATATAAAGGAAATACGTATATCCCATAGATAATCTCTTTCTATATCATCCCTTTGATTTAATAAATGGCATAAGGACCAATTAATTTCTGTTAATTTAACCTTATTAGATTTTTTACTTTCATCAGAACTTTCATCAAAATATTCTTTAATATATCCTAAATAACGTGTATATGTGTCACTTCTACTGTTAAACGAATATTTCACTGTAGCTGGAGTATAAATTATAGCTGTATTTTCAAGTTCCATTACAGTAGCCTCATTAGCTATAACTCTTAAATCTCCCCAATATTCCCAGTCACTTAAAAATATATCCTTAACTTCCTCATATCCAATACACCACTCGTCATCACATGTACCTACTATAGTTACACTTTCATCCTTATCAAATAATTTATCCATAAAGCTATCTATTTCATTAATATCCCTTTTAACATAGGCTTCATTAAATATATTTAATATTTCCTTAAATTCATTATTTACTTGATTTTTCATATACTCATACCCCTTATCCTATTTATTTTTCATTTTTACCTATCTAATTTAAAGGGTTAGATGTTTTACCTCTTCAACTAAATTAAAAAAGGCTGTAATAAAGCAACGCCTCATTACAACCAAAATATCTACAATATTTTACACAACAAAATAAATATACTATATAAAGTGTAAAAAAGATTTTAATTTTAGTTCTATAAACTTCACATTACTTACTTGTAAATTTTCTAAAGAAGCACAACAAATAGACCTAAATAATTAGGTAGTTAAGACTTCTTTTAGTATTAATTTTTACATTAAAAATTAATTAACAAGTAGCAATAATCACTTTATAGCACCTCCCATATGTTATGTGTAAATTTTACCATGGAAAACTTATAAAGTAAATAAAAATTATATAATACTTATACATTATTATCCATTAATCCTAGATGATAAATTTTTTTAGCTATATCACTAGGACTGTCTTTACTTGTATCTACATGTAACTTTGCAGTTATGTCTTTCCATTCAAGTAACTGCTTGTCTATCATACTTTCTACTGGCTTTGGTAAAACTCCATTCATCCTTTTTGCAAATCTAGATTTTATTATTTCTGCATCAGCTGTAAAATTTATAGTAATAGCATCGTTAATGAATTTAAGTTTTACTAAATCCTTTTTTTCTGAGATTACATAGATTATTGATTTGGAGTGTATATCTTTGTTATTACAACCTTCTTTCAATATTTCCTCAAATAGTTTCCATGCATTATTTTCATTTTTGTCCATACGTAAATAATCTTTTCCACTGTAAATCTGTGCATCTGTAAGTTTTTTTAATTCTTCTGCTGCTGAAGATTTCCCCGAACAGCTTGGCCCCATAAATATAAATAACATAAATTCCCCTCCTAAAAAGTTTAATATAAACAGAGCTCTTTACTCCCACTTTGAAGAATATTGGAGTATTAGAGCTTGTAGGCATGGGATAAACAGTATCTGTTAACCTACTATACTAAGTGTAAAATATATCCATGCAAATAACAATCCTTTATATGTTATTATTTGTTAATTTATTCAAATATTTTTTTAGTTTTATCTTTTTTCTTAACTACATTGATATTATTCACACGAATATTGCATACTCATTTTAAAATCCTTCAAAATTCAATTATATATATCAAAAGTTTTATACATTCAACATCCATATCTACAACCAATGCCAATGTGCACTATTACTAGATTAACACGCAATTCAGTAATACTGTATCGATTTTAAAATATTTCATATCCATTTTTCACTTTTCCAATAATTGCAGTTTGACTTTTGTTTTTATTCATTATATAATTTTACTCACCATATAATTCTATAATTTTAGGTAAAAATTTAATTTATATAATAAAAATCATTAGAAGGGATTGGTAAAATGAAAAAAGGCAAAATAAGTTTATCAACAAAAATATTTATCGGATTAATCTTGGGTTTAATAACAGGTATTATATTCAACTTTATTCCACAGGGTTTCATTCGTGATGAATTATTAATTAATGGGGTTTTCTATTTAGTTGGACAGGCATTTTTAAAAGCTATTATGATGCTTGTAGTACCTTTAGTTTTTATTTCTCTAGTCAACGGAGCTGCCAGCATGGGAGATATTAAAAAGTTAGGTAGAATTGGAGTAAAAACAGTTTTATTTTACTTAGCTACTACAGCTATTGCCATTTCAATTGCATTATCACTGTCTACAGTATTTAAACCAGGTGTAGGATTAAATTTATCAAATTCTAGTTTAAGTGAAGTTACTATCAAAGAAGCTATACCATTAGTTGAAGTTATCCTTGATATGATACCGAACAACCCTATTGCATCCATGGCAAACGGGAACATGCTACAAATTATTGTATTTGCCATGTTAATAGGTGTAGGATTATCTACTTTAGGTGAGAAAACTAAAATGATAACAAATCTTTTCCAACAATTAAATGACCTTATTATGAAAATCGTAGACTTCGTAATGATAATTGCACCCATTGGAGTATTTGGTTTAATCGCTCGTACCTTTGCCACTCAAGGTTTTGATGCAATGATACCTTTAATAAAATATATGTCATTAGTTTTAATAAGCTTACTTATTCATGCTACTATTGTTTATGGTGGTCTATTAAAATTATTTACTAGATTAAGTCCTATAAGATTTTTCAAAAAATTCTTCCCAGCCATTTCAGTAGCTTTTTCTACCTCAAGCAGTAGTGCAACCTTACCAGTATCCATGGAAATCGCAGAAGAAAATTTAGGAATCTCAAAGGATGTTGCTTCCTTTACATTACCACTAGGGGCAACTATTAACATGGATGGAACTGCTATTATGCAGGGTGTAGCTACCGTATTTATTGCTCAAATTTATGGTGTTGATTTAACCTTAAGTTCTTTCTTAACTGTTATTTTAACAGCCACCTTAGCTTCAATTGGAACAGCTGGAGTACCTGGTGTAGGAATGATTATGTTATCCATGGTATTACAATCAGTAGGTTTACCAGTGGAAGGTATAGCTTTAATCATGGGTATTGATAGGATTCTAGATATGGCAAGAACCTCTGTCAATATCACCGGTGATGCAGTATGCACAATGATTGTAGCAAAGGCTGAAGGAGAATTTAATGAAGAAATCTTCAATTCTGAAACTATAAAAAACAAATCCCTATAGTAATATAATTCTCTTTGTTATATCTGCTATATATACTAAACAGGTTAACACCTAAATTGGGTGTTAACCTGTTTTTTTAGTATACTGCTTAAATTCCAATATTACTTCATTTACTAGTATAAAATAATTGGTTCTACACAAAATATAATCGGAGGTGCAGTATTATGGAAATAACATTATCACAAAAAGAAAGAACTTTACTAGAGGATCAAAAAAAACATGAGGAAATTTGCATTGAAAAGTATACAAATTATGCAAATCAAGCTAAAGACAGTCAGTTAAAAGATATTTTTAATGCCAATGGACAATCAGAAAGAACCCATCTAGGTAGCATCAATCAATTATTAAGTGGTCAACTTCCTCAAATGGGTCAGCAACAACAAGGTCAACAAAATCAGCAAAGTCAAAATCAAAACTCAGGACAAAATATGACAGCTCAAGGTTCCACAACAAATACAAATAATATGCAATCAGGAGGAGTTAATTTATCCGATGCTGATATGTGTACAGATTTATTGATGACAGAAAAATATGTGTCAGGAACCTATGATACTACAATATTCGAATTTAGAGATACTAGAGTTCGTGATGTATTAAATCACATACAAAAGGAAGAACAAAAACACGGAGAAGCTATTTTCCAATACATGGAGAAGAATGGCATGTATAACGTTCAATAGCCTTAGGATTGTATCCAAATTATCTCTAGTAATATAATATAAAAAATCATGGATAGCTCAGTACAAATAACTGATATCTATCCATGATTTTTAAATTTACAAACTCTTATAGATCCTTTATATCCCAACTTACTAACCCATTTCAGACTCAAACCTTTAAATATTTTGCATTAATCCCTTAAATCAAACTGCCTTTTCATCCTGATCAGTTAGATACCACTTACTTTGAGCTTCATACATCTCACTATACTTTCCATCTATACTTATAAGTTCATCATGGGTACCTACTTGTACAATTTCACCCTTATCCATAACTACTATTCTATCTGCAATCTTAGCAGAACCAAGTCTATGAGTAACGATTATAGCAGTTTTATCCTTGGACATTTCTTTAAACTTCTTATATATTTTAGTCTCTTCTATAGGATCTATGGCCGCTGTAGGTTCATCTAAAATTATCATATTACTATCCTTGTAAAAACCCCTAGCTATAGCTAGCCTTTGCCATTGCCCACCAGATAAATCTATACCATCAAATTCTCTAGATAGCATGGTATCATAACCATCTTCAAATTTTTCCTTTGAAACCTGAAAATCTGCTTTATCTATAGCATCTTTTAGTAGTTCTTCCTTTGTTGCATTAGATTTTTCACTTATAGATATATTATCTCTTAAAGTCATTTTATATCGTTGGTATTTTTGAAATACCCCTGATGTAACCCTATATAATTCTTTAGCTGATATTTTATCTATATCTATACCATTTATTGAAGCATTACCTTTAGTAGGACTATATATTCCTGTAAGAATCCTAACTAAGGTACTCTTACCAGCTCCATTTTCCCCAACAATGGCAATGGTTTCTCCTGAATTCATCTTTAAAGATATGTCTTTCAAAGAACTTGTATCAGTTCCTGGATAAGTAAAGCTTACATTATCAATTGAAATGCTAGGCACTCCTACAATTTCTATGTCCTCCCCTTCTCTTTCAGGGATTTCTAAAAATCTAATAAAGTTTTTCACTGTACCTAAATTTTCAGCCATGTTTCCTATATGCATACATATCAGCTCATTCATTAAAGAAAACATAAAGCCTATAGATGAAAATACTGCCCCAAAGGCACCTATTGATATAGAACCATCTAAAAGTGCATATACAAGAAGTGCTAAAACCCCCATATACCCAAGTAATGTTAACATCTTCATGGCTAGCTCTGCAAGTCCTGATTTTTTTTCTGCTTGCCAATTATTTTTATTCATAAGCTCTAAGGTACTTATATATCTTTTTTTGAAATAGAAGAACCCTCCTAAAAGCCTTGTTTCCTTATAATATTCTCTATCCATTATACATTTTTCATAATGTTCATATTCTCTTCTTATTGGAGCTACCTTATCTTCTAAATTAGTGAATACCTTAATTCTAATTAGTTGTGATATAGCTACAGGAATAAATACTAATATAATAGAAATAGAAAGTATCGGCTTTAATTTATAAAGATATATACCCATAAAAATAAAATATGGAATATAGAAGGTTACTATTACAATTAATATCAAAGACATCCAAAGTCCACCCTCTAATCCCTTCTGAGCCTTATTAATATCATCAAGTAATGTTGGATTTTCAAAATCAGCGGCATTTAACTTTGAGCTTTTATGATTTAATATCTTACCTATAGTTCCCTTTGCCTTATTAACTAAGGCATTAGCTAAAAAGTTAGCTATTCCATTAAGTACTTGAGTTAGAACTAATGAAATACATAGTCCTCCTAGCATAAAATATACTATTTTTAACTCTACTTTCCCTGAGAAAGTAGCTGTAATGGAGTCAAAAAACTTTTGTGTCATGAAAGTATTTACTACATAAGCCAAGCTATGTAGTATTGAAGTTAATATAGCTGCCACTGTAAGTATAGGACATGATTTAATTATCATAGGTTCAACTGTCCTTACTATCTTTAAAAAAGAAATATCTTTACTTTTCCCTACCATTATATATACCAACTCCTTTGACTTTCATACATTTTTGTATAAACCCCATTTTTCTTCATAAGCTCCTCATAGGAACCACTTTCTACAATGGCTCCATCTCCTATAACGAAAATTTCATCTGCAATCTTTGTTGATCCAAGCCTATGACTGATAAATATAGTAGTTTGTCCCCTACTTATCTCTTCAAATTTTTCATAGACATTACTTTCACTTATAGGATCTAAGGCTGCAGTTGGTTCATCTAAAATTCTAATGGATGCTGGACTTACAATTCCCCTTGCCATAGCTATACGTTGCCACTGTCCTCCTGACAAATCTACACCATCATTTTTAATTTTACCCAAGTTTGAACTGATACCTAGAGGTAATCCTCCAACAACATCTTGCAGTTCAACAGTTTCTATAGCCTTATTCATATTATCTAGGTTATCAAAGCTATTGATATCTCCTAATAAAATATTATCTCTAAAAGAAATACTATATCTTGCAAAATCTTGATACACTACAGAGCACATTGCTTTTAACTGGTCTTGTCTATATGTCTTTATAGATTTTCCATTTATCAAAATTTCTCCTTCAAAGTCCTCATATAAGCCAGTTATAAGTTTAGTTATTGTAGTCTTACCAGCTCCATTAGCACCTACAAAAGCATAATGCCTTCCTTCTTCTATGACAAAAGATATATCCTTTAAAATATACTTTTCTGTGCCTGGATATTTAAAAGATACATTTCTAAACTCTAAGGACTTTAATTTGCTAACCTCCTTAGCTGGTCTTAATAAATATCCTTCATCCCCTTCTAATTTTAAAAAGTTGGTTAGGTCAACAAGATATTCTTTATTCTTTGCTAAATTATCTCCATACTCTGGAAGGCTCCAAGCTAAATATTGTATTAATTCAAATACGCTATTAACAATGGACATAAACATTCCTATGGATAAAATTCCACTAGTTACAGGCCCTATTAAAATTAAAACTATCAATACAGATAAAATGGCAATAATAACCCCACCGGTTTTCATATTAACGTACCATTTAAGACTTACCTTAAGTTCATGCTTTCTAGCAGTTTCAAACTCTTTATGCCACTGGTTATTAATCTTATCAGAATAGCCAAACAAGGTTCTTTCTTCCACTGCCTCACGACCGTTTAACACTTCTTCTAAGTATTTAACCTTTCTTTTATTCTTCTCTACTTCTCTATTTGCTTCATAAGTTTCCTTTCCACTTTTTAAAGCTATAAAAAATAGAGGTACAGAAATTAAAACAATTAAAACTGCAGACCACCATACCTGAATAAATAAAACTACTAGTATTCCTGTTATTTTTAAAATCATTGCTATCATATCTAAAGATGAAATATAGGCCTTAGTACATTGAACTTCTGGCTCCTTTATAACCCTAGATATCAAATCCCAACTATCCTGACTTTCTATATATTTATATCTCAATGTTGCTATCTTTTCTACAATATTTACCCTGAATTCACCTCTTAATCTATTTTTAATCTGAACTTCTGCAAACTTTGATAATTGAGTAGAAATCCAGTCATAAGCTAAAAGAAGTATCACAAATAATAAGGGCATTACTATATCTTTAATATTTTTTTCTTGTTTAAATATTAAAATTGCAATATCTAGAAACTTAGCCGTAGCCAAAATTTGTAGTGTTGGAACTAAACCATCCAAAAGTTTTTGTATTGCTATTAATGTAGCCTGTGCTGGTGCAAATTTAAATGGAATTTTAATTATATCCCCCGCATTATAATTTTTATTTTCTAATCTCATAATTTCCCCCCATTTACATACCCGTCTATTACTTTATATTATTGAATCCTCCCCTCTGAACAATATTATATATCTATTGTTTATTCACCTCAGTAATAGTTTACATTATATTAATGTTACTGAATTTATTAAACTATTTAACTAACGTTTAACTAAATATGTATATAGTATAACACCATTTTTACTTAAATAACATATTTATACATAAATGTTTATTTATAATTGAAATAAGAGTATTAGCGAAAGCTAATTTTTATTAAAATATTGATTTACTCTAGGAGGCTTAGCCTTAGTCATATCAATGGCATAAGGTGGCAAGAACATAAAAACATAAAAACATAAAAACATTAATTTTCATAAAACTTAACTTAGAGTTATATTATTGTATTTTTTAATTTTCTCTCTAACTTTCTTCAAAATAAAAAGAGAAAATCAGGTAACATTAATTTAGTTAGCCTTCTTATCTCTTACTTAAAATATCACTAAAATATTTCTAATTATACCTATGGGAATTTCTTTTAATATATTGCTGTGTATATGGACATATCTCAATACACTTTCCACATAAAGACATTTCTATTCCTATTCTTTGTCTTAGTAGTTCTCTTGCTTTTTTACGACATTTAAAAGGATCTAATAGTTCTTCTCTTGTTGAATTTATATTCCACAACTTACCTTTTATTGCTGTTGCTGGGCAATCATCAACACACTTACTACATTTTCCGCACCTAGAATCATTGATAGGCATATCTGGTATGACTGGCATATCAGTTAGTACTGAAGAGATACGAACTGCACTACCATACTGTTGAGTAACTAAAAGAGCATTTTTGCCAATCCAACCCATTCCTGCCCGTGTAGCAACTGTCTTATGTGGTAAATAAGTAGTCAAATTTTCATCACTAGTAACATATGTTGAAGTTTGAGCCAATGCACTATATCCCTGACTCTCTATGTATCTTACACAGTATATGGCGATATCATCAAGTTCTTTGTTTATTTTTTGTATTCCTCATAATATTCTTTTGTTGGTCCTTCATAAATACCTTGTATAATTTCAGGCTTTAATTTTATCGCAAATGCAATACCATACTTTAGATTATTATACAATGAAGTATTAACGCTATTTAAATCTGCAAATCCAACCAATGATGCCCCTAGACTTTTTAGATATGACTTTAATTCATTCTCCCTCACAATACTTTCTCCTAACTCAAAGAATTGATAACATAAATTTAAAATAGTTTCAAATCACTAATTTTACAATTAAGCCCTTCCTTAATTTCTCTTATAATACATTCTTGAGGAGTTTCTCTTTTCTTTTTACCAATTTTATACTTACATGTTTTCCACTTTCTTTAAAAGTTTAATTAAAAGTATTTTTTTCTATTCCTGGCAGGATACTATAAATAGATTTTCCTATTTTGCCCTCAAAATATTCTTTTATTTCAAAGGTTTTTTTCCATTTCTCTAGTGTAAAATCAGTAAATCCATATCTCATAACCACATCAACCATCCTTTTTTCTATTAAACAAAATCCTGATGGAAGAGCCAATACATCACATAATTGAATTAATTTATCGTATGAATTATATTCGATATTACCTAAATAATTTTTAATAAAGTCGTATTCTGTTTTAGTTAAATCCATTTCTCCACATATATCATCTACATTACTGCATAGAAAACCATGAGTGATTGAAATTCTAGCCACAAAATCATATCCATTTTCTAATGCATAGTTATATCCATCAATAGCATGTCTTACATAATGTCTACCATTCCTTCTCCCAATATCGTGAAGCAATCCCAGTACATAAGCTGTATCTTCATCCAAATCACTATCATATTGAGCAATTAAAGCTGCTGCCTCTGCTACGTATCTTGAGTGTTCCACCCATGGACCAGGATTTAAAATAGATGCTTCCTCTAATATTTTTTCAGCTATCTTTCGATTGGGAACTTTGTATTTCAACACTTCCATGATTCCTCTCCTTATTACTTAAATAAATTAATAGTTTAAATCTTTTCATAACTTTATCTAAACTATTCTATAGTCACCATTAAAATCCTTTTAAATGAAAAAACCATGAAACTTATTTTTAAGAATCATGGAATATACTTATATCTCGCTAATATCTAAAACTTCATCTACATTTCTATTAAAACTCCTTTTTAGATTCAAGACACATAAAATAATTAATATAACTGCAATGCTTGTAAAGGAGTTACCTATACCGATTAAATTGTATAGTGGAGTAGCAATTAAAAGTCCTAGGATAGCAAAGAGAGTTAGTAGTATTTTGTAGAAGGAGAATACTCTTCTTGTGCTTTGTAGCCAAGGACTTTATATTAACTCTTCAATCTTTTCATATAATTCATCTGCTGAATCTGCCAGAATCATTTCGTCATTAACAAGTGCATATGGATTAGTGGCACAGTCTCCACAATATCCTAAGCATGATTCTACTGTTACATCTACGTCAGGATAATTCTCTTGTAATTTCTTAATGGTATCTTCAGTTCCATATGTAAAATTATTTTCACAAAATTTTATTTCTGTCATATTTATTCTCTCCTTTATTTTTTACTTTGTATGTTATTCAATAATTCTGTTACTGAAATTTTAGATAAATCAATAGCTTCTAAAGATATTTCTTTTTCAATGGCTGATTTTAATATTGGTGATCGTTTCGTATCTCCAATTACAATAGCCCCTACTATTTTTCTATCTCTTACAAACACCTTCATATATTGACCTTCATCATTATCCTCTACAAGAACATTAGTTGCATTATTTTCATCTACACACCCCATAGAAAATAAGGATAGTTTAAAAGCATTTAAAGTAGTAACAGGAACAATATGCTTATAAGTACTATCTTTTCCCACCATATTATATCCTGCAACTTTGCCCTGGCCTATTGATATATTCCATAGTCCTGGAACAAAGTTATCAAGTTCAGCAACGTCACCTGCTGCATATATATCTGCTATATTAGTTTCCATCTTTTCATTTATAACAATTCCTTTTTCACACTTAATAGGCGTATCTTCAAACATTTCTATGTTAGGCTTTATTCCAGCAGAATATATAACCTTATTACAATGTATAAATTCATCTGAACTTGTTACAACACCTTCAACCTCATTATTTCCTGCTATTTTATTAACTCTCGTATTTAAGTATATATTAATACCAAACTTTTCTACTGAATCCTGAAGTATTTTAGATGCCTTTTCATCTAATTGATTTGGCATTAGTCTAGATTGAATCTCAACAATAGAAACATTGATTCCATGCTGATTCAAATTCCAAGCAGTTTCTAATCCTTGTATTCCTCCACCGATGTTTATAACACTTTCACCTTTTTTTATTTTACTTTTAATATCCCATGCATCCTGTAACGTTCTTAAGTTAAAGACACCGGCTTTTTCTATTCCTTCAACTGGAGGTTTATTATTTCTTGCTCCATTTGCTAATAAAAGTTTGTCATACTTAAGTATACTTTTATCACATAAAACTACTTCTTTATTTTCAATATTAATCTTTGTTACTTTTTTGCTTACGTAAATATTAACCTTATTTTCTTCATACCATGATTTCTTTAGAAGAAGAGTATTATCTTCAGAGAGTTCATCAAATAGATTCTTAGATAATTTTATTCTGTTATATGGGTAAAATTTCTCCTCTCCAAATATAAATACTTCTGACTCTTTATCTACTTCTCTTATGGCTTTCACTGCAGTAATTCCTGCTATTCCATTTCCGATTATAATAATCCTATTTGTCATATTCTTCCACCACCCTTTTATATTCCTATTGAATATACTGCTGATGGGTTTGGAGCTAATACTACAAATAATGACATATCATCATTTCCAGTATTTTTTATACTAAACACTTCTACTCCTTTACAATGAATTACATCTCCTTGTGTTATTTTATTTAAATTTCCATCTACAGTCATTTCACCATCTCCGCAAAGTACATGAATAAGTAAATCACTTTGCTCATGATTATGTGGTGGCACTCCTTGCCCTGGTCTAAAATTTAAAACAAAATTCAATATCTTATCTTCTTTATAAATTATTTTCTTAGTTAAGGATTCATCATTGTACATTATTTTGTCAGATATTTTTTCTATTTTCATAATTTAATTCTCCTTCATCTTTGGTTAGTATTATATAATATAATTCTTACACTCTTAGTATTATGTAATTTTCATATTATTATTAACTATATTTTTAAAATATAATAAGTTATAAAATAATATAAGCTAAGAACACCTTACTGTTCTTAGCTTATATACCTATTAGCTTTTAAATAATCTTGAATATATTTACACTGATTAAATATAGGTTCATATACATCATTAAACACTCCCATAAAATCCATGCTTTATTACACTACCTTAATTTGAAGCTATATTTAACAAGTCCTTATAAGATTATTCCTAACTTAATTTTCATATTTTAGTGTTTCACTTCTCGGTTGCATTTCGTTACACTTTTATTTTAAATTAAACACTTATTAGTTATTCTTATTTATTTTTTAAATAATCTCAGTATTTTCCATCCATCACTTACATAGCCATTAGGTCTAGGTTTGTATGGTAACGCTGATGCAATAAACATATTTAGATTGAAAATTATGGAATAGTTTGTTAGGAAAACTGAAGTTTTCAAACTCACAATAACTGGTACTAAGGAATTAATATTCTTTCTCACTAAAAGTAGTAATATTAATAAAAGAAGAGATGCTAAGGGTCCTCCAATTAAGATAGCAATTATTTTAGTTTTTGATATTGATTTCTCCATATTAATAGGTGAAAAATATCCAGAAATAGGTATAAAGTAAATATTAAATCTCTTTGTTTTATATACCATTCTACCCTTTCCAATTTCTATATTCCAATTATTGTCTTTTGTTGCAATCATATATCCACTAGCATGACCAATTTCGTGTACAAAAATGGAAAATATATTAATAATCCACAGTACAAATATTAATATTAAAAATTCAAACATAAATCTAATTATCAGTTTCATTATATAAGTTCACCTACTTCCTTACTTAAATTATACAAAACATATCTCTCGATTAAATCTCTTAATCTGTCACTTTAATTTCTTTAGCGATGTCAATAACTTCATCACTATAAGTTTTGATGTTATCATCATGAGTTACAATTATAATGAAATAATGGTTTTTATTTTTGGTCCTGTTGTAAAATGAAATTGAACCAATAAAAATCCATAGTAAATTATTCTGTGTTATGCTTTCCATGATTCTACCATCCACATATGTTGTCTTATGAGTAAGTTTCTTCCAAGCTTTTTATCCAATAGCAGACTTAGAATTACACATAACCTTTATCCTTCATCCTCCAAGGTCAAACTTTTAGCCTAGTGGGTATATCCATAATAGGAAACTTAAATTAAACATAATTATTAAAAAATAGGTATTATTATCTTGTTCGTAACTTAGATAATTCTTCCCTGAAAACCCTATTCTTTTCACTCTTATTATCTTTTAAATTTAAAGGTGGTTCATAAGTGTTAATCAAATATATTTCAAACTCCATAGGGTTATCAATTGTAACAAAATACATTATCAAGTTATCTTTCATCCACTTTGATAACTTTTCCTCGTGTTCATAAATAAACTTATACTTTAAATTATTTGTTTCACTCTCATATTCTTTTTCAAAACCAAACAACACCCCCAAGCTTTTCCGTAATGTAGAGCTTCTAGCTTTTCCATTAAAGTGATTTCTATAATCCCACTTTCTTATACTTTTTACTTTTGAAGTTGGTCTACCAGCGATTCCTAAATAAATAACTGGCAATCCATTAACATATGAATATTCTAACTCCTTCATTCTTGCTGGTAAAACATCAATATTTTTTGCACATATTAGATAAGCCCCTGCTGCATCTGGTAATTTAGTAAGCATATCTATTATAGGGATAAAAGTATTTTCTAATAATTTAGTTAATAATTCTTTCAAATTAATACTCACCCTCCTTTATGATGGTAACTTCTATAATTGTAAACATGTAAGTAAATTTATTTTGAAAATGAAATTAATCTAGCTTCTATATTGCTTTGTCTTTTTCTTTTAGATACTACTTTTTACCTTCAAAAAAGACTAGACATTTTTATTTTAAAATGTCTAGTCTTATATGCTTTTATACTTTATGAATTTTTAATTCAATCTTATTACAAATAATCAATATTTATCTTAAAATTAAATATTTTTACATCACGCTTCTACTATTCTACAGTAACTGATTTTGCAAGGTTTCTTGGCTTATCTACATCGCAACCTTTTTCCATGGACATGTAGTAAGAGAATAGTTGCATTGGAATTATAGCTATAACTGGAGCTAATAAGTCCATTACTTTTGGAATGTAGATTGCTGATTCTACAGATTTTTCTATATCTGTGTGACCTTCTTGAGCCACTGCAAACACTCTAGCTCCTCTTGCAATAACTTCTTTCATATTACTTACAGTCTTATCAAATAAGTCTTCTTGAGTTGCCATAGTCACTACTACTGTTCCTTCTTCAATTAAAGCTATTGGACCATGTTTTAATTCTCCTGAAGCATAAGCTTCTGAATGAATATAAGATATCTCTTTTAATTTTAAAGATCCTTCCATTGCTACAGCATGGTCAAGGCCTCTTCCTAAGAAGAACATGTTATTTTCACAGCAAGTTTTAGCTGCTAGAGCCTTAACTGCATCATCACACTTAAGTGCTGCTTCTGCTTTTTCTGGAAGAGCTAACATTTCTGTTTTAATAGCTTCTATCTTATCTTGAGCTACTGTACCCTTTTGCTCTGCAAAGAATAGAGCAATTGTGTACATAGCTATTAATTGAGTTACATAAGCCTTTGTTGATGCAACTGCTATTTCTGGACCTGCCCAAGTATATAGTATATCATCGGCTTCTCTTGAAGCTGAGCTTCCAACTACATTAGTAACAGCTATTACTCTAGCACCCTTTTTCTTAGCAAGTCTTAAAGCTGACATAGTGTCTGCTGTTTCTCCAGATTGGCTAACAACTATCATAAGAGTGTTTTCGTCTATTATTGGATCTCTATATTTAAACTCAGATGCTATATCTACTTCAACTTGTATTCTAGCAAGTTTTTCAATAATATTTTTTCCTACTAATCCAGCATGGTATGCAGTTCCACATGCTACTATATATACCTTGTTTAATTTTTCTACTTGTTCTTTTGTAATAGTTATATCATCGATTCTTATTGGTTGACCAGGAATAATTCTTGAAGCCATAGTATCTCTTATAGCCTTTGGTTGCTCATGGATTTCCTTCATCATGAAGTGATCATATCCACCTTTTTCAGCAGCATCAGCATCCCAAGTTACATTAAATACTTCTTTCTTAACTTCTTTTTCATTTTGGTCATATATTTTTATTCCATCTTTAGTCATAACAACAAATTCTTTATCTTCTAAAAGATAAACTTTTCTTGTTTGATTTAATACAGCTGGTATGTCTGAAGCAATGAAGTTTTCATCTTCTCCAAGACCAACTATTAATGGGCTTTCATTTCTTACAGCTACTAGTTTATCAGGCTCATTAGCGGCTATAACTCCTATAGCATAGCTTCCTTCTAGCTTTTTAGTAACTTCCATTACTGCCTTTAGCAAGTCCCCTTTATAGTAGAAATCCACAAGGTTTGGAATAACCTCTGTATCTGTTTCTGACTTAAACTCATAGCCTTTTTCCATAAGCCATTCTCTAAGTTCCATATAGTTTTCTATAATACCATTGTGAACTACAGATATAGTTCCATCCCCATTAGTATGAGGGTGTGAATTTAAATCTGATGGCTTACCATGAGTAGCCCATCTAGTGTGTCCTATACCTATATGTCCTTTTATTGGATCTTCTTCTAACTTTTCTTCTAAATTTGCAAGTCTACCTTTGCATTTTGTAAGATCAATACCCTTCTCATTTAGTATAGATACTCCAGCTGAGTCATATCCTCTATACTCCAGTTTACTTAATCCTTCAATAAGCAATGGTGCTGCTTCTCTTTTTCCAAAATAACCTACTATTCCGCACATAAAAAATTCTTCCTCCTAAATGTCTTCTATTTCAAATTAGATTTAACTCTATATGAATAATAAAAACCTTTGATTTAGTATGATTTTAAAAATACTTATCAACTTATCCACATTTAGTTAAGGTTTTACACCGGATTGCTTTGTAACAGGAATCACTTCCTGTCTTTATCAATCGTTAACGGTAGTGCGATACCGTGGGGCACCCGCCGAAGATTCGATACTCCCCATCCTCGTCAACTTAAGTGACACTCCAAATCTATGATTTGGCTAGTGGAACTTACTCATTTGAATGCAATGAAAAGGAGCTTCCTTTTCACTTAAGTCCTGGCGCTTAGTTATGTGGTTAGACTATTTCCTCCTTTCCAACACTTGGTTTTTAAAGTGTATTTTAAAAGAGTTATGATGTCCACATTTTATACTCTCCTATACTCATACTCCACATATACGATATAAATAATAATAAAGTTTGTGAACTTAATATTAAAATTAAATATTTAAATGAAATTTTAATATTTATTTATCCAAAATCTAAAACCCATTAACCTCATTATATTATATTCATTTAATACATTTTGGTCAATGGTATTTATTAATAGTGTATATTAAATGAAACTCACCCATATATATGCATATTTTTATTATAATATTATTCAATTTGATATTATTTTATTTAATTCTAATGTGAATTATACAAATATTTATATATGAACATAGCTAAAATTTTTTATATATAAATATTTAACTATGAAACTATAAATCTATTTACCTATAAAACTATATAACTAGTTAACTAGTTGTTCTCCCCATGCGGCTTTCAAGGTTTTTCACATTTAAAATTTAAAATAAATAATATAAAAATGTATAGTAAGCTTGACATGAAATGTAAAGTGTACTATACTTAAATTGTAAAGCATACTATACATTTAAATTCTAATATTTATTACAAATAATATTAATAGAACAGGATGTGATAAGTTGAAAAATAAAATCCAAGAACTTCGAAAAGAAAAACGTGTTACGCAAAGTGAACTTGCTGATGCTGTAGATGTTACTAGACAAACAATTATATCTTTAGAAAACGGGAAGTATAAAGCTTCATTGGTGTTGGCCCATAAAATTGCTCAATATTTTGAAATGAATATTGAAGATATCTTTATTTTTGATTTAGAGGAGGAAAATTTATGTTATTAAAAGCCATTATATCTAATGCAACAACGGATAAGGACTACAAGAAAGTACTAGAGAAAAGAATTTCTTTACTTTACATTGTGATTATTCTAGGAGTAGCCACTCTAGCTATTAGTTTTGTATTCTCTTCTGGAAAATATGACTACCTACCTGATTTTTTAAGTGGATTTTATACAGGAATCGGTGCTTCACTAATTACAATAGGTTTAATATTTATCATTAAGATAAAAAAACTTTTAAAAGATGAAAAGAAATTAAAAGAAAAAAGATTAGAAGAACAAGATGAAAGAAATCAATTGATCACACAAAAATCTTTGTACTCTGCTGCTATTATAATAAATATTCTTGCATATATCGGTTTGATGATATCTGGAATTTTTAACCTTGCTGTATTCTGGACTCTATGGACTGTCCTTATTATATTTATGGTTATATTTGTTATCCTACAAGTATACTATAGCAAAAAACTCTAATTGAACTTTATAAGCAAAAAACCCGTGAAATTTCACGGGTCTTATTTTATCTATTTGCTTTTTCTTCTATTTTTTTAGCTAGGTCATGAGCCAT
The DNA here is from genome assembly GCF_000732635.1 of Clostridium sulfidigenes. Taxonomy (GTDB): domain Bacteria; phylum Bacillota; class Clostridia; order Clostridiales; family Clostridiaceae; genus Clostridium_J; species Clostridium_J sulfidigenes. Next base: position 56,837 of record NZ_JPMD01000027.1, on the reverse strand, counting down.
TTTGTCTATCTCTTCTTGATTTTCACCTTCTAGCATTACTCTAACTAAAGGTTCTGTACCGGAAGGTCTTATTAATACTCTACCGCAACCTGCCATTTTTTCTTCCATTTCTTTTATATCTGCCATGATTTCTTCATCTTTTTCATGGATATCCTTCATGTTGTTTGGCACCTTAGCATTTACTAATACTTGTGGTAATTCCTTCATTGTTGCTGCAAGTTCACTTAATGGTTTTCCAGTACTCTTTACTGTTGCTGCAAGTTGAATACCTGAAACTAAACCATCTCCTGTGGTATTGAAATCTAAGAATATAACGTGACCTGATTGCTCTCCTCCAATGGAATAACCTTCTTTAGCCATCTCTTCTAATACATATCTATCCCCAACTTTAGTACTAACAGTTTTAATTCCAGCTTCTTTTAAAGCTATGTGAAGTCCAAGGTTACTCATAACAGTTACAACAACTGTATCATGGTTTAATTTACCTATAGACTTAAGGTGTTTAGCTGCTATTACCATCATGAAATCTCCATTTACAAGATTTCCTTTTTCATCTATTGCAAGGCATCTATCTGCATCTCCATCAAAAGCTAATCCTAAGTTACATCTATTTTCAACAACAAATTTCATTAGGTCCTCAGGATGAGTTGATCCACAATCCTTATTTATATTGATTCCATCTGGATCACTATTAATTATAAAAACTTCTGCTCCTAGTTCTTTTAACGCTTTTACTGATGTTTTATAAGCTGCACCATTGGCACAGTCAACGGCAATTTTCATACCACTTAAATCACCATCAATAGTAGATTTAGCAAATTCTACATAGTCATTTATAGCATCTTCTCCTATGTATTTTCTACCTAACATTCCTCCTGTAGGAATATTGATTCCTTCAAAATCACTTTCTATTAACTTTTGAATTTTATCTTCTAATTCATCACTTAATTTAAATCCATCTTTATTAAAAAACTTAATACCATTATATTCAACAGGATTATGTGATGCAGATATTACAACCCCTGCTTCTGCCTTATACTTCTTTGTTAAATATGCAACGGCTGGAGTTGGAACTACTCCTAAACAAAGAGCTTCTGCTCCTACTGATAAAATCCCTGCAACTAAAGCTGATTCAAGCATATCTCCGGATATTCTTGTATCCATTCCTACGATTATTCTAGGTTTGCTAGTGCACTGAGTTAAAACTAATGCTCCCGCTTTTCCAAGTTTATATGCAAGGTCTACAGTTAATTCCTTATTAGCAATTCCTCTTACTCCATCAGTTCCAAACATTCTACTCATATATAAATCTTCTCCTCTTAGTATGATTTTTTATCTTCAATAATCTTATTTTTTCTATTAAGTCTACATTACTATGTGAAATTCTCATTACAACATACAGGTTAATTATAATACAAATTATGTATCATAACAATAACAGCTTACCATTATACATTCTATACGAATAAAAGCAACACAAAATCTGTGTTGCCTTTATTATATATTATTCCTATCTCATATTAACTTTCTAATACAATACCATTTGTTTTCTCTATAAGCTCTTCTACAGTACCATCACTGCTTTCATACTCCATTAATTCTTTACTTCCTTTAACAAAAATCAAGGCTATAGTGAATATAAATGATATTCCTAGAAGAGATAATACTGCTACTCTTATAGGTAAAAATTCACCTAAGACTCCACCAACTAAAGCTCCTATTGGCTGTAACCCTCCACTTATGGTATTCATTAATGCTCCAATCTTACCTCTCTTATCTGATGGTACTACAAGCATCATTGCAGAATTAAATATAGTATTAAATATTACATTACATAAAAAGGATATAAATGCAATAGGTATCATTAAATAAAAATTCTTCACTATAAATACAAAAGGTAATATTCCAAGACATATCAATGCACCAAATTTATAAATTTTAAATTTTTGATTCTTTTTTATATTAATTATTGATAAAAATCCACTACCTGTTAACATTCCCATAGGAATCACTGCCATAAATAAACCATATTTTTCTGGACCTAGGAAAGGCATAGTTTTAAAATATGGGAGTATTAATATAAATGCGGCATTAGCAAACAGATTTAGTAATGATGCTAGTAAGAAAACGTTTCTTAATGTCTTAAAATTCCAAAGGAATTTAAATCCTTCTTTAAAGTCATCTACAAAAGTAATTTTTTCATCTTTTTTCTCTCTTTTAGGTTCAGTTATAAACATTTCTGTAAAAGCTGAAATTAAATAAGATATACCATTAGCTAAAAACATGTATGGAGCACCTATAGTCATATATATAAGTCCACCAATAGCACTACCTATCATATCCATACCAGATGTTGCAAAACTTGTAACTGAATTAGCCTTTACAAATTTAGACTCATGAACTAATTCTGGCTTTATAGAACTTACCGCTGGACCAAAGAAAGCAGAACATAAACCACTAATTACCCCAACTACAAATACCATCCACACCTGTATAAAACCAAATATACCAGCAATACCTACGAAAGTAACAACTACACCCCTTATAAAATCTGTTATAACCATGATATTCCTTCTATTCCACTTATCTACAAAAACTCCTGCAAAAGGTCCTAATATTATTCTTGGTAGCATTGTAAGAGCACTTAACAGCCCCATGAGCCCAGTAGACCCAGTAATGTCTAGTATCCAAAAGTCTAATGCTATCATATATAATATGTCCCCAAGCATAGATACTAGTTGCCCTTGCCAAAGCAAGAAAAAATTCTTATTCCATAACCTTATATTTTCTCCATGATTTTTTAATTTATCCTCCATGATTTCCCCCTCATTATAAAGTACATTTACTGTTAATTGCTTATATCCTTACAGATTCTTTAACTATTCCATTATCTTCTATAATAAGTTCCCCTGAATATTCAACTTTGTTAATTATTGAACCTTTTCCTATGGTAACATTTTTGCCTCTTACTATATCTACCTTAGAATTTTTAAGTAGTATGTCATCTCCTTCTATACATTCACATTGAAGGCTTCCTTTATTTCTAAATGAATTAGAAAATAGTGAACCTATTATTCCATTCCTTGATATATTTTCGGTAACTGCTACAAATCTTCCACCTATTTCTTTAATATGATGATTTCCTGACATGGTAATGTATATCTCATCACCATTTATTAGTCCATTACTGTTTATATCCCCACTTATAGTTATTTTTTCTCCTTCTATGCCATCCTTTACAGTTATATCTCCAGATATGACTATATCTCCCCCAGTAATTTTACCTTCACATTCTATATCTCCTGAAGCTTCTATTTTATCTGCTTTCAGGTTTCCTCCCATATCCGCATCTCCACTTAAATGAAACAGACCACTGCAATATAGATTACTTTTTACATCGATATCCCCACTTATTTTAAGAATTCCACAATCCACTCTTCCATCTACATTTACATCTCCACTTACCTTTAATTCGCCTTTTACAGATAAGTTTTCATGGATATCTACATCACCACTAACCCTAAAAATTCCACATTGCAGATTATTTTTTATATCCACATCTCCACTTACCTTGAACAAATCTTCACAGTATACATTTCCTTTTAATTCTGCATCTCCACTAACATTGATAGTTCTACAATTAACATCCCCTTTTATAGTTCCATCTCCGCTTATTTTTATATCTCTATAGTTTCCACCTTCTGATATCCAGTCATCATTTATTTTTAAATCATTACAATTGTCGTAATTCATTTTTACACCCCATTTTTATACTATTAATTATTAACTATAGCGTTAATCTCATTTTAAGATTTTCTATAATATTTTTAATGTTTATTTCTCCTATGATTTTGCTGCCATCATCCACAATTATTCTTTCTCTGTATGCTACTACACAAATCCCGATTCCTAATCTTCTTATGATATATAATGTTCCATCCTTTTCTTCTATATTTTTATATTCCTTATTAATAAGCTTTAGTATAACTTCTATTTCACCAATGGTTAGTTTTCCTAAGTCAAATTCCCTTTGAAGAATATCCATGAGTAAGATATCTTTAAAATTATATTCTTCCTTTTCTCTAAATATATCCTTATATATAGGAAGGGTTTCTTCTCTTATAATTTCCTTTTCTATAAGATACTCTTCACTTACATCATCTACCTTAGGTTTGTTAGTAAACATAGCTGCTAAATCATCTAAAGGCATATCATCCTTAAGATCTATAATTTTATTTATTCTATTTATTATCTTTTCCCTAGGGAAAAATGTTTCTTGACCTGTATAACTTGATTTTTTTATAAACCACTCCTCTGGAATAAGTTCTTTTCTCTTCCATCTATACAGTTGTCCGTAAGATATTCCCGTCATATCTAATATTTCTTTTTTAGAAATTAACTCTTCTTCCACTTTATTTCCTCCTCTTTTTTAGTTTAGTTTTTAACTCTAATTAAACTTTTTATCTTTAGTAATTAAAACATTTTAAAATCTATAGTTTCATTTCCTCTTCAATAACAGATTCTGAATTTAGTTTTTCAAGACTCTCACTGTATTCTATTCTTTTAATCTTACACCCCTCTCCTATGGTAATCTTTCCTCCACGAACCACATCTGCTATGGTGTTTTCCAAATAAATTTCATCAGCTTCAATAGTTCTAATAGTTAAATATCCAAAGTTCTTACTAAATAATTTACAAATAAATCTTCCTATAGCATTCATAGTAGAGTATTCCTTTAAAACTCTTACCTTAGTTGCTCCAATTTCTTCAACCTCACAACCACCATTTAACTCTATATTTACTTCATCCCCATTTACCATTCCTAGGGTTTTTAGTACACCTTTAATATTTATAATCTCTCCTTCAATACCATGACCTACTCTAATTGAACCTAAAAGCTTAACATTAGTTGCATTTATTCTTCCTTCAATTCTTCCTGCTCCTGCCACAGTGAGCTCTTCACCTTTAAAGTTACCACCTATTTTACCACTTCCACTGATGTTAAATTTCTTTGCATGAATAGAACCAAGAACAGAACCACTTCCGCTGATACTACCAGTAACGCAGTTTAAGTCTCCACTTACCTTTCCGCATCCACTAATACTAAAACCATTGCTTATAACAGCACCTTCAACTTTTCCACTACCACTAATACTAAATTTTTCACAGTTTACATCTCCAACAATTTTTCCACTTCCACTGATAGATGCAATCCTATATCTTCCTCCTGCCGCACTCCCTGAACCTGATATTTTTAAATCTCCAAACTGTTCATTACTCACCATAATTTATACCTCCATTTTATTTCCACGTAATAATGTTACATTAACTAATTACACGCAGCTCTTTAATATTGTAAATAGCCATATATTCAATAATCTTTTATCATATTTTTATAGTAACATAACATTGTTACGCTTGTAAATAGTTTTTTTCAATTTTTATACAATTTTTATCATAAATAAAAAGTATAAAACTTATACACTAAGTTTTATACCTTTATCCTTATTCTCTTACTTAGTTATATATAAAAAAGTGGCTTTCGCAAAATATATTTTGCGAAAGCCACTTTTAGCTAATAAGCTTATTTTACTACGTATGATGCTCCAATTTCTAAAGCTTTTCTATTGATTTCAAAGAATTTTTCTTTTCCGTGATCTCTTAGAGATTGAAGTAAAGTTTCCATAGAAACTATTTGTGTTTTTGCAACTAATGCTCCTAGAAGCACCATGTTTGCAATTTGTTTACTTCCAAGGCTATCAGCTTCTGTTTGAGCTGGTATTTTTATAACTTCAATATCTTCTCTTTCAACTGGTCTCTCAATTAAGTCACTATCTAATATTAATAGTCCACCTGGTAAAATTTCTTTTTCAAACTTATCAAGGGAAGGTCTATTCATAACAACTAGTGATGTAGGGTTAGTTACTATTGGAGAACCAACAGCTTCATCTGAAACAATAACAGAACAGTTTGCAGTACCTCCACGCATTTCTGGTCCATAAGAAGGTAACCATGAAACATTCATATTAACATCCATTCCAGCATAAGCTAAGAATTTACCCATTGATAATATTCCTTGTCCACCAAATCCAGCAAATATTATTTCTTGTGATGCCATATTATTTCCCCTCCTCAGTTGTTGTATCTTTTTTAACACCTAGAGTGTAGAATGGCATCATGTTATCTCTTAACCATCCAAGTGACTCTTGTGTTGATAATCCCCAGTTAGTTGGGCATATTGATAGAACCTCAACCATTGAGAAACCTTTTCCAGCAATGGCATTTTGGAAAGCTTTCTTAATAGCAGCTTTAGCTTTATTTACATGTGGTACATTATCTACTGATACTCTTTCTACATAGCAAGCTCCATCTAATGTAGATATCATTTCAGAAACTCTTATTGGATGACCTTGAAGTTTAACATCTCTTCCATATGGAGAAGTTTCTGTAACTTGTCCTGGTAATGTTGTTGGAGCCATTTGTCCTCCAGTCATACCATAAATGCAGTTATTTACGAAGATTGTAACTATGTTCTCTCCTCTTGTAGCTGCATGTACAATTTCTGCTGTTCCTATAGCTGCTAAGTCTCCATCTCCTTGATATGTGAATACAACTTTATCAGGATTAGATCTTTTTATTCCTGTAGCTACTGCTGGTGCTCTTCCGTGTGCAGCTTCAAACATATCACATGCAAAGTAGTCATATGCCAAAACTGAACATCCAACTGGAGCTACACCAATTGTTTTATCTATAACATTTAATTCTTCAAGTACTTCCCCTACTAGTCTGTGGATTATTCCATGAGTACATCCTGGGCAGTAATGGGTAGGCACGTCTAATAATGCTTTTGTTGGTTGAAATACTATTGCCATTATTTAGCACCTCCTATGAATTTTTTAACATTTTCAAGGACTTCATTAGGGCTTGGAACCATTCCACCTGATCTTCCAAAGAAGAATACTGGTTTTCTTCCTTCAACAGAAAGTCTAACATCTTCTACCATTTGACCACAGCTAAGCTCTATTGATGCATAACCATGCTTAGTTTTGTCCACAGTTTTTTCAAAAGCTTCTACTGGGAAAGGCCATAATGTTATTGGTCTTATTAAACCTAATTTTATTCCTTCTTTTTCAGCCAATTTTATAACAGTCTTGCATATTCTTGAAGTTGTTCCGTATGCAACCATTATTAAATCTACTTCATTTTCACAATTATATAATTCATACTTAGTTTCATTTTCTTTTATAGCTTTATATTTTGCTTGTAATTTCAAGTTATGAGCTTCAAGACCTTCAGGTTTTAAGTATAAGGAGTTTATTACATTATGGTTAGCTCTTCCGTTTAATCCATTAGCAGCCCAAGTTTTTTCTGGAAGGTTTTTTTCACTTCTTTCTTTAAACTCTACTGGCTCCATCATTTGTCCAAGCATTCCATCTCCCATAACCATAACTGGAGTTCTGTACATATCAGCTACATCGAAAGCATCTTGTACTAAATCTACCATTTCTTGAATTGAACATGGTGCATATACTGGCATATTGAAATCTCCATGGGAACCACCCTTAGTTGCTTGGAAGTAGTCTGATTGAGCTGGTTGAATTCCACCAAGGCCTGGACCACCTCTAACTATATTAATGATAACACAAGGAAGTTCTGCACCTGCTATATAAGATATTCCTTCTGCTTTTAAGCTTATTCCAGGTGAACTTGAAGATGTCATACATCTTACTCCAGTTCCTGCTGCTCCATATACCATATTTATTGCAGCAATTTCACTTTCAGCTTGTAGAAAAACTCTACCTATTTTAGGCATTTTTCTTGAAAGATATGCTGATATTTCTGTTTGTGGTGTTATAGGGTATCCGAAGAAACATTGACAACCAGCTTGGATAGCTGCTTCACCTATGGCTTCATTACCCTTCATTAAAACTTTTTCTGACATGAATCTTTCCCCCCTATTATTTCTCCACTGTAATTACAAGATCTGGACACATTTTTCCACATGATGCACAACCAATGCACTTAGGCATATTTTCTTCTGTAACTGTAGCTGGATGATATCCTTTTACATTTAGTTCCTCAGAATAAGTTATGATTTGTTTTGGACATGCGATTATACATTGTCCACATCCCTTACATCTTTCTTCCCTAAAAGTTACCTTTGCCATAATACTTACCTCCTTATATAGAAAGTTTAGAATATTTTATCTACTATATATTGTTTATGACCTACACTCAAGTTGTAATACGTTTACATTTTATTATCCCATATCCCTAAGGATAATAACTAAATACGTTTACATATATATAATTTATCACTTTTTAGTACAAGATGTCAACTTAGCACTAATAATTAGTGCTAAATTAAATCTTTTCTCCATGGTGGCAACATATATATGTGAATCGGGAATATCTTTCCTGAAACCTTACCTTCCACTTCATTTACAAGTTCTTCAGAACATACAGTATAGGCATGAGGAATATCTAACTCTTTAGAAATCTCTGCTATTTCCATATCCCCTTTAATTATATGTTCCTTTGTAGTTTCATATGATAAGTTTGTATTAGATATTAGATGAGTCACTTTTAATCTTGAAGCTCTTTCTATATCTCTAAGAAACTCTATAGTATCTTTGTCATTAGATGTAAATGGTCTATTACCATTTATCACAAAGTACATATCATAAGGTTCTTCTCTAAAATGTTTGTTATATTGACCAAGAGCTATTGCTCCTGAATCATCTCCTCCAATATCAAAAATTACCTCATAACTTTTATCGTTAAATACACTTCTAACCTCTGCTGGTACTACCATAAGTTCAGCATTAACATACTCAGGATTTGAAGAAATAACCTTTATATTATATTTTTCCTTAAGTTCCTGTGTAAGATCTCTAATACAAAAATATGGATTTACTATATCTAAATCTACAAGGGCTACTTTTTTCCCTTCTTTAGCTAACTTAATTGCATAATTTATTGCTATTTCTGTCTTTCCACTTCCAAAGTGACCTGTAAAAACCCTTATTCTACTCATAGCTTCACCCTATTTATATTCCTTAGCAGCTTCTTGACCTGTTAATACTCTTAGTCCACCTTCTGCTAAGGCAAGTAATTCATCTTCACCTGGATAAACAACTACTTGTGATATAAATTCTACTCTTTCTTTAATGTATTCTACTATATATTTTCCGTATGCAATTCCACCAGTTAGTAATATTGCATCAACTTTTCCTTGTAATACTGTAGCACATCTTCCTATCTCTTTAGCTACTTGATATGCCATAGCATCAAATATTAATTTAGCTTCATTATCTCCTTCTGCTACTCTGTCTCCAACAAGTTTAGCATCATTAGTTTGTAGATAACCTACTATTCCACCTTTACCGTTTATCTTTTTCTTTATTTCATCCATGGTATATTTTCCACTAAAGCAAAGTTTAACTAAATCTCCTACTGGAAGTCCTCCACTTCTTTCAGGTGAGAATGGGCCTTCTCCATCTAGTGCATTGTTTACATCTACAACTCTTCCTTGTTTATGAGCTCCTACTGATATTCCTCCACCCATATGAGCTACTATAAGGTTTAGCTCCTCATAAGAAGTATTTGTTTCTTTAGCATATCTCTTTGCTACAGCCTTTTGATTTAAGGCATGGAATATACTCTTTCTATCAATTTCTGGCATACCAGATATTCTAGCCACATCTTCTAACTCATCAACTACAACTGGATCTACTATAAAAGACGGTACATTTATTTCTGTTGCTATTTCATGGGCTATTATTCCACCTAGATTAGAGGCATGTTGTCCTAAAACTCCTTGTTTTAAATCCTTAATCATAGCATCATTTACACTATAAGTTCCACCTTCGATAGGTTTTAAGAGTCCACCTCTACCTACTACTCCTGATAATTCTTTTATATCGAAGCCTTTTTCTTTTAGTACTTGTAATATTACTTCTTTTCTAAATTCTAATTGGTCATATATTTCTTTGTATTTACCTATTTCTTCTGCTGAATGTCTTAAAGTTTCAACTAATATAGGATTTTCATCATCATATACACCTATCTTTGTTGATGTTGAACCTGGATTGATTATCAATTGTTTATGTCCCATTTTCTTCCTCCTTATTATCTTCCTGCTACTAATGATGCAAGGGCAATAGAATTCATTTTTGTCTCTGGTGAATCTGCTCTTGATGTTACTATAACTGGTGCTGCTGCTCCCATTAATAATCCACCATTCTTAGATTCTGTAGTATATGTTAAGCATTTATAAACAGCATTTCCTGCTTCTATATTTGCCATTAATAATATATCAGCCTCTCCCGCTACTGGACCTGATATTTTTTTGTGTGCTGCGGCTTCTTTTGAAAGTGCATTGTCAAGAGCCAATGGTCCATCAATTATACAACCTTTAATTTGACCTCTCTCATTCATTTTGGAAAGGTTTGCAGCATCCAGTGTAGCTGGCATACTAGGGTTTACAACCTCAACTGCACAAATTGGCGCTACCTTTGGCATGTTATTCTCAAGAGCATGAGCTACTTGAACTGCATTTTTTATAATATCTATCTTTTCTTTAAGTTCTGGATACATATTAAAAGCTGCATCTGTTACAAATAATAATCTATCATAGCCAGGAACTTCGAATATTGCAATGTGTGACATCTGTTTTCCTGTTCTAAGTCCTACTTCTTTATTAAGTACTGCTCTTAAGAAAGTAGCTGTATCAACTAAACCCTTCATCATCATGTCTGCTCTACCTGAAGATACAAGTTTAACAGTTTCTATAGATGCCTTGTTTACATCTTTCTCATCTATAATTTCATACTCATCTATGTTCATTCCAATTGTTTCTGCAATTTTTATTATTTCTTCCTTATCTCCAACTAAGATAGCATCAGCAATGCCATTTTTTTTAGCATCTCTTATAGCTTCAAGTACTGGTTCATCTTGTGCTACTGCTACTGCTACTTTCTTCATTGATTGAGATTTAACCTTAGAAATTACCTCATCAAATGTTTTAATCATTATGATTCCCCCCAAATGTTAATCAAATTTAACTTCATCGTCATATATCTTTGGTGTTTCTTCACCATTTAATACCCTCAATGCTCCTTCTGCAAGGGCTAACATTTCATTTTCACCTGGTACAATTTCTACAGGTGCAATAAATTTTACATCTTCAGTAATCCAGTTTGTAACTCTTTTATTATAAGCTATTCCACCAGTTAAAATTATAGCATCAATGTTACCACATAGTGCAGTAGCCATTCCACCTATTTCTTTACTAAGTTGATATGCCATAGCTCTTAATATCAATTCTGCTTTTTTATCGCCTTCATCGATACGTCTATCAACTTCTCTTCCGTCATTAGTTCCAAGATAAGCTACTAATCCACCTTCTCTTGTAATTTTGTTTTTTAATTCTTGCATTGTATACTTATTACTAAAGGCAAGCTTCACTAAATCTCCTACTGGAAGACCTCCTGTTCTTTCTGGTGAGAAAGGTCCATCTTCATTTGCATTGTTGCAATCAATTATTCTGCCACCTCTCACTGGTGATACAGTTATTCCTCCACCTATATGTGCTACTACGAAATTACTTTTCTCAAAATCTAAGTTTTTATCAGCACATACTTTTCTTACTACAGCTTTAATGTTTAAAGCATGCACAAGAGAACGCCTAGATATATCTTCCATGCCTGATATTCTTGTTACTTCGTCAACTTCATCAACAGCAACAGGATCTACTATATAAGATGGTATTCCTGCTTTCTCTGCAATTTCATAGGCAATAACTCCACCTAAATTTGAAGCATGCTGTCCTTGAAACCCAACAATAAGGTCGTCTAACATCTTGTAAGTTATCTTATAAGTCCCTCCTGGCATAGGTCTTAAAAGTCCACCTCTACCTACCACAGCATGAAACTTTTCAAGTGAATAATCGTTTTCATTAAGCCAATTATATATGACTTCCGTTCTCATGTCCTTTTGTTGACATATATGAGAATACTTTTTCACTTCCTCTGCACTGTGAGATAAACTAGCTGAGGCTATACATTCCTCCCCCAAAAATACAGCTATTTTCGTAGATGTCGATCCTGGATTAATCACTAATACTTGCTTATTTTCCCTCATCACTATACCTCCACATAAATATTTATATTAGCTTTAATTTTTTTGCATTAGATTTAGAAGTATATAAAATTTATATATTTCTAAATCTTAGCAAAATTTATCCTAAAGGATAACAATCTCTAATGAGCAAAGGCTCTAAGAAATCTGTTTATCCTAAATCCTATCTTTACTTCTTGCTGCAAACTCATATCCCCATTAACAGAGTTTTTTGCTTCAGAGGTTTTTCCTCTGAAGGTTAGAAATCGTTATCCAGGGACGTAGCAGCTCTTTACTCCCACTTTGAAAAAGATGGGAGTATTAGAGCTGGTAGTCATCGGATTAAAGAAAAGAAGAATGGATAAAATAATCTTCTTAAATATTATATTATCAATGGATAATATAAATATCAAGTTTCTATTTGTTTTATTTTGGTGAATATTCTGTGATAATCTGTTCTGCCACTCTAAGTCCATCTACTGCTGCTGATACAATTCCACCTGCATATCCTGCACCTTCACCCGTTGGATACAATCCTCTAACATTAACACTTTCATAATTTTCATTTCTATTTATTTTTACAGGGGCAGACGTCCTTGTTTCCATACCTGTTAATATTGCATCTTCTCCTGCATACCCTGGTATTTTCCTATCAAATACAGGTAATGCTTCTTTTATAGCATCTACAACAAAATTTGGTGCACAGCTTTTTAAATCTACAAATTCAGTTCCTGGAGTATATGTTGGTTTCACCCTTCCAAAATTCTTTGATACTTTGTCATTTAAAAAATCTTTTACAAGCTGGACAGGGGCGTTATAATTTCTTCCTCCAACTTCATAAGCTAAAGCTTCATAACGTCTTTGAAAAGCAATTCCCCCTAATGGGGTATTTCCTTCAAAGTCACTAGGGTCTACTGATACTACTAAAGCAGAATTAGCATTTATCCCATCTCGCTTATAATTACTCATACCATTCACTACTACAGTATTTTCTTCAGATGCTGAAGCTACTACCTGACCACCTGGACACATACAAAAACTGTATACAGATCTAGATAGTTTATTACTCGTATAGGTTAGTTTATAATCTGCAGCCCTTAGTTTTGGATGAGTTGCATATTTACCATATTGATTTTCATCTATCATATGCTGTAAATGTTCAACTCTAAAACCAACAGCAAAGGGTTTTGGTGATATAGAAACACCTTTTGAAAATAGCATTTCATAAGTATCTCTAGCACTATGACCTGTAGCAAGTATAAGATTATCACAAGGTATATGTTCACCTTCTACTACTATCTCAGAAATTTTACCATTTCTTATTGATATATCTTCAAGCTTAGATGAAAATCTTACTTCTCCACCATATTCCTTAATTTTTTCTCTTATATTTTTCACTACATTTTTTAATATATCTGTTCCGATATGAGGCTTCCCCATATATGTAATTTCTTCTGGTGCACCTGCTAAAACAAGCTTTTCTAGAATATATCCACATCTATGATCTTTAATTCTAGTTGTTAGCTTTCCATCTGAAAAAGTCCCAGCTCCACCTTCTCCAAATTGAACATTGCTTTCTGTATTAAGTATCCTATTATTCCAAAAACCATCTATAGTTCTAGTTCTACTGTCTACATCTTCACCTCTCTCAATTATAAGAGGGTGATATCCCTTTTCAGCTAAAAGAAGTCCTGCAAATAGCCCTGCTGGTCCCATTCCTACTACTATAGGTCTATTCTCTAGCTTCTTTGTTCCAATTTCAAAATCAGCTTTATAATTATCTCCGCCTAATTTAACATCATTACTATTTACTCTAGCTATTACTTTAGCTTCATTATCACATTCTATTTCTACAGCATAATTTATTTTTATTTCTGATTTTTTTCTAGCATCTATAGATTCCTTAGTAATCTTAAAGGATTTGAAATCACTTTCTTTTATTCTAAGTTTATTAGCCACCTTTGATTTTAAGGTGGCTAAACTATCTTCATTTATTCCTAAAACTAAATTATTTATCTTAACCGTCATTATTACCTGTCTCCTCTGTTTTGGCTTTTATGGTTATAGTTATATTTTCAGGTGTTTGGCTCTTAACTTGTACTGTATTTGGTACTCCTGCTAATTGTATCTTAACTTCATGGGAGCCTTCTGTTAAACTTTTTAAATCTACTGTAGCCTTAAGTTTATCTTCACTGATTTTACTTAGTTCACTCTCTTCTCCTGTGATAATTAACTTTAATGTTGGAGTTGAGTTTTCTAGTGTAAGTTTTTCTCCCAAATTAGTATAGTCTATTGGTATACTTAAAGTCTTTTCACTAAATTTCTTAACTGTAATTTTAACTTTTACAGTTTTCTCATTATTTACACTGTGTACACCTTCCGGCATTATTAGATTTGCATCTACCGTAGTGCTTTCAGTTATATTACTAATATTTATAGGTTCTGTATTAATGCTTTTTATGTTATCTATTATTTCACTTACACCAGCTACCTCTATACTCTTTGGTGCTGCTTCCGTACTTACTATAGTTACTCCTGGTACTGCTGTGCCAGTAGTCTGTACATTTATCCCCAAATACTTTCCTTTTTTCACCTGGATTTTCACCTGTACATATTCTGGATATATAGATAGTCCAGTAATTTCTCTTTCGTCTGAATCTACTAAAGTAACCTTACAGTTTTTATCTATATCAGTGCTTGCATTAGTTATATCTACTTGAGCTACTGCTCCTACCACTTGATCTAAATATCTTTGTGGTCCTGAAATTTTTACAGAATTAGGTGATATTACAGAATCATCATTATAATATCCCTCAGCTACTTCACCTACAATTCCAGATGTTACATTTACATATTTATCTGCTAAAGTATCCACATCTACTTTCATTAAAAGACCATCAGAGTTTACAACAGAAACTCCAGGAATTGCTTCTTTTACTTTAACTTGAACTTTATTTTCTCCCGGGGTTAGTGCATACCCTTGAAGGTCTGCTACTAGACTAAACTCTTTTTTATCTAAATCTTTAATTGTAGATGCCGGAGCCTTTACTGTTAAATTTATATAAAAATCTTGATTTGGTATTAGTACTAAATCTCTATCTGCAAGAGTATCTTCATTTAGTATCTTTACCGGTACATATTTTATTACACTAGTAGTTACAGGGTCTTCGCTACTACGAATATACATCCACAATACTAGTGCTGCTATTACACAACAAATTCTTATTATGATGTCTTGTCTTTTTTGCTTATCCATAGCTTTACCCTCTCTTTAAATGATTCTTTTCTATTTTGTCTACTCTTCATTATTTTAAGTAGTACATTTCTTAGCTTATCTTTATCGTAATTTCTAAGTAATCTTCCATTTATAGCTAAAGAAATTACCCCCGTTTCTTCTGAAACTATAATAGTTATACAGTCTGCTACCTCTGTAACTCCTATTCCAGCCCTGTGCCTTGTGCCTAACTGTTTATTTAACTTATCATCATTGGTAAGGGGTAAAAAGCAACCTGATGCTACAACCTTATCATTCCTTATGATAGTGGCACCATCGTGAAGTGGAGTATTTACAACAAAAATATTTTGTAGCAATGCTGAAGATACATCACCATTTATTTTAGTTCCCGTGTTTATAATATCTCCAAGACCAGTCTTTTGTTCTATTATTATAAGTGCTCCAACTCTATCTTCAGCCAATACTTCCACAGCATCTACTATTTCATTAACCACACTCTTCATAACTTCTTCATCTTCATAAATTATTTTATCTACAAAAGAAGTTCTTCCAATATGTTCTAAAGCCTTTCTAATTTCAGGCTGAAATATAATTATAATAGAAATAACACTAATTGTTAAAGTATTCTCTAATATCCAATTTAGGGTTGTTAAGTTTAAAACATCACTTACTGGTATTAATAAAAATATAAGTACAATTCCTTTTAATAATTGTTCTGCTCTTGTCTCTTTTATTAATGTATAACCTTTATAAAATATAAAAGAAACTACAATAATGTCAATTAGAGAAAATATAGTCATTCCCTTAAAAATATTTATGAGTGCATTAAAGCTTTCCATATAGTCACCACCTATCGATAATACTATTTTAATTATACACCAATACTTCTATTTGTAATATAAATTTTAATTTTTAGAACAAAAATATTTTAATTAAATAAATGTTAATAACTACGAATATTTTAGTTTTAACTTTAATATAAAGAATTATAATATATTTTTTGCAAATACAAAGGGGGATGCTGTAAGTGAGTGAAAAAAAATTAAAAATAGACAACATAGTAATGAAATATTTATGCTTTTTTATTATAGGTATAATTTTGTTTTTTATGAGTTATGGTTTTTTCAGTAAGTTTTCTTTTAATAAAGAAGAAAGATATATTTCTAACACTATGAAATCTATATGGAAGGTTAATAATAGCTGTAAAATCCTAATAGATAATAATATAGATGTTGAAAAAGCTCTTAGTGTTTTACCCCAAATGAAAGCTGACTTGATAGATATATCTATAGATTTAAATTCAAACCCTTCGGCTAAAGAAGTAATTTCACCAGAAAACTATGAAAATTTATCTAAAGGTATAAATGAAAATATTCTCATTATAGAGCAACTTGAAGCAATGCTGAAAAATCCTAATGGAAGTGATATTCAGCTAGCAGCTAATAATTTAAAATCCTTCAGAGATGCTACAGAAAACTATTATGACTTAATCAAGCTAAAAAAAGATTATAATTATGATTTAGGTGTTCCTATGTATTCAGTAATTGATTCAACTATAGACTATTGTATATCTTCTAATAATTTAAAGAAAATATCTGATTTAAAATCAGCAGATATTACTAAATTTATTCATACTTTAAGAGAGTTAGTTATATCCTTAGATAGCTTAAAATATAACTTCTATGAAGATGTCTTAAAATGTCGTAGCGGCAATATGACCTATGAACTTTTAATTTCTAATATAGATGATACTTCTAAAAAATTAGCTTCAGTACAAAATGTTTTATCTCAAATGTCCATACCTGATGATTCTTCATCACTATATAAAGATTTTACGGAAGTTGTATCCTCATATAATGACTACTTATATGAAATCAAATATGCTATCTTAACTGAAAAAGTTCGTAGAGATAGTAAGGATGTAAAGGAAGATTTTATGGACTCACTTTATGTTTCAAGTAATGAAACCTATGATAAAATAGAAAAAATGTATAAAAACTTTACTAAGGAGTATAATAACCTAAATAGCAATTACTGAAAAAGGAGATGAATTATATGAAAAAATTCATTTTGATTCTTTTACTTTTCTGTAACATCATTATCGTATCTCCATATCACATAGATACCCTTAATAGAGTTAATCCTACTAGAATAGAAGTCTAATAACTTTAAAATAAAAATAGAGAGAATGGAGCTATAAATTAGTCCATTCTCTCTATTTATGTTATAAATATAAGTCTTATTTTAATATAGCCTTTATTCTGCTATTATTATATTCTGATTTGCTAAATCTATTAGTAAGAATTTCAGCATATTTTTTTGACTTTTCTTTATCTATTCCCTCATTATTTATTGCTAGAGAGTAAAGACATTGTTCTATATATGAACCATTTTTTTCATACTTGTCTACATATATCTCATAATACTTATTTGCATTTTCTATATCTTCTAAACCTTCATAGGAGCTGGCCATCATAAATAGTATATGTTCATTTAGATACATACCCTCACTATATTTATAAACTAAGGTGAAGTTCTTTATTGCATTATCATACTTCTTATCTGCAATATAACTAACTCCTTTTTCATATAAGGACAATACTCCTTTTTCCTTTATTAAAGTTAATGCATTTTGAGCTATGTTCCTATCATTTATACTTAAACCTTCTATATCATATTTTTCTATGTATTTAATAATGCTTTCATAGTCTTTCGCCTTTACGTAGGATTTTAATGTACTTACATTAAAACTTTCATTTTCAATATTAGAATTCTCATTTTTTTCTATTTTTTTTATAATTTCATCACTTTTTGATTCTTTATGAGAATTCCCTTCTATTTTTTCACTATTTCCTTGGAAATTGTCTAAATTTGTTTTATCCTTATTAATTGCTCCATTCTTTTTTTCTTGTTTGATTTGTAACCATTGATGAGTTTTGTTGTATCCTTTAAATATTCCAATGCCTATTAATAATACAATACACACTGCAACTATACTTGTTCCTAATACCACCATAAACTTCTTAAATTTTACCCTAGTCTCTTTGGGTATAAAATTTAATTCTATTAACTGCTTTTTTAAGCTTAAAGCTTCTGGATTATGTTTATCAATAGTTAAAATATCTTCTATATATTTAACAGCTTTATTATGCTGCCCTAATTGCATATGACACTTAGCTATGTATTTCCAAAGATTTATACTGTTAAAATGGGAACTTTCACACTTTAGAAAACACTTTAAAGCATCTTTTACCTTAAATTCATTAAATAGATGTACACCTTGACTAAATATGTATACATCCCCTTCATCATGTCTAGAATCATCTAAATACTTTTTAGATACCATATCTCCATTTAATTTATAGCTTAGCTTCCAAAGAGTCTTTGCTTCTTCTAATTGTCCACGAATATAATATATTAGTCCCTTTAAATTCAATGTAGGAGAATGACTTCTATCTTTGTTTAATACCTTATCACAATAATTTAATGCTTTATCTAATCTTCCATCACAATAAAAATCCATTGCCTTTTTATAAGTCTTATTTATATTAACCATCACTTCACCACTTATATTTTATTTTATAACTTATTATAAATTTTATAGTATCTATTCCTATATATCTTTTTACAACTAATTTTATCATGTTACTAGTTTTATTATCAATAACTATGAATAAGAAAAAAGGTATTGCAACCTTTAGTTGCAATACACTATCTTATTCTACTTCTATTACATCTCCAAGAATATAATTATCAAAAGTTTTAGATTTGTCTTCTTTATCATTCATCATGTCATCTAAATAAAGAGCATATTTTAATATTAAGCTATCATCTTTTCTTGTTATAGATACAAATCGCTCTTTATCCTTAGCCGTAGCTATAAGCATTTGTTCACCTGTGGTTACATCTAAGATTATAATACGTTCACCATTAACTAATGTTCCATATCCTAAACCATGAACTATCATAAGATGAGTGTCATCATACCAACTTATTGATAGTGGTGATTGCTGACTTTCTTTCTCTGTTGCAGTATACTCATACATCTTATTTGTAGACGTATCTTTTACATAAAGTATACCTATTCCCTCTTCTATAGCCTTTTCTCCTTTACCTTCTATACTAGCTTCATATTTACCATCTTCTGTAGCTATAAATGGTGTATTAAAAGTTAACTCCTTAGACATAGTCACTTCCGCTTTACTATATAAGTCAACAATATTCACATTTGCTGATTTCTTTATATCGTCACTAGTCTTTTCTTCATTTGATGATGTCTCTGGAACGCTTTCTATAGGTTCGTTACTGTTGTTTTCTTTTGCCATTTCAGATTTAACTATATTTTCTTGCTTAGTAGAATTCTCTTCCTTTCCTGATGAAGCTGCTGAAAATATTTCTTTACCATCCATTAATTTCATAGCTACAGGAGTAACTATAACCCCTAATAAAAATGCAGCTGCAATAGCTAATGCTCCTTTGTACTTTCTTTTCATTCCTCTTCTCCCCCTTGTATATTTATTTTTATCTATACTCTCCATTATTTTTTCTGTAGAGTTTTTAAAGTTAATATTTTCATAAGAAAGGGCTTCTTTAAAAGTTTTATATTCTAAAACTTCTTTGTCAAAATCATCTTTACAACTTTGGCAGGTTAAAAGGTGACTCCTCATTTCTTCATCTGCTTCGGCTGACAAATTTTCTTCAATATATTCTGTTAACTTATCTTTGAACTGACTACATTTCATTGTGACTCCTCCTAACCTTACTTGCAAAAGACTTTGAATCCATCTCTTACTTTATAGTATCTCCTTTTCACAGTAGTTTCTGTAATATCTAGAATTTCACCTATATCTCTAAAAGTTAAATTCTGAGAATACCTTAAATTTAATATTTGCTTATCAACTTCATCTAGAGTTTTTATATATTTATTTACATTTTCTTTTACTTCTAAATATTCTAAAGATTCTTCCGGTCCCATTTCAGAAGATGATATATTATATGCTTCATCAATATCACTTTCATAAACCTTTCTATATTTCCTCATATAATCTATGGTTTTATTTTTTGCAATCTGCAAAACCCAATTTATAAAATTATATTTATTATTATACATATCTAATTTATTATATACAGTTATAAATACCTCTTGAGTAATATCCTCACTTGCTTCCTTCTGTTTTATCATTCCATAAATAAATCTAAGTATATTAAGCTGATATTTCTCAACTATAACTTGAAAACTATCTACGTCTCCCTTTAATACATTGCTTACAAGAATGGCATCTTCTATGGGAGCTCTTCCTTGCGATTCCTTCATCTTCTTCCCTCTCTTTATATAAATAATACGATATTAATTTAATAAAGTTTACTTTATTAATAAATTGACTAAAAATTTTATTATAATATTAAGACAGACAAATTAATATAATAAATAACATACTTATTATTATAATTCCTGCTATTAATGTGGTATTATAGGCATACTTGCCTCCATTATATTCTCTTTTTCATACATTCTTAAAAGGATCTTTTAACTTAGACATTGAAAAACCTCCTAAGTAAATAATTTACTCTCTCCTTATATGTTATCATAGTAGGACTGTAAATAAAATCTTTATTCCCATTTTGTATTGTAATATAAATGCTAATTGAATATAAAATAAAAAGTCTTCATTAATAATTTATAATGAAAACTTTACTATATAACTTATATTATAAATTTAGATATAATTACTTTTAATCCCTTAGCACTTTCTTCATTTCGCAACATCTGATTTTCAATCTCTCCTATATTAATGTATAAACAATTGGTCTTTTCTACAACTTCAACTATACCTGTTGCCCCTTTATTTACTGTATCACTTATATTTACCATGGAACTTGATATAGTAGATACAACACCCTTTAATTCTTTTGCTATGTGATTAAATTTTTCTATTAACTCATTAATAATTATAGAATCTCTATTGTATTGCTCCCCCATGATGTACATTTTTTTATAGTCTTTAATTATTACATCATCTATAAATTTTAAAATCTTATTGGAACTTATAGATATAGTACCTACAGATTCCTTAACATTTTTAATTACCTGTTGCATATTTTCTACTGTAACTCTTGAATGTTCCGCTAAATTTCTAACTTCATTTGCAACCACAGTAAAGCCTTTACCGTACTCACCTGCTCTAGCTGCTTCTATAGATGCATTTAAAGCTAGTAAATTTGTTTGGTTTGCAATATCTAATATTGATCCTGATAAATTTTCTATCTCACTGACGGATTTAGATTTTTCCATAGCTTCTATGAGATTTTTCTTTGTTTCTTCTAATATTTGAAGTGCCTTCTTGTTAGATACCTCCACATTGTCTTTTAATTCATTAGCCCTCCCTCTAATATCTATTGCAGTTTTCTCTCCTTCTTTAGCCTTATGGGTTATATCATTTATAAAACTCTCTACTCCTAAAGATAAACCACTAACCTCACTAGAGTTTACTGCCGCTTCCTCAATGGCCCTGGAAATTTCATCTACAGTGTTCGTTGTTCTTTCTGCATTCATATGAAGCTCTTTTATATACCTAGCTGTATCCCTAGAAGAGCTTAAAACATTATCTGAGGAATTATTAACTTCCACTATTATCTTTCTTATATTGTTCATAAACACATTAATAGCTTGTGATAATTCTTCTATTTCATCTCCTGACTCAACAATTATATCTTGAGTTAAATCACCACCTTTATTTACTAATTCATTTATCTTTCCTTTTAATCTATTTAATGGATATACAATTGAAATTGTTAAATATATACACACTATAATAGTAAATAAAATTATTCCTAAAGTTACACTTATAAATGTAATTATTACTCTCTTGTAGCGTTCATTAGCTTCTTTGTTTATACTTTCTAAATAATTTAAATTCTTTTGTTTAAGCTCATCTATAGAGCTTATCAATTCATCAAATTTATTTTTAGATTTCCCCTTAATTAAAGTTAAAACATTTCTCATTTCTTTATTTGTTTTATTTGCTTCTATAACTTCATTGTTAACTTCTAAGTAAACTTCAAATTTTTCTTGTATATTTTCAATATCTTTTTTTTCTCTATTACTATCACAATAATTAAAATAATCCTCTAAAATTAATTGTATATTTCCTTTTGATTCTTTCATTTCTTGTTCTATTCTATTTTTTTCTTCTGAAAATGTCTCCATTATATACCCATATTCTTTAGTTCTAAAATTTAAAACATGATAACTAAGTTCATCTGACTTTTGAATTTTACCACCATATATACTTGATATACCTTCTATGCTATTATGTAATTTCATCATTTGAAATATAGAATATACTCCAAATATTATTGTACTAATGCTTAATACTGATAAAGCTAAAATTAATCTGGTCTTGATGTTAAACTTTTTCTTAAATATTCTATTGAATTTTAATTTTTCTTTAGGCCACATTATTTCATCACTCTTTCTTATTTTATTTAACAATATAAATTTAACTTATTGCCAAATAATTTTGTACATGTATTAAGAAAATTTAAACTTCCTAACCAAGATTTAACACAATAAAATAACGCCTATCTAAGAATAAGATATCTTAGATAGGCGTTATTTTATTTATAATGTTTTTCTAACTACATCTATAACAGTTCCATCCCTATATTCTACAACTGCAACTATATCCTTAGATAATTCTATTGCTTTAGGAGTACCTGTTATTTTTTCAGCTATTTCCTTTAATTCCTCTATAGTTACCACATTAAGGTTTGCTTCTTTTAATTTTTCAATTAAATCAACCCTCTTAGGGTTAACAGCTATTCCTCTTTCAGTTACTATTACATCAATAGTTTCACCTGGAGTAGTTATAGTAGTCAACTTATCCTTTATTATTGGTAACCTTGCCTTAGTTAGTTTTGTTACTATTATAGTAAGTTTAGAGCCTGCTGCGGTGTCTGCATGACCACCAGACCCCCCCATTATAGTTCCATCTGAAGCAGTAGTAACATTTACATTAAAGTTTGTATCTATTTCTGTTGCTCCAAGTATTACTATATCTAAGTTATTTACTACAGCTCCTTTGTTATGAGCATTTCCATACATAGAAGCTGACATAGTTATATGTTTTTCATTTTTAGCACAAGACTCTACTGCCTTTAAATCAAAACATTGTACATCTAGTAAACTTTGGAATAATCCTTCTTCAAACATATCTACAATATAACCAGTTATTCCACCAGATGCAAAACTACCTTTGATTTCATTCTTATTCATATATTCTCTAAGCTCTGCAGCTACAGCTAGAGATATTCCTCCAGCTCCTGTTTGAAATGACATACCTTCTTTAACTAGTCCTGAAGCTATCATCGTATCTAGAGCATTCTTTGCAATTTTAAGGCCAATAGGATCCTTGGTAATTTGTGTAGTTCCTGATACTATTCCTGCTGGATTTCCTATAGAATCTACCTTAACTACATAATCTACATAAACTTGGTTTATTTCCATTGGGAAGTTTGGATATGGCACTAAGTTGTCTGTAATAGCTATTACAGTGTCTGCATATTCTGCATCAGAAACTGCATATCCTAAAGCACCACAAGCAGATTTACCAGTAAGTCCATTTATATTACCATACATATCACTAGAAGGTGCTGCTAAAAAGGCTATATCGATATGTAAATCTCCACTTTCAATAGCTCTTGATCTTCCACCATGGGTATGCATTATAGCTGGATATTTTAATTTACC
This sequence comes from Clostridium sulfidigenes, assembly GCF_000732635.1. Classification (GTDB taxonomy): domain Bacteria; phylum Bacillota; class Clostridia; order Clostridiales; family Clostridiaceae; genus Clostridium_J; species Clostridium_J sulfidigenes. Next base: position 32,733 of record NZ_JPMD01000027.1, on the reverse strand, counting down.
CTGTGATATAGCATCAGCTACAGGTCCTGATATATAATTTGCATATATTTTAGATACAGTACCATCTTCAATATAAGCAACTAGCGGCTTATGAGTTGGAAATATAGAACTTGCTGCCACAGTTAAATTCTTTATTCCTCTTTTAGCCATGGATTCTACAACCATGTTAAGAATATAATCCCCATTTCTTAAGTGATGGTGAAAAGATATACACATTCCATCCCTAATTTCCACTTTATCTAAAACTTCTTCTAAAGAATTTACTAACTTTGCATCTCCAGGAACTACAGGTTTAATCTTTGCTGACGCCTTTTTTAATGGATTCATATTTTTAAAAGCACCTTCAAAAATCTTTACATTTCCGTATCCATCTATATACTCCGGAATTTCTCTTCCTAATACATTCTTCATATTATTATCACCTCAATCCCCTCATTAAATAAGGCCTAGTTTTTTACTTAATTCCACAGTGGTTTTTGCTCTATTTATAACTGGTGCATCTACCATTTTACCATCTAGAGAAAATACTCCCTTACCTTCTCTTTCAGCTTCTTCCATAGCATCTAATACCCTTTGAGCATGGATTATCTCTGCTTTAGTTGGAGCATATACTTGGTGTATTGTATCAATTTGTCTTGGATTAATTGATGCTTTGCCAGTCATTCCAAGGGATTTTGCAAGTAGAGTATCCTTTTCTAATCCTTCAAAGTCATTAGTATCTGTAAATGGAGTATCAATAGCCCCTACTCTCATAGCCTTACAAGCCACAGCTACCCTGTTTCTAGCATAAAATATCTCACTACCTTCTTTAGTTCTCTTAATTCCCATATCAGAAGTTAAATCTTCTCCACCTAAAAGAACTGCTACTATTCTGTCTGATGATTTTATAATGCTATATACATTTTCAACACCATAAGCACTTTCAACTATTGGTATTAACTTTATAGATTTGTCTCCAAAGCCTTCTTCTTTTTCTATTTTTTCAAGTCTACTGCTAATCTCTATAAGTTCATCTTCCGTTGCCTTTGGAACCATTAATGCATCTGGCTTAACTCTTCCGATAACTTCTATATCTTCACTTGAAAATTCTGTAGTAAGTGGATTTATTCTAACTACCACCTCTACTCCACTATAATCAACATTTTTAATTGCTTCTCTAACAAGAATTCTAGCACTATCTTTTTCTGTAAGACTTACTGCATCCTCCAAATCAAGAATTATAGAATCTGAACCTAAGATTGCAGCATCTTGTAACATTCCTGGATTATTTCCAGGCATAAAAAGCATAGTTCTTCTTAATTTCATATTTATACCCCCTACTGCGCTCTTTTTACTGCAGTTTCAATTCTAGCTCTTATTGTATAATCAAGAGCCCCTTTATCTTGAGCTTTAACAATGACATTTTTTACTTGTAAAGTATCTAAAGTTTCTCTAATAGCTCTTTCTATTTCAGCTCCAAATTGTTTCATAACCATACTCTCAAGTTCTATAGCTATTCCGCCCTCTTCATTAGGCATGATTATAACGTATATATCATTGGATTCTAGGGTTCCAGCCTTTGAAATTTTATTAATTTCCATCTAAATCACCTCTACCTATAAAACTTATTTTTTACTACTTAAGTAAGCTTCTCTACCTACTTTATATAAATTATTTCCTTCTGAATCTATTACTACAACTATAGGTAAATCCTCTACTTCAAGTCTTCTTATAGCTTCAGCTCCTAAATCTTCATAAGTCACTATTTCTGCTTTCTTTACGCATTTACCAATAAGGGCTGCAGCTCCACCTATAGCTCCAAAGTATACTGCTTTATTCTTTTTCATAGATTCTATTACTTCAGCATTTCTTAATCCTTTACCAATCATTCCTCTTAAACCATGGTCTAAAAGTGCTGGCGTATATGCATCCATTCTATAACTAGTAGTTGGTCCTGCTGAACCTATGGCCATTCCTTCTTTTGCTGGAGTTGGCCCTACATAATATATAACAGCATCCTTTACATCTATAGGAAGTTCTTCTCCTTTTTCTAAAAGTTCTGCAAGCCTCTTATGAGCAGCATCCCTACCTGTGTATATAACTCCACTTAATAAAACACTGTCTCCAGCTTTTAAATCTTTTACCTTTTCTTCTGTTAGTGGTGTAGTTATTCTCTTTTCCATAAACCTTACCCCCTAATTATAGCTCTATTTCTGCATGTCTTGTAGCATGACAATTAATATTTACAGCTACTGGAAGGCCTGCAATATGAGTTGGATATGTTTCTATATTTACAGCTAATGCTGTTGTTTTACCACCAAATCCTTGAGGCCCTATACCTAGTTCATTTATCATAGTTACTAGTTCCTCTTCTAACTCTGCGTAGAATGGATTTTCATTTCTTACATCTATGGATCTTATAAGTGCTTTTTTAGCAATTGTTGCAGCCTTATCAAAGGTTCCTCCAATTCCTACTCCAACAATTATTGGTGGACATGGATTCGGACCCGCTTCCTTAACTACTTTTATTATAAAATCTTTAACACCTTGAAGTCCATCAGAAGGTTTTAACATTTTTATTTGACTCATATTTTCAGAACCAAAGCCTTTAGGTGCCACAGTGATTTTTAACTTATCTCCTGGAACTATATTATAGTAGATCATAGCTGGAGTATTATCCTTTGTATTTACTCTATCTAAGGGATCCTTAACTACAGATTTTCTTAGGTATCCATCCTTATATCCTTGTCTAACCCCTTCATTAATTGCATCTTCTAGGGCTCCTCCAACTACCTGAACCTCTTGACCTATTTCTATAAATACACATGCCACACCAGTATCTTGACACATAGGCATATCTTCATTTTTAGCTATATCAGCATTAACTAATATTTTGTTTAATATTCCCTTTGCAATATCCCAATCTTCTTCCTCATGAGATTTTATAAGTCTGTTTTTAATATCACTACCTAGATAGTAATTTGCATCTATACATAGTTTTCTTATAGCTTCTGTTATCTGTGAAACTTTAATTTCTCTCATATATAATCCTCCTAAACTCATTGATTAAATATATTATTTCAATATTAATTTACTAATACAGTTTAATTTAAATCCCATGAATAATATATCTCATTTTTATAATTATTATAAGTAAAAAGGCAGTTTTAATTAAACCGCCTTTTTACTATATACCTAATGTATTATTTATTTCTTCTATTTACTAAGGCAACAACCCTATTCATTTCATTGTTCACTATCATGTAACCTTCATCAACACCCATACCTGGTTTAGCTAAGCATTGGTCTGCTCCACAAGCCATAGCAATGTTAGTGCAAACTTCTGCTGATCTATTTGTTTCGTTACATGTTCCTCCACAGTAAGCTCCAACCTTTTTCTTCTTACAATACAATATAGCTTCTATTGTATTATTTACTCCTCCAAGATCTGGAGTTTTTATTTGAAGCATATGTCCTGAGTTGTTATCTGCAAAGAATGCTACGTCTTCATAAGTATTACACCATTCATCTGCAACTAATTCTACATTGATATTTCTATTATCAAGTTCATCTGTTAGCTCTTTTAATGCTTCCATTTGTCTTTCTCTATGCTCTACATCCATTGGTCCTTCTATTCTTAATTTAAATGGTTTAGCAGCCTCTTCTAATGTTGCTATGTAGTCTGCCATTGCTTTTGTATCACAATCAAATGCAACTCCTATAGTTCCATAAACATCTATATGGAATATTGGGTTATAGTCTTCACTAGTTCTTAATTTTAAAACCCTATCACTTAACCATTTAACATATTCAAGAAGTTTTTCGCCCTTTAAGCCTAATTTCTCTTCTACATTGTTTATTAAAGCATGAGGTAAAACATCTGCTCCCTTGATAATCATCTTATCAGCGTTGTTGTATCTGTCATCTCCTGATTGAGTAAATATAGGAATTCTATTAATTTCTACTCCAGTATTATATTCATCTCTTACCACTTCAGCCATAGTAACTTTTTTAGCTTTTGCTACACCATCAAGGATAGCTTGAGTTACTCCATATCTTATAGCTGTATGAAGTCTTTTTCCATTTACCAACATTTTATCAAATTCTTCAGCTAAACATTTAAAGTTAGTTAATTCTCTACCTATAAGTTTTGGTGCTATTTCCTTTTCTATAACTGGTATGAAATCTTTAGCTAAGAATAATGGATCACGTCCACCTGCTCCTGAATATTGAACAGCTGCACAATCACCGTGTGCTACTTGACCATCTTCAAGTATTAACATTACAGATATAGATTCTCCTGCTTGTCTTATAGATGTAAATCCTTCAGTTACTGGCTCTCCAATATAAGTAAATCCATCATGACCAGCTCCAGCTTTTATTGCTCTTTGGTCATCAAAATAAAATCCAGTTCTTCCTGCAGAACATACTACATCAACAATTTTCATTTAAATACACCTTGCTTTCTATAATTTAAGAATTTTATATTAGTTTATTGTTAGCTTATAAATTATAAATGTTATTTTTCTGGTCTTCCAACAAGCTTTCCTTTTCCTACAGCAAATATATCATCTATTGTCATTTGGAATCCAACTGGACGATTTTCGTATTTTCCTCTTTCGTCTAGTTTTTTCATATTGAAAGCTTTAAGCTCTGCTGTAAATGGAACATTTCCAAATTTAAGATATCTTACTGCTCCATTATTATCTCTTGCAGGCATCATTTTACCAGCGTTATATTTACTTGGTGCAAATGGAATATCTATAACTCCCATATCAAAGCCTTTAACAGCACCTTTCGCTAAGTCACCGTTTCCTACTTCGTATAACTTATCTACCATGCATCTTGTTTCAGCTTTAATTATAGCAATTTCAGTTCTAAGTTCATCAGATAAGTGCATTTGTTGACCTTTTAATAAGTTTAAAGTCATTTTAGTTGCTCTTATACCTTGAGCATTTGCTTCTTTTGTTGGTATACCTATAGCTTCATGTGGAGTTTTAACTATAACTTTTGTAGCTCCTGCTAATGCTGCAGCTGCTGCTCCAGTAGATATAACACCAAAAGCCTTAGCTTCATCAGCTGGGAAACCTCCCATCCATTGATGGAATACTGTTGTTAGGTAAACATCACCATAACCATACGCTCTTAAGTAATCGCTACACTGCTCTTCAAGAGCTCTAATTGCTGCTACGTCTTGTATTAAGTTACCACACTGACCATATCCAACAGTAATATTCTTAACACCTTGTTCTGCTGCAAGTAATGCTTCTACTATTGCAACGGCATTAGATGTACTTGGTGGTACTAAAGTCCCTGTTAATGGACCAAATGGCTCTCTATTAATAGATATACCTTGCTCTTCATAGAAACCTACTAATCTATCACAATATTGCCAATCAAGAATAGTTTTTTCTAGAGTAACACTTTTAGCATATGGTATATTGTATGATATACCGCCACCTTCATTTGATGTCCAACCTGATGCATGAGTAATTTCTGCAAGTAATCTACCATCTGGAGTACCGTGTCTTGATTCTAATGGTAAGTTAACAGATTCAAATACTTGTCTACATCCTTTAACCCCGTGGTTAACCCCTGGAAATCCATTTAAAAGTGATCTTCTAGCTTTTATACTTTCTTGTATCCCAACTTCACATTCTTCATATCTATTTTGTCTTGTGTAACTATCTATTGTTGATGGTAGAAGATCCGCTCCACCTTCTTTGTCTAAGTAGTTTAGTAATTCTATGTGGCTATCTAATAAAGCTACACCGGCCCTAGGTTGAGCTAATGTTATGCCCGCTTCCTTTGCTTCCATTAATTTTTTAGCAAAGTTCTTGTGTGCTGGAATTTTTTTGTTGTAGTCTATAGCCTCCTGTAAATCTACTTCTTTACCTGTTGGCCATTGTGCTAAAACCTCTTCTCTTGTCTTAAAAAACTCTTCCTCGGTCCACTTTTTGTTTTTTAGTTCCACTTTAATTTACCTCCTAGTGATTTACACTTCCACTAAATATTTTTTCATTATTCTTATTGCTTTGTCAGGATAATCCTGAGCTAACAGACCCATTGATGATAATATATAAGTTTTGTCTATTAAAGTTTTTGGATTTCTAGGTCTTAAAGAAGTAGCATTTTCTTTATCAAAGGTTCCTGCTTTCAATATTTCACCTGGATGTTCGCTATGAACTAAAACGCCACCTGTGCCAATCATATATTTTACATCCATAAGATCTTTTCCTAATTGATTATATACAGCTCCCATTGGAGTGTATATGCATTCAACAGTGCCACAGTGTCTTTCCATAGAAAGTTCTGTAGCTGCCTTTGCCATAGCTTCATCAAATTTTATATCTTCATCTGTTTCAGGTACCATTTTAATATTGCTATTCCTATATTTACATCTTTCTTCAATTTGTATTTTTCTATCTTTATCATTTAAGTATGCTCTAAGCTTTCTACTACCTGCTGCTTCCCAAAGAGACACAGCTGAATATCTCATACCTAAGTCACCTTCTACAGTTCTTTTTGCAAAAGGTTCCTCTAACCCCTTCATATTTACTCCACCCTTTGTTGGCTCTCCATATCCTATAGAGTGTACATCAGTAGTAGCTCCACCTATATCAACAATGATTAAGTCTCCAATACCTTCTTCTTCATCGGTGCCTTCTCCCAACACTCTAGCTGCTTTAAGTACAGCTGCTGGTGTAGGCATTAGTATACCATTTATATAATTTTCTGCGTTGGATAGTCCTTTTGCATCAGTTATCCTATCCATAAATACTTTTCTTATTTCTTCTCTTGCTGGTTCCACATTTAAAGCATTTAATTGAGGCATAACATTTTCTGTTATGCTGAAATAGAATCCAGCTTTTTGAAATAATTCTTTTATTTCATCATTAGCACTTTTGTTTCCAGCAACAACTATAGGAAGATTAACATCTAAATCTACTAGCATCTTTGCATTATGTAGAATACATTGTTTATTTCCTCCATTAGTACCACCGGCTAAAAGAATTATATCTACATCAGAATTTTTTATCTCTAATACTTCATCCTTAGTTAATTCATAACTATATACTTTTATAACTCGAGCTCCTGCTCCTAAAGCAGCTCTCTTAGCAGCTTCTGCTGTAAGATCTGGCACAAGCCCAATTGCAACCATCTTTAAGCCTCCAGCTGCAGATGAACAAGCAAGCTTTTCAACAAAATTTACTTCTTTACCTTCTAGCTTATTCATTAGCTTATCATAAGCTTTATTAAATCCTATCATTATATCATCTTCGATAGTTGTTATGTCCTTGGCTGTAGCTAATATTTCTTCATTATCTATATCTACTGCAGTCAATTTGGTATAAGTACTACCAAAGTCTAAAAGTAAATATGCATTCATTTAAATCACTCCAGCTCTCTATTAAAACTCCAAGTAAAATCTACTTTAGTTAGTTTATGTGCTTATGTCTATTCTATTCCTAAATCCTCTTTCAAGTCATGTATAGTAGTGTCTATACTTGTTCCTGGTGGGTAAACTCTATTAAAGCCCATTGCTTTAAATCTTGAATAAACCTCATCCCAATCTTGTTTACCTACAACTATGTTACCACCAACATAGATAAGGATATCTTTTAATCCTGATTCATCACACTTTTCTCTTAAGCCTCTACAGTCAATCTCTCCATGTCCATAAAGAGAAGAAACAATTATTGCATCAGCATTTGTTTCCACTGCAGCATTTATAAAGTCTTCTTGTGGTGATAGTACACCAATATTGATAACTTCAAACCCTGCTTCTGTTAATGCATAATCCATGATTTTGTTACCTACAGCATGACAATCTGCTCCAATAACACCAAGAACTAATGTCTTCTTTTCCATTTTTAATTCCTCCTGAATTAATTTTTTTGATACTTTAATTCTACAATTTTTGACTTAAGCGCCTTCACTGATGTAGAGTCTAAGTTGTAAGAAAATTCTATAAGCTCTTTATTTTCATGGTTAAGCTTACAAACATCCTTATATCTACCTGGAGTTACTATTAGTACCTCCGATTTATCAATTATGCGTTTTAATTTAGCTTCTTCAGTTATACTAAAATACTCAACTGATAAATCTGAAAGACCCGCATTATCAAGTGCTGACTTAATTTTAAATATAAACTCTTCAGATAAACAAATAAAAGTAAATTTTGTTCCTGAAGGATGTCTAGCGATTCTTACAATGGATTCTAGATTAGGGCTTACTGCTACTCCTAGTATTTCCTTGTTAAAGCCTTTTAAAAATCCATCTACATCATTTACATGATTGAAAGGTGATATAATTACTTCACAAGTCGAAAGCTTGTCCTTTGTGTCATCACTCATTTTTTCTAAGTCCGTTAAAGTAAATGGTATCGTATTCATACTTGTTATTGATGTTATTTCTTTACTAAACATTCTGGCTTGCTCAATATTACATTCTACAAATGCTGAAGTAACTTTATTCATAACATCCTTTTTCTCACTAACCCTATTTGTTACTATATCTAAAAAATCATCTGGATCTATACCACATTCTAAAGCTTCTTCTAGAGCTAAATCCACAAATTTATTTATCTTTCTTCTGCTATCATAACTTTGCCATGATACTACTTCTTCTGCTACAAAAGTTCCTTTTCCTCGAATAGATTTTAATACTCCCTTAGCTTCTAGTTCATTATAGGCAGCGCTAATGGTATTTCTACTAACTACTAACTCTTGAGACAATTCTCTTTCTGTAGGCATCTTACTTCCAACTCTCAAAGTTCCATCTTTTATAAGATGCATTATTTGTTTTTTTACTTGGATATAGAGAGGTATCCCATTTTTTTTATCAATTGTAATGTTCAAAATCTCATCTCCTGACCCTTTGGACCAATGGCTTAATCCAATCCTTAATCATAATATCATATGGACTAATCATTTGCAATTTCACATTTTTGTATATTCTATAAAGAGCCCACCTTTTATAGAAAAAGTAGGCTCTTATCTTTAATTTGCTCCTTCTTTCAAGTAAATGCTGATAGATTCAGCCAATGCATCTGCAATTTTCTTTTGATATTCTTCATCCTTTAACTTTTGTGATTCTTCAGGATTACTTAGAAATCCACACTCTACAATGACTCCTGCCATATTATCATTACCTCTCAGTACTTTATATTGAGTGCCTGCAGCCTTTGCTTTTCTCTTATTGGACTGGTCCAATTTATCTTTTAATGTACCCTGCATAATATTTGCTAACCTTTCGCTTCCTTCATAATTTGAGTACCATACCTGAGCACCCTTACAATATGATTCTGGAAATGTATTTAGATGTATACTAACAAATATGTCACACTTTGTTTCTTCCTTCAAACTTACTCTTTTATTTAAGTCCTCATATTTTTTCTCTTTTACTGATTTTCCTTCAGTATAAAGTCCTATATCCTCTGCTCTTGTAAATTCAACCTTATATCCTTGACTTTTTAAATTTGCCCCTAATAGAAGTCCGATATTTAGGTTTATATCCTTTTCTGTAGTTCCATCCTTAGATGAAGCACCTCCATCTATTCCTCCGTGTCCTGGATCAATTAATATTATTTTATTTTTTTCTTGTTCTGATTCAGCATTTTTATAAGTTGTAGCCACCTTGTTTACATTAATTACAGACATGCATATGAATCCTAAAATAATTACTGTAAGTATTGATATTAATTTAGTATTCTTAATGGTTCCCCCCACCTTTTTTTATTACTCTGTAATTATACTTATTCATAAATTCATACTATTATTCTTTTACCTATATAATAAAAACCTTTCGGATACACATTATCCAAAAGGTTTTTAACATAAAAGCTATAAAATACTATTAATTTTAATTTTCATATATTATTTCAGCTATATTTACTGAGTGATCCCCTATTCTCTCTAAATTGCTTATCAAATCCAAGAAAATTGTTCCCACTACAGCATTACATACACCAGTGTTTAATCTTTTTATGTGTGATGCCCTTAGTTCTTTTTCTAGGGAGTCTATTCTTTCTTCTATTCCTCTTATCCCCGCTGCTTTTTCTCTATTATAACTTTTAAAACACTCTATACTCATTTCTACTGCACTTATAGTATAGTCAAACATACCTTTTATTTCATTCATAGCATCTGGAGAAAAACTTAATCTTTTTGTGATTCTCTCACTAGCAAGATCTGCAATATTCTCTGCATGATCTCCTATACGCTCAATATCATTTACCACATGGAAATATGCAGCTAGTTCTGCTCTCTGTTCGTCACCTAAATCTGAGTTAGATAACTTAACTAGATATCTTGTTATATCATGTTCTAATAGATTAATTATCTTTTCATTATTATATGCTACCTTTATTAGCTCTTCATCTCCTTGTAAAAAAGAATTCATAGCTACTTTTAAATTTTCCTTTGCCTTCTCACCCATTCTTACTATTTCATTAGTTGTTTGGCCAAAAGCTATTGCTGGAGTCTCTAGCAATCTTTCGTCTATATATTTTACACCTGGTACATCTTTTTCATCTTCACCAGGAATTATCTTATTAACAAATGCAACAAGATATTTAATTAAAGGAAGTAATAGTAATGTATTTACCACATTAAATAAGGTATGTGCATTTGCTATTTGTCTTGGTATAGCTTCAGCACCTACATCTGGACTTATTGATAAAACTATATTAGCTAAGAATGTAACTGGGATAATTAAGAATATAACAGCTCCTATAAGGTTAAATAACAAGTGAATAACTGCTGCTTTTTTTGCCGTTATTGAAGTTCCTATGCTAGATATTAATGCTGTTACACATGTACCAATGTTATTACCTAATAATATTGGTATTGCTACTGTTAATGGTAAGCTTCCTGTAGATGCTAAGGCTACTAGTATACCAGTAGAAGCTGATGAACTTTGAAGGACAGCTGTCATCATCATTCCTATTAAGAGTCCTAATATAGTATGTCCTTCTAATTTTAGTATTAAATTTGTAAAGAATACTGAGTCCTTAAGCGGTGACATTGCACTTGACATAAGTTTTAATCCTAAAAATAATATACCAAATCCAAGGATAATTTGACCCACTTCTTTTACTTTTCTTTTGTTGCAAAAAAGTATCATAACTGCACCAATGGCTAAAAATACAGGTGCAAAAGCATCAAATTTAAATGTTATTAATTGGGCTGTTATTGTAGTACCAATATTAGCTCCCATTATAACAGATGTTGCTTGATATAAATTCATAAGTCCTGCATTAACAAATCCAACAACCATTACTGTAGTAGCACTACTACTTTGAATAATAGCAGTGACAATGGTACCTGTTAGCACACCTTTCACTGGATTAGATGTTATCCTGTCAAAAATACCCTTCAGTTTATCTCCTGCTGCATTTTCAAGACCATCCCCCATAAGCTTCATCCCATATAGAAAAAGTCCTAATCCTCCTAAAAGGTTAATAATCAAAAATATGATATTATACATCAATTTACCTCCTACAATAAATCTCATTCCACAATATGTACTTTTTCTTTGTCCATTAAAATTCCATATTAATAATACACTATAATCAAAAACATGTTAATACTTATTTACATATTTAACACGAATTTAACATAACTTTTTATAAACATATTATTTATGAGTAATGTTATAACTTAAACTGCACTAATGATTATATAAAATGAGTTTACCTAAAAAAATTTACACAAAATAAAAATAAGGAGTATATATGTAAATATATACTCCTTATTCTTATATAACATACAGTTGTATGTACAAATACTATCTTTTTGAGAATTGAGAAGCTCTTCTTGCTTTTTTAAGACCGTATTTCTTTCTTTCTTTCATTCTTGGGTCTCTTGTTAAGAATCCAGCTTTCTTAAGTTCTGGTCTTAAGCTCTCATCAGCTTTTAATAAAGCTCTTGATATTCCGTGTCTGATAGCTCCAGCTTGACCTGTGTATCCACCACCGTGTACATTAACTAAAACGTCAAATTTGTCTTTAGTTCCTGTTAATACTAATGGTTGGTTAACTATGAATTTTAATGTATCTAATCCAAAGTAGTTATCCATATCTCTTTTATTTATTACAACTTTACCTTCACCAGGTACAAGTCTTACTCTAGCAACTGATTTCTTTCTTCTACCTGTTCCAAAATGTTGAACTTTTGCCATTATTTATTCCTCCTTACAATACTATATTAGTATTTTAATTCTAATACTTCTGGTTTTTGAGCATGATTTTTGTGCTCTGGTCCTCTGTAAACTGTTAGCTTCTTAGCCATTTGTCTTCCAAGAACTCCTTTTGGAAGCATTCTTCTTACAGCTTCTTCAAATACGAATTCTGGTTTCTTAGCTAATGCTTCTCTGTAAGGGATCTCTTTTAATCCGCCTGGGTATAATGAGTGATGTCTTAACATTTTTTGATCTAATTTCTTTCCTGTTAAAACAATTTTCTCTGCATTTACAACTATTACGTGATCTCCAGTATCTACATTTGGAGTAAATTCTGGTTTATTTTTACCTCTTAATATAGAAGCTATTTGACTTGCAGCTCTACCTAAAGTCATTCCTTCAACGTCTACTACATACCATTTTCTTTGTATTTCACTTGGTTTAGCTAAGTATGATTTCATCTTACTACCTCCCTGATTTTTAACAATTATAATTCTATGGATAAAGATCCGGGGCTAATGGATCTTACACACAAATATTTATTATACGAACAAAATTCATTATAATACAATTTCCCGGGTGTGTCAATGATTTTTACTATTATTAATAATAAACTTCAATTAAACACAAACCTTGGGGTGAACATGTTTTGCCTGCTTTTTTTCGATCTCTACTTAATATTATTTTAGGTATATCTTCTGCTTTTATTTTTCCATTTCCTGCATCTATAAGCGTTCCTATCATAATTCTTGCCATATTATATAAAAATCCATCAGCAGCTATATATACTTTGATATAGTGTTCGTTCTTAACTATATCAACTTTACTAATAGTTCTTGTAGTCGTTTTAACTGAACTTCCAATATTCCTAAAAGCTTCAAAATCATGAGTTCCTATAAAAAATTTTGCAGCATCCTTCATTTTCTCTATATCTAAACTCTTTTTATAGTGATATGAAAAATTTCTACATATGGGCATTCTTACTTCTGTATTTAGTATTGTATAGCAATACATCTTCCCTTTTGAATCATATCTAGCATGAAAATCATCATGAACTTGTGAGGACTTAATTACAGATATATCTTCTGGTAATACATGATTTAATGCTTCTCTAAACTTTTCTACAGGAATATTACTACTAGTCTTAAAATTACACACATATCCTTTAGCATGGACTTTACTATCGGTTCTGCTACAACCAATCACTTCAACTTTTTCCCCAGTGATCTTAGAGATTGCATTCTCAACTGTTCCTTGAATGGTTTCTCCCTTAGGCTGTTTTTGCCAACCCATATAATTAGTTCCATCATATTCTAGTATTAACTTAATGTTTTTCATATATATATCCCTTTATTCTACTACATCTAAAATCTCATATATATAACTATTATAGTTAATGTAGACATAACAATCATTCCTACATAATCTCTCGAAGTTACTTTCAATATCTTCATTCTAGTTCGGCCTTCTCCACCTCTATAGCATCTAGCTTCCATTGCCATTGCTAACTCATCAGCTCTTCTAAAGGAGCTAATAAATAGCGGTACAAGTAGTGGTATAAGGCTTTTAGCTCTATTAACTATACTTCCACTTTCAAAATCTGCACCTCTTGCCTTTTGAGCCTTCATTATTTTATCAGTCTCATCCATTAAAGTAGGTATAAATCGTAGTGCTATAGTCATCATCATAGCAAGTTCATGAGCTGGTACACCAATTTTCTTAAATGGTCCTAGTAATTTTTCTATTCCATCAGTAAGTTCTATTGGTGATGTAGTTAATGTTAATAGAGATGTTCCTATAATAAGAAAAGTAAGTCTTAGTATCATAAATATAGCTGTTACTATACCTTCTTTATATATTTTAATAAATCCCCATTGCCATAATAATACGTTACCTCTAGTTAAAAACACATTAAATAGTGCCGTTATTATCATTAATATAAATATAGGCTTTAATCCCTTATATATATATCTAAATTGAATCTTAGATACAATTATAGCCATCATTGTAAATATAAAAATAACAATATATCCTGAGAACTCTTTTATTAAAAATAAGTCTATTATAAAGAGTAAGGAAAATAGTATTTTTACCCTAGCATCTAATTTATGGACAAATGACTCTCCAGGTATATATTGGCCTATGGTAATATCTTTAATCATATTTACTCCTCCATAACTTTATAAAAGAGCCTAGTTTTTTGCTAGTATCTTAAGTAACTCTTTTTTAGCTTGTTCTAATGTGAAAATATCATCAGGTAATTCAAATCCAACCCTTCTCAATTCTCGCATAAGATATGTTACCTGTGGAACTGCAAGACCTACATTTTCTAATGTATCTACTTCTTTGAATATTTCTTGTGGTGTACCATCTAATACACATTTTCCTTCATCCATTACCAATATACGGTCTGCAACCTTTGCCACATCCTCCATGCTATGAGATACAAGAATAATAGTCATGTTATAGGATTTATGAAGCTTATATAGCTCTCCTAGAATTTCATCTCTCCCCTTAGGATCTAATCCAGCTGTTGGTTCATCTAGTATTAAAACCCTTGGTTCCATAGCTACAACTCCAGCTATTGCTACTCTTCTTTTTTGTCCTCCACTTAGGTCAAATGGAGATTTATTTCTGTAAGTTTCATAGTCTAAACCTACCATGTCCATGGCTCTTTTAGTTCTTTCTAAAGCTTCCTCATCATTAAGCCCTAAATTCTTAGGTCCAAACATTATGTCCTTTTCTATTGTTTCCTCAAAAAGTTGATACTCTGCATATTGGAATACTAATCCAACTTTTTTTCTTATGTCCGTTAGCTTAACTCCACTAGCAGTAATATCTACACCATCAACAAATATTTTTCCTTGGTTAGGTTTTAATAACCCGTTCATGTGTTGTATCAAAGTAGATTTACCTGAGCCTGTATGTCCAATGAGGGCTACAAATTCACCATCATTTATATTCACATTAACATTACTAAGGGCAACCTTTTCAAAGGGAGTTTTAGCCATATATATATGAGTTAAATTTTCTATTTTAATTGACATAATTCTCTCACCATCTCATCTATAGTTAATATATCCGATTTTATATTAACACCTGATTTATTTAATTCATAAGCCAATTCTGTCATTTGTGGTACATCCAAACCTAAGTTTTTCATAATTTCTACATTTTGAAATACTTCTCTTGGCTTTCCTTCTACTATAACTTTTCCTGAGTCCATAACATATATCTTATCTGCTGCAACAGCTTCTTCCATAAAGTGTGTTATGTATACTATTGTAATCCCATTGTTTTTATTTAAATCCATTATCGTATTTATAACTTCTTTTCTTCCAGATGGATCAAGCATGGCTGTTGGCTCATCTAATACTATGCATTCAGGCATCATAGCTAATATACCAGCAATAGCTACACGTTGCTTTTGACCCCCAGATAGAAGATGTGGTCCATGTTTTTTATAATCATACATGTTTACTCTCTTAAGTGACTCGTCTACTCTTCTTCTTATCTCCTTAGGTTCTACGCCTAAATTTTCAGGTCCAAAAGCTACATCCTCTTCTACTATAGTTGCAACAATTTGGTTATCAGGGTTTTGAAAAACCATACCCGCTTTGCTTCTTACATTCCATATATTTTCTTCTTTGCTAGTATCATATCCAGACACACTAATTTTGCCCTCTGTTGGAATTAAGAGTGCATTTATATGTTTTGCAAAAGTAGATTTTCCTGATCCATTATGACCTAATACAACTACAAACTCACCCTTATTAATGGTAATATTAACACCATCTATAGCCAATTTTATATTACCTTCACTATCCGGAGGATAAGTGTATCTCAAGTTTTCACTAATAACTTCCGGTACTTTTTCACTGGATGAATTTAAATTATCTATTTTATTAATTTCATTAAGCTTTTCAATTTGATTATCTCTAGAATTTATATTAGTTTCCATCAATTATCCCTCCATTAGAGAGTTACTATCTAATACTCAATTTTATAACAAAACGGGGACTAAGTTAGCCTTACTTAATCCCCTTGAATTATTATACTAATTCTAATACAACAACCTCTGCTCCGTCGCCTCTTCTAGGTCCCATTTTCATTATTCTAGTGTATCCACCATTTCTCTCAGCGTACTTTGGAGCTACGTTATCAAATAAATTCTTAACAACATCCTCTTCTGTAACAAATGCAAGCACTTGTCTTCTAGCATGAAGATCTCCTCTTTTAGCTAAAGTTATCATTTTCTCAGCTAATCTTTTAGTTTCTTTTGCTCTAGCTTCAGTTGTTTCAATTCTACCGTGCTTTAAGAAACTAGTCGTAAGATTTCTAAGCATTGCCATTCTTTGATCAGTTGGACGTCCTAACTTACGTTGCTGTGCCATCTCTATACCTCCTTACTCCTCGCTAGGTTTGAATCCCAATCCTAAGCCTTCAAGTTTTTGCTCAACCTCTTCAAGAGATTTCTTTCCTAGGTTTCTTACCTTCATCATATCATCCATTGATTTTTCTGTTAACTCTTGAACAGTATTAATACCAGCTCTCTTTAAGCAATTAAAGCTTCTAACAGATAAATCTAGTTCTTCTATAGTCATTTCTAGAACTTTTTCTTTCTTATCTTCTTCTTTTTCTATCATTATTTCAACATTATCTGCATGATCAGTTAATGTCATAAATAATTTAAAGTGTTCAATAAGAATTTTAGCTGATAAACCAATAGCTTCATCAGGTCTAATAGTTCCATTTGTCCAAATTTCTATAGTTAATTTATCATAATCTGTGATCTGTCCTACTCTTGTATTCTCAACTGTAAAGTTAACTCTTTTAACTGGAGTATATATTGAATCAACAGGTATAGTTGATATTGGCTTATCATCAGTTTTGTTCTTATTTTGAGAAACATAACCTCTACCACTATTAATATTTATCTCCATAAATAACTTTCCACCATCATCTAGGGTAGCAATATGAAGATCCTTATTAACTACTTCAACATCTCCGTCCACTTTAATATCTGCTCCTGTAACTTCACCAGGACCTTCAGCATCAATATATATTGTTCTTGGGCCCTCACCAGACATCTTAAGTGCTAATTCCTTTATATTTAGAATTAACTCAGAAACATCTTCTTTAACTCCATGTATAGTTGAGAATTCGTGTAAAACACCATCAATTTTAATCGAATTAGCAGCAACTCCAGGTAGTGAAGAAAGAAGAATTCTTCTTAATGCATTACCTAAAGTTATTCCATAACCTCTTTCTAATGGTTCAACAACAAATTTGCCATATGTACCATTTTCAGCGGTTTCAACACATTCTATTTTTGGCTTTTCAATTTCTAACATTTATAACCCTCCTTTTAAATTTAGTGGTTTTTTTATATCGAGGGCAACTGATTACATTATTGACTATTTACTGTATAACTCAACGATTAATGTTTCGTTAACAGGAACGTCTATGTCTTCTCTTGCTGGTATTGAAGCAACCTTACCTTCAAATGATTCAATATTTCCTTCTAACCAAGTTGGTAGAGTTTTTGGATTTTCAGCAAAAACTTTGAATTTTTCAGAAGATCTGCTTTTTTCTCTAACTGATATAACATCTCCAGCTTTAACAGAGTAAGATGCGATATCTACTTTTTTACCATTTACTAAGAAATGTCCGTGGTTTACTAATTGTCTAGCTTCAACTCTTGAGCTTCCGTATCCTAATCTATAAACAACGTTATCTAATCTTAATTCTAGTAATTTTAGTAGGTTTTCACCTGTAATTCCTCTTTGCTTTTCAGCTTTCTCATAGTACTTTCTAAATTGTCCTTCTAGAACTCCATATATTCTCTTAGCTTTTTGCTTTTCTCTTAATTGAGTTCCATAGTTTGACATTTTCTTTCTGCTTTGACCATGTTGACCTGGTGCATAACCTCTTCTAGTAAAAGCGCACTTCTCAGTGAAGCATCTGTCACCTTTAAGGTTAAGCTTAAGGCCCTCTCTTCTACAAAGTCTGCATGTAGCGCCTGTGTATCTTGCCATTCATTACACCTCCTGTTAATTAAACTCTTCTTCTTTTTGGTGGTCTACATCCATTGTGTGGAATTGGAGTTACATCTTTGATTAAAGTAACTTCTAATCCTGCAGCTTGAAGTGATCTTATAGCCGCTTCTCTACCTGCTCCTGGACCTTTAACATAAACTTCTATGCTTTTTAAACCATGTTCCATCGCTGCTTTAGCTGCTGTTTCAGCTGCCATTTGAGCTGCAAATGGAGTACTTTTTCTTGAACCTCTAAATCCTAATCCACCAGCACTTGCCCATGACAATGCGTTTCCAGCTGCATCAGTAAGTGTAACGATGGAATTATTGAAAGTAGATTTTATGTGTGCAGCACCGTGCTCAACATTTTTTCTTTCTTTTTTTCTTCTACTTCTAACTTTCTTTTGAGCCATTATATTCCCTCCTTACTATTTCTTCTTACCTGCTATAGTCTTCTTAGGACCTTTTCTTGTTCTTGCATTAGTCTTAGTCTTTTGACCTCTAACTGTAAGACCTTTTCTATGTCTTATTCCTCTATAACATCCGATTTCTTTAAGTCTCTTTATATCTAAGGCAACTTTTCTTCTAAGATCACCTTCAACCATTATGTTCTTATTTACATAATCTCTTAATGTGTTTACTTCATCTTCAGTTAAATCCTTGATTCTTGTATCAGGATTCACTCCTGTAGCTTCAAGTATTTCATGAGATTTTGGTAGTCCTATACCAAATATATAAGTTAGACCTATCTCAACTCTTTTTTCTTTTGGTAGGTCAATACCTGCAATTCTTGCCATCTACAATCTACACCTCCTAAGTATCACTACTTATTTATTTTCATTAACCTTGTTTTTGTTTATGTTTAGGATTTTCACAGATAACCATTACTCTTCCTTTTCTTTTTATAACTTTACATTTTTCACATATAGGTTTAACTGATGGTCTTACCTTCATAGCTAACCCTCCTTATTACTTATCTCTCCAAGTTATTCTCCCACGAGTCAAATCATATGGAGAAAGTTCTACTGTAACCTTATCGCCTGGTAAAATTCTTATAAAGTTCATTCTTAACTTTCCAGAAATATGAGCAAGTATCTTGTGCCCACTCTCTAATTCAACTTGGAAAGTTGCATTAGGTAGAGTTTCTAAAACGACACCTTGCATTTCAATTATATCATCTTTTGACATAAGGGTAATCAAACCTCCTCTATTATATCTTCAACCTGCAAAAATTTTCTTATTTTAGAATTACTGATCTTTCCATCAGATAAGATAGCACTTCTAATATCTTCAGCCAAAATATTTGTAAAAGATAAATGTTTAATTTTCTTTTTCTTTGGCCTATCAATTTTTCTAAGGTCTCCATCTGAAATATAGACATACTCATCGTCTATTATACCAATAATGATAAAGTATTTTCCTTTATCTCTTCCTGATTTTGAATGTACTACCTTACCTAAAAGGCTGTCATCATCCACATTAGTCACCTCATTAGCTCAAAGTTAGTATTTCTACACCTTCATTAGTTATTGCTATAGTATTTTCATAATGGGCAGATAACTTTCCATCACTAGTCACTACAGTCCAACCATCTGGCTTAATTTTAACTTTGTAATTTCCCATGTTTATCATAGGTTCAATTGCAAGTACTACACCGTGTACTAACTTAGGACCTTTACCAGCAGTGCCGTAATTAGGAACTTGTGGGTCTTCATGCATAGAAGTTCCTATGCCGTGTCCAACAAAATCCCTAACCACAGAATATCCAAAACTCTCAGCATGCTTTTGAATAGCTGCTGAAATATCGGTAAGTCTGTTCCCCACTACTGCTTTTTCAATGCCCTTAAAGAAAGATTCTTTAGTGACATCTATTAGATGTTGTGCTTCCTTAGAAATATTTCCTACTGGAAAAGTTCGTGCAGCATCACCATGATAGCCATTAAGTATTGCTCCACAATCAACACTGATTATATCTCCTTCAACTAATACGGTGTCATTCGGGATACCATGTATTACTACATCATTTACTGATGCACATATTGATCCTGGGAATCCTCCATATCCTTTAAAAGAAGGTATAGCTCCTTGTGCTAATATAAACTCTTCAGCAAGTTTATCAATTTCTGCAGTGGTTATTCCTGGTTTTATTACCTTTTGAATCATTGCTAGGGTATCGGCAACAACCTTACCAGCACTCCTCATATATTCTAGTTCTGTATCACTCTTAATATTCATCACTATTTATCGCTCCTAAGATACCACAGATATTCTTAAAAACATCATTAATAGCTTGCGTTCCATCAACCTCTGCTAATAGATTTTTCTCTCTATAGTATTCTATTAACGGTTGTGTTTGTGCATCATATATTTCAAGTCTTTCACTTACTGTCGCTTCATTATCATCTGCTCTTTGTATTACAACGCTACCGCAAACGTCGCATTTTCCATCGTTTTTAGTAGGATTATATTTTACGTGATAACTAGCTCCACAAGTAGTACATACACGTCTTCCTGTCATTCTATCTATAATAAAACCCTTAGGAACTTCAATCAATAAGGCAGTGTCTAGTTTTAAACTCATTTCTTTAAGTAAAACTTCTAAAGCCTCTGCTTGATTTACAGTCCTTGGATAACCATCTAGTAAAAATCCATTTTTGCAGTCATCCTGCTTTAATCTATCTTTAATTAAATCGATAGTTAATTCATCTGGTACTAGATGACCTTTATCTATATATTTTTTAGCTTCAATCCCTAAAGGCGTTGCTTGAGAGATATTATATCTAAAAATATCTCCAGTAGATATGTGTGGTATAGAGTATTTATTACAGATTGACTTTGCCTGAGTTCCTTTTCCGGCTCCAGGAGGACCTAATAAAATAACTCTCACTAGTATCAACTCCAAATTAAAATTTTTATTTAAGGAACCCTTCATAATGTCTCATTACTAGCTGAGATTCTAATTGTTTCATAGTATCTAGAGATACACCAACTAAAATTAGTAAACTAGTTCCACCAAATGAAACTCCCTTAAAATTACTGAATATAGCTGCTAATATAGGCACTATAGCTATAATTCCAGCAAATGTTCCACCTAAAAGGGATATTCTTGTCAAAATCTTCTCTAAGTAAATTTCAGTTTTTTCACCTGGTCTTATACCTGGAATAAATCCTGACGATTTATTCATATTCTCTGCCATCTCATCTGGTTTGAAAGTAATTATAGTATAGAACCAAGCAAAGAATAGTACTAATAAAAAGTATGCTACTACATATTTCATAGTATCTTGCTGAAATATACTCCAAGAACTCTTATTAACAAATACCGCAAAGGAAGATTCAGGCCATATTTGTGCTATAACCGCTGGAAATTGCATTACTGACATACCAAAGATTATCGCCATAACTCCAGAAGAATTTAATCCTATTGGAATATGTGATGATTGACCTTTTATAACTTTTCTTCCTATTGCTTTACCGGCATATTGCACTGGAATTCTTCGTTCTGCTAAATTTATAACAATTACTGTAATTAATAAAGCTAAAGCTACTGCTACGAATATTACAACCTCTACCGGACTAACTTCTCCTGTTTTAAGAAGCCCTGCTATTTGATAAGCTGTTTGTGGTAGTGAAGATATTATATTTACAAATATAATAACAGAAACACCACTTCCAATTCCATATACTGAAATTTGTTCACCTATCCATACTAACAAGGCTGTACCTGTTGTCATTGTTAGTATTATTAGTAAAAGGCCCATTGAACCTTCTATCAATATAGCTCCTGAGCTTTTAATTAGGGCATATGCTGCATATGCTTGAATAACAGCAAATACTAAAGCTGCATATTTAGTATAGTTCTGTATTTTTTTTCTTCCTTCTTGACCTTCTTTAGAAAGTTGTTCTAAATAAGGAATTGCAATTGTAAGTAATTGAATTATAATCGATGCATTGATGTACGGAGTAACACCTAAAGCAAATATACTAAACTTACTAAAAGCCCCTCCTGCAATCATGTCATAGAAACTTAGAAGGGAACCAGAATTACTACTAACTAAAGTTGCAATCTTACTAGCATCCACTCCTGGTACTGGGATAAACACACCCATTCTAAAAATTACTACTATCATTAATGTAAATAGTATTCTTTTTCTTAGCTCAGGAACTTTCCAAGCGTTTCGTAGGGTTGATAACATCTATATCACCTCAACTTTTCCTCCTGCCGCTTCAATCTTCTCTGCTGCAGCTTTGGAAATCTTATTAGCTTTAACAGTTAATTTCTTTTCAATGTTACCATTTCCAAGAATCTTTATCCCATCGTTTACTCTCTTAGCCATTCCAGATTCACGAAGTAACTCTGGAGTAACTACAGTTCCATCCTCAAATATGTTTAGTCTATCTACGTTTATACAAGTATATTCTTTAGCAAATATATTTGTAAATCCTCTCTTAGGTAGTCTTCTATATAAAGGCATTTGACCTCCCTCAAATCCTGGTCTTACACCGCCACCAGATCTTGAGTTTTGTCCTTTTTGACCTTTTCCAGCAGTTTTACCCCAACCTGAACCAGTACCTCTACCGATTCTCTTAGGAGATTTTTTTGCACCTTCTGCAGGTCTTAACTCATGAAGTCTCATATTTACACCTCCTTAGTTTAAGCTTCTTCTACTTTTAGTAGGTAACTTACTTTATTAATCATACCTCTGATCTGAGGAGTCTCCTCGTGCTCAACAGTTTTACCTATTTTTCTTAATCCAAGAGCCTCTACAGTAGCAATATGATCTTTCTTTCTACCAATTAAACTCTTTACTAATGTTAATTTAACTTTAGCCAAGGTTTTCCCCTCCTATCCTAGAATTTCTTCAACAGTTTTGCCTCTAAGTTTTGCAACTTGCTCTGCTGTTCTTAATTTTGATAATCCATCTATAGTTGCGCTAACCATATTTCTTGGGTTATTTGAACCTAATGATTTAGCTCTAACGTCTTTTAATCCTGCAAGCTCAAGTACTGCTCTTGCTGGACCTCCAGCGATAACACCTGTTCCTTCTGAAGCTGGCATTATGTGAACTGTACCAGTTCCAAATTTACCATCTATAGTATGAGGAACTGTAGTTCCATCTAATTCAACTTTAACGATGTTCTTTTTAGCATCTTCGATACCTTTTCTAATTGCTTCTGGTATTTCGATAGATTTTCCCATTCCAACACCAACGTGTCCGTTCTCATCACCAACAACTACTAGTGCGCTGAATCTGAAGTTTCTACCACCTTTAACAACCTTAGCAACTCTGTTTATGTGTACAACTTTCTCTTTAAGATCAAGTGTGCTAGGATCTATTTTCATGTGTGTACCTCCTTTTTTTAGAATTTAAGTCCTGCTTCTCTTGCACCTTCTGCAAGCATTTGTACTCTTCCGTGGTATACATATCCACCTCTATCGAATACAACTTCAGTAATTCCTGTTTCTATTGCTTTTTTAGCTACTACTTCACCAACTAGTTTAGCAGCTTCCTTATTGCTACCAACTTTTAGAGAAAAGTCTTTATCTAAACTAGATGCAGCAACTAATGTTCTTCCAGCAACATCATCTATAATTTGAGCGTATATGTTCTTTTCACTTCTGAACACTGCAAGTCTTGGTCTTTCAGCTGTTCCATGAATTTTCTTACGTACTCTTAAATGACGTCTTTCTCTTGATAGCTTTCTATCAGCTTTATTGAACATGAAATTCTCTCCTTTCTAATAGCTATTATTTACCAGTCTTACCTTCCTTACGTCTGATAACTTCATCAGAGTACTTAATACCCTTTCCTTTGTAAGGCTCAGGTTTTCTCCAAGTTCTTATATCAGCTGCAACTTTACCAACTAATTCCTTGTCGATTCCTTTTACTACTATAGTATTAGCATCTGTTAATTCAAATGTAATTCCATCTACAGCAGCTATTTCAACTGGGTGTGAGAATCCTAGGTTTAAAGTTAATCCCTTACCTTTTGCTGTTGCTCTATATCCAACACCAACTAATTGTAATGTCTTAGCGAAACCATTAGTTACTCCAATTACCATATTATTTAATAATGCTCTAGTTAATCCGTGTAGAGCTCTATGTTCTTTTATATCGCTTGGTCTTGTAACGACCACTTGATTATCCTCTATAGCTATGTTTATATTCTTCACCATTGTTCTAGTTAATTCCCCTTTAGGTCCTTTAACTGTAACAACGTTGTCTGGCGTTACTGTAACAGATACACCAGCTGGTATAGCTATTGGAAGTCTTCCTACTCTTGACATAATCGCACCTCCTTGTTCATAAACTACCAGATGTAGCAGATAACTTCTCCGCCTAATCCTAATTTTCTAGCTTCTCTATCAGAAACTAATCCTTTAGAAGTTGATATTATTGCAACTCCTAATCCATTTAAAACTTTAGGGATATCATCCTTACCACTATAAACTCTTAGTCCTGGTTTAGATATTCTCTTAAGTCCTGTTATAACTCTCTCTTTATTTTGGCCATATTTCATGCTAAGTCTTAACATTGAAACAGTTCCATCTTGATATTCTTCTATATTTTTAATATATCCTTCTTGAAGCATAATATTTGCTATGCCTTTCTTTATTGTTGAAGAAGGAACTTCTACTATTTCATGTCTAACAATATTTGCATTTCTTACACGTGTTAGCAAATCTGCTATCGGATCAGTCATATTCATTAATTGTGCCTCCTTTCGCTATGATCTGTATATTACCAGCTTGCCTTTTTGCATCCAGGAATTTGTCCTTTATAAGCAAGTTCTCTGAAACATATACGGCAAATACCAAATTTTTTTAAGACAGAATGTGGTCTTCCACATAATCTGCATCTAGAGTATTCTCTAGTTGAATATTTTGGTTCTTTTTTCCACTTTTCTATTAAAGCTTTACGTGCCAAGTCATTCCCTCCTTTTATTGAGCAAATGGCATTCCAAGGAATCTTAATAATTCTCTTGCTTCCTCGTCTGTCTTTGCAGTAGTTACAAATATTATATCCATTCCTCTTACTTTATCAATTTTATCATATTCTATTTCAGGGAATATTAATTGTTCTTTTATTCCTAAAGCATAATTTCCTCTTCCATCAAATGACTTAGTAGGAACGCCTCTGAAGTCTCTAACTCTTGGTAATGCTATATTCATTAATTTGTCCGCAAATTGGAACATCTTATCTTTTCTTAATGTAACTTTACATCCAATTGCCATGTTATCTCTTATTTTAAAGTTGGCAACTGATTTCTTTGCTCTAGTTAATACAGCTTTTTGTCCAGTGATTAATTGCATATCACTTACAGCAGCATCTAAAACTTTAGAGTTATCTTTAGCTTCGCCAACTCCCATATTTATAACTATTTTTTCAAGTCTAGGTACTTGCATTATATTTTTGTATCCGAACTTATCCATCATAGCTGGTATTACTTCACTATTGTATTTCTCTTGTAGTCTTGTAACCATTTGTTAAACCTCCTTTCGCGAATTAAAATGTTTCTCCGCACTTTTTGCAAACTCTAACTTTTGTACCATCATCAAGTACTTTATTGCTTATTCTAGTTACGCTCTTACATTTATCGCAATATAGCATAACTTTTGAGCTGTTAATAGCTGCTTCAAAGTTAACTATTCCACCTTGCATATTTTGTCTGTTTGGTTTTTGATGTTTAGTTACTACGTTAACGCCAGCAACTACAACTTTTCCAGTCTTAGGATAAACAGCTAAAACTTCTCCAGTTTTACCTTTATCTTTTCCAGAGATAACCATAACAGTGTCTTTCTTTCTAACATGAACTTTCATCTTTGCTACCCCCTATCCTATAGTACTTCAGGTGCTAGTGACAATATTTTATTATATTCTTTATCTCTTAGCTCCCTAGCAACAGGTCCGAAGATACGAGTTCCTTTTGGATTCTTATCGTCTTTTATAATAACAGCTGCGTTCTCATCAAATCTGATATAAGTCCCGTCTGCTCTTCTCAAACCTTTAACTGATCTAACAATAACTGCTTTTACTACGTCACCTTTTTTAACAACTCCACCTGGTGTTGCACTTTTAACGCTAGCAACAATTACGTCTCCGATGTTTCCCCATTTTCTTTTGGAACCACCGAGTACTCTAATACACATTATTTCTTTAGCACCAGAGTTATCCGCTACTTTTAATAATGTTTGTTGTTGTATCATGTAAATACCCTCCCTTCAGTTAACTATTTAGCTCTTTCCATGATTTCAACAAGTCTCCATCTCTTATCCTTAGATAATGGTCTTGTTTCCATTATTAATACTCTATCGTTAACTTTTGCTTCATTATTTTCATCATGAGCCTTAAATTTAGTTGTTCTATTAACTGTTTTTCCATATAATGGATGTCTAACTTTAGTTTCAACAGCAACAACAATTGTCTTATCCATTTTGTCAGAAACTACTCTTCCGATTCTACTTTTTCTATTTCCTCTTTCCACAAGATGAACCTCCTTTCAGTATTACTGCTCACAAGCCCTTAATTCTTCTTCTCTAAGGATGGTTTTAATTTGGGCTATAGACTTCTTAACCTGTTTAATTCTCATTGGGTTTTCTAACTGTCCTGTAGCTAACTGAAATCTAAGGTTAAATAATTCTGATTTAAGATCAGATAGTTTTACATTTAAATCTTGAGGAGTACTTTGTCTCAACTCTTTCAATTCATTAGCCTTCATTGATTTCACCACCCATTTCCTCAAAATCTCTTCTAGTAACAAATTTGGTTGTTACTGGTAATTTGTGAGACGCAAGTCTCATAGCTTCTCTAGCAGCTTCTTCAGATACTCCAGATATTTCAAATAATACTCTACCTGGTTTAATTACTGCTACCCAGTACTCTGGTGAACCTTTACCAGATCCCATACGTGTTTCAGCTGGTTTTTCAGTTACTGGCTTATCAGGGAAGATTTTTATCCAAACCTTTCCTCCTCTTTTAACGTATCTATTTATAGCTATTCTGGCAGATTCGATTTGGTTGCTTGTAATCCAACCGCACTCTGTTGCTTGTAAAGCATAATCTCCATAAGCGATGAAGTTACCTCTTGTAGCTTTACCTCTCATTCTACCACGTTGTACCTTACGATGTTTAACTCTTTTAGGCATTAACATGTCAAATTCCTCCTTCCTTACACGTTATTATGAGTTACTTTCTTCCTTCTGAACTTTCTTAGTTGGAAGAACCTCACCTTTATACACCCAAACTTTTACACCAATTTTACCATAGATTGTATTAGCTTCTGTAAATCCATAGTCGATATCAGCTCTTAAAGTTTGTAGTGGGATTGTTCCCTCATGATACTGCTCTGTTCTTGCAATTTCAGCTCCGCCTAATCTTCCTGAACATGCAGTTTTAACTCCTTTAACACCTGTTCTCATAGCTCTTTGAATTGTTTGTTTCATAGCTCTTCTGAAAGATATTCTCTTTTCTAATTGAGCTGCTATGTTTTCAGCCATTAATTGTGCATTATTTTCTGGTGTTTTAACTTCTACTATGTTAATTAAAACAAATTTATCTCCAACAACTTCTTTTAATGCAACTTTAAGTTCTTCTATACTTTGACCGCCTTTTCCTATAACCATTCCAGGTTTTGCGGTATGTATATTTATTTTAACTCTTTTAGCTGCTCTTTCTATCTCAATTTTAGATATTCCAGCAGTGAATAATCTTTTCTTTATATATTCTCTGATAGCATTATCTTCAACTAAGTTATCTGCAAAATTTTTCTTGTCTGCATACCATTTAGCGTCCCAATCCTTGATAACACCAACTCTTAGGCCGTGTGGATGTACTTTTTGACCCACTCTATATCCCTCCTTCTTATGCTCTTTCTTTAACTACTATAGTTATATGGCTAGTTCTTTTTAAAATTCTGAATGCTCTACCTTGAGCGTGTGGTCTAAATCTCTTTAATGTTGGACCTGCACCTGTATGAGCCTCTGCAACATATAATCTATTTCTGTCTAAATTAAAATTGTTTTCTGCATTCGCAACAGCTGATTTTAATAATTTATTAACAACAACAGCTGCATCTTTTGGAGTATATTGTAATATAGCGAAAGCTTCATTTACATTCTTATCTCTTATAAGGTCAAGAACAATCCCAACTTTCATAGGAGACATTCTTACATATTTAGCTATAGCTTTAGCTTCCATTGGTAATTTCCTCCTTCCCGTACTATCTCATTCTACTTGATTTTTCCTTCGCGATATGACCTTTAAAAGTTCTAGTCAAAGCGAACTCTCCAAGTTTATGTCCTACCATATCTTCTTGGACATATACTGGAACATGTTTTCTTCCATCATGTACAGCAATTGTGTGTCCTATCATTTGAGGAAAAATTGTAGAGCTTCTTGACCAAGTCTTTATAACTTTCTTCTCGCCAGCTTTGTTCATTTCTTCTATTTTATTTAGAAGAGACTCTTTTACAAAAGGTCCTTTTTTAATTGATCTACTCACTATTAGTGGCCTCCCTTCATGTAAAGTAGTTATAATCAGAAGAGAATTTATTTCTCTTCTAACTATTTACTATTTCTTTTCTTAACAATAAATTTGTCAGAGTATTTCTTAGTTTTTCTAGTTTTGTATCCAAGAGCTGGTTTACCCCATGGAGTACGTGGACTAGCATGACCTACTGGAGATTTACCTTCTCCACCTCCGTGTGGGTGGTCATTAGGGTTCATTACAGATCCTCTTACTGTTGGTCTGATACCCATATGTCTCTTTCTTCCTGCTTTACCTATATTAACAATTTCGTGAGTTAAGTTTGAAACTGTTCCTATTGTAGCTCTACAGTTTACTCTTACATATCTAACTTCTCCGCTTGGTAGTCTTACTTGAGCATAAGCTCCTTCTTTAGCCATTAATTGAGCTGAAGAACCTGCTGATCTAACAAGTTGAGCACCTTTTCCTACTTGTAATTCAATGTTATGAATTATTGTACCTACTGGTATGTTAGTTATTGGAAGTGTATTTCCAACTTTAATGTCTGCATCTGATCCAGATACTACAACATCTCCAACCTTTAATCCAACTGGAGCTATTATGTATCTCTTTTCACCATCTGCATATACAACTAATGCGATGTAAGCTGATCTATTTGGATCGTACTCGATAGTTGCAACTTTAGCTGGTATACCATCTTTAGTTCTTTTAAAATCTATTAATCTATATTTTTGTTTCGCTCCACCACCGTGGTGACGAACAGTAATTTTACCTTGAGCATTTCTACCACCAGTTTTTTTCTTACTTACAAGAAGTGACTTTTCAGGTACATCTGTTGTTATTTCCTCAAATGAAGCCATAGTCATATTTCTTCTTGAAGGTGTGGTAGGGTTAAATTTTTTAACTGCCATTAGGTTTCCCTCCCTTTTCGCTTATCTGGCTCTAGCCAATAAATGCGTTATATTATTGCATTCCTTCAAAGAATTCAATTGTTTTGCTGTCAGCTGCTAATTTAATAACTGCTTTTTTGAAGTCAGCTCTTTTTCCAATGTGAACTCCAACTCTTTTAGTTTTACCTAAATTTCTTAAAGTTTTAACATCTTCAACTTTTACTCCGAAAACTTCTTCAACAGCTTTTTTTATTTGAACTTTGTTTGCGTGTATGTCAACGATGAAAGTGTATTTTCTATCTGCCATAGCAGCCATACTTTTTTCAGTTATAACAGGTTTTCTTATTATATCATAACTAGTCATTTTCATTATGCATACACCTCCTCAATTTTTGATACAGCATCTCTAGTAATCATTAAGTTTTCATACTTTAATATGTCGTAAACATTTATGTTGTTTACAGGCACTACAGCTACTCCAGGAATGTTTCTTGCTGATTTATAAACATTCTCATTAGACTCAGCTACAACTATTAATGTTTTTTTAGTTTCAAAAGCATTAAGAACTTTTACCATATCTTTAGTTTTTGGTGCATCGAAAGCCAAGCTTTCTAATACTATCATTTCATTATCTTGTACTTTTGAAGTTAAAGCTGATTTCATAGCTACTCTTCTCATACTCTTTGGAACGGAAACTCTGTAATCACGTGGTTTTGGTGCAAATACGATACCCCCGTGAATCCATTGTGGAGCTCTTATAGAACCTTGTCTTGCTCTTCCTGTTCCTTTTTGTCTCCAAGGCTTAATTCCTCCGCCTCTTACTTCAGCTCTTGTCTTAGCACTTTGAGTTCCTTGTCTTTTATTAGCTAATTGAGCTAACACAACTTGGTGCATTGCTTCAACACTAACTTCTACTCCGAAAATGCTATCATTTAATTGAATTTCTCCAACTTCTTTTTTCTCAGTGTTATACACTTTTACTGTAGGCATTCTGCATCCTCCTTTCCTTATGCTTTAACAGCGTTTCTTATTACTACTAAACCTTTGTTTGGTCCTGGTATTCCGCCTTTTATAAGAATAATATTCTTTTCAGGTATTACTCTTACTACTTCTAGATTTAACACTGTAGTATTAACATTTCCCATATGACCAGGCATTTTTTTATTCTTAAATGTTCTTGATGGGTCTGATGATGCTCCCATTGAACCTACTGCTCTATGGAATTTAGAACCGTGGCTCATTGGTCCTCTGTGGAAGTTCCATCTTTTTATAACGCCAGCGAATCCTTTTCCTTTAGATATTCCAGATACGTCAATTTTATCTCCTGCTGCGAAGATTTCTGCTTTTATTTCAGAACCTACTTCGTAAGCACTTGTATCCTCTAATCTAAATTCTTTTATGTGTCTTCTTACAACAACACCAGCTTTTGCGAATTCACCTTTCTTAGGTTTATTCACTAACTTTTCTCTTATATCTCCAAATCCAACTTTTATGGCTTCATATCCATCATTTTCTACTGTTTTCTTTTGGATGACTACACATGGACCAGCTTCTACAACTGTTACAGGTACTACTCTTCTATTTTCATCAAATATTTGAGTCATTCCTAATTTTTTACCCATTATAGCTTTTATCATTTAAATACACCTCCTACTTATTAGCGGACCACATAGTGATCATAATAGTTAGTAATAGTTTTTCTATTACCCGTACATCATAGTTCAATTTCATGTACTATGTACGATTATAATTTTATTTCGATATCTACACCTGCTGGTAAGTCTAATCTCATTAATGCATCAACAGTTTTTGGTGATGGACTTAATATATCGATTAGTCTTTTATGAGTTCTGATTTCGAACTGCTCTCTTGAATCTTTGTATTTGTGTGGAGCTCTTAGAACAGTTATTACATCTTTCTCAGTTGGTAGTGGTACTGGACCAGCTACTTTAGCTCCTGTGTTTTTAGCAGTCTCAACAATCTTCTCTGCTGATTGATCTAGTATTGTGTGATCAAACGCTTTTAATCTGATTCTGATTTTTTGTTTTGACATTTCATTCCCTCCTTTTCATCGCACGCTATTACTTCTTACGCGCAACAGCGGAAGTTCTGTAAACTGTTCCTGGCGTTTCTTATTTTAAGAAACACAACAGCACTACAGACCCCGTCGCCCAATTCATGATTGAGCATGCTCGGTTAAGAATTCCCCCGGAAGCCCGGCAACCTCTTACCTCATCGCTGTTACCATATTGCAACTTCTATAGTATACATTATTTTGTTAGCTTTGACAAGAGTTTTTATTCATTTTTTACTCTTGTAAATTTTTAATATCTTTAATTTTCTTTAATAAAAATATTATATATTTAATATGTAACTTTACTAACTATTTGTTATATAATTGCCTAAAATTCAGAATATATAAAGATATTAGTAAACTTTTTTATTTTTAATTAAATATACTATAGAAGTTATATTTATGTATAGTACATCATATAACATTTAAATTCAATAGGTAAAATAATGAAAAATCTATTATTATAGATTTTTCTCCATATTTATATATAATTTATATTTCATTATTGTATATATTGTGGGAGAAGTTATTTAGACATAAAAAAGAGAGATAGGCGTCCCCATCTCTCTTTTTACCTAGGTTTTATTGTGCACATTTCCTTTTCAGGATAATAAATAATTTATTATTTTAAATCTTAATTATTCGATTATAGAAGTTACAACTCCTGATCCTACTGTTCTTCCACCTTCTCTGATCGCGAATCTTAATCCTTCATCCATTGCGATTGGAGTGATTAACTCTACGTTCATATCTATGTGGTCTCCTGGCATTACCATTTCCATTCCATCTGGTAATTTGATTGATCCTGTTACGTCTGTTGTTCTGAAGTAGAACTGTGGTCTGTATCCATCAAAGAATGGTGTATGTCTTCCACCCTCTTCTTTTTTAAGTACGTATACTTGACCTACGAACTTCATATGTGGATGTACTGATCCACTTTTTGCCAATACTTGACCTCTTTGTATATCTGTTCTTTGTACTCCTCTTAATAGAGCTCCGATGTTATCTCCTGCTTGTGCTTCATCTAGAAGTTTTCTGAACATCTCTACTCCTGTACATACTACTTTTCTCTTCTCTTCTGT
>NZ_JPMD01000026.1 GCF_000732635.1 Clostridium sulfidigenes | reverse complement strand
TTATTAGCCTTCTCCAAAATTTAACTCTTTAAGTAGTTTCTTTAATGCTCTTTTTTCTATTCTAGATACATAGGATCTTGAAATACCTAATATTGAAGCTATCTCTCTTTGTGTTTTTGGTTTCCCATCTATTAACCCGTACCTCATTTCTATTATTCTTCTCTCTCTCTCTTGAAGACATGTTTGCAGTATACAATATAATTTTTTCACTTGTATCTTATTTTCCACTACCTCCAAAATGGAATCTTTATCACTACTTAATATGTCCATAAGGGATATTTCATTTCCTTCTTTGTCTAGACCTATGGGATCTTGCAAATATACTTCACTTCTAATTTTCTTATTGTTTCTAATAAGCATAAGAATCTCATTTTCTATACATCTTGCAGCATAAGTTGCTAACCTAGTTCCCTTATCCATATCAAATGAATCTATTGCCTTAATTAATCCTACTGTTCCAATTGATATTAAATCATCCACTTCTTTCCCAGGAAATGAATATTTTTTTACTATGTGTGCTACTAATCTTAGATTTCTCTCAACTAAGACGCCCTTTGCTTCAGGATCTCCATCTTTTAATCTCTGTAAATATTCTTTTTCTTCTACTTCTGTAAGTGGCTGTGGAAAAGAGTTATTTCCTGAAACATATCCTGTAAGTAAGGCATATTCGCTAATTACATTCAATAACCAACTCAAGCAAAACATTTATGCTCCCCCTAATAGTGCTTATTATTATAATATGTTTACTTTAGGGGAAAAGTGACTATATGGTAATATTTATTTGAAAGAAAAATTTTAAATTTTAGGAATATTATATTATACAATGTAAAATCTAACTTTAGTTTAATTTCATAATATCACTATGAATTAAACTTTCTACTATATCCTTAAATACAGAACATGCAATTTGACTACTACCACTTTTTTCTTCTACCTGTGGTAAATATATAACCATTGAATAATACTTGTTTTCATATTTGAAAAACCCTGCAAACCAGCCATCAGAACACTTTTTATCTCCATTTAAATATTCAGTAGTACCAGTTTTGCCGCCGATTTCTATATTATCTATTTTAGCATTGCTTCCTGTACCAAGCTCATCATTTACTACACCTATCATACCTTCTTTAATTATATTAGCAGTACTTTCACTGAATACCTCTATAGATTCACTTTCATACTTCTTTAAAATTTTTCCTTCTTCACTTATTATTTTATTTATAATTTTAGGTTTAATATATTTACCACCATTAACTACTGTATTAGGAATGGATAATGCTGCTAGCGGTGTAGTTCTCACCGTTTGTCCTATAGATGTATTAGTAATGATATCTAAGTTATTTTCTACCTTATATCCTTCTATAGTTCCACTTTTCTCATCTTGAAGATTTAGCGTCTTATTAAATAACCCTAATCTATTAGATAATTCATATATTCTATCCATTCCAACCTTCCATCCAATCTGGGCAAAAGTATCATTAGAGGATGCTATGTATGCTTGCTCCATATTATATGAACCTAGCTTTTCAATACTTTTGGGGAAAATTTTCTTTAAATAGAACTTTTCATCTCTTCCTATTAGTTGATTTTCTATAGCTGCTTCATATAGTATAGTTTTAAAGGTAGAACCAAGTAAAAAACCATTTCCACTAGGTATTCCAATATTTACATTAGATAAACTATCATTTTTCTGCGCCATTGATAATATATCCCCAGTGGTGCTTTCCATTAGTACTGCTCCAATTTGACCGTACTCTTCATAATTTTTACTTTTTAAAATCTCTTCTACTTTTTTTTGAATATTATAATCTAGGGTTGTAACTACATTATTATTACCTTTTATGTCACTAAATACTTTTTTAATAATATTACCACTAACATCCTTTTCAAGCTTTAATTGCTCTTTTTTATTATTCTTAATATATTCATATATTTCTCTTTCTAAGGTTCCCTCATCTTTCAGTTTTGAATTATCAGAATATTTCACTCCACTAGCTAGTATATTCTTTATATTCCAATCATTATACTTTTTATATTCAGTATATTCATATACATACATTCCTCTTACATCTTCTATATTTTTTAACTTTTCATAACACTCTTTATCAATTTCATATTGCTTATTTCCATTTTCAATTTCATATTGTAATAAGGAAATATCATAATCTCTATTAAAACTTCGCAGTATATAGGATACATTTTTCATTGATATAAAAGCTGCTTCCTCGTTTAATGTATAAAAAGTTAATGGATCTATCACTACATAATATTTTAATGTACTTTCAAAAAGATTATTGTCATTTCGATCAAGTAACTTAAAGTTAATATTATTTATATCCTCTTCATAGTAATATTGTTCATTAGCAGACACTGAAAGTGTAGGCCCCTCCATTAATTGAACATAGATAAACCTAATAATTAATCCTATAAACATTAATATCATAATGGATAATAGGTAATAATTTCTCTTAGTTACCTGTCCTTTATTACTTTTTTGAAACAATAAAAACACCTCCCTTAGTATAATCTTTGACTAAAGAAAGGTGTTTAATACCAAATTTTTGAAACTTGTTTATACTGACCTATGTAATAATTACTCTTGTCTTGCTAATATCTGGTGGATATTTCCTTTAATAACTTCTATAGCTACTTTATTATGTCCACCTTCTGGGATAATAATATCTGCATACTTCTTAGTATTCTCTGTAAATTGTTCATGCATCTGCTTAACTACAGTTAAATATTGAGTTATTACTGAATCTACAGTTCTTCCTCTTTCATTAAGATCTCTTACTAGTCTTCTTATGAATCTTACATCTGCATCAGTATCTACATATATTTTTATATCTAACATATCTCTAAGAGATTCATCCTCAAGAACAAGTATTCCTTCTACTATTACTATTTCTCTTGGTTCTACCAGTATAGTTTCTTTTTTTCTATTATGCACCTCAAAATCATACTGAGGCTTCTCAATAGCTTTACCATCAATTAAAGATTTTAAATGATTTACTAATAAGGCTGTATCGAAGGCATATGGATGATCATAGTTTGTCTTTACTCTGTCCTCCATAGTTAAATGGCTTTGGTCCTTATAATAACAATCCTGTTCTATCATAGCTATGCAATTTCCATCAAAACTTTTGCATATTTCCTTTGCTATGGTACTTTTTCCTGAACCAGTTCCACCTGTTATTCCTATTATAACTGGACGTTTCATTAAACTTCCTCCTTAGCCTTTATTATAATATCATTTTCTTCTAATTCTTCATTAACTTTAGCCGTATATATCATTTTTGCACTAGGTGCTGACTCAATTTTATTTCCTTTTTCATCATGAAGTTCTCTAAGAACAACTTGCTTATTTTCTCCTATTGGTCTTAAAACCTCTACTTGAGCTCCTTCAACTACTTTATTTCTATGCTCAATTGTAACTATTCCTGTTCCTTTATTATAATCCTTAACTATACCTATAATGTCATAATTTCTTACATAGGCTGAACTATCTTGAACTTGTTTATTTTCTTCATTGAAATAGAATCCAGTATAGTATTGTCTATGACTAGGTTTATTTAAGTCTTCTAACCATCTTGGATTAAACTTATAGTCTTCTGGAGACTTCATATATTCATCTATAGCTTCTCTATAAGCTTTAACAACACTTGCCACATAGTAAGTGCTCTTCATTCTACCCTCTATTTTAAATGACAGTGCCCCAGTTTCCATAAGTTCTGGAATATGCTCAATCATACATAAATCCTTAGAATTCATTATATATGTTCCCTTATCATCTTCCATGATAGGATAATATTCTCCTTCACGTTTTTCCTCTACTAGATGATATTTATATCTACATGGTTGCGCACAAGACCCTCTATTAGAATCTCTCCCTACCATATAGTTAGATATAAGACATCTTCCTGAATATGCCATACACATAGAACCATGAACAAATATCTCTAAATCCATAGTTTCAGGTATTTTCTCTTGTACCTTTCTTATTTCTTCAAGGGATAATTCTCTAGCTAAAACAACTCTTTTTACCCCCATCTTATGCCAAAACTCACAAGTCTTCCAGTTAACAGTATTTGCTTGAGTACTTAAATGTAACTCCATATTTGGTACAGTTTCTCTAGCCATCAAAATTATACCAGGATCTGATACTATAATTGCATCTACTCCTGCTTCATATAATTCCTTCAGATAATCTTCTAAACCATCTAAGTCATCATTATGTGGAAATACATTTAAAGTTACATATACTTTTTTACCTTTTGAATGAGCAAATTCTATACCTTCTAATAATTCTTCATTGCTAAAATTATCTGCAAAAGCTCTAAGATTTAACTTGCTACCACCTAGATATACTGCATCTGCTCCAAAATTTATTGCTGCTTTAAGCTTCTCCAAGTTCCCTGCTGGAGCTAATAGTTCCGGTGTTTTCATTTTCATTCCTCCTAACTGTCAGTGCTATACCATCTCCCATTGGTATTACTGTTGTAAGTAAATTTTCATCCTTTGAGATTGTTTCCATATATTTCTTCATTCTTTTTACTATAGTAATTTTTCTTCTTATCATCAAGTCTTTACATGCAACCATACCTCTAAATAATACATTATCTGATATAATTATTCCATCCTTTGATAACATTCTTATGCAATGAGGTAAAAATTCACTATAATGACCTTTACCTGCATCCATAAAAATCAGATCATACTCATCATCTAATCCTTCAAGAACTTCCAAACAATCACCTTGTATTATTGATATCTTTTCATCCAAACCTGCTTTTTTTATATTTTCAGTTGCTATGGTTACCATTTTCTCATCTCTTTCAATGGTAGTTATAGTAACATTATTTTCCGATGCTAAGGACATTAAAATGGAGGAGTATCCTATTGCTGTGCCAAGTTCAAGTATCTTTTTAGGTTTTTTTAAATTAATCATAAACTCTATTAATCTAGCAGTTTCCTTTTGAACTATAGGCACTGCATTTTCTTCTGCAAAATCTTCTAACTCTTTTAACATCCCTTTAGAATCTCCTATGAGACCTCTTAAGTACTTTTCCATATAATCATATGTAATACCGCTCATTTCTTCCTCCATATAATCCTATATAATTTAATCATTATTTATATACTCTATTTAAAATCTCTTATACATATCATATACATTTACTATTAAGAATATAATAATTTTATAATACAAAGTTATAAGCTCAAAATTATTGAGCTTACAACTTTTTATTCTAAATTTAATATCTTAGTATCCTAATTCTTTCAACTTATTCATAAAGTCTACATCATTATCAGTAAAATAATGATGTGTTTTATCTTTTTCTAAAACGTAAAATAAATAATCAGTACTTTCAGGCTTAGCTGCTGCTAAAATTGATGATATTCCTGGACTAGATATAGGCCCCAATGGCAATCCATGATTTTTATAAGTATTATAAGGTGAGTCTACCTCTAAATGTTTATTTAAAACAGTATCTACATGCTCACCTAAAGCATAAATAACTGTAGCATCAATCTGTAGCTTCATTTCCTTTTTCAACCTATTGTATATAACTGAGGAAACTAATGGTCTCTCTTCATCTACTCTAGTTTCATTTTCTATAAGAGAAGCTATAGTTATTATATCGTAAATATTAGTTCCTTCAGGAATAATACTCTTAATTTTAGAATTAAAAGCATTATTCATAGTAGCTATAACTTCATTAGGTTCAACTCCTGGATTAAAGAAATATGTATCAGGAAATAAAAATCCTTCTAAATCATATCTCCTTCCTTCCTTTGCTGAAATATAATCAGGAGCTGCATATTCCTTTATAGCTTTTAAGAACTCATCCTTAGTAAATAATCCCTTTTCCTCAAATAATATAGCCATTTTTTCTATATCATATCCTTCTGGAATAGTTACAGATATAGAGCCTTCATTATTTTTATTCTCTAAAACAGCAATTATCTTCTCAAAGCTTAAATTACCTGATAACTTAAATGTTCCTGGTACAAGTTCTGCTGAAGTATTATGCAACTTCATATAAATCTTGATTAATGTTTTACTTTTTATAAAACCTTGATTATCTAACCTATCTAATACGTTGTAAAGCGAATCCCCTTCATTTACAACTACGGTGACTTCTTCACCTTTTAATGGAGACTTTGTCGCATAATTGTAATAAAAACCACTGACTGTTAATATTACTACTAACACTATTACAATTATACCTACAATTTTCTTCATATTACACCCCCATGAACGGAAATATTATTTCTTTAATGCTGCTCTTTTTCTTAGGGTTGGATCTAGTATTTTCTTTCTTAATCTTATAGTTTTTGGAGTAACCTCTACAAGCTCATCAGAAGCTATAAATTCTATACATTGTTCTAATGACATATTAGGTACTGGTATTAATTTAAGTGCATCATCTGATCCTGAAGATCTTGTATTTGAAAGATGTTTCTTCTTACATACATTAACTTCGATATCTTCATTTCTTGAACATTCTCCACAAACCATTCCTTGATATACTGGAACTCCTGGTCCTATAAATAATCTTCCTCTTTCTTGTGCATTGAATAATCCATATCCAATAGACTCTCCAGATTCAAACACAACTAGAGATCCTCTGTTTCTCTCTACTATATCACCTTTATATTTTTCATAACCAACTAAAACGTGGTTCATTATTCCATTTCCTCTAGTTTCAGTCATAAACTCATTTCTTAATCCAATTATTCCTCTTGATGGAACTTTAAATTCAAGTCTAGTGTATCCATTAACAGCACTAGTCATGTTAACCATCTCTGCTTTTCTTGGACCCATTTTTTCCATAACAACTCCCATATACTCTTCTGGTACGTCCATTGTTAAGTTTTCCATAGGTTCTAAAAGTTCTCCATTTTCATGTTTGTATATAACAGATGGCTTAGATACTTGGAATTCATATCCTTCTCTTCTCATAGTTTCAATAAGAATTGAAAGATGAAGTTCTCCTCTTCCACTAACTTTAAATGAGTCTGCTGAATCAGTTTCTTCAACTCTTAAACTTACATTAGTTTCAAGTTCTTTCATAAGTCTATCCCTTAAGTGTCTAGATGTAACAAAATCTCCATCTTGACCTGCGAAAGGTGAGTTATTAACTATAAAGTTCATACTAAGAGTTGGCTCATCAATATCAACAAATGGCAATGCTTCTGGATTTGTAGCATCTGCTATTGTTTCTCCAATATTTATACCAGGAATTCCTGATATAGCTATAATATCACCAAGTTTAGCTTCTTCTACCTCAACTCTTTTTAATCCATCGTAAGTATAAACATTTGATACTTTTACATTTTTCTTTGATCCGTCCTTTGACATTTGGGCTACGGTTTGATTCTTTTTAATAGTTCCTCTTTCAATCTTACCTATTCCAATTTTACCAACATATTCGTTGTAATCTATTGATGTTACAAGCATTTGTAATGGCTCGTCTATGTAACCTTTTGGTGGGTGCACAGTTTCAATAATTGCTTCGAATAATGGAACCATATCTACAGGTTTATCTTCAAGTTCTGATATTGCAACTCCATCTCTAGCAGATGCATATATTATTTTAAAATCTAATTGCTCATCTGTAGCACCTAATTCTACAAATAAGTCAAAGATCTCATCTATAACTGCCTCTGGTCTTGCATCTTTTCTATCAATTTTATTGATAACAACCATTGGATCTAATCCAAGCTCAAGGGCCTTTTTTAGAACGAATTTAGTTTGTGGCATAGCTCCTTCATAAGCATCTACTACAAGTAAAACACTATCTACCATTTTAAGTACACGCTCAACTTCTCCACCAAAATCAGCATGGCCTGGAGTATCTATAATGTTTATTTTAACTCCATTATACATTACTGCAGTATTTTTTGAAAGAATAGTTATTCCTCTTTCTCTCTCTAAATCATTCGAGTCCATAACTCTCTCTTGCATTACTTCATTTTCTCTAAATACTTTACTCTGCTTTAAAAGCGCATCCACTAAAGTTGTCTTACCATGGTCAACGTGAGCTATTATAGCGATGTTTCTTATATCTTCTCTTGTATATAAATTCATATTTTTCCTCCAAAATTTTATTTTAATAATAAACCACAAAATAAAATTGGATACTTAAGTATCCAATTTAAATTAACTATTTCAATTCTAATATTATGTGGATAAAAAGTCAATGTTATTAAAACATTATTAAATCCCAATACAGAATAGATTTGTCATTAATTACTATTTGTGTAATCTTAACTTATAGCAATTAATGAAAAATGAAGCTTTTTAAACTTCCATAATTATAGGTAAAATCATTGGTCTTCTCTTAGTCTTTTCATAAAGGTACTCTCTAAGAGCTTCTCTAATTGTTGCTTTTATAGTAGGCCATTCAGTAATGTGTTTTTCTTCACAATGTGCAAGGGCCTCTTTAACAACTTCTCTAGCCTTTTCCATTAAATCCTCAGATTCTCTAACATAGACAAAGCCTCTTGAAATTATATCTGGACCTGCAATAACACTTCCAGTATCTTTACCCATGGTAACTACAACAGTTAGAATACCATCTTGTGATAGATGTTTTCTATCCCTTAGAACAATATTTCCTACATCTCCAACTCCAAGTCCATCTACAAAAACTTGCCCTGAAGCTACCGTACCTGCTTTTCTTATAGATGTTCTACTTACTTCAATAAGATCTCCATTTTCTCCTATATACACATTTTTTTCTGACAAACCTAACTTAACAGCTAGTTCACCATGTTGTTTTAAATGTCTATATTCCCCATGAACTGGGATGAAAAATCTCGGTTTTACTAAAGAATGCATAAGTTTTAACTCTTCCTGGCATGCATGACCTGATACGTGAACTTCTGCTAGTGATTCATATACTACTTCCGCCCCTTGTTTAAACAACTGGTTTATAACCTTAGAAACTAATTTTTCGTTTCCTGGTATAGGCGATGCAGATAATATTACTAGGTCTCCCTTTTGTATATTTACCTTCTTATGTTCAGAAGCTGCCATTCTTGAAAGAGCTGCCATAGGTTCTCCTTGACTTCCAGTAGTTATCATAACTATTTCATCATCACGATATTTTCCCATAGAATCTATACTTATTAATGCATCTTCTTCTATAGTAATATATCCAAGTTCTATAGCAACTGCGATTATATTTTCCATACTTCTACCAGAAAGTGCAACTTTTCTATTATACTTTCTAGCTGCTGTTATTATCTGTTGAACCCTATGAATATTAGAAGCAAAAGTTGCAACAATAACCCTTCCCTTAGCACCATGGAAAATCTTTTCGAAACTTTCTCCAACTATGCTTTCAGACATAGTGTATCCTGGTCTCTCTACGTTAGTACTGTCTGCTAAGAGTACAGTTACTCCTTTTTTCCCTAGCTCTGCAAATCTAGTTAAATCTGTAACCTTGCCATCTATAGGTGTAAAGTCAATCTTAAAATCTCCAGTATGAAGTACTACACCTAATGGTGTGTGTATAGCTATAGCTACCGAATCTGCTATACTGTGATTTGTTTTAATAAATTCTACAGATACACTAGTAAGCTTTATGATATCCTTTGGCTTAACTTCTCTTAAGTCAACCACTCCTAATAATGCATGCTCTCTTAATTTACTTTCCACAATTCCCAGTGTAAGTTTAGTCCCATAAACAGGAACATTAATTTGCTTTAATACATATGGTAAAGCACCAATATGATCTTCATGAGCATGGGTTAAAAATATTCCAGTTACTCTATCAACATTCTTAACTAGATAAGTAACATCTGGTATAACTACGTCAATTCCCAACATCTCATCATCTGGAAATTTCAATCCGCAATCGATAACAACTATATCATTCTTATATTCTATAGCAGTTAGATTTTTACCTATCTCATTTAATCCCCCTAAAGGAATTATTTTAATCTTCTCTTTTTCTTTTTTCAAAACCTACCCTCCTTTTCTACAAAATTTACTTTATGCTCTGCCTAACTTTATTAATATAAAAGATAAGGTTTTTGAGCATCTTAATCTAATCTGTACATATATGTATTTAATTTCTAACAGAAATTTTAATATCATATAGTATAGATTTATATAACATCTCTACTAATAATAAAGTTATTATTGTAAAGAACAATTATCACAAATTCCATAAAACTTTAAACTATGATTTTTTATTTTAAAGTTATACTTTTTTTCTATTCCCTGCTCTAACTCCTCTAAAAGATCTCCTTCAACCTCAATGACTTTACCACAATTTTGACAAATCAAATGATGATGTTGATGACTTTCATCTTCATCACAAAGTTCGTATCTACTGCATCCATCATCTAAATCAAGTTTATATAGCACTCCCATTTCTTCTAATAACTGAACAGTTCTATACACAGTTGCAAGTCCAATTTCCGGACAATTAACCTTTACTAAATCATATATTTCTTCTGTGGTTAAGTGGCTACCTTCATTTTTAATAATTTCATCAAGTATAGACCTTCTTTGAGGTGTCAATTTATAGCCCTTTTCTTTTAGAATAAGTTTTAAATTTTCAATTTTCTCATTAGACA
Source organism: Clostridium sulfidigenes (assembly GCF_000732635.1). Lineage (GTDB taxonomy): Bacteria > Bacillota > Clostridia > Clostridiales > Clostridiaceae > Clostridium_J > Clostridium_J sulfidigenes. Next base: position 54,803 of record NZ_JPMD01000026.1, on the reverse strand, counting down.
TAAATTAACACTACTCCTTTCACCACTAGGTGAAGTATATTTATTCTATAACGCCTTCATCATATAGAGTTTCAAAAGCATCATTAACCATGTTAAACTCTTCTTCATCCTCTACGGTTGCAAAGTATTCTTCTCCATCTTCATCCTTAAGAACCTTCAATGCAATAGCATCCTCATTTTCATCATCAATAGGGGCTACTATAAAATACTCTGTATCTTCTATTTCTAACTTGGTTATAACTTCAAACTCAACGTCATTACCTTCTTCGTCAGTTAATGTTATATTTTCTAAAAAATTTTCCATAAAAATTCCCTCCTTCTACATATTTGTAGTATTTTTCTATATAGAAATTATCTATATTATAATTCTATTCTGTAAGCTATAAGTGCCTATTTAAGTTTATACTATATATTATCTTATTCATGATAATATTATTTACTAAGACTATCTAGGTACCCTTGTAAAATATAAGTAGCAGCTATCTTATCAACCAAGCCTTTTCTTTTTTTTCTTGACATATCAGCTTCTAACATAGCCATATGTGCTGCCCTAGTAGTAAGTCTTTCATCCCAAAATTTAATTTCTATGTTTACGTGCTCCCTTAAAGCTTCACAAAATCTTTGTACCTTTTCTGCTTGCTCACCTATAGTACCATTCATATTCTTAGGTAGTCCTGAAATTATAGTATCAACATTATATTCGTTGCATATTTTTATAATTTCTTCTATATCTGCCTCTTCCTTTTTACGTCTTATGGTAGTAATTCCTTGAGCTGTGAAGCCTAGTGGGTCACTTATAGCTACTCCAATAGTTCTATCACCCACATCTAATCCAAGTACTCTCATGCTCTTCTCCTCACTGTATATTACAAATATAGGAGCTCCATTATGATAAACAGAGTTATTTACTCCCTCTGAAGGTTACTAACAGAATTCTTAGTATCAGTATTTTCGATACTTAGAATTCGTTGTCCTTTAGGGGAAATCGTTATCCAGGGTCGTAGCCGCTCTTTACTCCCACTTTGAAGAAGATGGGAGTAAAGAGCGGGTAGTCATCGGATAAACCTCTTCTTTATCCTTATATAGGTGCTCCTTATTCTGATCATTACAAATTAATAATTATATGCTATTATAATTAACACTAATGGATAAAATCAATTTATTATTCCAACACTATATACATCTTTAACGGACCATATTACACTTTTACCTATTACATATTATGTGTAATTTTAAAATAAAAATGCCTTAAAAGGCATTTTTATTTTATATCTAGATAAGATTTTAAAACTTCTTCTAATATCTCGTCTCTCTCTAGTTTACTTACTAATGCTCTTGCGCCATTATAGTTGGTTATATAAGTTGGGTCGCCAGATATAAGATAGCCTACTAACTGGTTAACTGGATTATAGCCCTTCTCAATTAGAGCATCATATACATCAGTTAGTATAACTTTTGTCATATCTTTCTTATCTTTCATTACATCAAACTGAACTGTATGTTGTTTATCCATTATATCACCTTCTCAACCTTACTTTATTTTCTATTATACCATCATTGGATGCAAAAAGTATACTATTTTACTAAAGTTTCTACTATTTGACTTACCTTTGAAATTGCTTCATCTAGTTTTTCTGGTTTCTTTCCACCTGCTTGTGCCATGTCAGGTCTTCCACCACCACCACCACCAGTGATGATAGCTACCTCTTTAATAATCTTTCCAGCATGAGCACCCTTTGCAACTGCTTCCTTACTAGCCATTACAACAAATTGAACCTTTCCAGCAACTCTACTCCCAAGAACTACAACTGCATCTGAAACCTTATTTCTAAGTTTATCACATAGATTTCTAAGTGCATCTCCTTCAATATCATCTAGTGCAGCTGCAATTACATTGATTCCTTTAATATTTTCAGCTTTATTAATTATTTCATCTTCAATACCACTAGCTAATTTTTCCTTTAATCCTTGTATTTCTTTTTCTTTTTCTTTTAAAGTAGTAAGTAATCCATTTAACTTATTTAATAAATCTTTTTCTCCACACTTTAAAGTTGCAGATATTTCTTTTAATAATTCCTCTTTTTCATTTACATAGCTTTCAGATTTAATACCTGTAACAGCTTCAATTCTCCTGATTCCTGCTGCTACTCCACTCTCACTTAGAATCTTAAACAGCCCTATTTCGCCAGAATTCTTAACATGAATTCCACCGCATAGTTCCTTGCTATATTCACCTACAGATACAACTCTAACATCCTCTTTATATTTATCATCGAATAAAGCCACAGCTCCCTTTTCTTTAGCTTCATCTATAGTCATAATCTCCGTGTTTACATCATAAGCCTTAAGAATTTCACTATTTAAACTTTCTTCTACTTCTTTAAGTTGTTCTGAAGTCATAGCTGAGAAATGGGTAAAGTCAAATCTTAATCTATCCCCATCTACATAAGATCCAGCTTGATTTACATGGTCTCCTAAGACTTCTTTTAAAGCTTCATGAAGCATATGAGTAGCAGTATGATTTTTGCATATATTACTTCTCACAGTGGAATCTACTAACAGTTCAACAATTTCATCTATCTTAAGTTCTCCTTTAATAGCTTCTACAAAGTGAAGTATATGACCTCTGGTACTTTTTTTACAATCAAAAACTTTTCCTTGGAATTTATCAGTGTATATAGTTCCAATGTCTCCTACTTGCCCCCCCATTTCTGCATAAAATGGAGTTTTTTCAGTAACAACTACAAATTTTTCCCCTTCTCCTACTTTGCTTACAAACTCATTATCTTTTATCATAGATAAAACTTTACCTTTACTACTTATAGTGCCATAGCCTAAAAACTCAGTAGTTATTTCCATTGGAATATTGTTTAAAGCACCTTCATCATTTCCCATGTAGTTTGATGTACCTCTTGCAGCTCTTGCTGTATTCCTTTGATTTTCCATTTCTTTATTGAAAGCATCAAAATCAATTTTCATTCCCTTTTCAACTAAAATTTCTTCGGTAAGTTCAACTGGAAATCCAAAAGTATCATAAAGTTTAAATGCTTTTTCTCCACTTAATACATTTATCTTTTCAGCATTCATTTCATCGATATAGGATTTTAATATATCCATACCTTGATCTATGGTTTCCGCAAATCTTTCTTCTTCTAAGCTAATGACTTTCTTAATATAGTCTTTTTTCTCTTCTAATTCTTCATAAGCTCCCTTTGAACTATCAATAACTACGTTACAAAGTTCATTTAGGAATGTACCTGTGATTCCTAAAATTCTTCCATGTCTTGCAGCTCTTCTAAGAAGTCTTCTTAATACATATCCTCTACCTTCGTTAGATGGTAATATTCCATCTCCAATCATAAAGGTAATACTTCTTACATGGTCAGTTATTATTCTTATAGACACATCTAAATCTTTATTTTCGCCATAAGTTTTTCCAGCTTTTTTACAAACTGCACTTAAAACATCCTTAATTGTATCTACTTCAAATATATTATCTACACCTTGCATTATAGTAGATATTCTCTCAAGTCCCATTCCTGTATCTATATTAGGATTTGCTAATCTCTCATATCCACCCTTACCATCTCCATCAAACTGTGTGAAAACTAAATTCCAAAATTCAATTACTCTATCTTCATCACCAGCTTTAATAAATTCTTCAGTAGTTTCTATTTGCGGAAGATCTGATTTTCTATCATAGTGAATTTCTGTACATGGACCACATGGACCAGCACCATGTTCCCAGAAGTTATCTTCTTTACCTAATCTAAAGATCCTACTTGGCTCTATATCAGTTTTCTTAGTCCAAATATCAAAAGCCTCATCATCTTCAAGATATATAGTTACATATAGTTTATCCTTAGATATTTTTAAAACCTCTGTTATATACTCCCAAGCCCATACTATAATTTCTTCTTTGAAATAATCTCCAAAAGAAAAATTTCCTAACATCTCAAAAAAAGTACCATGTCTTGAGGTTATTCCTACATTCTCAATATCACCAGTTCTTATACACTTTTGACAAGTTGTTACTCTTTTACTTGGTGGCGTCTGAATACCAGTAAAATATGGCTTCAATGGAGCCATCCCCGCATTTATTAGTAAAAGACTCTTATCATTCTTAGGCACTAAAGAAAAGCTATTAAGTCTTAAATGTTCTTTACTTTCAAAGAACTTTAAAAAGCTTTCTCTTATTTCATTTAAACCCATATTATTCATATTACATTCCTCCTAATTCTTTCTAATAACAATGACTTTTATTCAATTTTTCTAAAATAAAATAAAAAAAAACTTCCATCCCTGAAAAGGGACGAAAGTTTTCCGCGTTACCACCCTAATTATACTAGATTAACTAGTATCTCTTAATTAATTATAGCTCCAAGACAGCTTCAATATGTTTCACTGAAAGTTTTCACCTACCACTTTCTCTCTGAAAGCTTCCCATATCTACTAATTCTTATCATAACTTCATATTTAATTGAAACTCGACTCACTACGTTCGCTGAGTAAGTGATTCACACCAAATCATAGATTTGGGTTCTCTACTTAATTGAAACTCGACTCACTGCGTTCACTGAGTAAGTGATTCACACCAAATCATAGATTCTGGTTCTCTACTTATATGATAAATTATATTTAGCATTTCAGCAATTGTCAATAATTCTAAACTAAAATAAATAATAATCTATTTCTCCTACAACTATTTTAATCATTACCCATACTGGAATTACAATAATCATCCCTAAAATTCCACCTATACTACCACCTATTATAAGTAGTAATAATATGGTTACTGGATGAGAATCTACAGTTTCACCTAAAATTTTAGGGCATATAATATCTCCTTCTAGCTGTTGAATTACAAACAACCAAAATATAACAATAACAGCTTTCTTAGTAGATGTTAAAAGTGCTATTAAAATTATTGGAATAGCTCCTATAACCGGCCCAAAATATGGTATTATATTAAACACTGCATTTACTAAAGATAATATTAAAGCATATTTTATACCACTTACCTTTAGTGCTATAAAGGTCAATATACCAATTATTCCACACAATTCAAACTGAGTTATTATATATCTTTCCATTACCTTATCCATGTGATTTAAAGCTCTTCTAATGGCATATTTATTGCTAAAAGGCATATACTTCATGATTCCCTTTGAAATACTATCTCCGTCACTTAAAAAGAAATACACTAAAGTTGGTATTATAAATAACAATAACAAATTTTCAGCTATAGATACAATTTTTGATAAAAAATTCGATACAATTACCATAAGAGCGTCTTTGAATCTTTCATAGGAATTATATAATACTTCCTTAACGAAAGGACTATCAGTAACATATTTAATATCTCCAGTAATTCTTTCATAATAACTTTTCATCTCACCTATTACTTCAGCAAAATTAGAGCTTTCATTATATATCCATGGAACTAAAATAGAAAATATTATAACTACAAATAATATAATAGATAGAATTACTATTAAAGCACTTAACTTTCTATTAAGTCCCCTTTCCATAAAGAACTTATGAAAAGGTCTAATACTATATGAAATTATAAAGGATATTATCACTACTCCTAAAACCTCAGTAAAAATAGGAAACTTCCACAATAAAAATATTATTATACCTATAATTAATAGAGCTATTGCTAACCTACCTAAGTTACTCCAATTCCAATCAATCTTTTTCATAATATACATCCTTATTAGTAGCTTTTTTCTTTCCTACATTAGGCATACATTCCAAAGCTATATTAGTGTTTTCAGCTGTATATAATATATAATCATCTCCTAGTATCAAGTATGGTTTTAATAAAATACTTCTACTTTTAAACATGCTGAATATATTATAATCTTTTACTGCAAGTCCTTTTATTTTAAAGTCATCATCACCGAATATAACCTCACTTACTAAACCTAATATATTAGAACATTTATCTATGACATGCATATTCAGAATACTTGAGAATTCTAAGTATTTATCCTTAACTATATTGTTAATTACTAGCTGAGACTTATAATATACTATATTCTCTTTTAGTACGTTAAACTCCTTACCCAATAATCTATATGGACTAATTTTAAATCCTATCACTTCCCCCTTATTAAAATCAACTAATAAATCCTTTATATATCCTATCTTTTTTCCTTGGATATTCATTACATCCATATAGATGTAATCTCTACTTTTAGCCATAAAATAAACTCCCTTCATAGGAAATGATATTTCTATCCTTGCCTATTTAAAGAGAGTTTATACTAATATTAATGTGGACTAAGTTATATAACCAAAAACATCATCTATTCATTGTTATACTTATCCTTCCACTTTTCAAGTCCATGAGATTCTCTATAGTTATTAATAGCCTTGTGTATAGTTTGTTCTGCAAGTACGGAGCAATGAATTTTAGAAGATGGTAATCCATCTAAAGCTTCTATAACAGATTCATTAGTAAGATTCCAGGCTTCTTCTAGAGTCTTTCCAATAATAAGTTCTGTGGCAATACTGGATGATGCAATAGCAGATCCACAACCAAAGGTCATAAATTTAGCCTTTTTAATCACATTATCTTCTATAATTAAATATATCTTCATTACATCTCCACACCTTACATCTCCACATTCACCTATGCCATCAGCATCAGGTAAAGTACCTACATTTCTTGGTGAATAAAAATGTTCTAGAACTTTATCACTGTAATCCATAAAAACCCCTCCTAGAATGACTTCAAGGATTGTCTTAAAGATTGCTAAACTTATATCAATAAATCTAGCTGATTCTCTTTAAGACAACCCTAAAATATCATTCAATCTTTTTATTGTACTTTAAAATTATATTTAATTTACTATTTTATAACTCTTTCAATAATTCCTCCACCAACAACAAGGTCCCCTTGATAACAAACGACAGACTGACCCTTAGTTATAGCCCGTTGAGGGGTTTCAAAGTCTAACTTAATATGATTTTCATCTAATTGAGTTAGTTTTGCAAGAGCCGGTTTAGCTGAATATCTTACCTTAGCCTCAACCATAATCTCTCCTTCTATTTTATCCATAGGAATTAAATTTATGTTTTTAGCAATAAGCGTAGTATTAAAGATTTCTGATTCTTCGCCTAAAACTACTTCATTTCTTTCTGGGATTATGTTAGTTACAAATACAGGTTTTCCAAGAGCAATTCCAAGACCTTTTCTCTGACCTATAGTATAATATACTATGCCCTTATGCTTACCTAAAATTTTTCCAGTACTATCTACAAAATTTCCTGGTACAACTTCTCTTCCACTAAATCTAGAAAGATAATTACCATGATTGTTATCAGGTATAAAGCAAATTTCTTGAGAATCTTTCTTTCTAAATACTTCCAAACCTATTTTTTCAGCGATAGCCCTGATTTCTGTTTTAGAATAAGCTCCACAAGGCATCAAAGTATGTGCCAATTGATCTTGTGTTAGAGTATATAGCGCGTAGGTCTGGTCTTTTCTATCATCTTCCGAACGCTTTAATCTATATCTTCCATCTTTGAAATCTATAGTAGCATAATGCCCAGTAGCAATATAATCAGCGCCTAGCCCTTGAACTTTTCTCAAAAATTCTTCAAACTTAATTTTTCTATTACATTCTATACAAGGATTTGGGGTTCTCCCACTAAAATATTCCTCTATAAAATTGTCTACTACATGCTCTTTAAAAGGAGCTTTAAAATTCATAACATAGAAGGGTATATCTAAAACATCTGCTACTCGTCTTGCATCATTAACTGCTGAAAGAGAACAACAACCACCTTCATTTTCTGCATATTCAGGATTATCTGGAGATAACTTCATCATTATTCCAGTGACATCATATCCTTGTTCTTTTAAAAGATATGCTGCTACAGAACTGTCAACGCCTCCACTCATCCCTATTACAACTTTTTTCTTCATCTAAGTATCACACCTATTCTCCATGAACTTGATCATGTATATCATCATGTTCTTCGTAATCCCAAGGCTGTAATCCTTGTTTCTCTCTGTAATCATTTATAGCTTTATGAATAGCTTCTTCTGCAAGAACTGAGCAATGCATTTTAACTGGTGGAAGTCCATCTAAAGCTTCTGCTACAGCTACATTGGTAAGTGTCCATGCTTCATCTAAAGTTTTTCCTTTTATTAGCTCTGTAGCCATACTAGAAGATGCTATGGCAGATCCACATCCAAAAGTCTTAAATTTACAATCTACGATTTTCTCATCTTCAACTTTTAAATAAACCCTCATTATATCTCCACATTTAGCATTTCCAACTTCTCCAATTCCGCTAGCATTTTCTATTTCTCCAACGTTTCTTGGGTTTGTAAAATGATCCATTACTTTTTCACTATATATCATAATTATTTGTCCTCCTTGTTAAAAAAACTTTTAATTTTTCCATTTAAGAAACTGTCATATAATGGTGACATATCTCTAAGCCTTTGTACTATTGCAGGTACAGTTTCTATTACATAATCTACTTCTTCTTCAGTTGTTTTAGCACCCATCGTAAGTCTTAATGAACCATGGGCAACTTCATGAGGAAGTCCTATAGATAGCAATACGTGAGATGGATCTAAAGATCCAGATGTACAAGCACTTCCACTTGATGCACATATTCCTTTAGCATCAAGCATTAAAAGAACTGACTCTCCTTCTATAAATTCAAAACTAATATTTACGTTCCCTGGCAGTCTTTTATCTCCTACAGAACCATTAAGTTTAGAATATGGGATCTCTAGTAATCCCTTTATAAGCTTATCTCTTAAATAAGTTAATCTTTCTTTTTCTTCAGTTAAATTTTCCATAGCTAGCTCTATAGCCTTTCCTAATCCAACTATTCCAGCTACGTTCTCTGTTCCAGCTCTTCTATTTCTTTCTTGAGCTCCACCATGAACCAAGTTGTGAATTTTTATGCCTTTTCTTAGGTATAAAACTCCAACACCTTTAGGACCATAAATTTTATGTCCTGATAGAGATAGTGCATCTATATCCATATTTTTAACATCCATATCTATATGACCTATAGCTTGAACTGCATCTGTATGGAAGAAAACTTTTCTTTCTTTACATATAGCGCCTATTTCTTTAATAGGTTGTACAGTTCCAATCTCATTGTTGGCAGTCATTATAGTCACTAATATAGTACTTGGCTTTATAGCATTTTTTAGTTCTTCTAATCTAATAGACCCTTCTTCATCCACATCCAAATAAGTTACTTCAAATCCTTGTTTTTCAAGATATTCACAAGTGTGAAGTACAGCATGATGCTCTATTTTAGTAGTTATAATATGATTTCCTTTATTTTTGTTAGCAAGGGCTATTCCCTTAATTGCCCAGTTATCTGCTTCTGATCCACCACCAGTGAAATATATTTCTGCTGGATCTGCATTAATAGCTTTTGCTATTCTATTTCTTGCTTTATCTATAGCTTTTTTAGTTTCCCTTGAAATCGAATATATAGATGATGGGTTACCATAAAACTCCGTAAAGTAAGGTATCATATCCTCTAATACTTCTGGTTTTGTGTATGTTGTTGCCGCATAATCCATATAAACTGTTTTATTCATTTAGGTTCACTCCTTTAATTTTCAATATGTTAGAATAATCGTCTACAATATCCTGTAAAGTTATTGCCATTGTTACAGAATCAATGCTATCCTTAATTTTTTTCCATACTATTCTAGTTGCGCAACAATCAATATTATTGCAGCCATCACTATCTAAGCAGGTTGAAATTTCGATAGGTCCTTCTAGCACCTCTAATACTTGGTATACTGTAATTTCCTTTGGATCCTTGGCTAGAATGTATCCTCCATTGGCTCCTCTTATACTCTTTATTAGCTCTGCTTTTCTTAACACAGAAAATAACTGTTCAAGATAATATTCCGAAATATTTTGTCTACTTGAAATACTCTTAATAGATATAGGGCTTTTTCCGTAGTTAATAGCTAGGTCAACCATAGCTTTAACCCCGTATCTTCCCTTAGTTGATAACTTCATAAAAATCATTCCTTAATGTTGAGTACTTTACTATGGTTTAATAATATCAAATCAGAGTATTTATGTCAACTATTCTTTTAATATCTGCACCAATAAAATATATCTTTAATATTATATAATAACAACTATTTAATTAAGGAGGTAAAAAATGAGTAACTTTAGGGATAATCCATATCGAGACTTAGTTTATGGAGTAGATATTAAAGTCCCATTGATAGATAAATCATATTGCATAGGTATCAATTTCGATAATGCAGCTACAACGCCTCCATTAAAATCTGTAATTGATGAAGTAGTAAATTTTTCTCCTTATTACTCCTCAATACATCGAGGAGATGGATATAAATCTCAGTTATCCACCTATATGTATGAAACTTCAAGGGAAATTGTGAAATTTTTCATTAATGATTATAGTGATATGATGGATGTTATATATGTAAAAAACTGTACTGAAGCTATAAATAAGCTAGCTGGTATATTAGCTAATCAAGATAAGGAGTCAATTATTCTATCCACTTCTATGGAGCATCATTCTAATGATCTACCATGGAGAAAAAATTTTGAAGTGAAATATATAGAAGTAGATGATGAAGGTTATTTAGATATGGATGATTTAAAATCTAAACTAGAACAATATAGTGGAAGAATTTCTTTAGTTGCAATAACCGGAGCTTCAAATGTTACTGGCATTAAAAATCCTATATATACCATAGCAAATTTAGCTCATAGTTATGGAGCTAAAATTTTAGTGGACGGAGCTCAACTGATTCCTCATAGTAAATTTTCTATAGGCCTTCAACTCCCTTTAGGACCTATTGACTTTGTTGCTTTTTCAGCGCATAAGATGTATGCACCCTTTGGTTGCGGTGTATTAATTGGACCTAAAGATTTTTTTAATGAGTATGAACCTGACCATACCGGCGGAGGAACCATTAAATTCGTATCTCACGATAAAGTAATATGGACTGCTTCCCCTGATAAGGAAGAAGCTGGTTCCCCAAACCTTATTGGTTCAATAACTTTAGGTGCTGCTATAAATGAGCTTTCAAAAATTGGAATGTCTAATATAGATGAATATGAAAAATATTTAACTGTATATACTACAAAACATCTTCAATCTATACATTCAGTAAAAATATATAGTAATTATTCCGATTTTCAAAATAAAGTTAGTATTATTCCATTTAATATAGAAGGAATACACCATACTATAGTGGCTAAAATACTATCCTATGAATTTGGCATTGCTGTGAGAAGTGGATGTTTCTGTGCTCATCCATATCTACAAAGGCTTTTAAAAATTCCTAAATCTATGATAGAAGAAATGACTCTTGCATCTAAGGATATTCAGCCTGGTATGGTTAGAATTAGTTTTGGTATTTACAATACAATAGATGAAATTGATAAATTCTTATATGCCATAAAGAAAATTGTAGATAATAAGGGTTATTACACAAAAAAATATAGCTCAATGAGAGGTGGCTTAGCATAATTTATTAATGTTTTTGAAAATCAAAGACTCCTTAAACCCGCATGAATAAAACAACTATTTAAATAGTTTTATATTTACCTAGTTTCTATATAAATATTTATATAGGAAACTAGGTAAAGTTTTCATACTTTAAATAAAGGATTTTCAATTTAAATTAGATGATTAAACTTATAACAGTTAAAATCACACTAATTAAGAAGTTTATTTATAGCAGACACATCCTTATCCCCTCGACCTGAAAGATTTACTACTATGACTTCATTTTTCTGTAGGGTTTTTGCTAATTTAATAGTATAGGCAATGGCATGAGCACTTTCAATTGCAGGTATTATTCCCTCTAACTTTGATAAAAGCATAAAAGCTTTTATAGCTTCATCATCTGTAATATATTTATAGTTTGCTCTACCAATCTCACTTAAAAATGCATGTTCAGGTCCAACTCCTGGATAGTCAAGTCCAGGGGAAATAGAATAAGCTTCCTTAATATCTCCACTATCATCCTTTAATACAAGGGTATTCATACCGTGAATGATAGCCTCTTTTCCTTTTGTTATTGTAGCTGCATGCATTTCTGTTTCTACTCCAAAGCCTGCTGCCTCTACTCCAATAAGATTAACATCTTTATCTTCTAGGAAAGCTGTAAAAATTCCAATGGCATTACTTCCTCCCCCAACACATGCAACTACATGATTAGGAAGTTTGTTTTCCTTTTCTAATATTTGTTTTCTAGCCTCTTCACCAATTATTTTCTGAAATTCTTTAACAATTTTTGGATAAGGATGAGGTCCCACCGCGGAACCAAGGACATAAAAAGTATCTGAAATATTTTTTACCCATTTTTCTAAAGCTTCATTCACTGCATCATTTAATGTTTTAGTACCACTAGTTGCTGGAGTAATTTTTGCTCCTAATATTTTCATTCTAAATACATTGAGCTCTTGTCTTTTTATATCTTCCTCTCCCATTACAATTTCACATTCCATTCCAAATTTTGCAGCTAAAGTTGCTGTAGCTACTCCATGCTGACCAGCTCCCGTTTCTGCAATTACTTTATTTTTTCCCATTCTTTTAGCCAATAGAATTTGTCCTAAAACATTATTTATTTTATGTGCTCCTGTATGATTTAAATCTTCTCTTTTCAAATATACCTTAGGGCCTCCACAAAATTTTGTTAGGTTCTCAGCAAAATATAAGGGTGTTTCTCTGCCGCTATAATCCTTTAAATAGTAATTATACTCCCTCATAAACTCCTTATCTTCAATAGCTTTTTCAAAAGCTTCTTCTAACTCATTTAAAGCTTTTTTCACCTCATTTGAAACAAATGCTCCACCATACTTACCAAAATATCCTTTCATGATAAAATCTCCTTCTCGCCAAAATTATTTCTATAATTTTTATTAAATATATTAAGTTTTGCTTTTAATTCTTCGCACTTTCACTTCATACATACCACCACCTAAAACATTTCAAATACTTCCATACAACAATAAAAAAAATAAAAAAACTCCGTCCTATAAAAATAGGACGGAGATACTTCCGTGGTGCCACCTAAATTGCCATTGATAAATACACTAATACAAATTTATCAATATGCCTCTTAATTTCAAGTACTTACATACTCTATCTACTGTAACGTGTAGTCTACGATATCAGGTACTCTCACCAATAATTTCCCCTTATTTCTCAAAGGTCCATTCATCTAATTCCTTCATGCTAGGATTCCACCATCCCCAACTCTCTTTATCAAAGCTAAATTAAACTACTCTTCCTTATCATCAAATTAAATTATATTTATTTTTACCATTGTATGTTTTTACTATTATATATTTTATAAAGTGGCTATGTCAACACTATATTTAAAAGATTCTGTTGAAAATTACAGTGATAAAATATACAAGCTATGTTGATACACCTTTACATGATCCCATAAAACTATTTACTTTACTATACAAGTTATTATTCACATGAATTTTTTAACATAATGTGGATATATTCCTTTGTGAGGTGTTATTTTATGAATTTTATTAAATTTACAACTAAATCAGAAGTTACAACTTCAAAGCCTATCAGAAAAAAAGTACTCTTTATTCTTTTTTTAAATATTAATGATTTGCTTTTTACTTGGCTCTTTGTGGGTAAGTACAGTGGTATATTTTACGAGGCTAATGCTATTGCAAAAGTCATTGTGACTAATTTTCCTCTATGTTTCTTTTTAAAAATATCTATAGTATTATTAGTTATCCTTTACTGGAACTATAGGCTTAAAGGCGCAACCTTAAAAGGGCTTTTCATTTCAAATATCACTGCTAATTTAGTGCTTATAATGTATATATTAATCAATGCTCTTCACCTATTTAATCTCTTAGTTTTATTATATACAAAAGGATTACTATCATAAATGCACTTATAACTAATTATCCATTTTTCATTACCATCCTCTACTTTTTATTTTATCATTAAATTTTTCATATAATTTTATCATATTAGGCTCATTACTATGTTTGTGAATTTCATCAATAGGAAGCCATTTAACACCACTATTTTCATCTTCTTTAATTTTAACTTTTTCCTCTTCATCAGCTTCTAGCAGATATGCAAGAGATAAATGAAGATGGGCTGAGACGTATTTACCTCTTTTAAAATGTCCAATAACCTCTATTATATCTAGAGATAATAGCTCTGGAGTAATAGCCCTTATATCTTCTACTCCTGTTTCTTCCTTTGCTTCCTTTATTGCTACATGAAGTAAATCTTCATCCCCATCAGCATGTCCACCTGTCCAACACCAAGTTTTATAAATATTATGGTGAACCATTAAAACTTTAGTTCTATTTTTATTAACAATATATCCTGAACTGGTTACATGAATTAATGAATTTTCTCTAGTTAACAAATTATTAAATTTACTTATACTTAATAAAGCTACATTTTTATCCTGTGCCTCTTCCTCATTATGTGGAATATAATTTTTTATATCTTCAATCCATCCCATGATTAACTCTCCTTCATAACACGCTATGATTTTAAATTTATATACTTAATAGTAACATAAAGGTTCAATACAGTGTAGAAATACTGTATTGAACCTATTATTAATCTAATTTTATATGGCAATATCCATTAGGATTTTTCTTTAAATACTTTTGATGATATTCTTCTGCTCTATAATAATTTTCTAAAGTTTTTACTTCTGTAACTATTTTCTTTATATAATTTTTCTGTATTTTTTCTATATTTTTTCGAATTATTTCTTCATCTAATTTATCAACATAATAAACTCCAGTTCTATATTGACTTCCTATATCATTTCCCTGTCTATTCAGTGCGGTTGGGTCTATTATTCCCCAAAATTTATTCAGTATTTCCTCTAAGGAAATTATATTTTCATCATAATCTATCACACATACTTCTGCAAAATATGTATTCCCGTAGCACACATCTTCGTAGGTAGGATTTGTTGTTCTACCATTGGCATATCCTACTTCTGTATTTGTTACACCGTGAATTCTAGAAAAAAATTCTTCTACTCCCCAAAAGCATCCTCCTGCTAATACAATCCTTTTCATCTTGTTAACTCCTTTATATTTTTCTTTAATCTATATTTTATATTACCATTACATATGCCGTATATTATTATTAAAGTCTTCATATAGATTCAATATAGATTCTATATTTTCCTTTTTAGCATTTTCATTTTTCCCATATACTATTAATACCTTATATCCTACCTGTATCACATATTTATTATTAATAGCTATAAATTTATTAATCTCATCATCATTGTATTGAAGATTTCTCATATATAGTTTTTGACATAAAAGCGTAGAATGGATAATCAAATCCCTTATTTCATGAATCTGCTTATTACTTTGTAAAAATTCCATACTATCTTCTATAAGCTTTTTATTCAACCTAGCAATTTTATCTATAAGTTGTTCTACTCCATCCTTTAGTCTATATGGGAAAACAACTCTATTCACTATAACCACTACAACTACCCCTATAATCACGTATACTATTCTATATAAAATCAATATATTTATATTTTCTGTTAATGAGGCTATACATATAGATGCCATAGCTGCAAATAGTGATATTTTATAGTATTCCTTAAATGCGTAGATTAAATAAAGAGATATAACTAAAATTCCCAATGTAATTATTTGAGAATCTGCCACATTAATAAGTACACCTGTAAATAGAATTCCTAATATATTCCCTATAACTCTGTCTTTAGCCTTTTTAATGGTATCTTCATAATAAGGTTGCATAATAGACATTACTGTTATTGCTGCCCATATTATTTTATAAAATCCCAAAAACCCTCCTATTAGTAATGCTATAGTAAGAGTTATTGCCATTCTACTAGCAAATTTAAACCTTATAGTGTTAGGTCTGAAATATTCTTTAAAGGTTACTCTAGTTTTATCTATGTCAGCTCTAGCCCACTCTTTATATACCTTATTAGAACCTGTTTTTTCTATGGAGTTCAATTCCTTAATACTACCAAGAAGGTTTTCTAGTATTAGGGATATCTCTAAATGGTATTCCTCACCTTTACTCCATTGTCTTATAAAGTTATCAGTAGATTCTTTTATAGTTTGAAACTCTATATTCTCTTTGCATAACTCTATTATAGCTTCTACTATTTCTTTTAGCTTTTCTACATATTCCTTGGAAATACTTAGACTTTTAATACCTCCATACAGTTGAATCATATATAAATTAAAGTATTCTACATTAATAAATATTTGAAATTGAACCTTTCCTAAATTAGTGGTCAAATATCTTCTATGCCTTGTTACATATACTTTATAAGCAATATCTCTCATTATTTTAGAACATTTATCTTCTATGGTATGATCATACTCTTCCTTTAAGATATTTTTAAATTGATTATTTATTAAAATAAAGGCCTCTTGCATACTTTTTCCTAAAACAGATCTTTCATTTACTCTATTTATATAGCTTGCTCCTACTACTATTAAAACTCCAAAGATTACAGATAAAACTCTAAAGGGAAGTTCTCCTAATGATACCTGTGCATATTGAGTAAATACATATAACATTATAAAGGGTTTGTAAAAAGTTAAATCATAGGGTGATACGATAGTATACATTATAAGAAAAATTGCAAAAAAGTTTATAGGTATCCCCCAAAATATATTCATGGATGAAAAATATGCTGTTAAAACAATGATTAAATCAATAAGGATTATTTTAATTGCTTTATTAAAGGTCTTAACCTGAAAATTTTGTCTTCCCATAACTGTTGAAGTAAGAGCTATTGGAAAAGCAATCATTATATTCTTTACTCCAAATAATATACCTACTCCAAATAGAGTTATTACAGCTACAGATCCATGCTTTATCATGGAATATGTATTTATATTGAATTTCTTTACTAGTTTATTATACATGACACTAACATCCTTATAATAAATATTTATTTACTTATTATTAGCTAATTTAATTTAGGTATTCTATATAATATTGTTATAATATTAAAAAAGACATCCTAAAATTTAGAATGTCTTTTTACATAGTAATTAATTTAAATATGTATCTTCCAGTATTAAGCCCTAGAACTATAGCAGTTCTTAAAAATCCTATGGTAGCAATACCTGCAAAAATTCCAGTTATTAACCTTCTTATATTATTACTTGTCCAATAAGTATAAAATTGTCCTATGCCGTCAATAGCTAATGGCATGATAAGTAAAATCTCAATTAAAAGATGCGGTTTTTCAGAAAATATAATATATATAATTCCAAATAAATATCCTATAAGTATTCCAGTACATCTTGCACATATTGGAAACTGCTTTCCCTTATAAAAAAAAGATCTTTCAGGTATTCTATGACAGAAAAACATATAGTATAGCAACTTATCTATAGATTTCATTTGATTTTAATAGTAATACATTGCTTCTGATGCAAATCCTATAACAATGCATATAATATAGAATACTATATAAGCCACTAATCCACCTATCATCCAATAACAAAGTGTTTTAGCTGACTTAGGCTTTTCATCTTTCCATAAGAAATATAAAATTATTCCTACTACCGGAAAACAACATGATGCAACACCTGCTAAATGAGATGGTTTATCTACCGCTCCCGATTTAACTTCCTTTACTCTTACTCCACACAGTGGACAAATTTCTGCATTATTGTCTATTTCTTTTCCACAATTTTTACAAAACATCCTTTTTACCCCCATAATGTTTAATATTATTTTATTTTTTACATTTTCTATTAATATTATATAAATTTTTTATTAATATTGCAACAAAATTTTCCAAGTTATAGCATATACATTAGGAAATAGATTACTTCTTTGATGTCATTAAGCCCATAACTTCATCTTCAGTAAGATACCTCCACATACCTTCTTCTATTCCTTCTATATTTATAGAACAAATTCTTATTCTTTTTAAATCTACCACATTATATCCTAATGTCTTACTCATTCTCCTAATTTGTCTATTTAGTCCTTGAGTTAATATAATTTTAAATGTACATTCATCTACTTTTATGATGCTACAAGGTCTAGTTCTTTCTCCTAGTATATATACTCCTGCAGACATATTCCTAAGAAAATTATCATCTATAGGTTTATCTACTTTTACTTCATATTCCTTTTCGTGGTAATTATCTGAATTTAATATTTTATTCGCTAGTTCACCATCATTAGTCATGAGAATTAATCCATGAGATTCTTTATCTAATCTTCCTACTGGAAATATATATTCTTCATAGTTTATAAAATCAATGATGTTATTTTCCACATCACTAGCTGCAGTGCATGTAACTCTCATGGGCTTATTAAAAGCTATGTAAATTTTCTTTTTAGCTACGATAGGCTTATCATCAATTAAAATTTCATCCTCTAGTTCTACCCACTGCCCAGGAATAGACAGTTCTCCATTTACTTTTACTCTTCCTTCTTCTATAAGCCTATTAGTATCTTTTCTTGAGCAAATTCCAAGATTACTAAATAATTTATTTATCCTCATATGTTATCCATTCCTTTGTTATACTAATATTTATTAAATAGACCAAATAAAAAAATATGATTACTATATATTTAGTATAGCAATCATATTTAAACAATTATATCATTTTATATTTATATTTTTCTAAAGTTTTTTAATGAAATATCGAAGGCTTTTACAGAATGCGTTAATTCTCCAGAGGAAATATAATCTACTCCTGTTTTGCCGTAGTCTGTAACAGTATCTAAGGTGATATTTCCTGAGCACTCTGTTAATGCTCTTCCATTAATTAGTTTAACCATATCCCTTGCTAAGTCTGGACTCATATTATCAAGCATAATTATATCCGCTCCTGCTTCTAGAGCCTCTAAAACCTGATCTTTAGTTTCAGTTTCAACTTCTATTTTTCTTACAAAAGAAGAATTCTTTTTAGCAAGCTCAATAGCTTCCTTTATACCACCTGCATATCCAATGTGATTATCTTTAATTAGTATTCCATCGGATAAGGAAAATCTATGATTTACTCCTCCTCCAATTTTAACTGCATACTTTTCAAGAGCTCTTAAATTAGGTGTAGTTTTTCTAGTATCTAGTATTTTTGTATTAAGTCCCTCTAGCTTCTTTACATATTTGTTAGTTAAAGTAGCAATACCACTCATTCTTTGAAGTAAATTGAGGGCTATTCTTTCTCCTACTAATATATTGCCGGCGTTTCCTGTTACTTTACCGATAACCATAGTATTCTTAACTAAGTCTCCATCTTTAACAAACAGATTCACTTCAACTTCTCCTAAGATTTCAAATACCCTTTTAAAAATATCCAATCCACAAATTATTCCATCCTCTTTAGCTATTAAATCAACCTCAGCTCTTTCTAGAGGAGAAACTATAGCTGATACAGTTACATCCCCATAGGGACTATCTTCTTTTAAAGCCCTCTTAATAATATCATCAACAATTAAAAAGTTTAACATATTCACCATTTACCTTTCCCTTCAAATAACTAATAAACTTATACTTATATTCTTCATTTGCATTTTTAACATCACTTATAGCCTTAAGATTAATTCTTTCAACTAATTCTCCACGTAGTTTATCATCACCTTCATCTACAAGTAAATTAATATGCTGTGCTGCCTTTCTACTGAAAACTAAGCCCTCTAATAAAGAATTACTAGCTAGTCTATTGTTACCATGTACCCCAGTACAACTAACTTCTCCTATAGCATATAAATCTTTCATAGACGTTTTTGAATTCAAATCAACTTGAATTCCTCCCATACAATAATGATGAGCTGGAGCAATTGGTAATAAATCCTTCTCCATCCTATAACCACGTTTTAAACATTGCTCATAAATGTATGGGAATCTATTTATTAAAAACTCCTTAGATTTATTAGTCATATCTAAAAAAACATAGGGTGTTTGTGGAGTCTTACATATTTCCTTTAAAATCTCTCTTGAAACTATATCTCTAGGTAGTAAAGGGTTTACAAATTTCTCTCCCAATGCATTTCTTATTACTCCCCCTTCTCCTCTAAGAGATTCTGATAGTAATAACTTTCGCCCCCTTACTTCTTCTTCATATAATGCAGTGGGATGAAGTTGAAGATAGGATATATCCTTCATAAGAATATTATGCTTTAATGCAATACTAAGTCCATCACCTGTGATAGTTTCTATATTTGTTGTAGAATTAAAAATCCCCCCAATGCCACCAGTAGCTAATACTGTAGCCTTAGCATTAATAGTTATAATCTCACTTGAGCGTTCTATAATTCCACCTATACATCTATTTTTATATTGAATTATATCTAGTAATGTAGTGTCTTCCAATATAGTTATATTTTCTTTACTAGAAACATAATTTATTAGTTTTTCAATTACTTCCTTACCTGTTTCATCTTTAGAATGCACTATTCTAAACTTACTATGACCACCTTCTCTAGTATAGTTTAATTCATCAATATCCTTATCAAAATCTACTCCCAAACTCAATAATCTATTAATATTATCAGTAGAATTTTCAACTATCTGGGTAACAGCCTCCAATTTATTTTTATAATTGCCAGCTTTTAAAGTATCCTCTATAAAAGCTTCCTTGTCTCCAATATCCCTTAGGGTTGAAATGCCACCTTGAGCTAAATAACTATTGCAATCTCTTAACTTATTTTTAGTTATTATTAAAACTCTAAGATTATCCTTCAAATTACAAGCAGTGTAAAGTCCTGCAATACCTGTACCTATAATTAATACATCATATTTTTTATTCATTTTACTTATTAGATAGAAGATGCATATTTTCTAAAGATTTATGAGCTTTCAATCTTAGCTCCTCTTCAATATGCACTTCAAACTCCTCATTAATTAAGCAATTATATAAATCTTTCATTGATATTTTTTTCATATTGGGACAAATCATTCCGTTGTCAATAGGGATAAAGGTTTTATTGGGACTTTTTTCTTTCATCTGATAAAGAACGCCTTCCTCTGTTACTACTATAAATCCATTAGTTCCATCTTGAACACTATAATCTATAATTTCAGAAGTACTTCCTATAAAATCTCCCAAATCTCTTACTTTTTTAGAGCACTCTGGATGAACTAGCACCTTAAAATTTGGATATCTATTCTTTAAAGTTAAAACCTCTTCCTCTTCAACTCTCTCATGAACTGGA
This sequence comes from Clostridium sulfidigenes, assembly GCF_000732635.1. Taxonomy (GTDB): domain Bacteria; phylum Bacillota; class Clostridia; order Clostridiales; family Clostridiaceae; genus Clostridium_J; species Clostridium_J sulfidigenes. The sequence continues at coordinate 33,608 of NZ_JPMD01000026.1, read as the reverse complement.
CAAAACCCATCATAAAGTATAAACTTCTTGTTCTGTATATTTTCTTGCAAATAACTACCTAGATTTCTATCTGGAAGGAATATTATTTCTTCTTCCTCTATGTTATTTAAAATTGCCTTAGCAGAGGATGATGTAACACAAACATCAGATAACGCTTTAATATCTCCATTTGAATTTATATATGTTACTACCTTTGCTTTAGGATTTCTTAATTTCATAGCTTTTAATTTATCTACTGTAGCCATATCTGCCATTGGACATGTAGTATCATTTACTGGAATTAATATTCTTTTATTAGGTGATAATATTTTGGCACTCTCAGCCATAAATTTTACTCCACAAAATACTATTATATCTTTAGAACTTTCCATAGCTTTCTTGCTTAAAAAATATGAGTCTCCTACTATGTCTGCAACTTCCTGTATTTCTGCTTTTTCATAAAGATGAGCTAAAACTAAAGCATTCTTCTCTTTTTTTAACTTTAATATGTCTTCTTTTAAACCCAAATTTTACACACCTCCGTCATGTAACTATACATCTGTATATACACCTAGTATAGCACCATCTTGGAGCTTGTCAATAATATGTGAAGTTATATTAGAAAATATTTATATGAATTTTCCTATCCCTAGTGTTTCTTATAATAATTGAATAACCTAGTTTTATTTATGAATATGTTATATACTATTAATACATTTCTAATTGTTGTAAAAATATAGATATATTTGAAAGTGGAACGGAGGAATAACTTTGAGTACTCAAATTATAATTGTTTTAGTTTTGAATTTTATAATTGCCATAATAGGAACATTAGCTTACTCTGTAAGACTTGTAGGTGTTAGAACAGGTAAAATCGCAATAACCTTTGCTGTATTTAATATATTATCTTTAGTATCAAGAACAGCCTTAACTTTTCAAGCTCCTCTATTAACAAAGTTTGTTGAGAATAGTACAGGTGGAAGTGATGTATTAAACCTTTTTAAGTTAATTATAATAGTTTCTGGTATAGCTACCCTGGTAGGTGCCTTTCTAATTCCTACTTTTCAAAGATTATTTTATAAAGGTGTCATCCGATTTTCTATTGATAAATCTATACCTAAGCTGATTATTCACAGTTTTTCAAAGGCAGGTGTCCATTATATGAGGGACTGCATTTCAATTCCAGTGAAAGAAAGTGTGACTAAGATCAATTTTAAAAAGTTACCTTTAAAAATAATAATTTATAATATAATTGCAGTTGCAATATTAACTGTAGGAGCCTTAGCACCAATTTATGCTGGTACCATAGTTCCTGATTTAAGGGCAACTTGTATAACCTTATCCTCAGTAATAAATGGATTTGCTACAATCCTAATGTCTATTTTTATAGATCCACAACTATCCATTATGACCGATGATGTAATAGATGGTAATTGTCCTGAAGAAGATTTTCGTAGCTGTGTTATTGCCATGATAGGAAGTAAAACTATTGGAACCTTCGCTGCTCTTCCACTGCTTATACCAGCTTCTTATATAATAGTATTAGTAGCTAAAATTCTTTAATTTCTCAATGTAAAAATAGCTAGGCTTGTATGAATACAACCCTAGCTACTTTTACATTTTTAGAGAATTCATTTTATTTAGGTAATTTGTTATTTCATCACTTAATTCTAGTCTAAAAATATCCAGCATCTTATCTTCATAAAAATCTTCTAGGGGTATTTTATGAATTTTAGAAGATACAAGATAAGCTTCATTTAAAAATTCTAATACCTGATTTAAATAATCAGGGTTTTCTTTTAACTTATCATAATCAATTGCAATTAATTTAGAAACAAATCCCTCTATTGGTCTATTAAATTTTTTATTAATAATTCCATAATCTAAACTCTCACTACACAAATTTATCTTCAATATTGTTCTTTTTACAGTATCAATCTTGCTATTAACATTATCTTCATTATAGATTTTTTTATTATAATCTTCCAGAATATAATGGATACTATCCAATCCATAATTAAAATTTTTAAAAATATGCACATTTTCTCTATGCTTCATGTTGATTAAGGAATAAATTAAAAATATGCACACTATAGATAATATAATTGTACTAAACTTATAGGATTTTATTATTTTTTTATCTTCATAAAATACCTCCTACTTCGTACCATAAGATATAAGTATACATGGCGTTTGAATAATATATGCACTATCTTTATTACTCATAACATATTCACTTATTTTTGACTCACCATCTACGAATATTTTAGCTTCCTGCTCACTTAAACCTCTATCTATAAGAGCGTTTATATAACCTACCTTCTCATTCTCTGATAGCTGTTTATTCCAATTCCAAGCAGCAGTAATTGCATCAAATTGTTTAGCATGTTCTTCTTTATTACCATGAGGATTAATAAATTTAACCCTATCATTCATTCGCACATCAACATTATGTAACCCTAACTCTTGCATAATTTCAGGAATTTTAACACCAACTCTATAATCTCTACCTCCATTTTCTAATTCCTTCTTATACATTTTTCGATGTAAATGTATAATTCCAAGTTCAGTGTAATCTAGTCCACTAAAATATTGACCTGTCTTTTCTATTTCTAGGTCTGCTTCCATACAAACAACTAAACCACCACTTACAACTGATTGTATCATTTTATCAAGAATATTCTTTGTATTTGGAATATGTCTTAATACTGCTTGCGATATAGCTATATCATAATCTTCAGTTGGTATATACTCATTCAAGTCTGCCTTTATAAATTTTGTTATATAGCCTGAATTTGCAAAAATGTCTTTTGCATCATCTAAGAGAGTATCACTAATATCAATACCTGTATATGTACTTCCTTTAGGTAATATGGGCAATAATAGTAATCCAACATATCCAAAGCCACAACCAAAATCAATTATATTTACAGGTTTACTAATTTTCCAAACCTTCTCTACAAGGAATTCTATATAATCATTATTACACCATCCTGTACGTATAGCTTTTAAAAAATCCAATCTCCCATTCCAATATGATTCATTCACAATTTTCCCCTCCCTAATAGAATAAAGATAATATTCCCTGTTCTTTCTACTCAACAAGCTACTCAAATTATTTCTTTTAAAAAAGATTTTCTATTACATATAATTGAATTTTATAGCTTATATGGTAACATATTCTATTGTAAATATCTACACATTAAAAAGAAACTACTTCAAATTCTATTTAATTTGAAGTAGTTTACTATACTATATATTATAAATTTTAAACTTTTTACTAGTTTCCTTTAATCATTTTTTTACTTCCAGAATAGGTGGCTAAGAAGTATCCACCATAAACTATTACTAATACCACCGATGCAACTACTATATGATCCACCATGCTTGCACCTCCAAATATAGCTACTATATCTGAAGCCAATTTTAATCCTACTATAGAGTGAACTATAGCTAAAGATAAGGGCATCATAAAGTAAATTGCTACTTGGGTTAATACAGAGTGATTTATCATCGATTCATCTACTCCAACCTTTCTTAGAAGATTGTATCTTTCTGTGTTATCTGCAGATTCTGATAACTGTTGAAGGGCTAATACCGCTGCTGAAGTAATTAGGAATATGATTCCCATGTATATGGCAAGGTATGATGCTAAAGCTCCTAATCCTGTAGACTGCTCCTTAATTTCTTCCTTAGTAATATATCTAGTATTTAAATCATCATTGCCATTATATTCTCTAATATTAACATCTAAAGCTTCTCTTATCTCACTACCATCTCCACTATAGTTTAAATTCAAATATCCCCTAGTGGGAGTTAGTCCCTCTACTATAGAATCCTCTACTAAAAATACACAAATATTTTGCTTCATCATAGAAGAATAAGTTACCGCCTCTAAAACATTACCATGATATGGTTTTAGTTTATTATCACCTATAGTAATTTCTTTTCCACTATCTACAGTTTCTTGTAAATTTTTAATCATATCGCTTATATCACCAAAGACCGCATATTCTCCAACCTTAAGTTTTACTTCTTCTCTATTTAACATTTTCATTATTTTATTAAAATCCGATACCTTCATAACACTAATTGGTAAATTCTTAAATACAGGATAATAGTTATTTCCATCTTCTAAGCCTTTTTCACTTAAAAAATCTCTATAGCTAACTCCACTATCATATTCCTTATAGCTTACATAGTTATCTTCATATTTTGATATATCTACATTATATTTTTTTAATACAGTGTCTATATCTTCTCCTTCATTGTCCCAAAAGCTCATATCGAATTGAGTTAAATCCTCAATTTCAGTATTCATAGCGGTACTAATTCCAAGTCCTCCTGAAAGAGTACATATAGCTACAAATAGCATCAAACATATAAAGGTCATAGATATAAATGTAGTGTTAATTTTACTATTTATTTGTCTTAACACAAACATATTTAAATTTCTTAAATAAAACTTCTTACTACTTTGAACTACCTTAAGTAAGAATCCTGCAAGGGAAAAGAAAAATAGAAAAGTTCCTACAGCTCCAAGTGCAATGGCTATTAATATATTTTTATCAAAACTAGATATTCCATTTTTAAGCACTATGTAATATCCACTTCCTATAGTTATTACACTAATTATAAATACAACTACAGAGGTCCATATGTTTTTTATTTTCATCTTTTCATTAAACTTAGCAGAAGTTAATAGATTTATTAGTTTTACTTTTCTTACAATAATGGAGTTAAAAATAAGAATTATAAGGTATATAACGCCGAAGCAAAGAATAGTTTTTATAAAGGCATCCATAGAAAATATAAATCTAAACCCTGTTAAATCCACTTTAAAAAGTTTTGCTGTAACTACAGATAGTCCTTGTGATAAAAATATTCCTAATATAAGACCTAATGCTAAAGAAATTACTCCTATCATCATAGTCTCTATAAATAATAAGGAGGATAATCTAGAGTTTTCCATACCTAAGGTCATATAAACTCCAAATTCCTTTTTTCTTCTTTTAATTAAGTAATTATTGGCATAGACTATCAAAAATCCTAATATAAATGAAATAAATATTGATGCTACTCCCATAATTTCACTTATTAGGTGAAACATATTTTTATGCATTTCACTAACTTCCATTAAAATACTTTGAGCTTCAATGGAGTTAAAGGTGTAAAAAATACATACTCCAAATACTAGAGTTAAGAAATATATAGTATAATCCTTAAAACTTCTTTTTAAATTCCTAGCAGCTAATTTAAAATACATCTCTTTGGTCACCTCCAAGTAGAGTTACCACTTCAATTATCTTATTAAAGAATTCCTTCCTTGAATCCTTTCCTCTAATTAACTCATTAAATATCTTACCATCCTTTATAAATAGAATTCTACTAGCATAGCTAGCTGTAAAGGCGTCATGAGTTACCATCATAATAGTAGCTCCTAAATTAGTATTAAGCTCCTCCAAGCTTTCTAGTAACATCTTTGCTGATTTTGAATCTAAAGCACCTGTAGGCTCATCTGCAAGAACTAAAGATGGATTTGTAATTATAGCTCTAGCTGATGCTACTCTTTGTTTTTGACCACCTGACATTTCATAGGGATATTTATTTAAGACTTCCTCTATATTTAAACTCTTAGCAACCTCTTCAACTCTTCTATTAATCTCTTTGTGATTTACCTTTCCAATAGTTAGTGCTAATGCAATATTCTCATAGGCAGTTAAGGTATCTAAAAGATTAAAATCTTGAAATATAAAACCTAAATTTTCTCGTCTAAATCTAGCTAATCCCTTAGAATTTATTGAAGTTACATCCTTTCCTTCAATATGAATATGACCACTAGTTACCTTATCTATGGTAGATATACAGTTTAACAAAGTTGTTTTTCCACTACCGGAAGCCCCCATTATTCCTATGAATTCTCCTTCTTCCACAGAGAAACTAATATTATTTATGGCCTTAGTTATATTACCATTACTTCCATAGTACTTTTCTATATTACTTACTTTTAATACTTCTTTATTCATTTTCTTTCCTCCTGTTCTCTATACCTATATATTACATGTATAGAAAATATCCATCCATAGAAAAACCTAACAGAAATCTTACGTTTTTGTTAGGTTAATCTTTTAATATGAACATTTTATTTATAGGAAACAAGATAGATACTGTAGTACCTTTATAAGCTTTAGACCTTATCTTTATACCAAGCCCTAATTTTTCACAGAGATTTTTACAAAGGTATAAGCCTATTCCTGTGGATTTTCCAAAGATTCTTCCATTTTCTCCAGTATATCCTTTTTCAAATACTTTACCAATGGAACTTTCGCCAATACCTATACCATTATCTTCTATGTTTAGAATAATGTCCTCTGCCTTTTCTATGCAATATATTTTAATAGTGTCTTGTTTTTTATTCTCTTTATCTATTGAGTTTTTTCTAACACTTTTAGGGAATTTCATATATTTAATAGAATTTGATAAAATCTGATTTAATATAAATTCTACCCATTTACTATCCGCATAAACGGTTTTATCTACATTATCAATTTCAATTTTAATTCCTTTCTCAATAAGAACTCTAGCATTCCTTTTTATTGTTGCATTAATACAGTTTTTAAGACTTATTTCTCTAATCATATAGTCCTTCTCTATATTATTACTTCTAGTATAAAAAAGAGCTTGCTCTATATAATTTTCTACCTTGTCTAAATCTTCCTCTATACTCTTTGTAATGGGAGATGGGTTATTCTCTATGGTTAATCTACTAGATGCAATAGGTGTTTTAATTTCATGAACCCACAACTCTATATAATCTTTATATTCACTATTTTTAATGGTTAATGTAGATATTTCATCATTCATAGCCTTATCTGTCTCTTGAATTACTTCGTATAAAATTCTTCCCTCTAAGAAGTTAGGCTCCTCTATAACTTCAGAAATAAGATATTTCTTATCTAGATTATTTAAGCCTTGTAAAAGATTATTATAAAATTTTCTTTTTGTAAAATAATCAAATATATAAAACAGTGATGAGCCTATAAAATTCAGAACCTCCACAAAAAAAATGGCATATATATCTACCTTTAATGCTTTTAACAATATTCCTGTAAATAGAAAAATTATTGAATTTATAATCAAAAAAACTATTTTTTCTTTTATATATTCTTTAATATTCATTAAAATTTCCTTCCTTTAGGTTTAAATTATTTTAATGTTTTAACCTAAAATATACCCCTGTCCTCTTTTAGTTTGTAAATATCCAACAGCTCCTATTTCATCTAGTTTTTTTCTTAGCCTATTTATGTTTACAGTTAAGGTATTATCATCTACAAACTCATCAGATTGCCATAGACATTTCATAAGTTCATCTCTAGATACTATTTTTTCTTTGTTTTTAATTAATGTATATAGAATTTTACTTTCATTTTTAGTTAATTCTTGTTTTTTATCATCAAACTCTATTTCACTGGTAGAAATATTATATTTAAGTTCTCTACAAGGAAAAATCTCCATATCATTACTTCTATAAGTTCTTCTAATAATTGATGCAATCCTAGCTAATAATATTTCAGTGTTATATGGTTTAGTAATAAAATCATCAGCCCCTAGATTCATACTCATTAATTCGTCCATATCACTATCTCTACTAGTTACAACAATAATAGGCACACTAGAGGTTTTTCTTATTTCTCTACAGATATAGTATCCATCATAATATGGTAAATTAATATCTAATAATATTAAATTAGGTTCTGCCTCTAAAGCCTCCTCTACTATGTTCTCAAAATTATCAGAGGTTACAATGTCATATCCATATCTATTTAAAAAAGTACCTAGTTCTCTTCTAATCTTTTCTTCATCTTCAATAATAAAAATCTTTTCTTTCATAAGTTAACCACCTCATCTATAATTATATGTAATTTGGTTTCTTTTAACAAAATCTATTATGTTTCTTCAAAGAAAATTTTTATCTTATTCTAAGCCTTCCATACTCTCTTAATATCTACTATACTTTTTATATCATTAGTTTCAAATCTCAATAAATATACATCTGGATTACTTAAGTTCTTCCAAAAATCAAAACCTGAAACCTTATCAAAGTACCTCATTATTAAAGAAAATAACTCTCCATGGGTTACTATTGCTACACTTTCCTCTTCTAGCTTTAAAATATCAGTTAAAGCTTCAATAGCCCTTTTAGTAGCTTCATTTGAAGATTCTCCTCCATGAAAGGTTATATCCATATCTTCATATGCTGCTAATAAATAAGGTGTGTAATCATCTACCACATAAGGTATCAATAACTTTTCTCTTACTCTTTCATCAATATTTACTTCTAACCCTAAATGCTTTGCAAAGGGTGTTATTGTCTTTATAGCCCTTACATAGGGACTAGATACAATATAATTAATACTATACTTTAGTAAATAGTCCTTTAATTCTAGCGCTTGATCTATACCAACCTCTGTTAACTCTGCCTCAGCTGGCTGTCCATATGCCTTACAATGTCTAATTAAATAAATGTTCTTCATGCTATCTCTCCTATATTGTCATTTAAAATTACTTATTCTCATCTATTAAAATTTGAATTTGTCCTAAAGCTTTTTCTTCTTTATCTATTCCGCATCTTGTCATTATGTATATCTCGTAAAAACTTCCACTAACTATTATATTATTTTTTTCAATATACTCAACTAACTTTCTGTAATATTTACTTGTATCTTTATAATCATCATCAAAATTTATTGTAATATAATTTCCTGATTTTAGTGTAATTACTTTCTTTTCATCTATATCCATGCTTTCATTTATACTTATCATTAAATTATTATAAGTTAACTTTTCTTGATTTTTAAAGTCTTCATAAGATGTTGGAAAAACTAACTCTTTATTAGTGCTTCCATACTTTTTTTCAATATATCCTAAGGTTTTAGATAGATTTATTTCAAATTCTTCTGTATATCTATGGGTATTACTATATTTTATAAATTTTCTTTCAGTACAATATTTTATGAAAGGCTCATTTATTCCCTCTTTTAATACTGTTTGAATTCTATCCTCTAAAAAACATATATTATTTTTTATGCTATCTAACTCTTTTATCTTTTCTTCTACTATTTCTTTTTGCTTTGTTATTATATCTAAAATGGAGTTAATGGAAGTGTAATTATTCACTAGTATTTTTATTTCATCTAGAGATAACCCCATAGCTTTACATTGTTTTATCAAATCTAAAATTATAAAGTGTTTTACTGAGTAGTATCTATACTTACTCTTTTCATTTACATAGGCCGGCTTTAACAATCCAATTTTGTCATAATGCCTTAATGTTTGTATAGAAATATTATGTAATTTAGATACTTCACCAATTGAAAATCTTGTATCCATATACTCTCACCCCATTATTATTATATCCTAAATTTCAAAAATAGGCTGCCCAAAATCCTTAAATTTTGGGCAGCCCTCTACTATTCTAAATTTTATGCACTTAATACTTCTTTAGTAGATACTCTTATATTAGCCACTATACTTATAGTTATAAATGTAAGGCTTTCCGATAATATTGTACCTGCCCAAATTCCATTCGCTCCAAAGACTTTATAAAGTATCATTAGTGAAATTGGCAAGTAAATAACAGACCTTAAAAGACAACTTAAATTTGAGTATTTTGGCATCTCTAAGGCTTGGAAATAAACTAATGTATTTAAATTTATTCCAACGGCAAAATAACTTACACTTGCTATTCTAAGCGCTATATATGCAAGATTTGCAATTACAGGATCTGCTGTAAATATACCTATAAGTGCTGGACCAAATATAAAACATATTATAACAGAGAAACCACTAATTATTGTTGAAGATATACATGTTATCTTGAAAAATCCTAGCATTTGTTCTCCATCTTTTTTACCAAAATTATAGCTAATAAGAGGTTGTACTCCTAAAGTCAAGCCATAAAGAACCATATATATATTTGTTGTTATATAGTTAATTATACTATAGGCTGAAATTCCTTTTTCTCCAATAAACATAACTAAAACAATATTATGTATTAATACCATTATTGAATAACTTCCTTGAGCAAAAAAAGACGGAAATCCTATTAAACAAAATTCTTTTAAATCCCTTTTATTTATTTTTACATTACCAAAGGTTAAATAACCTTTCTTCATAATAAAATGTGGCAATAACACAGATACTGTAATAATTTGACCAAGGCCTGTAGCTATTGCAGCTCCCTTTATGCCTAATCCAAATTTAAATATAAATATATAATCTAAGATAATATTAGTTACTGCTCCTGCAATTGTTGATATCATGGCAAGCTTTGGCCTTCCATCATTTCTTACAAAACTACTTAGTACTATTCCTATCAAGTTAGGGATACAAAAGATTGCATAAAATCTTAAATATTCCACTGCTAATCCTTTCAAACTAGTTGTTGCTCCTAAAATAGTTACTATTTGTTCTGTGAATATAATACATATAATACTTATAATGCCGCTAGTTATTAAAAGAAACTTAAATACTTGTCTAAAAATAATTACTGCTCTATCTATATTATTTGCACCTATGTTTTTCGATACTAACGTTCCTCCACCTATGGCAAACATTGAAGCAAGTCCAAATAACATCACGGTAAAGGGAAGTACAATATTTACTGCTGCCAATGCTAAATCACCAACACCTTGACCAACAAATATTCCATCTACTACTGTATATAAAGATGATATGAACATGGCAAGGGCAGAAGGCACTGCATATTTAAAAAACTCTTTCAATCTATTCTCTTTTTCCATACTTTATTCTCCTTTGTTTTTTATACTACCTTATACATAATAAAGTCTATCCTTAGTATAGAGTCAATAGTTTTTTTCATATATATCCATAAATTATATATCTATCTAATGAATAGATTGTTATTATCTTTGTAAATATTTCACACCCACGTATATGCTAATTAGATAAAATAAGGATCTAAATAAAAATAATTAAATTTATTATTGCAATTTATATTTTATTTATGATAATATTGCTTCTTGTATATCAAAAAAGGAGAGAAGTAGAATGAATAAAAAGAATGTATTAACAAAAACCATATTATTTATTGCTATTATCTTATTCATTAATGTTTTTATTGGTATTTTTGGTGATGCCAATAAACTTCTTGGAGTTGGAATAATAACAGTAGCCTTATGTTTATTAGAAAGAGATTTAACAACATGCCTATGGGCTAGTTTAAGTAAATTATTAGTTATAAATTTAATTTTAGGAATATCCGCATTTTTATCATCTGGTAATATATGGATAGGTTTAATTGTAAATTTTCTAGTACTATTTACCCTAGTATATCTATTCAGTTATAATTTAAGAAAATCTATTGTTGTACCTTTTGGACTTCAATACTTATTTATGCTATATACTCCAGTGCATGGTAATAACTTTTTAAAGAGAATATTAGCATTAGCTTTTGGAGCATTGTTTACCATGGCCATTCAATTGTTAGCTAATAAAGATAAAATGTCCAAAGTAGGTATGAAAAAAGTAGACAACATTTTAGAAAATGTATTATTAAAACTTAATCTATTAAAAGAAAACTTAGATTTAAACACTATCAACTTAAGTATAGAAGAATCTATAAAAACTTTAAAAAAGATGGTGTATGATAAAAGAGTAAAGAACTTTTATTTAACTAATGATGGAAAAATTATAACTAATATAATATGTACAATAGAACGATTTAATATTTTATTAGATAAATTAAAACTTGAAAATAAAAACGAAAACTATATATATTTTTTAGGAGATTTATACACTTCCTTGAAAAATATAAAAGATAAAAACTATAATTCTAATAATTTATGTGTAAATTACTTAAATATTGACTCAAATATGCTATATGTACAAGAATTTAAAAACATAATAGAAACACTAAGCAGCCTAATGTGCGAAATGGAAAATTTAAATAAAAAAAATAAAATTTCTATAGACTATAATGAGAGAATACCAAATCACTTTCAAAATTTACATATTCAAAAAAGAAATTTTAGTATAAGGGACTTAAGAGTATCCTATGGAGTAAAATTAGGTATTGCTGGTGCTTTAACAGCTTTTATAACTGAATATTTTAAGCTACCAGAAGGAAGATGGCTTACTTATACTATATTTGCCTTAATTCAACCATACTCAGAGAACTGTAAGATAAAATCAAGGCAAAGAATAGAAGGAACATTAATAGGAGCTTTATTAATAATTATTTTATTTACTTTAATAAAAAATCCTAATGCTAGATTTTTAATAATTCTTTTAACTGGATATTTAAATCCTTTTGCAACAAATTACAAATACTTAGTTATATGCATTACAGTATCATCAATAGCTACAATTGCATTATCTGGTGCTCTTGTTAAAATTACTTTGATAAGAATAATGTTTGTTATAATAGGAACTGGAATAGCATTATTAGTTAATAAGTACATACTCCCTTATAAAATTAAGGATGGTAGTGAAAAGTTAATAAAAAGCTATAATGAACTTGTTAATCAAATGATTAAAGATATAAAGGATAGCGAAAGCGAACATGGCATAATGAATCTATTTTTATTACCTGCCTTTATACAAGATAGAATGGAACTAATTAACTTTGGAAAAGACTGCAGTAAAGAAAAAAATTTCATAAATAATCAAAGAATATTAGTAAACAGCATATATTATAATCACTTATCATTTAATATGAAAAAATGCATTAGTGAACTTTAATATAGTTGATAATTTTCTAAACACATAATAGCAATTTTTATATTGCAATAAAAAATAAAGATGATTTTAAAGTAATTATGTACTTTAAAATCATCTTTATTTACTATTATCACCTAAAAAATCTTAATATATTTTAATTCACTTTCCAATATTCCAAGTATAATTTTTCTTATAATTCTTTTTCAAGCATAGCCAAAAGTTCATCAAATCTATTAATAGTATCTTCTAAAGGCTTTGGTGTAGTCATATCTACCCCAGCTTTTTTTTAGTATTTCAATTGGATAGTCACTACATCCAGCTTTTAAGAAGCCTTTATATTTTTCAACTGCCTCTTCGCCTTCATTAAGAATTTTTTCATAGAAAGAGTTAGCTGCTGCAAAACCTGTTACATATTGATATACATAAAAATCTCTATAGAAATGAGGAATTCTTGCCCATTCAATGTCAATTTCACTATCCACTACCATAGTATCTCCAAAGTAGTTAACATTTAAGTCATGATAAATCTTACATAAATCATCACTAGATAAAGCTTCTCCATGCTCCATTTTTTCATGGACAATCATTTCAAACTCTGCAAACATGGTCTGTCTGAATACAGTAGTTCTAATTCCTTCAAGTTGTTGATTTATTAAATATAGTCTTTTAGCTTTATCTTTTTCATTTTTTATTAAATAGTCTATCAATAAACACTCATTAGTAGTAGATGCCACTTCAGCACAGAATAATTCATAATCAGCATAGGTATATGGTTGATTATTTCTTGAATAATATGAGTGTATGCTATGCCCCATTTCATGAATTAAGGTAGACACATCATTCACTTGATTTTTATAGTTTAATAAGATATATGGCATAGAGGTATAGCTACCACTAGAGTAAGCTCCTCCTCTTTTTCCCTTGTTCTCATAAACATCAATCCAACCTTCTTTAACACCTTTACTAAAGATATCAATATACTCTTTCCCCATTGGTTCTAGAGCTTTTTCACAAAGAGCTACTCCTTCTTCAAAAGTTATATTAAACTTTGGTGCATCAATAATTGGCACATATAAATCATACATATGAATTTCATCTAAGTTAAGTAATTTCTTTTTTAACTCTACATATCTGTGAAGGGAATCTATTCTTTTATTCACTGTGTTTACTACATTTTTATATACTTCCACAGGAATTTTATTAGGTTTTAAAGATGCTTCAAGACAAGAGTTATATTTTCTAATTTTACTTTCAAAAATAAAGTTCTTAACAGAAGCAGTATAAGAAGTTGACACGGTGTTTTCATAATTTTTATAAGTTTTAAATAGTACCTCAAAGGCTTCTTTTCTGACTTTTCTGTCTTTACTTGTGATAAATACTGAATAGTTTGAAGCAGTAAGCTCTACTTCGTTACCATCTTCATCCTTTATTTTTGGAAAGGTTATATCAGCATTAGTAAGCATAGTGAATATATTACTTGGCGCACTTAGACAATCACTAACATTTGCTAATATATTCTCTTCTGCTTCACTTAAAATATGAGGTTTACCTTCAAATATATTTGTAATATATCTTTCATAATGTTTCAATCCAGAAGTATTTTCTATAAGCTTCTTAATATCTTCCACTTCCATAGTTAACAATTCTGGAAGGAAAAATGAAATTAATCCACTAAATTCAGCTCCAAAAGTAGATATTTTATCCATCATAACTTGATATTTAGAGTTAGATTTATTTTCATCACTTCTTAAGTGAGCATATACTACTAAATCCTCATATAAACTTGCCATCTCTTCATATTGATGTAAGTAATCTAATAGTTTAGCTCCTATACTAAGGTGTCCCTTAAATTCTAAAAGACTTGGAGATTTTTCCTTTAATTTTTTAAAATCTTCTTCCCACTTTTCATCAGTGGCGTACATTTTATCTACTTTCCATTTATATTTTTCTTCGACTTCTTCTCTTGTCTTTATCTTTTCCATTGTTGCCATATTGCACCTCCATATTACTATTTAATGATAAAATTTTCCTTAATCACTATTATACCCTAATACATATTTTTTTGTAAAATATCTACTTCTTTTTACATAAGGCTCTAGTGTTTTCAATAACAGCTGCTCTAATTTTCTCCTTTATGTATGGATTATTATATATATGATCAGAGTTAAATTTACAACTATTCATTAATGAAATAAAAGTAATTCTTCTATTTCCTTTATTTAATCTAGCTATAGCTCTATCTATTTTTTTATCTATAACTTGAATTTCCTTTTCAAACTTTATTTTTTCTAAAATATATCCTCTTAATTCAGGATACTTAAAAACAGTAATATTAGTAATATCAGCTACCTTTACTACACTGGCAAAAACTAATCTATCTTCCTTAGAAATTATAGTTTTTATTGCTTCATCTATATCTAATTTATACTTATTTAAATTATCTGCATTCTCCACATCATTATAAAATTCATTATCTTTAGTTATGTAGTTTTCCATCTTAAGCTCCTTTTTAATCCTCTTATGTGTTTGCTTTTTAACTTATCATACTAATGAAAAGAACTAACAATATAGCTATTAGCTCTTCATATTTTAGCATGTTTTTAATGCTCTACTTAAATGACAAACCCCTGAAACCCGCATGAACAGAACAACTATTTAAATAGTTATATATTTATATAGTTTCCTATTTAAATAGGTATATTTTAAAATAGATTCATATTTAAATAGCTTAAATTATCATTACTAATAATCATTATAACTTATTTTATTAACACTTTAAAACCTAAATTAAATTGTAAGCTTAATATAAAAGGATATCTTAGCTTATTAACTTTAATAGCTTTAAGATATCCTTTTTATTTTTTTGATTTCCCTCATTTATATTATAATCTTACTTGCAAGGCAAATTTTTTTCACCCCACAAAACCATTTGCTCAATAGTTGGGAGTAAGGACTTCCCCTTAGGTGTAAGATAATAAACTGACTCTACTTGATTGTTGTTTATCTCTTTTTCATTATCTATGATCTCGCTGTTTATAAGAATTTCTAGCTGCTGAGATAGCATTTTCTTACTACAACCCTTCATTCGACGATTTAATTCTCCAAATCTTTTACTATCCTTACTTAGTGACCAAATTATATTAGCTACCCACTTCTTACCTAAAATATTTGCTAAAGCTTCTACTGGACAGTGATATTCTTCATTATTTGCTACAAACATAACTTCTCTCCTTTAGTATATACCTCTAAAAACTTTTATATAATTAAATAAGTATACGCTACTAAGTCTATATTATACCTGTATCATTTTTCTTTAGCTACTCTTAATACACTTTTTTCACTAATTATTAATAGTTTTATCTATTTCTTAATCCTCTCTATCATAGCCTCTAAAAATTCTTCATTGACTATCCCAATTCTTTCCATAGTAATGAATCCTTCCTTATCGATAAAAACAGTTCTTGGTATACTTGCAACATTGTATTTATTAGCAAAATCTAAATCCTTATCATATAAAGTGAGCATATCATATTCATTATCTACCATGAACTTTTTAGCACTTTCTGCAGTTTCTCTTTGTCCATCTGTCATATTTATCATTAATATTTTAACATTGTCTCCATATTTATTATTTGCTTCTTTGAATAGCGGCATTTCACTCTGGCAAGGTCCACACCAACTAGCCCAATAGTTTAGTACCACTGGCGTGCCCTTATAATCTGATAGTTTAACTTCCTTTCCATCTTCATCATATACTGTAAAATCTACAGCTTTGGCCTTTGTATCCTCTGTCTTACCTTCCTCACCAGTGATAAGACTATCACTTATTCCTTTATTGCTATTTTTCTCATTTTCATTATATCGAGATGATAGTTCATTATATCCTAGATAAACCAATATAAAAAATATAATGAAACCTATAATCCATATAATTATATTCTTATTTTTCATAACTGCCTCCTAAAAACTTAAAATTGAAAGTATTTTATTTAAATATCCTGTCATCATTGCAATTCCAATAACTACAAGAATTAGTCCAGAAATCCTATTAATTATTTTATAATTTCTTTTTATAAAATCTAAGGTTTCCTTTAGCTTCCCTATCAAAATAGCAGATATAATAAAAGGGATTCCTAATCCTATACTATAAACAAATAGCATTAAAGTGCCCTTTAAAACTTGCTGACTATTAGCAGCAATCATCAGGCTGATCCTAAAAATGTACCTACACATGGCGTCCATCCGATGGCAAAAACTACTCCAAATAAAATTGAAGAAATAAATTTTAGAGACTTAATCTTCATATCCATCTTAAAACTTCTCTCTAAAAATGAAATTCTAAGTAAACCCATGTAGTTTAGACCAAATATAACTATTATTGTTCCACCTATTATATTAAGTAGTGTATAGTAATTTCTAATAAAGCTTCCAAAAGTCCCTGCTAAGGTTCCTAACAGTGTAAATATTATTGTAAAACCAATTACAAATCCTAAAGCATTTATTAAAGTATTATTTTTCTTTCCATCTTCTAAATTATTATCTCCAGCAAAGTAAGAAATATATATAGGCAACATTGGTAAAATACATGGAGATATGAAGGTTATAATTCCTTCTAAAAATAATAAAATATATTCCATATCTTACTCCTTTCAAAGTTATTTACACTAAATATATCAATATACACTTAACCTTTCAATTGGTCACCTTTTAGTAACCTTTATTATGATATACCTATATGTAATAATTAATTCTTAATAATGTTAAACTTTATAAATTCATTGAAACATATTAAATAAACTTAAATACACTAATATTAAGTAATGAATAGGAGAGTATTTATGAGTGATTTCAAAGAATCTTGCGTAGATTTATATCCAGCTCTAACAAATACACAAAAAGGAAGCCTATATGGATATATTAATTCTAAAGGAAATTTTATTATATCACCTAGCTTTTCTACAGCATCAAGCTTCAATGAAAATAGATTAGCTATAGTTTGCAAATATAATAATTGTGGTGTTATTAACATTAATGGGGAATATGTAATTCCACCTATATATAATTCTATAGAACCCTTTGTTGAATCTAGAGCTGTATATGTACAAGGAGACATTATGGGTGTTATAGATGAAGGTGGAAAAATAATTACTAAAAATCCATATACCTTTATCTCTAGCTATAGTGATTCTCTAGCCCTTGTTAGTATTAAAACTTCTTCAGATGACCAACTCTATGGTTATATAGATATGGATGGTAATGAAGTACTACCACCAAGTTATTTGGAAGGTAGTGACTTTAAAAATAACTATGCACTAGTTAAATCTCGTGATGGTACCTATCAAGTCATTGATAAAAGTGGAACTGTTATTACAACCTTTCCTTATAAATTTGTAGGTAATTATAATGAAGGTGTATTTACTTTTTCCGAAAGCCTAGGAGGGCTTATTGGTTATGTAGACATATATGGTCGTGTTCTTATAAAGCCTAAATTTACATCTGCTTCTCCTGTAAATGATGGATACATGGTAGTAAGCACCGCACCTAATTATAAAGGTAATTATGGAGTTGTAACTTTATCTGATCATATTCTATATCCTTTCATTTATGACGACATAAGATATGTTGGAGATAATAGATTTGCCCTAGGCATTTATCGTGGTAATAATGTTAATACTTCTTTTAATAGTATCTACGCGTTAGGAGACAACAAGGGCAATACCCTTACAGATTTTAAATTTTTAGATATTCAAAAATTTAAAAATGGATTAGCCTCTGCTTATAATCTTGAAAATAGTTTCTTTATAGACCTTAGTGGTAGAATTGTTAGAAACCTACCTGTAGTTAAAGGAACTGGCACCTTAGAGCTTCAATGTGACATTGTTTATGCCGATATAGACTATATTCCTTATTACCTGAATAGGAAGGGTGATATAATCTATAAACCCAATAATCGAATTAAATTAAATAATAAATATACTATACTAAAACTAAAATATAAGCCTAATGTAGATTATTTAGTATATTATCCTCAAATTAATCAGTCTACTCCATCTACAGTAATTGAAAATATAAATTCAAAATTAAGGGAATTATGTGCTCTTAAGATAGTTGATAGTAATGAAGTCTTAGATTATAATCTATATGGAAATTTTGAAACCTTATTCTTTAAAAAAGACTTATACATTCCAGAAATAAATACCTATTATTATCCTTTTGGAGCTGCTCATGGAATGACAGCTAGAAGCACACCAAATATTAACTTAAAAACTGGAGAGTTTTATTCCTTATCTGATTTATTTGATTGTACTACTCGTTGGATAGATGAAATAAATAAAATCATAGAAAATATGATAGAAACTGACCCTCAATATTCTTATGTATATGAAGATGGATTTAAAGGTATTACTAGTAACCAGAATTTTTATGTAGATGAAGATAATCTATATATATTTTTTGCACCTTATGAGATTGCACCTTATGCTGCTGGTTTTGTTACCTTCAAAATTCCTTTTGCAGATATAGATTCTCTACTTTGTAAAAAGGGAAGTTTTTATAACTCATTTAATTGATAAATAAGGGTGTCTCCAAAGCCTTACCTTAAGTTTATTTTAGTAAACTTATACTTTGGAGACACCCTTTCATATCCTTAAATTTTAATGTTTATATTAATATTTATCAGTTCCTGTATATATGAATATAGCATCCCTTAAAAAAGCTGCCATTCCTGGTTGTTTAGCATCATAATATGCTGTAAATCTTTCATCATCCACATACATTTGGGCAAGTCCTGCATGGGCTTCTTTACTGTAACTGCTCCAGTAATATTCTATCCATTTGCGATGTAATTCTGCTGTTTTCTGAGCTAGTTCTCCAGCTGGATTACCTGTTTTAAAAGCTGCTGATAAAGTATTCATAATTTCTTCTGCAAGGTTTGTTACTTCCTCATATTCTTTTTCTGACATAGCTTTTACTTTTGCATTAGATTTATTTACTTCCTCATCACCATATTTTTCTCTTATTTCTTTACCGTATTTCTTCTCATTTTTATCTATTAGTTTTTGTTTGAACCCTTCAAACTTTTCTTTATTACTCATCTTAATTCCTCCTTTTTTGTTAGCTATGGTCTTTTCAACATTAGCTATTAACAAATCTATTTGTTTTCTTTTTTCAAGGAGTTTAAGGCGATGTTCTATAAGTGCATTAATCCCATCAAAGGAAGGTTCATTTATTATATTTTTTATATCTATTAAACTAACCCCTAATTCTCTATAAAACAGTATTTGTTGCAGTCTATCAAGTTCTGCTTGCCCATAAATTCTATATCCTGATGAATTAATTCTTGCCGGCTTAAGAATTCCTATTTCATCATAGTATCTAAGGGTTCTTGTACTTATCCCTGCTAACTTACCTAAATTTTGCACTGTATATTCCATATTCTAACTCCTCCTAATATTTAATATACAGCTTTACGTAACGTGAATGTCAACAGTTTTATTAAAATTATTCCCCTTATAATTTTAATATACTTATCCCATGCCTTTCTTCTAGGTTATGTTGGAAATTATAGTTATAGAGTATTTTTATAATTCACTTACTTTACTATAGCTTATTTTTTCTTCAACTAACTTGTATACAGTTCCCAATACTATACCAATTAGCGCTGGCACCACCCATCCTAATCCTTTAGAATAGAGCGGTAACTTGCTAAATAAATTCACAATAAAGTTCCATTGTATTCCAACTTGCCCTAATGCATCAGCTACACTTACAATTCCCGTAAACAATATTGTTAATCCATATACCACTGTACTTCCATTAAAAAACTTATCTAGCATTGCAAGGACTATAAGCATTATTGCTATTGGATAAATTGCATTTAATACTGGTACTGATATAGCAAGAATTTTTGTTAATCCCATATTGGCAAGAATCATACTGGAAAGTGATAATATTCTAACCCAATTTTTATATGATAATTTACTATTTAATGCGGAAAAGTATTGACTACAGGAAGTTATAAGTCCAACACAGGTTGTAAGACAAGCTAATGTAAATATCACTGCTAACAGTACAGCACCTGGTTTTCCAAATATATAAGTCATGATATTTGTTAAAGTTTGTGCTCCATTTTCAGTAGTTCCAAATCTTCCTCCACTAGTTGCTCCTAGATGTGCCAGTATAGAATAAACTACTATTAATAATCCGCCTGCGCCTACACCAGCCTTTACAGATGTAGAGATAATTGCTTTTTCATCCTTAATTCCTTTAGATTTTATAGCTAAAGCTATAACTATTCCAAAATTTAAAGCGGCTATGGTATCCATAGTTAAGTATCCATCTAAAAAGCCTTTAACAAAAGGTGAATTTACATACTCTTCTGTGGCTACCCCATAACTACCTAATGGTCTGAAAATTGATGCTATAAAAATTAGTGAAATTAGTACTAATAGGATTGGTGTCAAAAACTTACCCATACGATCCACTAATTTAGCAGGGGTTAATGAAAGCCAATAAGCTACTGAAAAGAATATTAAAGTAAAAATAAAAAGTGCCCAGATTTTTGATATACTTTCTGGCAAATATGGTGCTACAGCCATTTCAAAAGGTAAACTTCCAGCTCTTGGAATACCTAAACAAGGTCCAATAGATAAATATATAAGTACTGTAAATACCCCTGCAAATAACGGATTAACTCTTTTAGCCAAATTATGTAGTCCCCCTGATTTAGCCACTGCAACTACTCCTAAAACAGGAAATCCTACTGCAGTTATAAAAAATCCTGCCATAGAAATCCAAGTTGCTCCCCCTGCTAATTGTCCTAGAAATGGTGGAAATATTAAATTTCCGGCTCCAAAGAATAATGAGAAAAGCATTAAGCTTATTAATACTAAATCTTTTTTTGATAAGTTGTTCATTTTTTATTCCCCCTCGTTTATGCTGTGAATTTTCTACTAGCTAATAATATCACCTTGAATATCCATAATGTTCCCCCTTTTCAGTTTATTAGTGCCTTAGTTCTATTCTTTTAGCACTGATATACATCCAAAAGATCTTCTATGCCTTTACTTATTTACATTTTCAAATTTTAATGTAAAATAAAAAACCCGTCCCTTGAAAAACAAGGGACGGGTTAAACCGCGTTACCACCCTAATTCTGTAAACAAATCTAAAAACAATACATTAATAGATTCAATTACAACACTTAGATACGTATCTAACAATACGCTTTTCTTTTAACGGTGAAAGACTCCGGCAAAACCTACTAAAATATTTCGGCGTTGCTTCTCAGAGATGATTTTCAGTTGTATATTGAACATTGGCTTTCAGCAAAATGCCAACTCTCTTTGGAACAAAAATACTACTTACTTTTTCTCTTCATAGAATTTCTTGAATTTATATGCTATTAATATTATATGCATATTGAACTTCTGTCAATACTTTTTAATATTTTTTAATTATTTTTAATTTAGCCTATTACATATTCCCTATATTTTTCATAATCTATATTGGAACACTCAATAGATAACTCAGCACCATCATTTCTATATTTTCTATCTATAACTCTTGCATTATCATTTAAATAAGATAACAAATTTCCTTTATCATAAGGTATAAACATATTACAATTTATATAATTATTAAATACCTTAGTAGATATAGTTTCTACAAGTTTATCTATACCTAAATTTTTCTTTGCTGATATATAAACTCCATTTTTTTCAGTTAAATAATCATCTACTAAGTCAATCTTATTATAAACATAAATCATAGGAACTGATTCTGCTCCTATCTCTTTTAATGTTTCATTTGTTACTTTAAGATGATGTTTATAATCTGGATTAGAAATATCTACAACATGGAGTAATAAGTCAGCTTCACAAACTTCCTCTAGGGTAGATCTGAAAGCCTTTATTAAATTGTGTGGTAAGTTACTTACAAACCCTACTGTATCTGACAATAAAAATTTTTTATTATCATCTAACTTTATACTTCTTATAGACGTTTCTAAGGTTGCAAACAGCATATCTTTTTCAAAAACCTTTTTTTCTTCACTATCTTTAAATGTATCTATCATACTATTCATAATTGATGATTTCCCTGCATTAGTATATCCAACTAAGGCTATTTGGGGCACACTAGACTTTCTTCTTAAGTTACGCTGTGTTTCTCTTTGATGTTTTAACTCTTCAAGTTCCTTGTTTAAGGCAGCTATTTTGGCCTCAATCTTTCTGCGATCAAGCTCTAACTTTTTCTCTCCAGCACCTTTGTTTTTTGTTCCTACACCTCCACTTTGACGACCTAAATTTTCATTAGCCCCAATTAGTCTTGGTAATAAATACTGAAGTCTTGCTACCTCTACCTGAAGTTTTGCTTCTCTAGTTTTTGCTCTTTCAGCAAATATACTTAGTATTAGTGCAGTTCTATCAATAACTTCACATTCAATAGCCTTTTCTATATTTCTTAATTGTGATGACGATAGCTCATTATTAAAAATTACTATGTCTACTTCTTCACTATTTACTAATGATTTTAATTCATCTAGCTTTCCACTTCCAATATAATGTGCCTTATTAATTTGTTTTGAATTTTGTACAAGCTCTCCTATAGCTTCAATATCACAGGCCATACATAAGTTCTTAAGTTCAACCATAGATTCTTCAAATCCATTTTCATTATTTATATTTATTCCTACTACTATTCCTTTTCTTTCCATTTCCATAATCTCCTTTAATCATACTATTTAAACTACTATAGTACGGATTCATGATTATAGAATTTTAACTTTAAAGTTTACTTCTTTAAAGAAATCTCCATGATATATACGGAGTAAATTCTACTATCTAAATCATATGTTTAGATAGCCACATTTAAGGCAACTCATAAATCCACCTTTTAGCCTCTTAATCTAACACTAAAAATTCCACTCTTAATTCTCATCTTACACGCCTCCATAACCTTGAATTATTTAATAAAAAAATACCTTGGCATAGAAAATTATCCATTTCTCTGCTCAAGGTATTATAATTACTTAATTAAAAAATATTATAAATTACATAAATAAAGCCTTAAATAACCCTATTATTATAAGCAGTATGGATTTTATTAAATTTCTTTAAAACTATAAATAATTTTTTCATTTCATACCGCTCCTTTTCTTTGTAATCATTTACCAATAATATAGCATACATTACTTAAGTTGTAAACATTATAATAAATTATTTTATTTCTTAGGTCTACAAAATTTATATTTTATATTTCTTACTGATAATCATTTTAATTAATTATTAATTGCAAATCACTTTCATTTTATGTATAATACATGTTAAATAACCATAAACTTACCTAGAGGAGGTAATAAAATGTCTGTATATCAAATAACTTATTATATAGCTGAAACTCATAATCATGAATGTGACCATGATCACCAGCATGATGAGAATTGCAACCACGACCATCATCACCACCATAGTAATCTGCCTAGAAAAATTAAATCTTTAGGGGCTTGGGCAAACATTATGCCAACCACATTTCTTTTACATACTGAAATGAATTCTAAGGATATAAAGCTAGCTTTAGATGAAGTAAAAGAAGATAATGAAATATTTTTCATTTCTCAAGTTACTTTAGATAATGATGGTTCTATGCATCCAGGTGCCCTAGCTTGGATTGAATCTCGTCTTAAATAAAAGAAATATATACTAAATTAAGAGGTCCACTAGAATATTAATTTTAGTGGACCTCTTTTAATAGTTACATATTGGCTTAATTATATATTTATTTTTTCAATTACATTTCCATGAACATTTTCATATCATCTTCTACGTTAGTTATTCCACCTATTCCAAAGTTTTCAACTAAAACATTAGCTACATTTGGAGATAGGAATGCTGGAAGCGTTGGTCCTAAGTGAATGTTTTTTACTCCTAAGTGTAGTAGAGATAATAAAACTATTACAGCCTTTTGCTCATACCATGCAATGTTAAATGCGATTGGTAATTCATTTATATCTTCTAACTCAAATACTTCTTTTAATTTTAAAGCAATTAATGCTAGTGAGTATGAATCATTACATTGACCTGCATCAAGTACTCTTGGAATTCCTCCAATATCACCTAAGTCTAACTTGTTATATTTATATTTCGCACATCCTGCAGTTAAGATTACTGTATCTTGTGGTAATGCCTTTGCAAAGTCAGTGTAGTATTCTCTTTTCTTTTGTCTACCATCACAACCTGCCATCACAAAGAATTTCTTTATAGCTCCAGTTTTTACTGCTTCTACAATTTTATCAGCCAAGGCTAATACTTGATTGTGTGCAAAACCTCCAATGATTTCACCATGTTCAATTTCTATTGGAGCTTCACAAGTTTTAGCTAATTCTATCAATGCTGAAAAATCTTTATTTCCTTTTTCATCAGCTGCAATATGTGTACATCCTGTATATCCTGCAGCACCTGTAGTAAACACTCTTGCTTTGTAGCTATCTTTAGGTGGTACAATACAGTTTGTAGTCATAAGAATTGGTCCATTAAAGCTCTCAAATTCTTCTGTTTGCTTCCACCATGCATTTCCATAGTTTCCTATGAAGTGTGAGTACTTTTTAAATGCTGGATAGTAGTGAGCTGGTAACATCTCTGAGTGAGTGTATACATCTACTCCTGTACCCTCTGTTTGAATTAATAATTGCTCTAAGTCTTTTAAGTCGTGTCCAGACACAAGAATTCCAGGCTTATTACTTACTCCAATATTTACTTTTGTAATTTCTGGATGTCCATAGCTTTCAGTATTAGCTTTATCAAGTAATGCCATACCGTCTACTCCAACTTTACCAGTTTCTAATGTTAATGCTATATATTCATCTATTGTTATCTTATTATCTGCTGTTGCAGCTAAAGCTTTTTGCATAAATGCACATATGGCTTCATCATCATATCCTAATGCATTAGCATGTTTAACATATGCAGCTAATCCTTTCAATCCATAAGTTATCATTTCTCTTAAACTTCTAATATCTTCATTATCAGTAGACAGTACTCCTACTAAACCAGCTTTACTATCCATTTCAGCTTCTGTTTTAGCTGTCCATAATGCAGCGTCACTTAAATCTTCTTTATTGCTTAATTTTGAAAGTAATTCTTCCTTAAGATTTAAAGTTTCTTTAACCATTTTATAGAATACTGCGTCATCAAAATTTGCATTTGTAATTGTAGTGAAAAGATTCATAGTCACAGCTCTATTTATTATATTAGAAACAGTTACTCCTTCTTCCCTAGCTCTTGTAGCTACTTCTGATAATCCTCTTGAACTGTATATTAATAAGTCTTGAAGTTTTGCAAGATCAGGGGTCTTACCACAAACTCCTCTTACAGTACATCCGCTGCAACCAGCTGCTTCTTGACATTGAAAACAAAACATCTTATTCTCCATATTTAACTCCCCTTTATTTCTTAATAATATTTTTTACTTTGTTGATTTAATAATTGAATTCATTTGAACTATGGTCTTATTGTACATAAAATAAATACAGGAGTCCGTAACCTATGTTACCAACTCCTGTAATAATATATTTTTTTAAATGTTTTTATTTACATTGTTTGTATTCCATATTTATTAATACTTATCTTTTATATAATGTTTAATTAAACATTTCTTCTTCTAAAGCTTCTATATCTAATATTTTTATATTACTTCTATCAAAATCTATATATCCCATATCCCTAAGATTTATTAGCTCCCTTGACAATGAAGGTCTTGGTATTCCTAAAGCTGCAGCAATACTTTCTTTACTTTCTTTTAATTTAATTGTACTATTCTTCTGTAGTTTCATAGTTTCTAATATGTAATTTATAACTCTATGCCTTATATTCTTAAAAGATATATTTTTAATTTTAGAATTTAGCATTAGCACTTTATTACTAAGAAGTTCTAAAAAATTCTCAAGAATTCTTTTTTCTCTTGAAAATAGTTCTAACATATCTACCTTATCAATGTATAATATACTGCATTGATTTAGTGCAATAACTGTAGCTGGATAGTTCTCCTGCTTTGAAAATATTATGGCTTCTCCAAATACATCACCAAGGGTAAGTTTATTTAAAACTATATATTTACCACTTGGATATATCCTTTGAAGTTCAATGGTTCCTTCTAATATAAGTCCTATAGTACTGCATTCTTCTTCTTCATGGGCAATAATTTCCCCTTTGTCATATTTATTAATATGATATCTTGTTTCCTCATAAATTTTTTTTAGATTCTCAGAATCAATTCCTTTAAAAAGGAAATTGTTTTGTAGTAATTTTAATATATCTTTCATTATTCATCCTCTTCTTTTATTGTATTAACTTATTTTATTCTCGTATATGATTACCTAATTTATTTGACCTTAATACTACTCTTCCTACCCATAGAATTACTCCAATAATCCAAGGTATTATAAAGTAATATAGTCTAAATAAAAGCGTTATAGATAAAGCTGAGTTAGGCGAAAACCCCAGAGTCTTTAGTCCTATTATAGCTACTAAATCAAAGGACCCTACACCTCCTGGTATAAAGCTTATAAGTGCAGCAATACATGCTAATATATTTACTCCTGTAACCGATACAAAGCTTGCATCACCTTTAAAATATTTAGCTATGGTAAAAAACATCATACTTCTCACTATCCACTCACAGGTAGATAGAAGGGTTAATCTGACCTTTAAATTTATGCTTCCTTCAAAGTATAAATTAAATTTTTCAAGTTTATTGCTTAACCAAGTGAACCTATCTAAAAAATAATATATAGGTAGAAAAGCACAAAATATTAATATTACTATCCAAAGCCACTTTTGGCTATGTAATAATGGATATATTTTAAATACGTCTAATACACCTAAATAGCACATAACTGATAAGCCCACTATAGTTGTAGGTATTAGTATCATATTAAAATTTATCATGTCCTTAGTATCAATATTTTCATCTTTAAATAAAACAGTTCTAAGTGTAGCTCCTGTAAGCCCTCCAAACCCTATTATGTCATTAAAGCTATGAGCAATCCATGCAACTACAAATACCTTAAACTTATTTATATTGTATCTATAATGATCAGCTAGTACTACATCATAAAAGCATAAAAACGATATAGATATAATTGTAGATATTAAGAATATTACAAGATATGTATTAGGTATATTTCTTAATATATCTAGAACCTGATTTATATCTATCTCCTTGAATATACTCCTAGCTTCATAAATTACAAAAAGCATAATTATTATTGGAATTAAAATCTTTCCTCCACTTTTCACTTTGCTTTTTCCTTGATTACCACTCACATTATGTCCCCCTAATCCAATTTAAAAGCTAAATAAAATATATATATTTTACTTAGCTTATATTTTCAACATATTACCATTCTACTACTTATATGCATTAAAATCTATATTTTAGATTATATAGATACTTTTATTTATTTTATCTCCTTGGAGGAGAGACTTTAGATCTCTCCAACTTTTGTTTTACTCGAGGATTTTTCTTAGTATTGCATGATACTCATTTAAAACCACATCGAGTTTTTGGCTTGCGATGATTACTTCTGGATCTAGTAAATTAGTTTTTTCACTAATTAACTTTTGTAAATTTTGTCTCATTTCACAAACCCTTTTATCCATTTCATCAATTTTTACCATATCGCCCCTCCTTTCGCTATAATTATAGCAATAAGAGGGTTAATAACTTGAATATAAAGTTAATTTTAACACTTATTTAAAATTAATTATTTTATAGGGTTATAAATGTTAAAACAAATAAAGCAAATCTACTTATTTATAAAGTAAATTTGCTTTCCCCTAGATATAATAATTTCAATATATTAATCTTCTAATGTGTTATAAAGATATCCTTCTCCCTTTTCTATGGAATTTTCTATAGACTCCTTGTTCCTCTTTGTATTAGCTTCACTCTTTAATTCATTATCACTAACCTTATTTCTTACTTCCCTTCCAAGATCTCTTTCTATAGTTCCTGGATTATTATTTAATAAAGAATGATGTTCACTTTTTAAATTCATAATCTTACCTCCTAAAATGTAATTTATATTATTATCTTCATTAAGTAAGATTCATATACTTATTTATATAATGGAAAAACTCAATTATTATCTATTCTTCATAAATTATTTTCAATATAAAAAATTAAAGGACTTAGCTATAATAGCTAAATCCTTCAATACAATATGGTAGCCTGTAGGGGGATCGAACCCCTGTTTCCACCGTGAGAGGGTGGCGTCTTGACCACTTGACCAACAAGCCTTATTAACAGTTTGATTACTTATTTTCTCTACCTGTTAATAATATCATACAATTTAATTTAATTCCATATTATGAATTATTTTATTATACAATAGATTTCTTAATATCTATTCAGTTTTATAATTGAATAACTTTTTTAAAATTTGTAGTTTTACACTAATGCAATTTCCTTATCTATATCACTATTAATATCTTTAGGATTGATATTAAGTTCCTTATGATCTAGTTGTTCCTTTGCAATGGCAAGCATAAGTTTAATTCTATTTTCCTGATTTACTCTAGTAGCACCAGGGTCATAATCTATAGGTACGATATTAACATCATGATGAATGTTTTTTATTTTTCGTACCATTCCCTTACCTACTATATGATTTGGCAAACATCCAAAGGGTTGAGTGCATATAATATTTTTATATCCTAAATTATTCAACTCTAACATTTCTGCTGTAAGAAGCCATCCCTCTCCCATATTATTACCATATCCAACTACACCCTTTGCTAACTTTTTAGTTTCTTTAAAGGATGATGGTGGTATAAAATCTGAATTTTCCTTTACTGAAGATATAAGTAAACTCTCAATTTTCAATAGGTAATTCATAAATTTTTGAACAATAAACTTAACTACCTTACTTCCACCATAAAGATTTATATTGTCTATTCTTTCATCTGTACAATAAAATACAAATCCAAGAATTCCTGGTATCATAACTTCACAATTCTGTGTAGCTAAAAATGCTTCTAAATCATTATTCCCTAAGCTTGCATATTTAATATATATCTCTCCCACTATACCCACTTTTACTTTAGGAGTTTTTTCAATTTTTATATTTGCAAAGTCTTTTGTTATGTTATCCATATTGGTCTTAATTTTTTTTAGAGAATAAGCCTTATTATTTTTAAATTGCAAAGTTAACTCTTCAATCCATTTTTTTATTACTTTATCACTTTCACCTTTACTTATTTCATAAGGTCTCACTTGATTTCTCAAATGCATCAAAAGATCTCCATAAATGACTCCTGATAACATTTTATGAACCATAGGCAATGTTATTTTAAAGCCACTATCTTTTTCCATTCCGGCTAAATTAAAAGAAATAACAGGAACCTGTCCATATCCAGCCTTTTTTAATGCCTTTCTAAGTAAGTATATATAGTTTGATGCTCTGCATCCTCCTCCAGTTTGAGTGATAATTAAAGCTGTTTTATTAATATCATACTTTCCACTATTTAAAGCATCTATCATTTGACCTATAACCAGTAAAGCTGGATAGCAAGTATCGTTATGAACATATTTTAGTCCTGTTTGTACTACTGATTCACCTTTATTAGTTAATAGTTCTATGTGATATTTACTATTTAGGAATACATTTTTTAAAATTTCAAAATGTATGGGTGCCATCATAGGCATTAATATAGTATAATCTTTACTCATTTCTTTAGTAAAGGTTACTTTATTTTCATTATCCATTACTTATTCACCCTCCCCTTGATGGATTGCTGCAAATAAACTACGAAGTCTTATTTGTATCGCTCCTAAATTAGTAATTTCATCTATCTTAATTTGGGTGTATATCTTATTTGACTCTTCTAAAATTTCTCTTACCTCATCGGTAGTTATTGCATCCACACCACAACCAAAGGAAACTAACTGAACTAAATTCATGTTAGGCTTGTCTGCTATATACTTAGCCGCCTTATATAATCTAGCATGATATGTCCATTGATTTAACACCTGAAGGTCTACCTTATCTACATTATGAGAAATCACATCTTCAGATATAACTGCAGCTCCATAGCTATTAATATACTTATCAATTCCATGATTAATTTCACTATCTATATGATAAGGTCTACCAGCAAGGACAATTATATCTTTCCCCTCCTTTTCTGCTTTCTCAATAATTTCTTCACCCTTTATCCTTACTTTTTTTAAATATCTATCATATTCTTTGTAAGCAAG
Source organism: Clostridium sulfidigenes (assembly GCF_000732635.1). GTDB lineage: Bacteria > Bacillota > Clostridia > Clostridiales > Clostridiaceae > Clostridium_J > Clostridium_J sulfidigenes. The sequence goes on along the minus strand of NZ_JPMD01000026.1, from coordinate 2,633 downwards.
AGTAGTTGCTTCCTTAACTTCTTTTAAAGATATGTCCATAAAATATTTCACCAATATGTTATGCATCTTCTTTGGAAAATCCTTAGGTCTATGAATTCCTATATAATCATAAATATAGGTTACCTTTGAAACATCTGGCATATTTCCTTGAATTACTTCAGAGTAATATGCAACTACTGGGCAGTTATAACAGTTATCAGCTGAACTATCTTGTATATTATAGGTCATGCATGGATAAAAAATTGTATCTACTCCACCATCTATTAGTGACTGTACATGTCCGTGAATTAGCTTTGCTGGAAAGCATACTGTATCTGATGGTATAGTTGTTTGCCCTTTAAGATAAATTTCTCTTGAAGATGGTTCAGATTTTTCTACTTCAAACTGTAAGGTTGTAAAAAATTTATACCAAAATGGGTATAATTCATACATGTTTAATCCCATAGGAATTCCAATTTTTCCTCTTTTACCTGAAATATTAGGATAACTATCTAGTAAGCTTCTCTTATACTCATATATGTTGGACACTTCTCCATGATTTTTATTACTTATAGGTCTATCACATCGATTTCCACCAATATACTTTCTACTTTCTCCAAAGGTATTTATAGTTAATCTACAATGATTATTGCAAAGCCCACAGTTAGTCATTTTTACTTCATGATTAAAATTCTCTAATTCACTCTTATTAAGAATAGTACTTTTATCATTATTTTTTCCATGAGCATACAAAGCTGCTCCATAAGCACCCATAAGCCCAGAAATTGTAGGTCTAAGGACTTGTACATTTAATTCTTGTTCAAAGGCACGAAGTACAGCATCATTTAGGAAAGTTCCTCCTTGAACTACAATATTTTTTCCTAGAGACTCTGCATTACTGGCACGAATTACTTTATATAGTGCATTTTTAACTACACTAACAGATAATCCTGCTGATATATCTTCTATGGTAGCTCCATCCTTCTGCACCTGCTTTACAGAAGAATTCATAAATACAGTGCATCTAGAACCTAAATCTACTGGATTTTTAGAGAATAATCCTAAGTTAGCAAATTCTTCAACTGAATATCCTAATGCATTAGCAAAGGTCTGCAAGAAAGAGCCACAACCTGATGAACAAGCTTCATTTAAAAATATATTATCTATAGCTCCATTATGTATTTTAAAACATTTTATATCTTGTCCTCCTATATCAATAATAAAGTCAACATTATTCATAAAATGTTTGGCTGCAGTAAAATGAGCTACCGTTTCTACCATACCATAATCTACCTTAAAGGCATTTTTTATTAATTGTTCACCATATCCTGTTGCTGCAACTGCTGAAATTTTAACTTTTGGATATGTGTTATATATATTTTCTAAGTATTCCTTAACTACCTCTACAGCATTTCCACTATTAGGTCTATAAATTGAAGATACAATTTCTTTATTTTCATTAATAGCAACAATTTTTATAGTTGTAGAACCAGAATCTATTCCTATTGTTATTGGTGATGCAGCATCAATTTCATCCTTGATAAGAACCTTACTTTTCTCATGTCTAAGCTTAAATTCATCATACTCTTCTTTTGTTTTAAATAGTGGTGGTGCCATAGAATAAGTTTCATCTTCACGATAATTATTTAAAGTAATAATCAAGTTATCTATATCTATCTTTTCACTAGCATAATAGGCTGCCCCTAAAGCTACATAATATAGTGAGTTATCTGGACACTTTCCTGTTAAATTTAAAGTTTTGTCAAAGGCTTTTCTCAATTCTGAGTTAAAGCTTAGTGGTCCTCCAAGATATAATACATTACCTTTTATAACTCTACCTTGAGCTAATCCTGCAATAGTTTGATTTACAACAGCAAAGAAAATACTTGCTGATAAATCACTTTTTACAACTCCTTGATTTAAAAGAGGTTGAATATCTGACTTAGCAAAAACTCCACATCTAGAGGCAATAGTATAAATCTTTTTATAATCCTTAGCAGCCTCATTCATTTCTTCTAAGGACATATTTAACAAAGTAGCCATTTGGTCTATAAATGCTCCTGTTCCACCTGCACATGAGCCATTCATCCTTACTTCCATACCATCCTTTAAAAATAGTATTTTAGCATCTTCTCCCCCTAATTCAATGATAACATCCACATCATCTTCTAAAGTAGTTGCAGCAATCCTTGTTGCATAAACCTCTTGTACAAAGGGTACCTTCCATTTTTCGGCCATGCCCATAGCAGCAGATCCAGAAATGCTTAGTTCCATGGACTTCTCTCTTGGATACTTGTCTCTAATTTTCTTTAGCAGTTCTGAAGTCTTTTCTTTTATTTTACAATAATGACGTTCATATGATTGATAAATAACTTCTCCAAAGTTATTTAAAACAACAGATTTAATTGTGGTTGAGCCCACATCAATTCCTATTTTCATAGTAAATCCTCCTAAATAAATGCCATACTATATAGCTTTTACCCTCTTAAAAATAACAATTAAAGATTTAGTTTTATAAATCTTCTACATATTATCTAAACACCATATTATACCATATTATTTACTAAATAACATATATTTAACTATTATTTAACATACTGTAAACAACTATTTCTCTATCTTTAGAAATTATAGTTTTTCAATTTAATAAATAT
>NZ_JPMD01000025.1 GCF_000732635.1 Clostridium sulfidigenes | reverse complement strand
AAATATAATTATATATTTTACTATTTATTACATGTAAAGGGTTATAAAATAACTATAGATAAATTATTTAATTCACGCTTATAAGTATTTTTTTATAAGAAAATACTTAAAGATAAATATTTAATTAACAAGGGGGACTAATTTATGAATAAGGGGAAAGAAATTAAAAAACCATCGCTGCTAATAGCAGTGATACCATTTGTGTGCTTAATTTGCTTTATGCTATTAGGTGTACTAGTATTTGATTCAGCACCACAGATACCATTAGTTATATGTTGTGCTATTACTGCCATTATAGGGAAATTTTTAGGTCATAGCTGGGAAGATATGGAGGAGTCAATGATAAAGACAAACTCCATGGCTATGCAAGCTAACTTTATTATTATGATAGTTGGTTGTTTAGTAGGATCTTGGATTGCGGGTGGAGTAGTTCCAGGAATGATATTTTATGGACTTAAATTATTTACACCAACCATGTTTTTATTCTTGCTTCCAATAATATGTGCTATCGTTTCTGTTTCAACAGGAAGTGCATGGACTACAGCAGGAACTATGGGAACAGCAGCAATGGGTATAGGTGCTGGTCTTGGAATACCTTCTGCAATTGTTGCAGGGGCAGTTGTTACAGGCGCTTCTTTTGGAGATAAGCTGTCACCACTTTCAGATAGTACAAATTTGTCAGCAGGTGTAGCGGGAGTAAATGTGTTTGATCATATAAGACATATGCTGTATACAACAATACCAAGCTTTATAATTGCTGTAATTCTATTTGCTATAATAGGCTTAGGATTCAGAGATACAGCAGTTGCTGATACTAGTCAAATAAATGCTATTTTAGAAACATTACAAGGGAGCTTCAATATTAGTCCAATAATATTTATAGCACCACTTTCAGTAGTTTTAATGATTATATTTAAAGTTCCAGCAATACCAGGAATGTTAGGAGGTACTATTATAGGAGTTTTATTTGCACTAGGACAAGGACAGACTATTTCAGGCATTGTACAGTCACTATTCTATGGCTTTGAGATAAGCTCAGGAAATGCAATGGTTGATTCACTCCTTAATAGAGGCGGTATGCTTGGAATGATGGAAACTATTTCTTTAGTTATGTGTGCATTATGTTTTGGTGGACTTGTAAAGCAAATAGGTTGTTTAGATACTATAATAGCTAAAATTCTTACTTTCTGTCACAGCAGAGGAAGTATTGTTCTATCAAATATTATAAGTTGTATCGCTATGAACTTTATGGCTGCTGATCAATACATGGCAATAGTTATACCAGGTCAAATGTATAAACCAGTATATGAAAAGTTGAATTTACATCCTAAAAATCTTTCAAGAGTACTTGAAGATGCAGGAACTTTAACTTCAGGGCTAGTGCCTTGGTCAACTTGTGGGGCAGTATACTTTACTACTTTAGGAGTAAGTGCTTTTGCTTATGCACCATTCCACTTCTTGGGATTAATTAATCCTATTATATCTGCATTCTACGGATATACAGGATTTGCAATGAAGCCATTAGATGAAAGTAAACCAATATCTAAAGGATTATCTGCTGAGGATTTTATAAAAGAAGAAAATGATAATGAAATTGTAGCTTAATAATATAAATAAAAAATGGAATTCCTTATTATAAGGGATTCCATTTTGTTTTGTTCTTTGTAAACTACTTTAATTAGGATGGGAATATATGTCTGAAAATTCAATCTTAAGTCTCTCACCTCTAGAGTCTATAACTTTATTATAAAAATAATTAACTTTACTATCTTTTTCAGAAATTATAGGTAAGTAAAAGATAAACTCTGAACCTTTGTCTATAGTCTTATTTACCCATATTTCTCCACTATGAAGTTCAATAAAGGATTTTGCTAAGGGTAATCCAATTCCACTTCCTTCAGCTCTTCTTATGAATAAATTATCCACCTGTTTAAATCTTTCAAATATAATATCATAACTATCCTTTGGTATACCTACACCATCATCCTTTACAGAAATATATAGTCTATCCTCGTCCCAGTTAGTTGTTAGTGTAATCCATATGTTGCCATTAACTTCTGTGTATTTTATGGAGTTAGAAATTAAATTTAAAATTACTTTTTGAATTTTTTCAGGATCACAATCCAGAAATACTTCTTCTTCATTAGTATCAAATATTATATTTTTACTCATTTTCTTTATATATTGAGAAACTGAGTCCACCACATCTTCAAAATATGAAATAGCATTAACATTTTCTTTGTATAGCTTTATATTGTTGCTATCAACTTGGGTTACATCAATTAGGTTATCAACTAATCTAAGAAGTCTATATGAGTTTTGTTTTATCATGTTAAGACGATTATAGTAAATACTATTATTATCATTTACACTATTATAACCATTAAGCTCTAACTGAATGCTTGCTAATATTATATTTAAAGGAGTTTTAAATTCGTGGGAGATATTTGCTAGGAAATCTGTTTTAAATTTCTCGCATTCTACTTTTTCTTCTAAAGAGGCAACTTTTTCTTCTAGTTTTGAAAAGCTAGTTACATCTTTACCTGTAATAAATATTTCCTGTGTTTCTTGTTGGTGATAATAATACCATTCAATTAATTTGAAGGAATTGTTTTTACATTTTACTTCACATATTCCACCATAAAATTTTTTGTTATAGGTATGCAAAATATCTTTAAAATTTATACTATTATTTGTTGATTTTATTAGTGTCTGAATAGGAATTTTTTTAAAATCATTAAAGTCCCAGCCCAATATGAAAGGTATATTAGAACTTATTTTTTTAATATATCCATTAGTATCAATAATCGCATATAAATCAACTGCTATATTAAGAAACCTACTCAATTCATTTTCAAGTTTAATCTTTTTTTGCAACTGATATGTCAATTGGGTAGATAAATATATATTTTTTAGTAATAAGGCTAATCGCTTAGAAGTCCTTACAATATATTTAGCATTAGATTCTGTGTCAAATGACTCATTATAATATAAATTTAAAACACCTATAAGTCTGGAGTTATTATAGACTATAGGTATAACAATTATATAATTATCTTTAAGAAAGTACTTATAGCTTTGACAAAAACCATTATTACAGTAAAAATTTTCACAGTTTTTTAAAGGTGTGGGTGAGTTTATTTTCTTAGAAATATTTATTAATTCGTCTTTATAGAAATCACTTATAGAAAAGGTATCATTGCCAGATATGTTTTCATTAATGCCTAGTGACATTTGCTTTATTAACATCTTTTTAAAATCATCATAGATCCAAAGGCTTGTACCATTTATGTCTAGGGTTTCATATATATCCATAAGATATTCATGAACTTCTTCATAAGAAACTTGTTCACGCTTTTCTTCACTCTCAGTAATTAGATTGCATAGTGTTTTATATTTATTGTCTATAATAAAATTGTTGTAGTATAGTTCATCTGTATTAATAACTTGTCCAATGGCTAAAAAGGAGTAACAGCTATTGTCCGAATTTATAATGGGAATTTTGTGAGTTTGTAAAATAACTTCTCTACCTTTTATATATAAATATTCATTCATAATACTTTTTTTCTTTTTATTAATAACATTTAAATCATCTTTAATGACAAATTTAAAACTAGAGTAGTCGAAGATATCAAGACCGTTACTATGCAATAAAGTATTTTTATCCTCCCCTAGAAGATTACATAATGCGTTATTAACTGCTAGATATTCTCCATTTATATTTTTTATCCATATACAATCATCAAATTCATTTAAAATAGGGATTAATACATCTATAGTTTCTTGATTTAGGTGTGTTTTATTGAAAAGATTATTATACATAGCAATCACTCCTATTTAAGAATATATATTATGTTTCTTATGTTTCAATTATAAATGGAAATGGTAAAAAATGAAACAAATTTTACAAAAATAGTCATAAAATACTATAAAAATACAATAATTTTTTATAAGAGGAATAAGTTAAAAGTCAAAGTCATATAGACAAATATCTATATGAGAGATATAATAGGGGTATAAAATATCTATAAATAAAAGATTAGGAGATAGAATTTAATGAAATATGATTATGCAGAATATGTTCAAATGTTTAAAGCATTGGCAGATGAGACGAGACTAAAAATTATTAATATGCTTACAGAATCAGAGGAATTGTGTGCATGTAAAATTCTTGAGAATTTTAATATTACTCAACCTACCTTATCTTATCATATGAAGATTTTAACAGATAGTGGATTGGTTCTTGGTAATAAGGATGGCTCTTGGATGAAATATACATTAAATTCAGAGAGAATTACTGAATTGAGAAGTTTTTTAAACTCTAAAAACTAAAAAATCTAAGGATATTTCTTTGTATTATTAATTTACAGGAGGGCAAATCATGGAGAAAAAAATTAATTTATATGTATTAACTGGATTTTTAGGTTCAGGTAAAACTACGGTGCTTTTAAGGCTATTAGATGTGTTAAAGAGCAGTAAGGTTGGAGTTATACAAAATGAATTTGGGAAGCTAGGCATAGATGGAACTATACTTAAAAGAGATAATATTGAGATGGTAGAGATTAATAGGGGATCTATCTTCTGCTCATGTTTAAAAATATCATTTGCTCAAGCTTTAGCTGAAATGAGTAAACAGGATTTAGAGTATGTCTTTGTAGAGAGTTCAGGACTAGCAGATCCATCAAATATAGAAGAAATACTTGAAGGTGTAAAGGTTTTATCACCTGAAGCAACTTATGATTTAAAGGGAGTATTATGCTTAATCGATGGAATAAACTTTAGAGAGCAATTAGAAGATTTAGAAACAGTTAATCGTCAATTAAAGCATTGTCATATGGCTATTATAAATAAAGTAGATTTAATTGAAGAGGAAGAGCTAAAGAACGTAATTAAAGAAGTTAGACAGGTAAATCCAAAGTGTGATATAGAAACTTGTTCCTTTGGAGAATTTAGTAAGGACTTTTTAGATAAGGATCTATTAGTAAATCAGTGGGCTGAAGGAGAAGAGTCTACAAATACTGTGGAAAACAAGCCAAAAAGCCTAACTATGAATTTTAGTAGTGTTGTAAGCAAAAATAAAATGGAAGAATTCTTAAATTCTATTAAGAAGGATAGCTATAGAATAAAAGGTTTCTTTAATTTAAATGATGGATGGCAACAAATAGATGTGGTAGGAAAAAATATAGATTATAAGCCATGTGAACCAAAGGAAGTTTCACAACTAGTGTTTATATCTAAAATAGGACCTAATATAATAAAGCCTATAATTAATAATTGGAATGAAATTGTAGGAGAAAAAATGGAACTTAAAAATTAAAGTTTTAAATTTTAGGAGGAGTTCATATGGAATTTAAGGTTTTAGGAGAAGGGTGCTCTAAATGCACTAAACTTTATGATAACACTTTGGAAGCTTTAAAGGAGCTAGGGATAGAAGCTGATGTGACTAAGGTTGAATCTTTAGTAGATATTATTTCATTAGGAGTTATGACTACTCCTACCCTCATGATAAATGGTAAGCCAAAGGCCATGGGACAGGTTTTATCTACAAAACAAATAGTAGAGTTAATAAAAAAAACTATATAGTAAAAGTTTTAGAATAAGTAACTAGATATTAAATTTAGTTACTTATTTTTAGTTATATAAATATATTACTCTACATAGGTAAAAATAAATGTAGCACAGGGAGAAAAATTAAATAAAGTGTATTGACACTATATAGATAATGATCTATATTATTTATATAGATGGTTATCTATATAAGGAGGCTTTGAAATGAATTATGAAGAAAATGCAAAAATTATAAAGGCATTATCTGATCCAAATAGGTTAAAAATAGTAGACATATTATCCTGTGGTGAAAGATGTGCATGTGATATTCTAGAACATTTTGATTTTACACAACCAACTCTTTCCCATCATATGAAGGTATTGATGGATTGTGGTCTTGTTGATAGTAGAAAGGATGGACTATGGAGTCATTATTCTTTAAATAGTACTAATTGTAATAAATTAATTTTATTTTTAACAAATGTTACAACAGATACAGAGGAGTGTATTTGTAAAGAAAAAGAAAAGTGTAAATGTAAATAAATCCATGTTATATATAGATATTTATAAAATAAAAAGTGTAAAAAACTTTACACTAACCAGTTAAGAATGGGGGAGTTAATATGAAACCAAAGGTGGCATTTATATGTGTTCACAATTCTTGTAGATCTCAAATGGCAGAGGCCTTAGGAAAGTTATATGAAGGAGAGGTTTTTGAAAGTTATTCTGCAGGGACCCAGCTAAGACCTACAATAAATCAAGATGCAGTTAGAATAATAAATGAGCTATATAACATTAATATGAATGAGACTCAGAAATCAAAACTGCTAGGAGATATACCTGAAGTAGATATAGTTATTAAAATGGGTTGTAATGTTGTATGTCCTATTTTACCAGGAAAACATATAGAGGATTGGGGATTAGAGGATCCAACTGGAAAGTCCGATGAAGAATTTATTAAAACTGCTAAAATTATTGAAGAAAAAATTAAGAATTTAGCTAAGAGAATAAAAAATGAAGAAATTAAATTATAGGAGGTTTATCTTATGGGTAATAAAAAAGAAAATAGTGAAAAAGGATTAGGTGTTTTTGAAAGATACTTAACTCTATGGGTTGCCCTTTGTATTGTAGTGGGAATATTGGTTGGTCAGTTTTTGCCTATGATACCTAATACTCTAAATAAATTTGAGTATTATAATGTGTCAATACCGGTGGCTATACTTATATGGTTAATGATATACCCTATGATGTTAAAGATTGATTTTGGAAGTATAATTAATGCCACTAGAAAACCAAAGGGACTTATAGTTACTTGTACAACTAATTGGCTTATTAAACCTTTTACAATGTATGCTATATCAGCATTTTTCTTCTTTATAGTATTTAAGGGTATAATAGCACCAGAACTTGCTAAGGAGTATTTAGCTGGAGCAGTGCTTTTAGGAGCTGCACCATGTACAGCTATGGTATTTGTGTGGAGTCACTTAACTAAAGGGGATCCTTCATATACTCTAGTTCAGGTAGCAGTTAATGACTTGATTATTTTAATTGCCTTTGCTCCTATTGTAGCTTTTTTACTAGGGGTTGGTGATGTAGTTATACCTATGGAAACTCTTGTATTATCAACAATATTATTTGTAGTTATACCACTAGTACTTGGATTTATAACTAGAACACTAATAATTAAAAACAAAGGTATAGAGTATTTTAATAATGTATTTTTAAAGAAGTTTGATAATGTGACTATAATAGGATTATTACTGACTTTGATTATATTATTCTCCTTCCAAGGTGATACTATTTTAAATAATCCTGTTCATATAGTATTAATTGCAGTACCGCTTATAATTCAAACTTTCCTTATATTTGGAATAGCTTATATTTGGGCAAAACTTTGGAAGTTGCCACATTCTATAGCAGCACCAGCAGGAATGATTGGAGCAAGTAACTTTTTTGAATTAGCAGTAGCAGTAGCAATTTCATTATTTGGATTACAATCAGGTGCTGCATTAGCTACAGTGGTAGGTGTATTAGTAGAAGTTCCTGTGATGCTTACCCTTGTTAGAATAGCTAATAATAGTAGAGGATGGTTTACTAAAGAAGGAGAATAGTTTAAATTTCATGTCTTAATAAATAAGTAATAAATTTGTAAGCTTTAAGTAATAAATAATAATCTCATAAGGTTTAAAATAAGTATATGAACTTAAGGAGATGGTCTTATGGGAAAAAAGAAAAAGGTTAGAAAAGCAAGAAGAGTTATATTGAAATTACTAGTAATAGTTATATTAGGCATGTGTGCTACAAATTATTTAATCAATAAATTTCATTTGAAATCAGAGGGATATTTTATTATTAATGATTATAATAAAGTAGTGGTAAATAAAAATTATGCTTTAACATCAGATTATAAGCCAAAGGATTTAGTTTCAGTAAATATAGAATTCTTACCAGAATCCACAGAAGAAGAAAGATATATGACAAAGGAGTCTGCTAAGGCTTTAGAGGAACTAGTAGATGCTGCTTCAAAGGAGGGGGTCTACTTATATGGTTTATCAGGCTATAGATCTTATAAAACACAAAAAAACTTATATGAATATAATGTGGAAACCCAAGGAAAATCTTATTCAGATAAATATGTAGCAAAGCCTGGAGCAAGTGAGCATCAACTAGGCGAAGCTATGGATTTAGCAACTAGTTCTGGATGGATATCTGAAGGATGTCCAGAAGCTAATTGGATAGCTAATAATGCATATAAATATGGATTTATAGTAAGATATGAGTCGGGAAAAGAAGACATAACAGGATATAATTATGAACCTTGGCATGTGAGATATGTGGGTAGTGAAATGTCAGAAAAGATTTATAATGATGGAATAACCTTAGAAGAATTTGCTGAAATTAATTAAATAATATATAAACATAGAATGAAGCAAAAGACAAAAAACAATTTTATAACATTAAAGAAGCCAAGTTATATAAGGTAATATAGCTTGGCTTTTGCATTTAACATTATATTATATACTTTATAACTTTATTATTAAATATAGAGTCAATTTCTAAACTAAAAAATTCTTTCATCTCTTCTAACTGCTCTTTTGTATATACATATTTACCATATCCAAATTGTCCATATTTATATTTTCTTTCCTCATCAACCATAGGAAGTGTTGTTTCAGGAAATACTTCTAGAATTATATTTTTTGCTCTAGGAGTATACCTATGAGATATTATTTCAAAGGTAACAGGAGTAGTTAAGTTATCAGGAAGCTTATCCTTAAGGTTTAATAAAAGTTGTTTATAATCGTTTTTCCAACCTTCATAAAGAAATACTGGCGCAATAATAAAACCTATAGGATACCCAGCATTAGCCACCTTTACACTAGCTTCTATTCTTTTATCTATAGAAGCGGCTCTATTTTCAAAGTCACTGATTACTTTATCTGTATTTAGAGTAAATCGAATTTCTGTATGTCCCTTGTGATCTATATCTAATAGACTATCAACATCATTAAACTTTGTAACAAAACGAAATAGTCCATGATCGCTATTAGCAAAGAATTCTATAGCTTTTTTTAAACTATTAGTATAAGGTTCTATAGGTATAGGATCAGAGGTGGCAGAACCTTCAAATAAAGTTTTGGAAGGTAATCTTTCTTTAATATATTCATTTGCTTGATTTAGAATATCATCTATATTTACATTAATCTTTATATAAGGTTTATCACCTAGATTTGTATTTAAGTAGCAATACTGACAATGAGCAATACAACCGGACACTAGGGGTAACTGCCAATTAGCAGAAGGTTTACAGGATTGAAATTTACTTCTTTTTTTTATACCCACAACTAGGGTATTCTTACCTTCACGATAAAAGCTATGCAAATTTTCACCAGGAATTCGCTCTTTAATCTTATTAGAAGTTAATTTTATTATTTCAATATTTTTATTATCCTTAAAAGTGTTATAAATATTTTTGCCTATTTCATAATCCAAGGATCCTTTTTCAAATAATATTCTTTTAGGAATAAACATTAAGTTCTTTAGTAGAAGCAATGGGCTTCAAACTAAAGGTCACCTCCTTTATATTTAATAGGAATATTCTTTACATATATGATAATATTATGTGTAATAGATAAATGTTTTAATTTAGATGATATGGTATAATGGGTGTAATTTACAGTGGTACATAAATGGTTATCTAAAGGTAACTATAAAACATAGAAAAATAATTTTATAATAAAGGGGGGCATATTATTGTATATTAAAACTTTGGTAAATGGATGGAAAAATTCTATAAAAGATTCAGTAAAAAGATTTCCTATACCCATATTTTTATCTATAGCTGCAGTTATAACTTTAATCTATATGGGAGAAAGTATTGGAAGTGACGAGGAATTAAGACGTGTTGTGATGACTTTAGTACTTAGTATTCCAGTATATATTTGCATTGAATTATATTTTGAAAGAAGAAATAAATCTAATGAGAAGTTTAAATATCTAATTTATATTATTGCAGCTATTTGTTTAGCAGTCTACGGATATTTTTGTCTTGGAGATTTAAATATGGTTCAGGTTACTAGATATGTTGGTCTTATTATAATATTTATTACAGGGTTCTTTTTTACTCCATATATTTATAAGGATGGAAGTTTTGAGATGTATGTAATAAAGGTTTTAGGAAGATTTTTTACAACAGTTTTATATTCTATAGTTTTATATTTAGGATTAATAGCAATATTGTTCACCGTAGATTATCTTTTAGGAATAGAAGTTAAATATGAGATATATTATTATACATGGCTTATAGTTGTAGGAGTTTTTGCACAATGCTTCTTTCTTGGAGGAATCCCAGAAAAGGAAGAAGTTATAAAGGTTGAAAAGTATCCAAAGGTGTTTAAGATATTAATGCTTTATATAATTATGCCATTAATTTCTATATACACAATAATCTTATATATATATTTTGCTAAGATAATTATTACTAGACAGTGGCCTCAAGGATTAGTTTCTCATTTAGTATTATGGTATGGAGTAATATCAGCAGGAACCTTGTTTTTAACTTCACCAGTAAAGGAAAATAGTCCTTGGGTAAGCAAGTTTGTAAAGGTGTTTCCGAAGGCAATACTTCCTCTTATAGTACTTATGTTTATTTCTATGGGAATAAGAGTTAATGCCTATGGAATAACTGAAAATAGATATTTTGTTTTAGCACTAGGGATTTGGGTCTTTGGAATAATGGTATATTACTCAATAATTAAGAAAGTAAAAAATATTATACTCCCAATATCTCTTGCTATAATTACTTTTATATCAATTTGTGGACCTTTGAGTAGTTATAGTTTATCTAAGTATAGTCAAAATAAAAGATTTGAAAAGTTCCTTATAAAAAATAATATGATTGAAAATGGTAAAATAGTTAAAGCTATAGATCCAGTTTCTAAAGATGATCAAATAGAGCTCAATAGTATTTTGGATTATTTTAATAGAAAACATGAATTAAAGGATATTAAATATTTGCCAGGTAATTTTACTATAAGTGATACAGAGAGGGTACTAGGAATAACTTATTCTAATTTAAATTATGAAAGTAGATATGAACATTTTTATTTTACAAGTGAAGAAATATTAGAGCCTATAGAAATAAAGGACTATGATTACCTTTTTAACATTATAAGTTATCAAAGTGCTGCTAATAAGAATTCTTATGGAATTACAGTTGACTATAATAAAGCATATAATGAACTTAAGATATTAGAGAAAGGTAAACAGATATATAATAAAAATTTAAATGAGTATTTTAATAAGATAATAGATAAATATGGTGTTAATAAAACAAACTCAATACCTGTAGAAGATATGCAATTTGAAGATGAAACAGATAAAGTTAAAATCAAAATAAAAATTGATAACTTTTCTGGTCGTAAGGATTTAAATTATGACCATATAGAGTCTACAGAAATTCAATTTTCCGTATTTGTAAAGATAAAGTAAAAGAACAATAAAATTATGTAAGAATAATTTGCCTACTAAATTGAAACAATATTATAGAAATAAACTTTAGGAGGCATTCTTATGACTAAATTAAAATGTGATGCATGTAGTTGTGCATATAATAATGATTATTATTGCTGCATTGATTCTATTCAAGTAGGTGGAAGAGAAGCTACTCATAAATCATCTACTTGTTGTGATAGTTTTGCAGAAAAAAGTGGAGCTATGTCAAATAGTAATCAAAGATCTAATCCAGAAATGGTAGTAGGATGTGAAGCTACCAATTGTGTTTATAACGCAAACCATAAATGTGATGCTTCAGAAATTTGTATTTCTGGAGACCATGCATGTAAGCCAAGAGAAACAGAGTGTGCTACATTTCATTGCAAGTAAAGAAAAATACTATAAGTAAATATAAAGAACAAGCTACTACTATGAAATTTTATGATTAAGTTCGGTTAAATTTTATAGTAGTAGTTTTTTTACGTATATAAGTGTTTAAACAGTGAAACATATATAAGGAAAAGAGGGATATTGTAATAACTTATCTATTGATATATGATTAAATAAAGAGAGTTAACATAAAATTGAAAAACATAAGATATTTTTACAAAAATCAATAGGGTGAATTGAGGAGGAATGGGTTTGAAGAAGGAAATAAAAGATTATATTATAATAACTTTTGGATTAATTTTAATAGCTATAGGTATTCATTTTTTTCTAGTTCCACACAATTTAGCAGCTGGAGGACTTACTGGGCTTGCTATGGTAATAAACCATTATATTCCTAACCTTAGTATAGGTATTATAATGCTTATAGGAAACATATTTTTCTTTGTCATAGGTTTTATTTTTATTGGAAAGGCATTTGGAACAAAAACTATATATTCTAGCCTTATGCTTTCAGTAATAATATCCATTTTAGAAAAAGTAGCACCTATTAGTAAACCTATTTCACAGGATATACTTATAAATTTAATTTTTGGTATATTAATTGGAGCTATAGGTATGGCTATAGTGTTTAATAGGAATGCATCTACAGGGGGAACGGATATACCTGCTAAAATATTAAACAAATATGCTCATCTAGAAATTGGAAAAGGACTTTTAATTATAGATTTTAGTATAACCTTACTTGCAGTTATAGCATTTGGAGCTACTACAGGGATGTATGCTTTACTTGGTGTTATAATAAATGGCTCCATGGTAGACTTTGTTATAGATGGACTTAATATAACTAAGAGAATAGAAATAATGAGTTCTAAAACTGAAGAGATAAGAAAATTTATTATTGAAGAGCTAGGTAGAAGTGCTACTATTTATCGTGCTATAGGAGCGTACAATTTAGAAAAAAGTGATGTTTTAATAACTGTAATGGGTAAAAAGGAGTTTATTAAGCTTAGAAATTTTATAAAAGAAGTGGATCCATGTGCTTTTATCATAACCCATAATGTCCATGAGGTTTTAGGGGAAGGCTTTGGTAATATACTAGACTAATTATATAATCAGTAAATTTCAATTGGGAGATTTACTGATTTTTTATTGTATTTATGCTATATAGTTAAAAATAAGAAGAATTCTGTCCATTACTCTAAGATGACTTAGATAAATATTGAAATGTTTCTAAAATTTGCTATAATATATATGTAACCATAAGTTGAAAATGTTGAGTTAAGGGAGAAAATAGGTATTTAGGGGGTATATGAAGATGAAAAGAGGAAATAAGGTATTATTAATAATTTCAGTTATAATAATTCTCGGACTAGTATGTGTAGGATTATTTGGGGGAAAACTTAGTCCTAATGAGGAGGCTGAAATTATAAAAGAAAAATTAGTTCCTTTAAACACTGTGGAGGTTGGCAATGGCTTTGAAGATTTAAAGGAATTTAAGGATATATTTAAGGATAAACAAATTATAGCCTTAGGTGGGGCAACCTATGGAACAAAAGAGTTTTTTCAAATTAAGCATCGTATGCTGGAATTTTTAGTAGAGGAAATGGGGTATAGAACCTTTGCTATGGATGTGGATTTTGGAAGAACTGAATTAATTAATAATTATATATTGAATGGGGAAGGAAATGCTGAAAATATAGTAAGACAAACAAAGATAAATGGAGGTTATTCTTGGTCAACGGTGGAGTCTTTGGAGTTAATAGAATGGATCAGAAAGTATAATGAAGATTCTAATCATAAGGAAAAAATTAAGTTTTACGGTATTCAAGTTACTAATGCTGAAGATAGTTCAAATTTTGTAATAAATTATTTAAGAGATATTGATGAAGATCTATACAAGAAGTTTGATGGTGAATTGGATGAAGTAAGAGGAAGACCCGTTAGAAATATACCTACAAGTGAGTTAAGAAGAGAACAAGAAAAGGTTGAAATTCTAATTAATATATTTAATGAAAATAAAGAGAAACTTGTAAAAAGTACCTCAGAAGAGAAATATGAAGAGGCTTCGAAATATCTTCACACTATCTTGAAAAGCATAGAATTAGCCATATACAGTGGACCAGAGCATAACATTAAAGAAGCTTTGAATATGGAAGGAAAATTATTAGCTGATAATATTAAATGGATTCTAGACCGTGAGAGTAAAAATGGAAATGATAAAATAGTTCTTTGGAGTGGAAATCAACATATAAGCAATATTTCTAAGGATTATAAAAGCATGGGGTATAATTTAAAGGAGATGTATAAAGATAAATATTATTCATTAGCATTAGAATTTCATCAGGGTAGCTTTGGAGCGTATCCTATAGACAGTAGTGGTGTAGGTAGTGAATATGAAATCTATAATATAGAAGAAGGAAATCCTCAAATGTTTTCTAATATATTTAACCTTACAGAAATATCAAATAGTTTTATAGATTTTAAATCTTCAGCGCAGGATAAGGAGGTTAAAAAAATATTATCATCTTCAATACTAATGCATAACATTATTTTTTATAATGGGTATGAAGAAGATTATTATATGAAATTAAAGCCTATAGATACCTTTGATGGGTTAATATTTATTAGAGACACTAATGCTATAAGTAAATTAAAATAAAAAGTTAAAATAAAAAATAGATGTACAACTTGTACATCTATTTTTTATTTCAATTAGTCTTGAACTGGAGCACCAACTGGGCAAACGCTAGCACAAGCACCACATTCGATACAAGAATCAGCATCGATAACGTATAATCCATCTCCTGCACTTATGCAGCTAACTGGACATTCAGATTCGCAAGCACCACAAGAGATGCAAGTATCTACTATTTTATAAGCCATGAAAAAGACCCCCCTTTACTATTAAATCATGATTATCATACCATATTATGATATAATAATAAAGAGGATTTATATTTAAATATAATAAAAAATACAAGAAATAAATTAATTTTATAGTTAATAAATGAACTAATTAAAGTAAATGTAAAATATATTAACATTTATTTAAATTAATTTATTTTCAGTACATATAACTAGTGCTATAAAAAAACAAATGTTAAAATAACTACAATGGGAATTAAAGAAGTTTTAAGAGGTATGAAAATGAAATTAAAGGGAAAAGTGGTAGTAATTACAGGAGGAACAAGAGGTATAGGTAAGGGAATAGCCTTAGAATTTGCTAAAGAAGGAGCAATATTAGTACTAAACTATTTTAACGATGATGAAAGTGCAAGGGAGACTTTAAATGAAATTAGTTCCATGGGAAATTATTGTACTTTATTTAAAGGAGATGTAAGTAATTATAACTTTTCTAAGGAATTAATAGAATATACTCTAGAAAAATTGGGCAGAGTGGATGTATTAGTAAACAATGCAGCTATTTCTAAAATAGGACTATTTATGGATGACACTGAAGAAGATTTTGATAAAATTATGTCTGTAAATTTTAAGTCAGTATTTAATACTACAAACTCTGTGGTTAATCATATGATTTCAAGAAAAGAAGGTAGCATTATTAATATATCATCAGTTTGGGGAGGTGAAGGAGCTGCCTGCGAAGTTTTATATTCTGCATCAAAGGGAGCTATAAATTCCTTTACAAAGGCCTTAGCTAAGGAACTAGCATTAAGTAATATAAGAGTAAATGCCATAGCACCGGGTGTTATCGAAACTAAGATGAACATGTGGATGAAAGAGGAAGAAAGATTAGAATTAACAGAGGAAATACCCATGGGGAGATTTGGAAGTGTATCAGAAGTGGGAAGAGCTGCTGTATTTTTAGCTAGTAAGGATAGTAGCTACATCACAGGGGAAATACTAAATGTAAACGGGGGCTTTTAAATTTACCTTTAAAATAGATAATAATTTTAAAGTCAGATAGTATATTAATTATTTAATTGATACATATAGAAAGGAATTAGAATTTATGAATAGTGTTGAGATGAAAACATTAATAAAAGTTATATTTGTATGTATACTGTTATTTATATTTTCTCCATTGATTTTTGGAATTTTAGGAATTGTATTCAAAGGAATCTTATGGCTTATTCTAGGGATTGTAATTATAATAACCCTTAGTATAATGTACTTAAAATATAAGGTGAAAAAGGAAACTAATGAATTTTATTCTTCTAATGAGAATGGAAGGTCACAAGGTAGCCATAGTGCCAATGTGACTCCAGACTCAGAATCTTATATAGACTATAGTGATTCTACTATTGTAGATGTAGAAGAGTATGAAGAAAGTAATGATAAGGAAGAATAGTTAAAGAGAAAATAAGAATTACGAACAAGAAGCACCGATGTTAATTTATTTTACGATTGGTGCTTTTGTACATTAGAGGTGAATATAATGAAGAAAATATTATTAATTGAAGATGAAGAACATATAAGAAAGTTTGTAAAGATAAGCCTTAAGAGAGAGGGCTTCCAGGTAGTAGAAGCAGAAACTGGAGAACTTGGTATTGAAGAAGTTGCAAAAGAGAGCCCTGACATTGTAATACTTGATATAATGCTTCCTGGAATTGATGGATATAAAGTATGTGAAATTCTAAAGAAAAGTTATCCACAGATGGGAATAATAATGCTTACTGCCAGAGCGCAAGATGGGGATAAAATTATGGGATTAGAGTTTGGTGCAGATCACTATATTATAAAGCCCTTCAACCCATTAGAGCTTATAGCTATTATTAAATCTTTACTTAGAAGAATGGAACTAGGTAATGGTCTTAAGAGTAGGGAAATTATATCTGGAGCTTTTAAAATAGATTTGGATAGTAAGGTACTATACAAAAGTGGAGTAGAGATAGAATTAACCCCTAAAGAATATATGCTTATAAAAATGTTTATGGAAAATCCCAACAAGGCCTTTAGTAGAGATGAACTTCTAGATATGGTGTGGGGCTATAATTACATAGGAGAAAATAAAATTATTGATGTAAATATAAGACGTATTAGAAGTAAGATAGAAGATAACTCATCTAAACCTAAATATATTGAAACTGTTTGGGGAACAGGATATAAGTGGAGGGAAGATTAAGTGAAATCCTTAAAAACTAAGATTTCTAGCAGTAATATAATTGTAATAGCTATAACCATATTTATAGTTCAAATTATGGTTTACATAGCTATCAAAGAATATTACTATAGCAATCTAGAGGATACTATATATGGTCAAATAAAGATATCATCAGATTTTTATAATACATACTTGTCCTCCAATACTGTAAAAGAGAATATATTTAATGATAATGATACATTTTGGAGTAATACGGATTGTAGAGTTCAAATAATAGACTTAGAAGGTAATGTTATGATGGATTCTTCGGGATATATTTCAAAGGACAGAATATTAACTAGAGAAGTTAAAGCGGCAGCTAGTGGTGATACTCGAGGAGAAGCAAATATATATCAAAATGAAAATAATAATGAAAAGATTATTTGTGTAGCATATCCACTTTCTTTTGATACATATGTAGATGGAATATTGAGATTTAGCGCCTCTACTGAAGGTATAGATAAAAGCATAAAGGAGATATTGTTTATAATAATTTTATTAGGTATACTAGTAATTTCTATTGCGTCTACTATAAGTTTATTTATTTCTAATAGTATAATGAAGCCTTTAAAACTAGTCTCTGTAGGAGCAGAAAAGATGGCTAAGGGTAACTTTAAAGAGAGTATACCAAATTACTCTAAGGATGAGATAGGAAGTTTAGCTGATACTCTAAATTATATGTCGGAGGAGATACTGAAAAATGAAAGACTAAAAAATGAATTTATATCATCTGTATCCCATGAACTTAGAACACCTCTAACTTCTATTAAGGGCTGGGCAATTGTGTTAGAGTCCTCAGATTTAGAAGATAAAGAAGAAGTAAGAGAAGGCCTTAAAATTATAGAGTCAGAGGTTGAAAGATTAACTTATCTAGTAGAAGAATTATTGGACTTTTCAAAGTTAATTTCAGGTAAAATCACTTTAAGAAAAGAAGTGATAAGTATAGGTGAGTTTACTCAAGATATATTAAGACAATTAGAACCTAAACTACTGTCTAGAGGAATAGAGGTCATATTTGAAGATTTACAGATTAAACCTATAGAAGTTGATAAAAATAGAATGAAACAGGTTTTAATAAATATTTTAGATAATGCTATAAAGTTTTCACCTAATGATTCTAAAATAATAGTTAAACTAGTGGAAGATGAAAAATATTTAACTATATCAATTAAAGATTATGGCTATGGAATTTCTAAAGATGAACTACCTCATGTTAAAGAAAAATTTTATAAGGGAAGAAATATAAATGCAAGCAATGGGATAGGGCTCTCTATATGTGAAGAAATTATAACTCAGCATGGCGGACTTTTAAAGATAGATAGTGAATTACAAAAGGGTACAGAGGTTATTATAATGTTACCTAGAGGAGATATGAGATGAAAAGATTAATAAGAATACTGATAACTTTTATGTTAGCACTTATTCTTACTGGTTGTAATAAATTTAACATAGAAGTAAAGAAACCGAATAATGATTCTATTTTAAAGGGACAATGGCAAGTTAAAAATTATGTGGGAATTACAGAAGAGGAAGTATTTAATTGTAATTTGTTAGACAGCAAAGTGAGTTTTAGTAATGAAGAAGTATTTATGTTTGATAAGGCATACAAGAACATAACTTATAAAGCTAAATTAGTAAATGGTGAACAATACGTTTATAATACTATAGGCTTTATACCTGATTATTTAAAAGATACTAAGGAAGTAGAAGTTGTAACCATATCATCTAAAAATACATATTTAAAGGAAGTTATTGTTATAGATAAAGGTATATTAGTAATACAGGACGATGTTTTACTTTATCTTGAAAAAATAGATGATAACCCCATGGAGAATATCAATGAAAAAACTGGTGTAGATGAAACAGCAGATAGTGAGAAAATTAGTAATGGAGTATTAATAGGTATTAAAGATAAAACTGATGAAGGTTTTACATATAAAACTCTTTGGATAGCCTATGATGGTAAAAAAATATATAGTAAAGAGGTTCCATTCCTGCTTTTACCACGTAAAAATGGATTTTTTAAGGTTTCAATTCATAGAGAATATATTGAAAACAATTATAAGGATAATATAGAATTTGTATTTTTAAGTGGCAATCCATCTGAAAAGCAAGCTGATCTAAAGGTAAATAAAGAACCAAATATAAATGTATCTAAAGAGATAAATTTTATAGGAAATGATTATATAAGTATTAAAATTCATGAAGAAGGAGAAGATCATAGGGCGGAAAAGTTAGGGACATATTTAATTGATACTATGAATATGGAAGGTAAAGGAGCAGTTTCCTTAGGAAATATTAGTGAACAGAAAAATATAACTAAATTTAATAATGATGCACAAGGACTGCATATAGAAGATATAAATAAATTTACGGATGTTTCTATCAAAAGAAATCAAGGAAGATGGCAGATTTATACTGTTCATAGTAAAAAGGATGAAAGTATTGAAAATAATATAAATATTCCTTTAAAAGTATCTAAGAATGTGGCTAGGTATGACAGGCTATTTACATCATGGCAAGGAATCAAAAATCAGGTTCCATCTGCAGAGGATGCATTGTCATCCCCTAATAAAAATATGACTATAATAAAGACAAAATCAAGTTTATATGGATATAAAATAGAAGATGGAAAAATCAGTGAATCACCAGAGTTAACTATTTCTTTAAATGGTGATGAGGAGATAGTTATGGCAGAATGGGCAATGGCAGAATTTGTAGGATATTGGACAGAACAAGTGAATTCATTACTTAAGTCAAGTAAATAGTGTAGTATATAAACCAAGGAAAAGCCAGGCAATAATTTGCCTGGCTTTTTAGTTATCATGTATAATTTTAGCTACATCCAGTGGTTGTTCCACAATCTTGACAAACCTTACATGTACCATTTCTCACTAAGTTTGTACTTGAACAGTTTGAACAAACCTCGGAGTAAATACGCTCACCTTTTATTTCTGATTTCGCATTATCAATAGAAGTAGTAGATACTTCATTATGATGAATTGTTGGTTTTACCATATCCTCAGGATTAGGTTTGATTTGGCAACGAGAATAGTCACCAAGCTCAATATCTATAACCTTACTGATTAAGTCAGAGATGGAGCTAACATGCTTAATGTAAGGATGTTTTTGTACAAATCCATAAGGTTCATATTTTTGGCCTCTAAGCATTTTAGCAATATCTGCTGCAGGAACATGATATTGTAGCATTACAGAAATAGATTTAGAAAGAGAATTTAAGAGTCCAGTTATTATAGTTCCTTCTCTATCTGTAGTTATATAAATTTCAGAAATTTCCCCATTTGTTCTTCTATTAACTGTAGTGTATATTTTAACATCATCTATTTGAGCAGGATGAGTAGTCCCAAATCTAATACCCATTGGTTTTTCACGAGTAAATACAGTAGATGAAGTACACTGGTTTTGTAGTTCTTTAGCTTTAGATAAAAGTGCTTCATAAGTTAGTTTTTCTAAATCTGCATCATTTTCTTCTTCTAAAACTGTATTTAAAGGTTGACTAGCTTTGCATCCATCTCTATAAAGAGATATTCCTTTTACCCCAAGGTTCCAAGAATCAAGGACAACCTTTTTAAAGTCATCTACAGTAGCTGTTTTAGGTAGGTTTACAGTCTTAGAAACTGAACCAGATATAAGAGGGGTGATGGCAGCATCATTAGAACATGTCCCATAGGCTTAATATATCTCTCGCCACTTCCACATTTGTTTGCTGTATCAAAAATGTGAAGATGTTCTTCTTTAAGATGAGGAGCTCCTTCAATCTTACCATCTATAATTTTTTCATACTCATATCCATTTTCATTAACCATTTCTTTTCTAAGAATATAATCTACTATGTCTTTAATTTCATTTTGTGAATATCCAAGGTTATCAAGGGCATCTTCTATAATTGGATTTACTATAGTCATAAATCCACCACCGGATAATTTTTTATAAACAAAGTGGGAGAAATATGGTTCAATAGAAGTAGCACCACAATCCATAGCAAATGAAATTGTTCCAGTTGGAGCTATTACAGATACTTGAGCATTTCTATATCCAAATTTCTCACCATACTCTACAGCTTCTTGCCAAAGAGTTTTTAAAAGTTCAGATAGCTCAGTATTACCTTCTGCCTTAAGAATTTCATGATTAACTTCCACAGGGCTATAGTGAAGGTCTTCGTATTCACTATCTAGCGCTCCTGCAACCCTTCCATGATTTCTTATTACTCTAAGCATTGCATCTTTATTAATGTCATATTTTTCGAATGGTCCTACTTTTTCAGCCATAAGGGCAGAAGTAACGTAAGAAGCTCCAGTAAGCACTCCAATTAGGGAAGCAGTTAATTGTCTAGCTTCTTCTGAATCGTAAGCATAACCCATTACCATAAGAAGAGAAGCAAGGTTTGCAATTCCAAGACCTGTTGTTCTAAACATATATGTTTTTCTTGCAATGTCTTCTGTTGGGAATTGACCCCAGTGAACAGAAGATTCAAGCATAAGTTGTAGTAAAGATACCATATGAACATATCCATCTAAATCAAATACTTTACTATCCTTATTATAGAACTTATATATATTAATTGAAGCTAAGTTACAAGATGTATCATCTAAGAAAGCATATTCACCACATGGGTTAGTAGAATTTAATCTATTATGCTTTGCACCAAAGTCTCCATCTTCACCACCGGGACATGTATGCCAAGCGTTGAAGGTGTCATCAAATTGAGGTGCTGGGTCAGCACATTGCCATGAAGCTAAGTTGAATTCATCCCATAGCTCACTCACTTTAACATCCTTATTAATTTTTTCATCTATTCTTCCCTTTAAAGTTATTACTTCATCTGGGTTTTCAGATAGATTTTCAACTTTTTTCATAAATTCATCGCTGAATCTTATAGAGTTATTACCGTTTTGACCAGATACAGTTTCATAAGCCTCACCTTCAAAAGAAGCGTCGTAGCCCATTTTACCTAAAGCACGAACCTTATCTTCTTCTCTAGCCTTCCAATTTATAAATTCTCTAATTTCTGGGTGATCTATGTCAAGACAAACCATTTTAGCTGCACGTCTTGTAGTACCACCAGATTTTATAGTTCCGGCGTTTCTATCAAAGCCCTTTAAAAAGCTCATAACACCTGAAGAAATTCCACCAGCAGAAAGCTTTTCGTCTTTAGCTCTAAGAGTTGAATAGTTAGTTCCACATCCAGAACCACCCTTAAATAGTTTAGTTTCTGTTACATATTGCTCAGAAATTGAATGAGGTCCTAAAAGTTTATCTTGTATAGATAAAATAAAGCAAGCAGAAGCTTGAGTTCTAGTATAGTTATCTACGCTTTTAACAACTTTTTTTAAGTTCTCATTATAATAAAAATGACCTTGATGTTCACCAGCTATATCATAAGAAAGCTTTAATCCAGTATTAAACCATTGAGGTGAGTTTGGTGCATACATTTGATTTAAGAAGCAATAAACTAATTCATCATAAAGTATTGTAAACTCCTCATCATTAGTTATCAAACCTTCATCCTTTAGAGATTCACACCAAAAATTAACTAATCTATGTGCCACCATTTTAAGACTATTTTCATAACCTACTTCATTAGGTACTAAAGCTCTTTTGAAATATTTAGAAGCAATTATATCACAAGCATTTTGTGAATAGTGAATTGGAAATTCTAAGTCCTTCATATCTACGAGAACGGTACCTTTTTTGTAGTCTTTTAAAATTACATCAACTTTTTTCCACTGGAATAAATCGTATACTGTCAAATCTTTATTAGTCTCTAACTCTTTTGTGTAGTATCTTTTTATTATATTGTTAATACTCTTCATTATAAAAGCTAATCACACTGTTATGATTAGCAAGTCACCCCCTAAATACTTCATATACTATATATTGTGTCCGAAATGTGCTTTTGCACTATATGTTGTATTATATTATATAAATTTTTTTCATACAACTATTGAAATTTCCATTAAACTATGCTTGTTCACACCTGAAAATAGCCTTAAATTAAGTAGATTTCAGTACCCTAACCACTTCAACTGATTAACTAATAAAATTTTATGACAAAGTTATAAAAATTATTACAAACTAATATAATTTCATAATACATATGGAAAAATAAATACATAATTCAGTAATTAGGTGATGAATAATAGGAAAAAATAAATTATTACACAATAGACTTTTAAATTATGGTATCATTACCTTATATAAAAGATAATAATTATTGTTGTGTTCATATAGTTTTAGGAAATTAAAATGGTTGAATGAAAATTATGGAAATTTCAAGTGTAAAGGATGGATGAAAAATGATAAAAGCAATTAAAGGAAAGGCACCAATTATAGATGATACATGTTTTATAGCAGAAAATGCGACGGTAATAGGGGATGTAACTATAGGGGAAAATACTAATGTATGGTATAGCGTGGTAATTAGAAGTGATATGGATACCACCATTATAGGAAAAAATACTAACATTCAAGAAAATTCTACAGTACATAATGATTTTGGAATATCTACTAGGATAGGAGATAATGTTACCATAGGTCATAACTGCATAATTCATGGGTGTAATGTCGGAAATAATGTGTTAGTAGGAATGGGATCAATAATACTAAATGGAGCTGAAATTGGAGATAATACAATTATAGGAGCAGGAAGCCTTGTAACTCAAAATAAAATAATCCCAAGTGGAGTATTATGTATAGGAAGCCCAGCTAAGGTGGTAAGGGAGTTAACAGAAGAAGAAATTAGATCTATAAAGTCTTCAGCTGAGCATTATGTTAATATGGGAAGAGAGCATAAAGAAATTCAAGAGTAAAATAATGCTATCAAAACAATATAAGTAGCCTTATAATAAGCAATTTGAATTTTATGTAGTTTTAGATAATAAAATTATGCTAGGAGAGATAATTTTGATAAAGTTAGATGTAATAAAAAAAATGACTACAGAAGAAAAATATAAATACATGTTAATCCTCTTAGAAGGCCAGTTAAGTTCGGAAAAAGACATATATGCAAATATTTCCAATGCATCTGCCATTATATATGCTATTTTTGATAAATTAAATTGGAGTGGATTTTACTTTGTAAAAAGTGAAGAGCTAGTTTTAGGACCATTTCAAGGTTTACCAGCTTGTAATAGAATAGCTATAGGAAAAGGAGTATGTGGAACAGCAGTAGCAACTAAGAAAATTCAAAGAATAGATAATGTTCATGATTTTCCAGGACACATTGCCTGTGATTCGGCATCAAATTCTGAAATAGTAATTCCAATAATAAAAGATGATGTGGTTTATGGAGTACTAGATATAGATAGTTATGATTTTAACACATTTACAGAATTAGAAGAAAAATATTTAATAAAATTTGTAGATAAGCTTAATAAATATATTGATTGGAGTCAATTATAAATATAAGCAAAGTTTTTAAATTGGATAGGAGAAAATAAATGATAGAATTAGGAAAAATTAATACTCTTAAAGTATCAAGAAGTTGTGAATTTGGATATTATTTAGACGCAGAGGGAAAGACGACTTCTGAAGACATACTAATACCAAAGGGAAATATAGTAGGTGAAATAGACGTAGAGGATGAAGTTGATGTATTTGTATACCGAGACTCTAAGGACAGACCTATAGCTACTATGAAGCCAGTAGAAGCTCAAGTAGGAGAGTTAGCTTACTTAAAAGTAGTAGATAAGACTGGAATAGGATACTTTATTAGCATAGGTATAGAAAGGGATGTATTAGTTCCATTTAGGGAAGCACCCTTTGAATTAGAAGTAGACAAAAAATATTTATTTTATCTATATGTAGATAAAACCAACAGAATAGCTGCAACAACTAGAGTAGATAGATACTTACATGATACTACTCATTATAATGTTGGAGAAGAGGTAGAAGGCGTAGTTTATGGAAAACATTCTAATGGAAATTTAGTTGTAGCTATAGATAATACATTCAGAGGCATAATACTAAAAAGTGAATGTTATGATGACATTTCCATTGGTGATAAAATAAATGCTAGAGTAAAGAAATACTTTGATGATGGTAAAATTCAAATCACCACAAGAAAACCTCGTCTTGAGGAAATGGGAGAATTAGAGGAGATTATTCTTAGCTACTTAAAGAAGAACCAAGGTTCAATGAGATTTAATGATAAGTCTAGTCCAGATGATATAAAAAAATATTTTAAGGCTAGCAAGAATGCCTTTAAGAGATCGTTAGGGGCACTGATGAAAAAAGGACTTATAGAGCAAGATGAAAATGGTACTAGGTTAAAATAAAAAATATAATTAAAGTTAAAAGCTATCTCAGAATTATTTTGAGGTAGCTTTTTAAGTAATATAAATATTTATTGAATAACAATAAATATTTATTGACGTAAATAGCCTCTTGTGATAAGCTTTGGTTAGAGGTGATAAATTTGAAAAATATGTTATTTAGAAAGATACTATATATTGTATCAGTTTTATCCGTAGTTATAACTATAATAGCTGGAGCAACATTACCTAATATAGTAAATTGGTATCTTAGTAATATATCTACTGCTGGGTTAGAAATAGGCGGAGGAATAAAAATATTCTTATATATAACTTATATACCATTTTTATTAATACTTATTTCAGTAATGAAATTAAGTGGAAAGTTATTAAAAGGAAGTCCTTTTTGTAAAGAGAGTATAAAGTCGCTAAAGGTGATAAGTATATGCTCATTCATAGCTTTTGTTACTTATTTAGCAGGAACAATATTCTTATATAAGAATTTAGTTTGTATAGTTATAACTTTTGCTACCATGATGGTATTTATCATTTCTTCAGTAGTAAGAGAGCTTATAAATAATGGAATTGAACTACAAGAAGAAAATGATCTTACTATATAAGGAAGGTGGATTAATTGATAATTGTTAACGTAGATGTAATGATGGCTAAGAGAAAGATGAGTGCTACTGAACTTTCAGAAAAAGTTGGCATAACCATGGCTAACTTATCTATTTTAAAAAATAATAAGGCTAAGGCAATAAGATTTACTACATTAGAAGCTATATGTAAGGCCTTGGATTGTCAACCTGGTGATATATTGGAATATAAGGAGGAGTAATGAATAAGAAAGTTTTAGCTACAATATTAGGTATTGTAGTTACGATAATTTTACTATTAACTTATATTAAAGTAAGACCTATAATATTTCCAACCTATACAGAATGCCTAGAAGCCAATTGGAACATAAAATTACCTAAACCAGATAAACTAACTCTCATAGGAAGTACTAGAGGGGGTTTTGGCGGTGATGGAGATGAAATTAATGAAGTAATTTACCATGATGAAGAAGACTTAGAGAAATTAAATAATTCTTTTCAGTGGTTTAACTATGAGGAGATACCTTTTAGAATATCCTATGATGGTGTTACGCTATTGGAAGATAGAGATAAAATAAATCATAAGGAAATTAGTATATCTGATGGTAATACTGAAAAAGTACTAGAAAAACTAAGCAAAGAAGCTAAATATTTTTATATGGATAAAAATAATAAAGATGATTTTATTGTATTTATTTTAAAAGGTAATACTTTAGAAATATACGAATCTTATAGATGAATTAAGACGGAATAAAAAGATTGGAACTTCCAATCCTCTTATTTCGTCTTAATTTATATATTATTTACTCGGAAAATAGTGTCTAACTTATTATATCCAATACCATCAGGCAAAAGGTTAGAAAGTTTTGAGTATATCTCCATAGTTATATTAGGATCAACATCTTTAAAGTTTTCTATCATTTCAGAATAGAGAGTTCTAAGTTCTTCAATATCATTTAGTTCTCTATATATTTGTTCTAAAAGACTATAGCCTAGTAGTAAATTTTCAATATCAGAATATTTTTTAGCCAACTCTACTCCATCCTCTATTCGAGAAATAGCTTTCTTATATTCACATTCTTTAATGTAGAATTTTGCTATGTCCATTAACGTATTAGCAAGATTAGGTTTATCATGTGATGTTCTAAAGTGAATAGCTTTATTAAAATACTTTAGAGCATCATTATTATTATTTTCATTTAAATAAGCTAATGCCAAATTATTATATAAATAACCTTTATAAATTCCTAATTCAGACCCAAAGTTATCAAGAAGTTCTTTATATAGGGTTATAGCTTGCAAAGTAGAATTTTTTCTAAGATAACAGTTAGCTTTTAAAATTGTTCCTTGAATATACATGGTTAGCTCATTATTAATATCAATAGTATCTAATAATTTATCTATATAAAGAATAGAATTATCAAAATCATCTAACTTTTTATAGGTTAAAGCTATATTATAGGTACAATTATAATAATTATTTTTATCCTTATTTTCTAAGGTAAAAGAGTGGCATGTACATAGATATGCTAAGGCTTCTTCATAACAAAGGGTTTTGATTTTACACTTAGCTAATTTATTATATATAAATATCATATCATCATCTTTGGTAGGAATAGCATTATATAATTCTAAGGTTTTAGCATAGGATACAAAAGCTTCATTGAATAGATTTTTATCATATAAGAGATTTCCCTTTTTAATATATAGAGAAGGAAGTATATCTATTAACTTATTAAGTTCTCCAACATAAATTACTTCATCAAGTTCATCATCAGTTAAGTTTAACCTAAGTTTATCTGTGCAATAAGTTCTAGCTTTAGTTTCTTCACTTAATATCAAATCATTCATCCCCTTATTCGAGTAAAAGAAAAATCCTTTTACTCATATTTAAGCAATTTAAATTATATTCATATATATTAGTCTATAGTAACTTAACAATTAGTGCAACATTTGGATAATATATATGAAGTGAAATTACTTGCAATAAAATCCTGTATCTACTATAAAAATATAGAACTAATTTCATGTATAAATAAAAAGATGAAATAAAATTAAATATATAGAAAATGATTGTAACTATAAATCCTATGTTGTCATCATTATGTCATTTTTTGAACATGAAAGTTCTAGAAATTTATAATATTTTATATGTTTGTAAAAGGATACATATTTTAAATAAAAAAGTGATTCAAATTTTTGAATCACTATTTAAAAGATTTTTTTAAATTATTAGCTTCGTATAGAATTTCTTTAGACTTATCATACTTTTCCATTTCAATATAGAGTAGAGATAGTTTAATATATATACTTAAAACTTTAACTAAATCTGCATCTTTAAAAATTTTTATTAATATAAGATATATTTCTTCAAGTTTATTATTATCATTTAATTTTATATAAATATCTTCCAATATAGAGTAGCCTCTTATTAAAAACTCTGCATCAGAATATTTCTCACATAAAGCTATACCTTCATACAATAGTTCTATAGCCTTATCATATGAATTTTCTTTTACATATGCAGAAGACATATCTATAATACTCCGATTTATATGTTCAATATCATGTACTTTTTTAAAGTTGATTGATCTAGAAAAAAAGTCAATAGATTTATCTATTTCATTTAATTCACAATAAATCAATCCTATGTTATTGTAAATCATTCCTAAATGAACTCCAATATTTTCACTAAAGTTATTTAGGATATCGAAATATATAGTTAATGCAATAGAGTAATCTTTTTTGTTAAGATAACAATTACATTTCAAGATAATAGTAGATATATATAAATCAAAATTGTGGTTAGTATTACATAAATTCAGCAACTCATCTATATATATAAGAGCATTATCATATTCACTTGATTTTTTATATGAAAGAGCTATATTATATAAGCAATTTCTAAGATTAGTATCATCATTAAACTCTTTACAATAGGAATAGGCTTTAAATAAATATGTGAGAGCTTCTTCATAGGATAGAGTCATAATCTTACATTTAGAAAGCTTAATATATGCAAAAGATTTATTACTGTTATCTTTATTATCATTATGAATTTCTAGTATTTTATAGTAATATACAAAGGCTGTATTAAATGAATTTTCATCATATAGTAGATTTCCCTTTAATAAGTAAGATTTTAAAAGTATGTCTTCTAATTTATATTTTTCACCTATTTTTATAACTTCATCTAAATTTTTGTGACTTAAGACTGAATCTAATTTCATATTACAATAGTTTCGTGCTTCTTCTTTTTCAGGAAGAAGTAGATAATTTACATCTAAATTTATATTAGCTTCAAGCTCATCAGCTCTGTTTTGCATAAACTTAAGATAATTTGCTAAGGTTACTCCAGTAAGATTTCTTTTATCACTTTCAACCATACTAATATAATTTCTAGAAACACCGATTTCTTCTAGTTCTACTTGTTTGATATTTAGTTGTTGTCTAAGAGCTTTTAATCTTTTTCCAGGACTTAAGAAATCCAAATCTTTCACCTCCTTAGTTAAATAAATGTAGTTAATTATATTTTATAGGTAATTATATGTAAAGGCAATGCATAATTAGTTCCAGTATATGTATTAAATTTCCTGTTTACTTATTATACCATTAGTTTTTTTAGCTATATCTATAATAAAAATTTATTATAGATATAGCTAAAATTTAATCAGCTAGTAATTATAAATTTTTAATAATTATAAAATTTTTACCAATTGGACCAGGATCAGATTCAGATAAAATTGAAATTCCGATAAAAGCAGTTAAAGTTAGTGCACATAAAAATACTATACATTTAGTAAGTTTAGTTTTCATAAAATTCACTCCTTTAATATTAATATTTATATTAAGCTTTACAATTATGAACAAGATAAAATTGAGATTTATTTTAATGCACAATGCATCTTAAAAAGTATTTAATTAACAGTTTTTAATAAAATATTGTTTATATATAAATACAAGTTGAATATTGGTATATATTTAAAATACAATTGCAGTAATTAATTATATTTTATAACATAATATGTATAATTACAATGATAAAATATAAAAAGTAACAACAAATTTACGTCATAAATCTTTCTTCATTGTATAAATATGTATAAAAATGAAAAAGTAATTAAAATGTATTATAATTTAAAAGTAACTCATAAAAGACATTAATACTGTCCTTTATGAGTTACTTGTAATTTTATTGAAATTTGTCTTTTTTTATTTATCTTTGATAAATAGTTTAATTATTTCATTTATAACTAAAGGTATTAAGCTTAGAATAATAACAAGTCCCCAATCTGCTAAAGTTAATGGTATAACATTGAACATTCTAGCAATTGGTGGTATATAAATAACTGCCATTTGTAATGCGATACCAACAACCATTGCATAGATTAAATACATATTTGAGAACAAACCAATTTTAAATATGGATTTATCAGAGCTTCTCATATTTAAAGAATGAATCAGTTGAGTTCCACTAAGAACTACAAAGGCTATAGTTTGAGCATGCATCAAAGCTTCAGGATTGTTAGCTATGTTAACAAGAGTAACTCCGGCATCTCCGTATTTATTAACTCCATAAATGAAACCTATAAGGGTTAATATACCAATTAACACACCGTTAAATAAAAGAGTAAATAAAGAACCCTTAAATAAACTATCCTTAGGATTTCTTGGTTTATCTTTCATAACATCCTTATCACCAGGGTCTACACCAAGGGCAAGAGCTGGGAAGGAGTCTGTTATAAGGTTAACCCATAATATATGAGTTGCATTAAGTGGTGCAGCCCATCCGAAGAGAATACCAAAGAATAGAGTAACAATCTCACCAGCATTACACGAGATTAAGAATATTACAGATTTTTTTATGTTATTAAATATATTCCTACCTTCTTCAATAGCTGCTACTATGGTAGAGAAGTTATCATCTGTTAATACCATGTCAGAGGCTCCTTTAGCAACGTCAGTACCTGTGATACCCATAGCTACACCAATATCAGCAGCCTTTAAGGATGGAGCATCATTAACTCCGTCGCCAGTCATAGATACAATATTTCCTTTAGATTTAAAGGCTTTAACTATTCTAACCTTATGCTCAGGAGATACTCTAGCAAAAACTCTTAGATTTTCACATCTACTTGCAAGTTCTTCATCAGTTAAGTTATCTATGTCAGCACCACTAGCTACTTGGTTTATATCCTCTGCTATAGATAGTTCTTTAGCAATGGCAAAGGCTGTATTTTTGTGGTCACCAGTAATCATTATAGTTTTTATACCAGAAGTTTTACAAATTTCTATAGAGTCTTTAACCTCTAGTCTAGGAGGGTCTATCATACCAACGAGACCAATGAAGGTTAAATCCTTTTCCAACTCATCAACTTCTACATGGGTAGAGTTAACAGTTTTAAAAGCAGCACCTAGAACTCTTAAAGCATCGTCTGACATAGCTGTAGCAACTTTTAAGAAACCATTTTTAATTTCTTCAGTCATAGGTACAACTTCACCATTAATATAAGCAGAAGTACATATATTAATAAGATTATCAGTAGCACCCTTAGTCATTACATTAAATTTATCTTCATAAGAGTTTACCGTAGTCATTAGTTTTCTATCAGAATCAAAAGGTATTTCATCAACTCTTTTATGAGTTTTATCTAACTCTTCTTTAAATACATTAAACATATTACCCATATCTAAAAGTGCTATTTCTGTTGGATCTCCAGTTTTTGATGAAGCAGTAGAAGTAGCATCATTACAAAGGACTATGTTTTCAAGTAAAAGTTTTTCACCTTTATTATTTATGTTAAATTCTTTAACTTCTTTTAGTTTATTATCTGTAAAGTATTTAACTACTGTCATCTTGTTTTGAGTTAATGTACCAGTTTTATCAGAGCATATAATATTCACAGAACCTAAAGTTTCTACAGAAGGTAATTTTCTGATAATAGCATTTTGCTTTATCATTCTTTGAACACCTAAAGCAAGAACTATAGTTACAATAGCAGCAAGACCTTCAGGAATAGCCGCAACAGCAAGGCTGATAGAAATCATGAACATATCAGTAACAGCTCTATCTTGTAATAAACCTACTGCAAACATAACAGCACAGATACCAATAGCAGCAATACCTAAAACTTTTCCCAGTTGTTCAAGTTTCTTTTGAAGAGGTGTAAGCTCATTTTCACCTTCATCAAGCATTTTAGCTATTTTACCAATTTCAGTATTCATACCTGTAGCTACAGCTATACCTGTAGCTCTACCATAGGTAGCTAAGGTAGACATAAATACCATGTTCTTTTTATCACCAAGAGATACTTTTTCATCTTCAAGGATAAGATTTGCATTCTTGTCTACAGGAACAGACTCACCAGTAAGGGCAGATTCTTCTACCTTAAGGTTAGCACTTTCTATAAGACGGATATCACAAGGAATAAATCTACCTGCATCGATAATAATTACATCACCGGGTACTACTTCCTCGGAAGGAATTTCTACTAATTCTCCATTACGCTTTACTATAGCCTTTGGTGTTGATAATTCCTTTAATGCATCAAGGGCCTTCTCGGCTTTAGACTCTTGAATCATTCCAACTGTTGCATTAACTAAAATAACAATACCGATAATAATTGCATCACTTATTTCTTTTCCTACAACTACAGATAGTATAGCTGCAACTATAAGGATATAAATTAGAATATCATTTAGTTGTGCGAAGAATAGTTGGACTTTAGTTTTTTTCTTTTTTGATGCCAGTTTATTAGACCCATACTTGGACCTAATTTCCTCAACTTGAGATGAAGTAAGACCAGTATCTGGGTTGGTGTTAAACTTACCTATAACATCGTCAATAGAGTCATTAAAATACATAAAATCACCTCATAATTAATAGTGTTAAGCCATACTCTAAATCTAAGATTTAGTTAGTAAAACTTACTGAAATTTAATAAAAGATATTCTTTTATTAATATTTGCAAAAACATAATCACATATGTAGGTAATGTATGTAAAAAGAAAAGACTCATATATAGCGTAAGCACTATACATGAGTCTCATTATTTAATGCAAAGCCAGACTTAAAGCCAAGATGTTGACATTGCCATAGGATAATCCTACTAATTACTCCCTCATATGTAATTATATTTTATACATTAATTATAAGGGATGTACTAATAAATTACAAGATATTTTTTATTAAAATTTAGCAAGCAAATTAGGTATCATTCCATAGAATAATATACCTAAAAATGCTGCAATAACAATAATTAATATAGGATGAATTTTAGTTTTATAAAGTAGAAAACCAATAATTGCAGCTATTATTAAACTGTTTAAATCTCTGTAGGATTCATAACTAAGAGTTATAAATACAGAGATTATAAGTCCAATAAGAGCAGGTCTCATTCCTTTTAAAGCATGAGCTAGTATCTTTGAATTTTTAAATTTATTAAAGAAGTAGTTAGCAAAGGATATGAGTATGAAGGATGTAGTGACAACCCCTAGTGTAGATAGAACACTTCCTATAATTCCGCCAGTTTTATAGCCTACAAAGGTTGCAGCATTTATAGCTATAGGACCCGGAGTCATTTGAGATATACCTATGATATCCATGAAATCAGTTTGAGATAGCCAAGCATTGTTGTCCACAATTTCCTTTTGAATTAAAGGAAGCATAGCGTATCCACCACCAAAGCCGAAGGTTCCAATTTTAAGAAATGCTAAATATAGCTTTAGGAATAGCATCTAATTTTCCTCCTTTGTATTTTTATAATTATCAATGTGGTGATTTCTATTAATATATATTCCATATACAGCAGCAATAAGAATTAAATATACTGGATTTACATTCATAAATACACTAAGAATTACAGTGATTATTACAATAATTATATTAACAGCTGTTTTATCTAAAACCTTTGCCAAGCTATTTACACCTACTAAAATTAGAAGAGGAACGGCAGCATTGATGCCTTTAAAGATAAGTTCAATGACATAAAGGTTTCTAAATTTACTAAAGGCCATAGCTATAATTACTATAATGATAAAAGAGGGAAGAGCTACACCTAAAAGTCCTAAGATAGCTCCTAGAACTCCATTAATTTTGTATCCAATGAAGGTACAGCTATTTATTGCTAAGGCTCCAGGAAAGCTTTGAGATATAGCTATTATATCTATAAATTCATCTTTGTCTATCCAATGGTTTTTATCTACAACTTCTCTTTCAATAAGTGGAATCATGGCATAACCACCACCAAAGGTAAAGGCACCTATCTTAAAGAAGGTTATAAACATATTAATTAAAGTTTTCATAATTGCCTCCTAAATTAATTTAATCTGTAAATAGTAAGAAAATATAGCTAAAATCCTTAACCTTATTTATAATATAATTAAAGGACAAGGGGGTGTTCACATGGAGATATCAAAAGTAGGAAGAAATACTCCAATACAAAGAGAAAGTAAAGTTGTAAATAACAAACAAGACTTCTCTAAAAATTTTAGCTTTGCTAGAGAGCAAAAATCAGAAGAAGATCTTAAGAAAATGCTTAAAAATATAAAATCTAAAGGTAGCAGACTTGTAATTTCAAAGTGCTATGCTGATGTTAGAGCTTATAAAAAAGAAATAAAAGAATACCTAGAATCAGTACTTTCATTTATGTATTCTATAAAAAAAGATATAAGCTTTTGGCAAACTCAGTACTTTGTTACAGTAGAGACTATTGACAATAAATTAGAAGAACTAACTCAGATGCTACTTAAAGAAGAAAGAGAAAACTTAGATATAGCTAGCACTATAGATGAAATTTCAGGTCTCATTGTAGATATTTATAGATAATTATAAATTAATATCTCTAATTATCTTCATTATTAAGTTATAGTATAATTTTATACTTTACATATTAAGTTAAGGACCACTGGTAATAAAAAGACAATTACCAGTGGTATTTAATTATATTTTTAAAGTTAAAGAAATCCGTTATAGCTAGCATCTGATGGCATTCTTAAATCTCCTCTCGGAGAAAGGCTTATAGATCCAACCTTAGGACCATCAGGTAGAGCAGAACGCTTAAATTGTTGAGTAAAGAATCGAGTCATAAATTTATTAAGCCATTTACTAATTACATCATCATCATATGTCCCCTTAAAAGCAACCTTAGCTAAGAATTCTATACGTTCCTTAGAAGCACCGTGCTTCATGAAATGATATAGGAAGAAATCGTGAAGTTCATAAGGACCTACAATATCTTCAGTCTTTTGAGTAATGTTTCCATCTTTGTCTTTAGGAAGTAGTTCTGGACTTACAGGAGTATCTAAAATATCAATAAGGATTTTACTTATCTCAGGAGTGCTTTCATGGTCAGCCACATAATCCACTAGGTATCTCACAAGGGTTTTTGGAATAGAACAGTTTACAGAATACATGGACATATGATCTCCATTATAAGTACACCATCCAAGAGCTAACTCAGATAAATCCCCAGTCCCAATTAACAGTCCACCTTCTTTATTAGCAAGGTCCATAAGAATTTGTGTTCTTTCCCTTGCTTGAACATTTTCATAGGTTACATCATGTTGCTCTACAGGATGACCAATATCTTTAAAATGTTGTAGGCAAGCAGGTACAATATTTATTTCTCTTAAGTCTGTACCTAGATACTTGCAAAGATCTAAGGCATTATTATATGTTCTATCTGTAGTACCAAAGCCAGGCATAGTAATGGTTACAATATTTTCTCTAGGCATTTTCAACATATCAAAGGTTTTTACTACCACTAGAAGAGCTAGAGTAGAATCAAGACCACCAGAAATTCCTATAACTGCCTTCTTTAAACCAGTATGCTCAAATCTTTTAGCTAGAGCTGAAGTTTGAATATTAAATATCTCTTTAGATCGTTTATCTCTTTCAAGAGGATTACTAGGTACAAAAGGATGTTTATCTATATATTTATCAAAATTATTAATAGCTATATTATTAAATTCAAAGTATATAGTTTCCATATCAAAAGGAATTAGCACTTTATTATCTCTAAAGCTTATATTTTTTAATCTTTCAGCCTTTAATTTATCTACATCAATAATTGCAGTAATAATTTCATTTTTGCGATTAAATCTTTCATTTTCAGATAAGATTCCACCATTTTCACTGATTAAAAGATGACCACTAAATAATACATCAGTAGTAGATTCAAAGACTCCACTAGAAGAATAGATATAGGAACTCATACATCTAGCACTTTGATTTTTAATTAAGTCTCTTCTATAATCAGCCTTGCTAACCAATTCATTAGATGAAGATAAATTACATATTACATTACAACCAGCTAAAGATAAGAAGCTACTTGGTGGAATAGTAACCCAAAGGTCTTCACAAATTTCCACTCCAATACTAATATCACCACTTCTAAATATTAGGTTAGTTCCAAAATATATATTGTCTTGGAAAGGAAGTTTAACTATTCTAGAAGTTATATTAAGACCACTGCTAAACCAACGTTTTTCATAGAATTCAGAAGCATTAGGTAAGTAACTTTTTGGAACAATACCTAAAACTTTTCCATTAAAGATAAGATAAGCTGCATTATAAAGCACATCATCATATTCAAAAGGAGCACCTACAGCAAATAAGATATCTCTTCCTTCGGAAAATACACAAAGATTTTCAATAGCTACTTCTGCTTTTTTTAGTAGTTTTTGTTGAAAGAATAAATCAGCACAACTATAGGAGGTTATAGATAATTCAGGAAAAACTAAAATTTTAACTTGTTCTTCTATAGCTTTTTCAACACATTTTTTTATTTCATTTAAGTTAAAGTCAACATCTGCTACCTTAGTAATAGGACAAGCAGAACCAACCTTTATAAAGTTCATTAAACATCGCACCTTTCATATTAAAGATATTTCTTATATACGAGTTCTTTTTTTAGTTTTAGTTTTTTTAGGTTTATTACTCTTAATATTTTTTTTTATTATGTAATTGTTCTTTCTCCACTATGGCAGTTTTTGTGGTTTCGTTATGTTTTTTTATGCCTTTATTTTTAAGTTTAATAGTAGCTTTTCTAGCCACAGAATATCCGAATTTTCCAATAGGCTTAGGAGCTAAACTAAAGTATTCACCATGAGAGTATGAAAGTAGGTCTCCTTTATCAAAGTGAATTTTTCCTTTTTCATCGATAAGTGTATTCTCCACATGGCAGTTAACTATTTCAGCTAAAAATAAATCATGGGTACCTAGGGGAGTTATAGATTTTACTACACACTCAAAGGCAACGGGACATTGATTAATAATACTACAGGAAATATCCTTAGCTTCACTGAGAGACAAGTTCATATCCTTAAACTTGTCATTGGTTCTTCCGCTTTTAACTCCACAGTAATCCACAGCTTTAACTAGATTACTAGAAGCTAGATTTACTACAAAGGAACCACTTTCTTTTATATATTCATAGGATAATCTTTCAGGACGAATAGCAACTGTAATCATAGGGGGCTTAGTACAAGCTGTACCTATCCAACCTACAGTAAACACATTATCCTTTCCTTCAGAATTTCTACTAGTTATCATTACTGCTGGAACAGGATTTAGCATAATACTACCCTTAAAAGTAGTTTTAGCCATAATATCACATCACTTTCTAATTTTAACATAAACCTAATATAAATAAACTTAATTATTTTTGTCTCATATGTATTATATAGCAAGTTGGGTATATTTATCAAAAATAATAGCCATCTAAGCTATAGATATTTATTATAGTACAATAATTTAAATTAATCTTTAGTTTTGATTACCCGTTTTAGTAGGTGTAAGAAATTTTGGGGAAATTTTAAGTATAAACAGTATGTTTTTATTCATAACTCTAGATTATAATATAGTTATAGGGAAATTCTTAACTTATATTAAGGAACATTTTGCTTCAATGAGTTAGGTTAAAATAGCAAGACATATTGACCTATAAAAAAATTTAATATATAATCAACTTGAACATAGTTCAAATGAGGAGTAGATATAATGAATAAGTTCTCAGAAAACCCAAGAGAGGTTATACTTGAAGGAGCAAAAGAAATTGCTTTAGAGCAAGGAATTTCAGCAATAAATATAAGGGCTGTAGCCAGTAGATGTAAAATTTCTGTAGGAACAGTTTATAATTCATTTTCCACAAAAAGTGAATTAGTGGTGGCAGTGGTTGAAGATTTTTGGAGAGAAGCATTTAATGATTTTCATAAGTGTTTAAAAGGAGAAAAAATATTTTTGAAAAGATAGAGCTATTATATAATAATCTTTTTGTTTACCTAGGTAAATTTCAAGAAAATTGGATTGAGCAGTTAGCTTTATTAAGTAGTAGCGAAAAATCTCTAGGAAGAAAAAGAGAACATGAGTTTTTTGAAAAGGTCTGTAAAAGTATAGTTATTCTTTTGGATTCACAAGACATTATTAGTGATAAAACTTGGACTGATAATTTAACTAAGGAGAAGATGGCTAAATTTATTTTTAGTAACATGTTAGCTATGCTTAAAGCTAGAGAAGAGGATATAACTTTTTTTATGGATGCTTTAAAGAGAATTATTTATTTAAAATAAAGTTAAACAATCATGCTGTACTAACGTATGGCATTTTATATACTTTCAAAATGAACGATGTTCAAATAAAATATGAGGTGATATATTATGCAAGGAATTATGGAAACACTTTTTGACATTCTTTATCTTTCTACAGTTATAATAATGGGAATTATTATGATTAAAAAAAGTGGACAAAATAAGCAATATAGATTATTTGGAATTATGGCAGTGATTTTAGGATGTGGAGATGCATTCCATCTAGTACCAAGGGCATATGGATTACTTACCACTGGTTTAGAAGCTAATGCTGTGGCTTTAGGCATAGGAAAACTAATTACATCTATTACAATGACTATATTTTATGTGGTGCTATATCATATATGGAGAATTCGTTATGATGTTAAAGCTGAAAAAAGATTAACTAATATTATCTATGGATTAGCTATTGTTAGAATTATATTATGTGCATTCCCACAAAATCAATGGTTATCATATAATGCTCCAGTTTCCTGGGGAATATATCGTAACATTCCTTTTGCGTTAATAGGACTTATAATCATATGGATTTTCCATAATAAAATTAAAGAAAACAATGATAAAGGCTTTAAATTTATGCCTATTGCAATAATTTTATCCTTTGGATTCTATATTCCTGTTGTGCTATGGTCAAATACTTTACCGAGCATAGGAATTCTTATGATACCTAAGACTTTAGCCTATGTATGGATTGTATTTATGGGATATAAAGAGATGAAAAAACTCTCAAACCCGCATGGTGTAAACAACTAGTTAACTATTTTAATATTTATATAGTTCTCTAGGTGACTATTTAAATAGTATCCTAGGTAAAATTTTAAATAGTTATATAAGATAAATTTTTTAAATTATAATATTTAGCATATTAAATGTTTTTAAATTATAAATTCTTAAACCGTTTGAAATAAATTATCCCTTTTAAAGACCTACTTAAAAATAAAATTTTTAAGTAGGTCTTTGTTATGGAGCTATGTAGTATAATATGTAAAAATAGTATAAAATATAGTTATTGAAATAGGTATAATGAGGAGTGATTAGGTTTATGGAATTAAGTTCGATTGATGTAGATAAAATTATAGAAGATCACTATAAGTTTTTTGAGTCAAAAAAAAGTCGTGATATAGATTTTCGTATTAATCAATTAAGAAGTTTAAAGTCTGCTATAAAAAAGTATGAATATAAAATATATGAAGCATTATATAAAGATTTAGGAAAGTGTGAGTTTGAATCTTATACTACAGAGGTAGGCTTTGTATTAAGTAGTATTAGTCACACTATAAAGAATTTAAAGAAGTGGGCAAAGAAAGAAAAGGTAAAAACGCCTTTGTACTTATTTCCTGCAAAAAGTTTTGTAATTTCTGAGCCCTATGGAACGGTTCTAATTATAGGACCTTATAATTATCCATTTCAACTTTTGATAGAACCTTTGGTGGGAGCACTTGCTGCTGGAAATTGTGTAGTATTAAAACCATCTGAAAATGTGCCCAATTTATCAAGAGTAATTACAGAAATGATTACTGAAACATTCCCTAAGGAGTATATACGCTCAGTGGAAGGTGGAATAGAAACTAACACTTCATTGATTAATGGTACCTTTGATTATATCTTCTTTACAGGGAGTGCTCAAGTTGGGAAAATAATAATGGAAGCTGCTGCAAGAAACCTAGTTCCTGTTACTTTAGAATTAGGGGGGAAAAGTCCTGTAATTGTAGATGAAAGTGCAGATATTAGAGTGGCAGCTAAGCGTATAATTTGGGGCAAGACTATAAATGTAGGTCAAACCTGTGTAGCACCGGATTATGTAGTAGTAAATAACAAGGTGAAAGATGAATTAATTAAGGAATTAAAATTGCAAATTCAAAGCTTCTATGGTAAGGATGCTATGGAAAGTAAAGACTACGGAAGAATTGTTAATGATAGACATTTCCTAAGGCTTAAAAACATATTAGATAAAGAGGCAGATAAAATAATATATGGTGGAAAAGTAAATAGAGAAAAAAGATATATTGAACCTACACTTATAGATGCTTCATGGGAAGGTGCAGCTATGTCAGAAGAGATTTTTGGACCTATTCTTCCAATTATAAGCTTTAGTAATTTAGATGAGATAATAGGGGAAATTAAGAAATTATCAAAGCCATTAGCTCTGTATTTATTTACTGAAAACTATGAAGTAGAGGAAAAGGTTTTGGAAGAGA
Source organism: Clostridium sulfidigenes (assembly GCF_000732635.1). GTDB lineage: Bacteria > Bacillota > Clostridia > Clostridiales > Clostridiaceae > Clostridium_J > Clostridium_J sulfidigenes. The sequence continues at coordinate 32,798 of NZ_JPMD01000025.1, read as the reverse complement.
TCTCCTCAGGTGGAGCTTGTATAAATGACACAATAACTCATTTAGCTAATCCAGAGTTACCTTTTGGAGGAGTTGGAAATTCAGGTATAGGAGCTTATCATGGTAAAGAAAGTTTTAAGACTTTTTCTCATAGAAGAAGTGTTGTAAGAAAAACTACTAAAATAAATATCCCAATAGTTTTTCCACCTTTTAATAAAAAAAATCTAGATAATGTAAAAAAACTTATGAAATAAACGGCTGTATGTTAACTAAATCAGTATTAGAACTTATTATACAAGAGGATTTCACTAGGGGCTTTTAAATATATATAAATAAATTATATGGTGATAAAGGGGGATTTTCATGAAGATTTATATTTCTGTGGACATTGAAGGAATCAGTGGAGTAACTAACTGGGGTTTTACTCATGAAGGTGGCTATAATTATGAAAGAGCAAGAATGTTTATGACAGAAGAAGTAAATGCAGTTATAAGAGGAGCTAAAAAAGCAGGAGCAGAAGAAATATTAGTAAATGACTCTCATGGACCTATGACAAGTATCCTTATTGAAGAATTAGATGAGGATGTAGTATTAATTAGTGGAAATAAAAAAATCCTTGGCATGATGGAGGGCATAGATAATACTTTTGATGCAGTTATGCTAATAGGATATCACGGAAGACATAATACTTCAGGAATCTTAGCTCATAGCTATAATGGTTCAGTGGTATCGGAAATAAAGTTAAATGGAAGAGTAGTAGGAGAATTTGAATTTAACTCCTTAGTGGCAGGATATTTTAAAGTTCCAGTGGTAATGACGTCAGGAGATAACATTTTAACAAGTCAAGCTAAAGAATTTAACAAGAATATAGAAGCTGTAGAAGTTAAAAAATCTCACAGTAGATATGTAGGTGAATGCATACAGCCAAAGAGAGTTCATAAAATGTTAGAATTATCAGCAGAGAAAGCTATTAATAATAAATCAGTAATACCTAACATATTAGAAGGTAAGGTAGAATTAGAAATAGCTTTTATGGATAGTGGAATGGCAGAAGGAACCTTATGTATTCCGGGAGTTCAGCTTATAGCACCTAATAGAATTAAGTACAAGGCAAAGGATATTATAGAAGCATATAAAATAAGAGGTGGTTTATTAACTTTAGCTGGGGCTTGGATGCGATAAAGCTTTAATAAAACATATAAAACACATAAAACCTTAAAAAAAGTAGAAACTATTTAAGGAAAGGATGTGTTTATTATGAAGAGAAAATCAGGTTCTAACAACCCAGCTCAGAAGGGAAAAAGAAGACAAAAGCTTCATGAGAATCAAAACAATGTTGGAGATCCTCAAAATAAGCCTGAATTTAAAGATTTCAATGGAAATGAAATAAAATAGTTAAATTGTGTTTTAAGAAGCTGTCTCAGAAGTAGTTTATTTTGAGACAGCTTATTTTATTTCATTTATATATTCTCGGGGTGATTTGTGAAAGAGCTTTTTAAAGCTACGTAGAAAACTAGAGTAATCCTTAAATCCACAGAGGGAACTAACCTTAGTTACTGGCTCACCAGATTTTATAAGTTCTTGAGCCATAAATAATCTCTTCTGAATTATATAGTTATGAAGAGTATACCCAGTTTCATTTTTGAATTTATGCATTAAATAATATTTACTTATAAAGAATTCTTTACATATAAGTTCAATGGATAGATCTTGTGATAGGTTATTGTTTATATATTTTAAAATCTCTTCAATTTGTTTATCGTATTTTAAAGAATCCTTAGTAGTAATATAAGTTTTATCAAGATAAAGTCTGTTAAGATATATAATTAGTTGAATAAAGAGAGAGTTGCCTAAAAGTTTACTTCCAAAATCTTGAGAGTTAAATGATACTTCTAAGGAAGATATGATATTTTTAAGGTTATTTTGAAATTTATCTTCAAGTCTTATTAAATTAAAACTCTTCTCTTTTGCTAGTTTAAAGCAAGTTGATAAATCGCAACCTTCATAATTATGATTTTCAATAAAACCTGAATTAGCCCAAATAATTATACGTTCATAGGTCTCATTAGAATCGATAATAGGCTTGTGCACATCATGATTGTTTACAAGTAGAATATCCCAAGGCTTTAAATAATAAGCCTTCCCTTCAATTAAATAAGTAACTTTTCCAGATAAAAAGATTATTATTTTATTAAAGTCATGATAATGAAACTCGAACTCTTGATTTTTTTTGTCCTTTATATGAAAAAGCTGAAAGTCTTTATTAAGATATCCAGATTTGTTACTTGAATATGTGTTATCCATAAAGATACCTCCAAAACTAAATATACTTCATTTATAATATTATTAAAAAAGCAGTTTTTGCAATGTTTTAAACAGTATATTCAATATTTATTGTACATAGTGTTGAATATAATAAGATTATAACATATATGAGAATTAAATTACTAATTATATTATTTTATTTAAGGAGAAGGAAAAATGGAGATTTTAAAAAATTATAAGTCCTCGATATTTTTAATAATTTCAGTTATTATAGGTGGAGTTATAGGGTTGATCATGGGAGAAAGGGCAAGTATTTTTGCCCCACTGGGAACAATATTTCTAAATTTAATATTTACAATACTGATACCATTAGTATTCTTTAGTATTTCATCGGCTATTGCTAATATGGATAGCTCAAAAAAATTAGGAAAGATACTTGGGATTACCATAGTAGTATTTGCATGTACGGCTATTATATCAGGAGTAATAGGGGTAACTAGTTTCAAAATTTTTAATCCTGCACAGGGATTAAATTCGTCTATGTTTATAGAGTTAATGAATAGTGCTCAAGTTGTAACTAGGGAGCAAGTAGGATTTTTAGAAAAAATAGTTTCTAGTATTACTGTAGGTGATTTTTCACAGTTGTTATCTAGAAGTAACCTATTGGCACTTATAATATTTTCTATGCTTATAGGTTTTGGAACTATGTTAGCAAAAGAAGAAGGAAAGGAGTTTTCTAATTTTTTAAGTAGTGGGGCTATAGTAGTAAATAAGGTGATAAATATAATAATGTATTATGCTCCAATAGGATTAGCAGCATATTTTGCCAACGTAGTTGGTCAATTAGGAAGTCAAATATTAAGTGGATATGCAAAGGTATTTGTACTATATTTGATAGTATCTATAGTATATTTTATTATATTCTTTACTCTTTATGCTTATATAGCAGGGGGAAAAGATGGCATAAAAGTTTTCTGGAAAAATTCCACAGGACCATCAGTGACAGCATTAGCTACTTGTTCTAGTGCAGCCTGTATTCCAGTAAATATTCAGGCAGCTAAAAATATGGGAGTATCTAGTTCCTTAGCTAATATAGTTATGCCTTTAGGTGTAAATATCCATAAGGATGGTTCAGTGATAGGTGGAATATATAAGATAATGTTTTTATTTGCTATATTCGGAAGAGACATTAATAGCTTGGGAACCTTAACTATTATTTTCATGGTGGGTTTACTAGTAGGAGCTGTTGTTGGTGCTATACCAGTAGGTGGTTCCATTGGTGAGATGCTAATTTTAAGTATATTTGGATTTCCTCCAGAGGCTTTAGCAATAATGTTAGTTATTGCAACTATAATTGATGCGCCCGCAACCTTATTAAATTCTGCAGGTAACACGGTTTGTACCATGGTAATATCTAAATTTACAGAAAAGAAAAAAACACTAAAATAAAGGTAGGAGTAATTCTTATATAAAGGTATCATACTAAGTGTATTAGTATAAAAAGTAGTAGATATTTAAAGGAGAGGACTTTTATGCCTTATATAAACTTTAAAGAAGAAGTGTTTAAGGGAAAGGAAGAGCTATATAAAAGAATAGAAAATAATAAGGAACTATTTAGTGAAATAAAAAATAATAAGAACAAAATTAGTATCCAACCAGATGAAAAGTATAGTTTTAGAATCATTAAAGATAGAACTATAAATAATTCTAAAACTGAAAATGAGGGGGATTTTTTAGAGATTACTGATAAAAATATCGTATGTACTGAGTTTATAAAGTGTAAATTTTATAATATAAAATTTAAAAATTGCACATTTGTTGCATGTAGGTTCATAGAATGTGACTTTGGGGGTGGAGGAGTAATTTTTGAGAATTGTACTATGATTTTAGAAGAAATTAATAATGTACCATCACTAAATAAAAAGGATAATCTATCCTGCAGTTTTGAAAAATGTAAATTATACTGTAAGTTTTTAAGCTCTAATATCACTTATTTAATAATTGATGAATGTGAACTTAAAGATACATCTTTTGAACTTACAGATATGTCTAATGCTATAATTATAAATTCTTATATGAAAAGAATTAATTTAATGGATGTGGACTTATCAGGAGGAAAAATAATATCAACTTACATTGAGGATTTAGAATTTAATGATAAGTTAAAAAGCAAACTAGATCCAAAAACTTTTTTTGATAAAATTCAGCCAAAGAAAAAAACTAAGGATGAATATGAAGGGATATATGAAGTATATGAAACCATTGCTGATAAATATAATGAAAATAATTTGAAGAACAACTTTGGAGAATACTATTATCTTTGTAAGAATATGCAAAGAAAGAGTTTGAAAAAGCTATTACCCAAAACAATATCTTATATTTATTGGTTTACCTGTGGGTATGGAGAACGAATATTATATCCATTAATAACCTCTTTAGTTTTAATACTAATTTTTGCAACTATGTATTTGACTTTGGGATATTCATCACAAAGCCAAATAATTAGTTACTGGTGGGGTATAGGTTTACCAAAAAGCTTCAATGAATTTCTAAGTCAAGTAAATCAATGTATAAATATAAGTGTTGAGGTATTTACAGGACTAGGATCTGATAATGAAACGCCAATACCGGCTTCTTTTATAGTAGCTAATACTGAGATGATAGTTGGAGTAATTATGATGGGGGTTGGAATAGGTACCTTAACAAGAAAATTAGTAAGATAAATAAAAATTTAGTTGCGTAACAAAAGTTACAGACCTATTATAGAAATCTAGTTATAATTAAGCTATATTAAATATAGTTTAATTTAAATTTGGTGTTGAAATTAAACAAAAGATAAGTGTGATAAAAAATATAATTTTGAGAAATATGATAAATTAGATTAAATAATAGGTTTAGGAGGATTTGTTATGAAGAGAAAAATAATTAAGATCCATGAGGAAAAGTGTAATGGCTGCGGATTATGTGTTACGGCTTGTCATGAAAAAGCTATAGAACTAGTCAATGGAAAGGCAAAGCTTGTTAGTGATATATATTGTGATGGATTAGGTGATTGCTTACCTAATTGTCCTACAGCAGCTATAGAGATTATAGAAAGAGAAGCAGATGAATATGATGATGATGCGGTAAAGGCAAGAATTTTAGAATTGGATAATAAGTCTAAAGAGATTAAACACATAAACGTTGGTGGGGAAGAAAAGTTGCCATGTGGATGTCCTGGGACAATGGCTAAAACTATTGAAAGAAAACCAATAATCACGATGGAAACTATGCCTAAAAAAAGAGAGAATACTAATGAAAACAACTCTGAGCTTATGCAATGGCCGGTACAATTGAACTTAATAAATACTAGTGCCCCATATCTAAAGGATGCTAACTTGTTAGTAGCAGCAGATTGTACAGCTTATGCTTATGGAAATTTCCATAGAGATTTTATGAATGGTAAAGTTACAGTAATAGGATGTCCAAAACTTGATGACAATGAACATTATAAGAATAAATTAACTGAAATACTTAAGAAGAACAATATAAAGAGTATAACTGTAGTTAGAATGGAAGTGCCATGCTGCTCAGGAATAGTAGCTTCAGTTAAAAGTGCCATGCTTCAAGCACAAATAATAGTTCCTTATAAAGAAGTAATCATTGGAACTAATGGCGATATAATAGAGGGATAATTGAATATATTTTAAGTGTGGAGCTATTTATAAATCGGTTAACTTAATAGATTTAACTAATTTATAGATAGCTTTTATTGATGTGTAAATATTTACAAATTTTAAAGATGGGCAATAGAAAATTAATGGATTAAAAGGATAATATAATGTATAGTAAATGTAAAGATGAAAAAATCCATGGGAGGAAATAAGTACCTATGTCAAATTCAATAATAACAAAAAAAGCATTAGCTAAATCTTTGAAGGAATTAATGAATTCTATACCTTTAAATAAGATATCTGTTAAAGAGATAGTTAATAACTGTGGATTAAATAGACAAACATTTTACTATCATTTTCAAGATATATACAATCTACTGGAATGGATTTATGAAACAGAAGCCGTAGAAAGCATATCACAATACAGAAGTTATAACACCTGGACTGACGGATTTCAAAAGATTTTCAACTATATAGAAAGCAATAGAAGATTTTGCATGAATACTTTAAATTCTTTAGGAAAGAATCACCTAGATTCATATCTTTACACAGTTACTTATGATTTAATTATTGGAGTAGTTAATGAAGTTTCTCAGAATATGAGAGCTACAGAAGACAATAAAAAGTTTATTGCAAATTTTTATACTTTAGCATTTACAGGTTTGGTAATTCAGTGGATGAATGGTGGAATGAAGGAAGATTCTCATAAGATTATTGAAAAGTTAAGTGAATTAGTAGAGGGTAACTTTATGAGAGCTTTAGAGAGATATGAAAAGGATGCATAATAAATATATCCATCATGCATCCTTTAAAACTGATATATTCTTTAAAGGATTAGTGTAATTATAAAATAACTCATATAACTATGATTTAAAAGTTACTTTAGTTTATTACCAGCTTCATCAATATAAAACCATTGGTTATCTAATTTTACAGATATAGGAGCTGTATCCCCAAAAGAAGGAATAATTTCATCATATATGATATCTGTAAATTTATTAGAGAATTTGTTAAAAAGACCCCATTTATTATCTTTACTTACTAAAAATATATTTTCAGTGTAGGGGTTAATAATATCATATTCGCATTTTAAAATTTCCTTTTGGGTTTTATCTATAAGACCCCATTTACCATTTAGGCATACTTGAAATATATTTCTAGATGAATCAATATTATAAACCTCATCATAAATAGGAGGAACTACCTCAATTCCATTAGAAGCTAAGATACCACATTTGCTTGACTTATAAACGGTAGCAAAGCCATCATAGAATGGATAAATTTCAGTATAGTCTGTGTTAAGTATAATTTCACCTTGTTTATTTATAAATACATTCTTACGGTTACCATCTTCATCTACATAGCTAGCAGCAAACATATCATCTTCAGAACCTAATTCAATATGTTCAAACTTAGGTTCAAAGAGCAATTCTCCTTTAGCATTCATAAGAGCAACCTTGTTGTCTAAGGAAGCTAGCAAAACATCACTTTCCCAAAAGGAGTTTATATAATCATATTTAAATGGAATGACAACATCACCATTCTTGTCTATACATCCAGTCTTACCATCAAGATATACTGTAGCTAGTCCATTAATAAATAAATCAGCCCTATCGTAAATAGGTTTAATTATCATTTTATCGTTAGTATTTATATAACCAAACTTTCCATCTATATCTACAGGAGCTAAATCATCATTGAAGCTTAAGTAATAAGAATATTTAGGTTCTACTATAGTTTTACTTTCTAGATTTACAAAACCAAATTTTCCGTTACTTTCAAGATGAACTATAGAATTGTTAGGCATTATGGCAGTATACTTGGGCTCTACCTTTAAATTAGTATTTAAAGCTATAAAGCCTTGGTAATTGTTTTCTGTTATAATGGCTATATTTTCCTCTCCACAATTATATATTGAAATGGGGGTTTCAGATACGAAATCAACTACTATATTGTTTTTAAAGTCTATACAACCATACTTACTGTTCTTTTTAACAGAAATGAGAGTATCAGATTCAATAGTAGCTTCTTCATAATCAAAAGGAATTATCACATTATTTTTTTTATCAATAGCACCCCAAAATCCATCTTTTTTTACAGGGGCTATATTGTTATAAAATGAATGTGCTTCGTCATAGGTTGGAGTTATAACTAGATTTTCTTCTGTATCAATAAATCCCCAGAGGCCTCTAAGTTTAACTGCTGCTAGGCCATCAGTGAAAGAGGAGGCTTCTTCATATTTATTATTGTTATTACAACCACTTAGAACAACACAGAAAATTAATAATACTATTAATAGAATTTTATTTAAAATCTTCATATATCCTCCTTTTAAAATATTATTTACTATATTTTAACATTATATTTTCTATAGGTATACAAGATTTAGCAAAAAATAAAAAATGCAGTATTATGTAAAATACCGCATTTTGGCTATATATTAGATGTAAATCTATTTTCTTTTATTAGATATTTCAATGTTTACTTTTCTTTTACCAAACATTTTTCCTTTAGAATTCTCTAATATTATATTTACAAGATTGCTAGGTACATCAACAAAGGAGAACTTATCAAGGATATCAATTCTTCCAATTTCTTTACCTTTAACACCGGCAGTGTTATCTAAAAATTCAATAACATCTTTAGCTCTGGCCTTGTCGAGCTTTCCTATAGATAAGAATAATCTTGTTGTATCATCTACATCTACAGACTCTTCAGCATAGTTACAATTTAATTCTTTATCAAACATTAGTTTAAGTAAAGAAGCAGTAACATCTTCAGCACCATACTCATTTATTAGTTCTTTAGCCATAGGTAAGAATGTGTTGTATGAGTCTTCTTGTAATACATTCCCAATGTTTTCTATTAAACTTCCAGATTTAGCAGAGAATATATCAGCTAAAGTAGGAATGTCTTTTTTTACTATTTTACTTTTAGTATGATTTTCTATTTGTCTTATAAAAGAAACTTCTTTTCTTGAAGCAAAGCTATAAGCAATACCTTCTTTATTAGCTCTTCCAGTTCTTCCTATTCTATGCACATAAGATTCTATATCTTGTGGCAAGTCATAGTTAATAACATGAGTAACATCTTCAACATCAATTCCACGAGCTGCAACATCAGTAGCTACAAGGAAATGTAGTTGTCCGCTCTTAAATTTAGCTAATGTGTTCATTCTTTGGCTTTGTTTCATATCTCCGTGCATACCTTCAACACTATAGCCTTTACCATGTAAAGCATCAACTAATTCATCTACACCTTTTTTAGTTTTACAGAACATTATTGTTGTAGTTGGATTATCTACGTCTAAAATTCTACAAAGTGAATCAAATTTATTAGATGAGTTAACTAAAAAGTATGATTGTTGTATTTTGGATACAGTCATGGATTTTTTAGCTATTACAATATGTTGAGCATCAGGTTTCATGTAATTTTTAGATAGGTTTTTTATTGGTCTTGGCATTGTAGCAGAGAATAAAAGCGTTTGTCTTTCCTCATTTAAGTTAGATAGGATACTTTCAATATCCTCAATAAATCCCATGTTTAACATCTCATCAGCTTCGTCTAAAACTAAGAATTTAACATTTTGAAGTTTTAATGTTCTTCTGTTAATGTGATCTAATATTCTTCCAGGAGTTCCAACTACAATATCTACTCCTCTTTTTAGAGCAGCAAGTTGTCTATCAAAGGATTGACCACCATAGATTGGTAGGATTTTATACTTTTCATACTTGCATAATTTCAAAAGTTCTTCGCTAACCTGAATAGCTAACTCTCTTGTTGGAGCTAATATTAAGGTTTGGATAGCTCCACCCTTAGGGCCCATGTTGCTAAGAATAGGTGCTCCGAAGGCAAGGGTTTTACCAGTTCCTGTTTGCGCTTGACCTATTATATCGTAACCTTGTAAACTTACAGGAATGCTTTTCTCTTGTATATCACTAGGATTTTCAAAGTTTAAGTCATTTATAGACTTTAATATGGAATCCTTAAGTCCAAGTTCTTCAAATTTAGTTTTTATCATTCATATTCCTCTTCTCTTTTTTCTTTAAATACATCTAATAGTAACACAGTAAATCCATAATAGCAATTGTAAACTGAAATTTTATCCCTAAGTATTTATCCCTAAGTATAATGAAATAAATAAAAATTATGCAGGTGGAAATATAAAACTCTATTACATTTATAGAAAATCATATATTATATTATGTGTAGATATAATTAGAATTATAGGTATAATTATATATAGATATTTTAAAGTAAGGAGAATATATGAAAAAATTTTTATTTGATACAATGGAAACATATTTGGAAAATGGACTTAGGTTAATAACTATAAAAAAAGAAACCCAAATAGCTTCTTTAAATATAGGAGTTATGGTTGGAGCTGTTTGTGAAGAAAAGCAAGAACGTGGTATATCTCATTTTATAGAGCATATGCTTTTTAAGGGAACTGTAAATAGAGATAATGAAAAATTAAATAGTGATTTAGAAAATTTAGGTGGAGAGTATAATGCTTATACAGATTATATGTCCACTGTTTTTAATACTACTACTTTAAACGAAGAATTAGATGTAAGTTTAGAATTGATTAGTGACTTACTTCAACATCCTACTTTTTTAGAGGAACACATTGAGAAGGAAAGAGGAGTAATATTAGCAGAATTAAGAAGTGGTAAGGATGATGTAGAAGATTTATCTTTTCAAAAAATAAATGATATGGCATTTACTCATAGTCCATTAAAAGTTGATGTAATAGGAAAAGAAGAGATTGTAAAGTCAATTAGTAGAGAAGATTTGATAAGATATTATAATAATCACTATGTTTCTAATAATACAGTGATAACAGTGGTATCATCTTATGAACATGAATATGTAATAGAGTTAGTAAAAAAATATTTTAGTCAGTGGAAAAGAAAAGAAGTAAATAAGCCTATTTTAAATTTTGAAAAAAATAAAGACAAATTTAAGATTACTCATAGAGATAATATGGAGCAGAGTACAATAATATATTTATATACCTTTAATGATCTAACTAAGAAGGAAGAGTTAGCTTTAAGAATATTAAATCACAAGTTTGGTGAGAGTTCTAATTCTATATTATTTAGAGAGCTTAGAGAAGATAGGGGACTTGCTTATGATATTTATACAAGTCTTGACTTAACAAACAACTTGAAAACTTTATATATCTATGCAGCAGTAGCACCAGAGGATGTTGATGCAACTATAGAAACCATAAATAATTGTATAGAAAAGATTAAAGAGGAAATAATTGTATTTGATGGTAATACTATAAATTTAATGAAAAAGGTGTTTAAGACTGCTATAGCTTCTACTTTAGAGGATTCAACAGATTTAGGAAATTATGTAGTACATCAGGCTATGGAAGAGGATAATTTATATCAATTTAATGAAGATATGGAGAATTTGAATTATATAGTAGCTCAAGATTTATATGAAGTAGCTAAGAAGGTACTAAATAAGCCTACAATTCATGTGCTTCTATGTGATAGGGAGTAAGGTATAAAATTTCTATAGATGATGGGAAGGAAGAACAGTGAGTAAAATAATTACTAAGATTGAAGCCCAAAAGAAAAAGGATAACAGAGTCAATATATTTATAAATGGTGAATTTGCCTTTGGATGTAGCAGTGAATTAGTATATTATCATAATTTATCTAAGGGAAAAGAAATTAATATTGAAGAACTAAAGAAAGTTATAGTTGAAGATAATTTTCTTACAGCAAAGACAAAGGCATTAAAGTATATTGAGAGAGCTCTAAAGAGTGAGTTTCAAGTGAGAGGATTTCTACAAAAGAAGGAATATGAAGATAGTGTCATAGACAGAGTTTTAGAATTTCTAAAGGCATATAAATTTATTGATGATGAATATTATGCAAAAGCTTTTGTAACACAAAATATTAGAATAGAAGGCAAAGGAAACATTAGATATAAACTTATAAAAAAGGGTATATCTGAGGAAATGATAAATAACATACTAAATGAAATTTCTTCTAAGGATGAAGAAACAGTGGCTTTAAAGTTAGCAGAAAAAAAACTTAAGGTGCTATGTAAAAATGAAGGCAATATAGTAAAAATAAAAAGTAAACTTAATACTTTTTTAATATCTAAGGGATATAATTTTGATACTATTAAATCAGTAGTAAATAAATTAGAAATTAAGGAAAAAGAAAATATAGAAGACTTTAGGTCAGATGGTTATAATCAGGTTAAGGAAAATCAATGGGGTGAACTTCTCAGTATTGCAGAGAAAAGATATGAACGCCTTAGCAAATCAGAAGAGGATGCAATTAAAATAAAGAAAAAATTACAGGATTTCCTTTTAAGAAAGGGTTATAATTACAGCGATATCAAAACTGTATTAAACAAGATTATTAAAGGTGAAGATTCCTATTATTAAATCTAGAAGAAAATCTAACAGGAGAGAAAAGGAGGGATAGAATGGAATTTTTAGAGGAGTATAATATAAATATTGTTTCATTAGTATTGGTTATAGCATTTGTATATCCTGTAATAATGGGCATTGTATTTAAATTGAAAAGTAAAAGCATGGTGGTTACAATTAAGGGTGTATTAACTTCTATGGCAATGGTTTGTTCAATAATACTAACTACTGTGGTGGTAAAAAATGTGTTTGCATTAGATAAGTATGGATTAGTTGAATATATATCCTCAAAGATTTCTCCATCCTTTGCTTATCTTATTACTAAATCTAAGCTATTTAATGGGATTATACTATTGTTTACATTCTTAATTATTTATCAGATATTTAAAGCCCTTATAGAATTTATCAGCAGGACTACTTTATATCCAGCTTCAGATGCCATTGATACCAGTATTAGGAATACAGGCAGAGGTACTAGAGCTTTATTAGGAGGAATATTTCAAATTCCTAAGGCTATATGTTATATGATAATATTATCAGCACTACTTAGCTATGCATCAATTTTTTTAAATAATCCAAAGCTAGATAATAAATTAAATTCATCTACCATATATAGTTATATTAATAAAAAGATTATAGAGCCTGTTACGGATTCTGAGATAGCTAAAAGTTTCCCCAATATATTAGAGAATTCATTTAAAGTAGTAGATGAGAAAAATAATATAGTAGATGATGTAAATGGATATCTTCAAGGGGTAGTTTTTTATAATGGAGTAACATTAGATGAGGGAATAAGATCTAATGAGATCATAGATAATACTGCGTTAAGTATAACTAGTAAGTATGATAATGATTATGATAAAGCAAGATCTTTATATGAATGGATAGGGAATGCTATAATTTATGATGATGATAAGGCTACAGAAGTTATGAATAATCCCATACCTACAGAGATTAATTCTGGAGCCATAAATACTTTTAATACAGGAAAAGGCGTTTGCTTTGACTATGCATGTTTATATGTTGCAATGTGTAAAGCAAATGATATACCAGTAAGGCTAATTGTAGGAGAAGGTTATAATGGAATGTCTTGGGTTAGTCACTCATGGAATGAAGTGTATATAAAGGAAATGGATAAATGGGTAAATGTGGATTCAACTTTTTATAATGCAGGGAATTATTTTGATAATGATACCTTTAATTCAGAGCATAGAAATAGAAAAATCGCAGGAGAATGGAAGTAAAAATTTAATTAAAACTTAAGTTTTAATTAGTATTTTATATTAGATTTATATAACTTTTATATTATAAAGTTTGTATTATGAAATTAAAATAATAGTTAAATATAAAAAACAAGCTTATATGCTTGTTTTTTTATATTTAGAAAGTATGAAACTTATGGCCTTTTCACATTCAGTATCCGTATTATCTATGGACCATGCAGTATTAAAATAATTTAGGGCCTTTTTATTTTCATCCATCATTACATGACAATAAGCAAGGTTGAAATAATATTTACTTTCTTTTCGTAGATTCAAAGCTCTATGAATAAGAGGTATTGCAGCCTTATAGTTTTTTAGTTTAATAAAACATACAGCAGAATTATAAAATGAAGGTGCTTCATATTCCTTTAACTCTGCAGATTTTTTATACATATCAATAGCATTTTTATAGTCCTTAAGTTTATATAAATCATTACCTTGTGCAAAATAATTCAAGGAAAAGACCTCCTAATTAGTACTTTATCTTAATATTTTCCATTTTGTTCTAAAATATACTATAACATTTATAAATTTATGTAAATTATATTTTAAAATTTGTATTGACAAAAGAGTTGTATTGTATATAATATTATAAAAGAGAAATATATATAATACATAATAAATTGACTGTGATGAAGAGGAGTAAGAATATGAAATATTAAGAGAGGAAAATCCATGGGCTGAAAGGTTTTCTATAGGAAGTATTTTGAAGGTAGCTTCGGAGTTGCTTTAGCGAAATTAAGTAGCTAGAGACGGTGGTTCCTCATCGTTAAAATTAAGAGAGTCTTAAAAGCAATTTTGAGAAATAAAGGTGGTAACGCGCGCTGTCGTCCTTTGGGGTGATAGCGCTTTTTTTTATTAATTTTATACTAATCTATTAAATTACCCTAGTATTAAATATGTTAATAAATGTAATGCTAATTTATGTGTAATAGTTTAGTTAAGGTTTTGTACATTATAGCTACTAAGAACTGTAATTGTTAGAACAAGTAATCAAAAGTAAAAAATAAAAACAATAGAAGGGCAGGTAATAACAATGGATGAAAATAACAATATAGCAAAGAATTATGATCCTAAAGAGTTTGAAGAAAGACTATATAAGTGGTGGGAAGAAAGTGGATTTTTTACTCCACAAGTAGATAAAAATAAAAAGCCATATACAGTAATAATGCCACCACCTAATATTACAGGACAACTGCACCTTGGTCATGCTTTAGATAATACTCTTCAAGATATACTTATAAGAACTAAGAGAATGCAAGGGTATAGCACATTATGGCTTCCAGGAGAGGACCATGCAAGTATAGCTACTGAAGTACGAGTTGAAAAAGCTTTACTAGCAAAAGGAATTAAAAAGAAGGAAATTGGTAGAGAAGCCTTTTTAGAAAAAGTTTGGGAATGGACAGAGGAATATAGAGATAGAATTAAAACTCAGCTTAA
The DNA here is from genome assembly GCF_000732635.1 of Clostridium sulfidigenes. Lineage (GTDB taxonomy): Bacteria > Bacillota > Clostridia > Clostridiales > Clostridiaceae > Clostridium_J > Clostridium_J sulfidigenes. The sequence continues at coordinate 17,796 of NZ_JPMD01000025.1, read as the reverse complement.
AAAAATGGGTTGTTCTGCTGATTTTACAAGAGAAGCTTTTACTATGGATGAAAATTTAAGTAAGGCTGTTAGAGAAGTTTTTGTTAAATTATACAAAGATAATCTTATATATCAAGGAAATAGAATTACAAACTGGTGTCCTAAATGCATGACTGCTATTTCAGATGCGGAGATTGAATATGAAGAGCAAGGAGGACATTTCTGGCACATAAATTACCCTGTAATAGGTAGTGATGAAGTAGTTGAAATTGCTACAACAAGGCCAGAAACTTTACTTGGAGATACTGCAGTAGCAGTTAATCCTAAGGATGAAAGATATGCTCACCTAGTTGGTAAGAAACTTAGGTTACCATTAGTGAATAGAGAAATTCAAGTTGTTGCCGATGACTATGTAGATATGGAATTTGGAACAGGTTGTGTTAAGATAACTCCAGCTCATGACCCTAATGATTATCAAGTTGGTAAGAGGCATAACTTAGATGAAGTTGTAGTTTTGGAGGAAAATGGAACTATATCTGAAGGTTATGGAAAGTATTCAGGTCTTGAGAGATATGAAGCTCGAAAGCTTATTATAAAAGATTTGGAAGAACAAGGATATTTAGTTAAGATTAAAGATCATAGTCATAACGTAGGAACTCATGATAGATGTGGATGTACTATTGAGCCAATGCTATCTAAGCAATGGTATGTAAAAATGGATACTCTTGCAGCACCAGCAATTAAAACCGTAAAAGAAAAAGATATAAAATTCATTCCAGAAAGATTTGAAAAAATCTATTATAACTGGATGGAAAATATTCAAGATTGGTGTATTTCAAGACAATTATGGTGGGGACATAGAATCCCAGTTTGGTACTGTAAAGATTGTGGAGAGATAATAGTTGAAACAGAAGCACCAACTCATTGCAGTAAGTGTAGCTCTACAAATCTAGAGCAAGATAAGGACGTTTTAGATACTTGGTTTAGTTCAGCGCTATGGCCATTCTCAACTTTAGGTTGGCCTGGTGATACAGAGGATTTGAAATATTTTTATCCTACAAGCACATTAGTTACTGGTGGAGATATTATATTCTTCTGGGTTGCAAGAATGATATTTTCAGGTTTGTATAACATGGATGAAGTACCATTTAAAACAGTGTTTTTCCATGGGATGGTTAGAGATGATCAGGGTAGAAAGATGTCTAAGTCTTTAGATAACGGTGTTGACCCACTAGAAGTTATAGAAAATTATGGAGCAGATGCTCTAAGATTTTCCCTTGTTACTGGTAATGCTCCGGGAAGTGATATAAGATTCTATGAATCAAGAGTTGAGGCAGCAAGAAATTTTGCTAATAAGATTTGGAATGCATCAAGATTTGTTATGATGTACAATGATGAAGTTCTTATAGAGAAATATAAAGATTGTAAAAACTATTCTATAGCCGACAGATGGATATTATCAAGACTTAACAATATAGTTAAAGAAGTTACAGAGAATATAGAAAAATATGAAATTGGTATTGCACTTCAAAAGGTTCATGACTTTATGTGGACTGAATTCTGTGATTGGTATATAGAAATTGCTAAACCGTCTCTATATAGTGATAATGAAGAAGTTAAAGGAATAGCTTTAAATGTTCTCAATAAAGTTTTAGTTTCAGGATTAAAATTACTTCATCCAGTAATGCCATATATCACAGAAGAGATTTATACTCACTTAACTAAAGAAAGTGAATCTATTACAATTGCTAAATGGCCAGAGTTTGAAGCTGATTTAGAAGATTTCAAAGCAGAAGAATATATGAACTATATTATAGATGCCATAAGAAATACAAGAAATGCTAGAACAGAAATGAATGTACCACCTTCAAGAAAGGCTAAAACATATATATATGCAACTGAAGCAGCAGAAGCTTTCAAGGAAGGGAAAGTTTACTTTGAAAAATTAGCATCTGCTAGTGAAGTTATAATCTTAAAGGCTAAAGAAGAAGCACCAGAAAATATAGTATCTGTAGTTTCAAAGGGCGCAGAGATTTACATGCCACTTTTAGAGTTAGTAGATGTAGAGAAAGAGCTTGAAAGATTAAACAAAGAAAAAGCTAAACTACAAGGAGAAATTGAAAGAGTAGAGAAAAAACTTGCTAATGAAAGATTTGTTTCTAAAGCTCCAGCTGAGGTTGTTGAAGAGGAAAAAGCTAAGGGTGAAAAGTACAGAGAAATGTATAATTCCGTATTAGAGAGTATAGAAAAGTTACAATAAAAAAATTTAAGAATGTTTATATAAAAATAAATTTTAATATTAATAAACAGAAGGATATCTAAAAGTGTATAGACTATATATTTTATTTATAGTCTTATACTTTTGAGATATCCTTTTTAATATTGATAATTACTAGTGTGATATAGTTGAGTATGGATATGTAATGAGGTAAAATAGGTTATGAAATTAGAATTCAGGAGGGTTATTATGAATTATACTGAAGCTATTAACTATATAAAGGATACTGCTAAGTTTGGAAGTAAACTGGGCTTGGAAAGAACAGAAAAGATACTAGAACTCCTTGGAGATCCACATAAGAAGATTAAAACTATTCATGTGGCAGGAACTAATGGTAAAGGTTCAACCACAGCTATGATTACAAAGATATTAATACATAGTGGGTACAAAGTAGGATGCTATATATCTCCTTATATTGAAGAGTTTGAAGAGCGTATTCAGATAAATAATAAGAATATTCCCAAGGAAGATTTAGCTAGGATAGTTACAGAAGTTTCAATGGCCGTTAAAGAAGTAACCACTTTAGGTTATGGTAACCCTACTGAGTTTGAGATAATAACTTGTGCAGGATTCTTATATTTTTATAAAATGAAGGCTGATTTTGTTGTTGTAGAGGTAGGACTTGGAGGAAGACTAGACTCTACTAATGTTATAGAGCCAATTTTATCTATAGTTGGATCTGTAAGTTATGATCATATGAATATTTTAGGAAATACCTTAGAGGAAATTGCTTATGAAAAGGGGGGAATTATTAAAAATAATACTCCAGTAGTTTTATATCCACAGGAAGATAAAGTGACTAAAGTTATAGAGAACATTTGTAAAGAAAAAAATTCACCACTTATAAAAGTGAAAAGAGAAAATGCATCTTTAGTTAAAGTAGAAGAGTATAAGGAAAATACAGTGGTTCAAAATTTAAACATTATAACAGGAAGAGACAGTTATAATGTTAAATTATCTCTTTTAGGAACTTATCAGGTTCAAAATTGTAATGTTGTTATAAATGTTTGTGAAGCTTTAATAGATCTTGGAGTTAATATTACAAAGGAAAGTATAACAAATGGTTTATCTCAAGTTAAATGGCCAGGTAGATTAGAAATTATGAGAAAAAATCCTTTAGTGGTAATTGATGGTGCTCATAATATTGATGGTATAAGGAAGTTAACTGAAAGTATAGAAATTTATTTTAAGTATAGAAAACTAGTGTTAATAATAGGAATTTTAGCAGATAAGCAAGTAGATGAAATGATAAATATAATATGTCCTAAAGCAGAAAAAATTATAGCTGTAACTCCTCATAGTGAGAGAGCTGAGCTATGTGAAGATTTAAAGGAGAAGATTAATATTTGCCATAAAGAGTGTGAAGCTATTATGGATTATGAAGAAGCTTACATTAAAGCACTTTCTTATTGTGATGAAGATACTTTACTAGTCATATCTGGTTCTCTTTATATGGTGGGAGATATGAGGAAGATAATAAGAAACCATAATTAATTTTAAATATAATATATTTATGGTGTAACAAATTTTTCGTAGCATAATGGGAGGTTCCTTCATAGTATAATGTGAGGAGGGATTCCAATGAGGTACTTATATATTTGTAATACAACTCAAGATAGCATTAACAAAATTGGTATAGAGAAGTTTGCATTAGAAGATGTTATAAAGTTAGAAGGAGTTAATGAAAATAAAGTAGGTCCTCATGGATTGTGTATACAAGGGGATCAATTATTCACTTCAAATTGTTACGATGGTTCAGTGTCTATAGTTAATTTGAAGGATTTAAAATCCTATAGCTATTATTTAGGAAGAAACTGTAGAGATATTTGTGCCTTGGGAAATCATTTATATATTATTTGCGGAGACTCAAATAATGTAGTAACTTTTGATTTGAATAAAAAAGAAATAATAGAGATTATTCCTTGTGGAGACTCTCCACATAGTATTGACTGTTGTAATCACAGCAATGAAATAGTTGTAGCCAATAATGGTGATGATACAATCACTGTATTTGATTCGTTATATGGTAGTGACATTAAAAACATAAAGGTAGGGCAAGCACCAACAAAGGCGTTGTTTACTTTAAATGGGGATTATATTCTTGTTTGTGAAAGCAGTGCAGGTAGCTTGGATAAGGGGTGTGTAAGTGTTATATCAAGCAGAAATCATAAAGTAATACATAGATTATCAGTGGGAAATTGTCCTTTTGATATGTATTGCGATGAAAAGTATTGCTATGTTTCTAATTATGGTGATGGAACTATATCTATTATTGATATTATAAATTTTACAAATGTAAAGAGTATAAGAATTGGTGGTATGCCTAGAGGAATAATTTGTGATGAAAGGTATATTTACGTAGGAGATAGCTATAATGATTTGATAATTAGGATTAATAAAAATGATAATCATGAAAAATTAATCATCCCATTAGAGGGCCAGCCTACAGGGATGATTATAGATTAAAATATTTATGAAAATACTAAGGGTAGATTTATAATGAGCTTAATAAGAATTACTCAGTTAAAACTTTAATAATCTTAGTGTATAAGTCAGAGGGGTTAGCTTTCCATTTGGAACATAACTCTCTGGCTTGTTTATTTGATGCCACTGTTACCTTAATTTCCATGAGAGGGATATTATTTTCAGAAGCACCTAGGCTAACTACATAGCTATTGGAATTTTCAATGGTGTAATCAGCTGATATTGTAGCCTCTTTTTTTATAAGATTCATTTTCCCATCTATATAAGAATTTAATTTACTTAAACTATCCTTAGATAATCTATTTTTAAATAAAGATAGGACTTCTTTACCTTTACTTGATATTACTAATCTATCTTTATCTTTATAATTAATTTTATTTATTAGTTGAGACGAGATTAAATCATCTATATATTCTTGCAGTGTAAAATAATTTATAAAATTATTTTCAAGGACAATTTCTGTAAGTTGTATGTTTGATATAGGTAAATCAACTTTATCTATTATATGCAACAGTAGAAGCTTGTTTTCTGCTAAGTTCAAAGAATTATCAAACATAAAGTAACCTCCTTTAAACCATGTACTTTTATACATATTTATTATATTAAATTATAACACATATTTATTAAATATGAATTAAGTTTACATGATATAGTATAGCATATAATAACTGATTATGAATATAATTTTATAGAAAGTATGTTTATAAGTAAAAAGGAGGAATATGGATAGATCTAATAGAATTAAGATAAAAATAACAACTTATTTAGCATTGTTAATATTAATAGTGTGTATAAGTATTATGGGACGTGTATTTTATAAGGAGACCTTTATTCCAACAGATAGAAAGGTACCTATTTATTCAGTAGACACAAAAGAAAAGAAAATGGCTATAACATTTGATGTTAATTGGGGTGATGATAAAACTAATGAAATTCTAGATGTTCTCGATAAATATAATGTAAAGGCCACATTTTATATTATCGGATTATGGTGTGATGATTATCCAGACAAAGTAATAGAAATTTCAAAGAGAGGACATGAAATAGGAAATCATTCTAATAAACATCCTGATTATACCAATATGACAAAGGAGAGTATAATTAAGGATTTAGAAATAGCTAATGCTAAAATATTAAATTTGACTGGAGAAATGCCTAAAACGTTTAGATTTCCATCAGGCTCATATAATGATGTTTCTGTAGAAGCTATACAAAGTACAGGGTTAAAGGCAATACAGTGGGATGTTGATAGTGTTGACTGGAAGGCTAATGGAGCAGATATAGAATATGAAAGAATAGTATCAAAGGCAAGGGAAGGCTCTATACTACTATTTCATAATGATGGAAAGTACACCACAGAAAATTTGCCGAAAATAATTGAAAAATACCAAGCTATGGGTTATGAATTTATTACAGTGTCTAACTTAATATATAGTGATAATTATTATCTAGATCATACAGGGAAACAAATACTAAATGAAAATTGACAAAATTATTGCATATTTTAATTATAAGACTAAAAAATGTGAATTTTTGAAAATTAAATGTTGTAAAATTTAGACAATTATTCTATAATTAATTCACGGGGGTAATGTAAATAGAACTATAAGAAAAATATTTGATTTTTACTATAAATAGTTATATTTTTATTTTTTATGAATATAAATTATAGTAAATTTTACTAAAAAACCAAGGGAAAGAGGGGTTACCATGGATAATAATATTTTTAATAACAAAATTTACTTAGAGGGAAAAGTTATCTCAGATTTAGAGTTTAGCCACGAAATGTATGGAGAGGGATTTTACAATTTTGAATTTGAGGTTTCAAGACTTAGTGATACTTCTGACATATTAGTAATTACAGTATCAGAAAGATTAATTGCAGGAATTGATGTAAGTATTGGAAGTGAGCTTGTAATAGATGGACAGCTTAGATCCTATAACAAGTTTGTAGATGGTGCCAATAGACTTATATTAACTGTATTTGCAAGAGATATTCGCCAACTTGAAGAAAGAGGAAAAAATCCAAATCAAATTTTCTTAGATGGATATATTTGCAAGGCACCCGTTTACAGAACAACACCATTTGGCAGAGAAATAGCAGATATGTTATTAGCCGTTAATAGATTGTACAATAAATCAGATTACATTCCTACTATCGCTTGGGGAAGGAACTCTAGATTTTGTAAGAGTTTAGAAGTAGGGGATAACATTAGAATTTGGGGAAGATTACAAAGTAGGGAATATCAAAAGAAAGTTTCAGATTCAGAAGTAGTTAAAAAAATTGCCTATGAAGTTTCAATCTCTAAAATGGAAAGAGTTACTGACGAAAATAGAGATAATGTAACTATTATAGGAAAAGTGGACAATGATCCATCTACAGATGAGAGTAACAATATACAAGAAGCAAATTTAAATGATAATGAAGAGAAAGAAGTTATTTAATGAGATAAATCAACCAAAAAGCTATCATGAAGAAGTCCTTCATGATAGCTTTTGGTTGTTATTTTATAATTTATTATTTTCTTAAATCAGCTAAGATTTCAGTTTTACTCTTAGTTTTATCATCTACATGTTTAATTATTTTAGCCGGAGAGCCGGCTACAACTACATTTTCAGGTACATCTGTTGTAACGATAGCACCAGCAGCTACTACTGAATGATTTCCTATTTTTACACCTTCTAAGATTACTGCATTAGCTCCTATAAGTACATGGTCACCAATTTCACATGGAGACTTGCTAGGTGGTTCTAAAACTCCAGCAACTACTGCTCCAGCTCCAAGATGGACCCCTTTACCAAGCTTTCCTCTAGCACCTACAACAGCATTCATATCTACCATGGTTTCATCACCGATTTCAGCACCGATGTTGATAACAGCACCCATCATAATAACAGCATTATTTCCAATAGAAACTCTATCACGGATTATTGCACCTGGCTCAATTCTAGCATTTATACTTCTTGTATCAAGCATAGGTATAGCTGAGTTTCTTCTATCAGATTCAAGCCTGTAGTTATGTATTTTTTCTTTATTTGCATCTAAAAAATCATTTATATCAGCGCTATCGCCAAATAAAACATAGAAGCTGCCTTCGCCAAAACAGTCTACATTTTCAAAGTTACAATCCTTTAGATCACCTTTAACATAAGCTTTCACAGGGGTTGATTTCTTTGACTCCTTTATAAATCTAGCAATTTCATATGGATCAGTAAAATTATATTCCATACCTCTAACTCCTTTCGACAAGTAATATATATTCATTTATATATTATCCTAAAAAACTAAACAATAATTATAAATAAATAAGATATTTTTGAATATAATACTTAGTATATTTAATTTATCAATATAGTATATCTATAGTTATATCATAAAAATCATATATAATGGAATATTTTATTTGTAAATGATATAATAAAATTAAAAAAAGTAGACCTAGGAGGTAAATATATGGGAAACTTAAACAAAGGATATATTCAAATATATACTGGAAACGGAAAAGGAAAGACTACAGCAGCAGTAGGGCTTGCAACTAGAGCTGCTGGAAATAAATATAGAGTATGTATGGTTCAGTTTTTAAAAAGTGATGCAACAGGAGAATTAGAGTCAGCTAAACTTATGGCTCCATATTTTACTATTCATAGATTTGAAAGACCTAGAGGATTTTTCTGGACATTAAATGATCAAGAAAAGTTAGAACTAAAAGAGGATATTCAAGAAGCGTATAAGTTCTGTATAAAGCAATTGGAAGAAGGAAATTGTGATATATTGATAATGGATGAGATAATGGGAACTTTATCTAATGGGTTAATTACAGAAGAACAATTAATAGAACTGATAGATAAAAAACCAGATGATGTAGAACTTATAATGACAGGTAGAAATGTGCCAGAATCAATAATGCAAAGAGCTAATTTAGTTACTGAAATGAAGGATCTTAAACACTACTTTAATGAAGGGGTTCCAGCAAGAAGAGGAATAGAATTCTAAGGAGTATAAGGTATAAATTATGAGATTGTCAAGTAATATAGACAATATAGAAATATCAGGAATAAGGAAATTTTATAATAAGGTTGCTAAGATAGAAGGTGCTATATCACTAACTCTAGGTGAGCCAGATTTTAAAATACCTGAGGAAATAAAAGAGGCTATGAAAAAGTCCCTTGATGAAGATAGAACTACTTATACACCTAATGCTGGGATAGAAGAGTTAAGAGAAGAAATTTCTAAGTATCTAAAATCTTTAAATATAAGTTTCTCCAGTAAAGAAATATGTGTAACTGTAGGAGGAAGTGAAGGATTATTATCTACTTTTACTGGAATATTAAATCCAGGAGATAAAGTTCTAATACCTTCCATTGCATATCCTGCCTATGAAAATTGTGTTAAGATTCTTGGTGGAGAGGTAATAAATTATAGTATTAAGGAAGATTTATCTATAGATATGGAGCAATTGGAGAGAGTCATAGAGAAAGAATGTCCTAAGGTAATAGTAGTATCTTATCCATCAAATCCTACAGGACAACTTTTGACCAAGGATCAATGTGATAGATTATTTAATATATTAAAAGATAAAGATGTATTAATTGTAAGTGATGAAATTTATAGCTCTATTGTATTTGGAGAATTTAACTCTATATCACAGTATGGAAAGTTAAAAGATAAACTTATACTTATAGGTGGATTTTCAAAAATGTTTTCCATGACAGGAATTAGAATAGGATATGTATGTGCTGCTGAATGCATATTAAATAGCATAATAAAGGTTCATCAATACAATGTGTCATGTGCACCGTCTATTGGTCAATATGGAGCTTTAGAAGGACTTAAGAAGTCTATGTACCATATAGAACATATAAAATCAGATTTAAAGATAAGAAGGGATTATGTCTATGATAGACTAGTTTCTATGGGGCTTGAAGCTATAAGACCAGAGGGCGCATTTTATATATTTCCGTGTATAAAATCCTTTGGATTTAGTAGTGAAGATTTTTGTGATAAGCTACTTGAGGATACTAAGGTAGCCGTAGTACCAGGAACTGCATTTGGAAAAGGTGGAGAAGGTTATGTTAGAATTTCTTATTGCTACAGCATGGAAGATTTAAAATTATCTTTAGATTTAATGGAACAGTGGTTAAATCAGATAAAGCTTAACTAAGAGGAAATATAAAAGATAAATATTAAATAAAAGTGTTATGAAAATATAGATTTCATAACACTTTTTATTTGAACTAAATTTGATTTACTATTTAACTACATCGTCCATAGAATATATGCCTTTTGGTTTGTTATGAACATACTGACAAGCCTTTAAAGCACCTACAGCGAATACTTCTCTTGAAATAGCAGAGTGTTTAATTTCAATTACTTCACCCATACCAGCAAATATAACTTCATGGTCACCTATAATATTTCCACCACGAATTGCATGAATTCCTATTTCCTTGTGTTCTCTTTTAGAGATCCCTTCTCTACCATAGTTGAAGGTTGTTTCTTCTTCTATAGAGTCCTTTATAGTATTTGCGAGAAGTAGTGCAGTACCACTTGGAGCATCTACCTTTTGATTGTGATGTTTTTCTATTATCTCAATATCAAAATCTGTATATAGTTTATTGCTAATAGATTTTAATAAATTATTTATTATATTAATTCCTATAGACATATTAGCAGAATAGAACACAGGAATTGAATTTTGTAGATTTTTAATATGAACTATTTGTTCTTCCGTATAGCCAGTAGTGCAAAATACTACTGGTAATGAGTGAGCTAAAGCATATTTTGATATAGAGTCTAAACTTGAAGGTCTTGAGAAGTCCAGAATTACATCTACTTCTTCTGTTACTTTATCTATGGAATCATAAATAGAGTAATTAAAATTAGATTCTGTATTCATATCTACTCCAGCTTGAATATTTAGTGTTTCAGAAGTAGAAGCTACCTTTGAAATCATATGACCCATTTTTCCGTTACATCCAACTAATAAAATCTTTACCATGTATAGTCTCCTTTATAATAAGTGGTAGTTTTTTAGAGCTTCTTTCAAAGTCTCTAAATTATTATCATCCATATCAACTAATGGAAGTCTTAAGTTTCCAACACTTCTACCCATAAGATTTAAGGCAGTTTTTATAGGAATAGGGTTTGTTTCACAGAAACATGCATTAGTTAAAGGGATTGTTTTTAAAAATAACTCTTGAGCTGCTTTTATTTCTCCATTAAAGAATAATTCACATATATTATGAACATCTTTAGGTACAATATTTGCAATAACTGATATTATACCAAGTCCGCCTATAGCAAGAGTTGGTATAATTTCATTATCATTCCCAGAATATATATCTAATTTATCTCCACAGAGATATTTTATTTCTGCAATTTGGCTTATATTTCCACTAGCTTCCTTCACAGCAACAATATTATCTAGCTGACAAAGTTCATGGAGAGCCTTTGGTGAAATATTCATGCCAGTTCTAGATGGTACATTATATACTACTATAGGAGTATTAACAGCTTCAGCAATAGTTTTAAAATGAGCAATTAAGCCTTTTGCTGAAGTCTTATTGTAGTAAGGGTTAATTACTAAAAGTCCATCTACACCAACAGACTCAGCGTAGATGCTCATTTTAACAGAAGCCATGGTGTTATTACTACCAGTACCAGCTATAACAGGGATTCTCTTATTAACTGTATCTACAGTGAATTTTATAGTTTCTTTTCTCTCAGCCTCTGTCATAGTAGATGCTTCTCCAGTTGTACCACATACTATGATAGCGTCAGTTCCATTTTCAATATGCCATTCTAATAATTCTTTTAATTTAGGAAAGTCTACACCATCTTTGCTAAATGGAGTTACAATTGCAACACCAGAACCTTTAAAAATACTCATATATACACCTCTTAAATCATTATATTTATTTTATTAAATTTTCTTTTATAAAAACTTCTGCAATTTGTACTGCATTAAGGGCAGCACCTTTTCTAATATTATCAGCAACAACCCATAGGTTAACACCATTATCAACACTAAAATCACGTCTGATTCTTCCAATATAAACGTCATCCTGACCTTCTATATCTACAGGCATAGGATAAATATTATTTTTTATATCATCCATTACAGTAATTCCAGGTAAAGTTTTAAATAAGTCGAAAATATCATCCAATTCAAAAGTGTTTTCAAATTCTACGTTAATACTTTCGCTATGACCATGGAATACAGGTACCCTTACTGTGGTAGCAGTAACTTTGATTTGATCATTATGAAGAATTTTATGGGTTTCATTTATCATCTTCATTTCTTCCTTTGTATAACCATTATCTAAGAATACATCAATTTGAGGTATTACATTATAGGCTATAGGATATTGAAATTTCTTAGGAGGAACATTAGATACTCCATCCTTTAGATCATTAAACCCTTGAACTCCAGCACCGGATACAGCTTGATAAGTTGAGTATACAACTCTTTTTATTCCATATTTAATATCAAGAGGTTTAAGAGCGACCATTGCTTGAATAGTAGAACAGTTAGGATTAGCAATAATACCATTATGCCATTTAATATCTTCACCATTAACCTCAGGAACTACCAGAGGAACTTTAGGATCCATTCTCCATGCACTACTATTATCTATAACCACGGTATTGTGTTCTACGAATATAGGAGCAAATTCTAAGCTGACATCTCCACCAGCTGAAAAAAGAGCTAAATCAATTTTTTTGCTAATTATATTTTCTTTCTTAAGTTCTTCTACCAATATATCTTTTCCATTAAAGTGTATAGTAGTTCCAGCAGACCTGGCAGATGAAAAAAGATATAAATTTTCTATGGGAAAATTTCTTTCAGCTAAAATATTTATGAATTGTCTTCCCACCATTCCGGTAGCCCCGACTATAGCAACATTGTATTTCAAAAATACCACCTCACTTAACTTATATTTATAATACATTATATAACTTAAGTAGATAAAGTTATATAACTTTATTAAATTTATATATAAAATTTTATTATAGCAGAGATATATACCAAAGATGTAAATGGAAGTAAAAGCATAATACAATGAACGTAGATATTATTAAATCCAGATTGTTAAGAGGAGGATGAAAGTAGAGAAGTGTTAGGTCAATTTAAAGAATAGATAATAAGATTTTAGATATAAAAGAATCATATTAAAAATTCGCAAGATAATATTTTAAATAAAAAGATGCATTTGTTTAAATATGTAAAAATATGAAGGTATATAGAAGATTTAAATATATGAATTTAATATATTATCTAATATTTTGTTGCAATTTGTAATCTTAAGAACAAATTATGTATTAAAATAGTTTGACAACTTACAGAACCCTGTGTTAATATTATAAAAAATGAATTTATTATTATTTTTATTTTCATACTTTTAACAATTATAACTACTAAAATACATAACCACATATTATCTATGAAATATGTATGAATGAGTAAAAAGCTGAGAAATAATTTCTTAGTGTTGTGTTTGAAAAGGCAGTGGCTTTGATATTGTGGCAATTGTCAAAATATTTAAAAGGAACTAACTATTTAAATAAATCATTTTTGCTAATTTCATAATAGCATCTTAAGTGTGTTTTAGTAATGTTAAAGGAATGAAGCCTTACTAGATTTTATTAATAGTGTGGGAGGTGTTAGTAAGGGAAAATAATGCATTACATTTAAAAAGTTGATATGAGACAAAAAAGAATAAAAAGTGCTAAAGTTTTTATAATATCTTAATACAAATGTTGTGTTGCAAATTATAAAACAAGGACTTTGTATACGATATCATTAATAAGCTTAAGGTAATCTTAAATATTTACATTTCATTTATAGGAGTCTGTAGGTGAGATGTAATTTCTAATAATGTCTCATTGTGCTCAAGGTAGAAAAAGGTTAATGTTGGGGGAAATGCAGTAGATGGGGATTTTATTGCATATTTTTACTTAAAATGGAGGGATGACGATGTTTAAATTTACTCTAAAAAGATTTGGATATATGTTATTGACATTATTCATTGCATCATCAATAACATTTATGCTTATCCATGCTATGCCTGGAGATCCACTTGCGGTGGCAGCAAGAAAGCTTCCAGAACAAATCAGAGCTAACTACTATGCTAAATATGGATTAGATAAGCCACTTTTAACTCAGTATAGTTTATTCATTAAGAATGCTGCAAAAGGAGACTTAGGAGAATCTTTAGCATTTGCGGGAAGAAGTGTAACAGGAACTATTAAGAACCATGCACCTATTTCAGCGCAAATTGGTGGACAAGGACTTTTAGTTGGAGTAACACTAGGTATTCTACTAGGTATTATAGCCGCATTCAATAGAGGTAAATGGCCAGATTATTTAGTAATGTTTATAGCTATAGTTGGTATATCTATACCAAGTTTTGTTGTGGCATCACTACTGCAATTCTTCTTTACAGTTGAATTAAGATGGTTACCAACAACAGGATGGGGTGAGTTTAAGAATACAATATTGCCTACAATAGCATTAAGTTTTGCTCCTATAGCTACTTATGCAAGATATATGAGAGCTAACTGCCTAGACGTTATTGGACAAGACTATATAATAACAGCTAAGGCGAAGGGTGTTTCTAAGATTAGCTTAGTATTTAAGCATGTTATAAGAAATGCTATATTACCAGCTATTACACTTCTAGGACCACAGGTTGCTAATATTTTTACAGGTTCTTTCGTAGTTGAAAGCATATTTGCAATACCAGGACTTGGACAATATTTCGTATCATCAGTTACAGATAGAGATTATACTATGATAATGGGACAATCAATATTTGTATCAGCGTTATTTATAATTGCATTATTCTTAGTTGATATAATCTATGGATTAGTTGATCCAAGAATAAGAGTATCAAGTGGTAAGCGTTAGGGGGGAATAAGTATGTCAGAACTTTCAAAAGAAAAATTTCAAATTATAGGTTGTGATAACCTAGATTCAGAGGGGATACTTAGACCTAGTATGACCTACTGGCAAGATGCATGGAGAAGACTTAAAAAGAATAAGGTAGCTATGGTTTCATTAGTGTTATTAGGATTAATCGTATTAATGACGATCATAGGACCTTTGATAGGTAAATTTGAATATCAGGCTACAAATAATGATATGTTAAATTTAAAACCAAACTCAACATATTGGTTTGGAACAGACTCTTTGGGTAGAGATTTATTTTCAAGAGTTTGGATTGGTGGTAGAATATCTATCGCTATTGGAATAATTGGAGCCATTGTGGATACTGTTGTAGGAACAATTTATGGAGGTATAGCTGGATATCTTGGTGGAATTGCTGATGATATCATGATGAGAATATTAGAGATATTAGTTAGTATTCCATACCTTGTTTTAGTTATACTTATCAGAGTTCTTATGGATCAAGGTGGTATGACGCCACTTATTATAGCCATGACCATAACGGGGTGGTGTTATATGGCTAGACTTGTAAGAGGACAACTTTTACAAATTAAGGAGCAAGAATACGTACTTGCTGCAAAAGCGTTAGGGGCAAATGCATCAAGAGTAATAGCAAAACACTTAGTACCAAATACATTAGGTGTTATGATTGTTGCTATAACATTTGATATACCAGGATTTATATTCGCTGAAGCTTTCTTAAGTTTCTTAGGAATAGGTGTTCAATCGCCAATGACTAGTTGGGGAGCTCTTGCAGCAGCAGGACAACAGAACTTAATGTTTTATGCTTATCAATTAATTTTCCCTGCCTTAGCGATATCATTAACAATGCTATCTTTCAATTTATTAGGTGATGGTTTACGAGATGCACTAGATCCTAAATTACGTCAATAAGGGGGGAATGTCAAATGGAAAGAATTTTAGATGTAGAAAATTTACAAGTTTCATTTCATACCTATGCGGGTGAAGTAAAAGCAGTAAGAGGTGTAGATTTTCATCTTGATAAGGGTGAAACTTTAGCTATAGTTGGAGAATCGGGTTGTGGAAAAACAGTTACATCAAAAGCTATAATGAGATTGTTACCAGAACCAATGCCAGCAGAAATTAAGAAAGATTCTAAAATTATCTTTGATGGTAAAAATATCTTAGATATGAATGAAAAGGAATTAAGAAAATTAAGAGG
Source organism: Clostridium sulfidigenes (assembly GCF_000732635.1). GTDB lineage: Bacteria > Bacillota > Clostridia > Clostridiales > Clostridiaceae > Clostridium_J > Clostridium_J sulfidigenes. Next base: position 1,922 of record NZ_JPMD01000025.1, on the reverse strand, counting down.
ATCAGATATATCTATGATATTCCAAGATCCTATGACTTCATTAAATCCTACAATGACAGTTGGAAAACAAATTGCTGAGAGTTTGATAATTCATAGAGGTATGAATAAAGCAGAGGCTATGAAAGAAGCAATAAAAATGCTAGATCTTGTTAACATACCAAATGCTGATAAAAGAGCTCATCAATATCCTCATGAATTCTCAGGTGGTATGAGACAAAGAGCTATGATAGCTATAGCACTTGCATGTAATCCTAAGATACTTATTGCAGACGAGCCAACTACTGCTCTAGATGTTACTATACAAGCTCAAATAATGGATCTTATAGGAGATCTTCAAAAGAAACTAGGAACTGCAGTTATACTTATTACTCACGATCTTGGAGTAGTTGCAGATACTGCGGATAGAATTCAAGTAATGTATGCAGGACAAGTTATTGAAAGAGGTACTGTAGAAGAAATATTTGCAAATCCTCAACACCCTTATACATGGGCATTACTTCAATCAGTGCCAAGACTTGAAACAAAAAATAAGGATACGCTTTACGCTTTAAACGGTACTCCGCCAGACTTAGTTAAACCACCAGTTGGATGTCCCTTTGCTGCAAGATGTGAATATTGTATGCAAATATGTTTAGAGGAGATGCCGGAAGTTACTAATGTAGAGAGCGATCACCAAGTGTTGTGTTGGTTAAAACACCCAATGGCACCTAAGGTTGAAGTTCCAGAAGCGTTAAGAAGAGGTGAATAAGATGGCTGAATCAAATAAAAAAGAAGTTTTAATTGAAGTAAAGAATCTTAAAAAGTATTTCGAAGTTGGCAAGAATGCTACACTTAAGGCAGTGGACGATGTTAGCTTTAATATATTTAAAGGTGAAACATTAGGTCTTGTTGGAGAATCAGGTTGTGGAAAAACAACTTGTGGAAGAACAGTAATGGGACTTTATGGGGCTACAGGCGGTGAAATATTATTTGATGGAGACGATATTAGTAAATATGATAAAAAGCAGAAAAAAGAATTTACTAGAAGAGCTCAAATAATATTCCAAGACCCTTATGCTTCACTAAATCCAAGAATGACTGTTGGAGATATTATTGGAGAAGGAATAGATATTCATAATCTTCACAAAGGTGATGAAAGACAGGCTAGAATTTATGAATTACTACAATTAGTAGGATTAAATAAAGAGCACGCGTCTAGATTTCCTCATGAATTTTCAGGTGGACAAAGACAGAGAATAGGGATAGCGAGAGCTCTTGCTATAGAACCAGATTTCATAGTTTGTGATGAGCCTATTTCTGCTCTAGATGTATCTATTCAAGCGCAAGTTGTTAACTTATTAATAAAATTACAAAATGAATTAGGATTAACATATTTATTCATAGCTCATGACCTTTCGATGGTTAAACACATATCTGATAGGGTTGGAGTTATGTATTTAGGAACTATGGTTGAACTTGCTAGTAGTAAAGATTTATATGATAAGCCTTTACATCCATATACTCAAGCATTATTATCAGCGATTCCAATTCCTGATCCTGATGCAACTAAGAAAAAAGCAAGAATACCTCTAGAAGGAGAAGTTCCTAGCCCAATAAATCCTAAACCAGGTTGTAGATTTGCACCAAGATGTAGATATGCAAAACCTATATGTACTGAAAAAAATCCTGAGTTTAGGGAAATTGAGCCAAATCACTTTGCTGCATGTCATATATTATAATTCGAATAAAAAAATAAGAGTGCTTTAGCACTCTTATTTTTTTATTTAAAAACTTAGCAAAATCATATTTTTGAATCACTGTAATTCCCGATGAAAAACTTTTATCCAATGACTATCAACTTTATTCAATCATTGAGTTTTATTACCAGGTATATAAAGTCCCTTATCTTTTAATAATAATATAAAAGGAGGTGGCATAATAAT
>NZ_JPMD01000024.1 GCF_000732635.1 Clostridium sulfidigenes | reverse complement strand
ATGTATTTATATAACCAATGTGATATAATATATATATAATAATACATAGTATTAATAACTATATGTTACAATAAATCTTAGGAGGTATATTATGACTAATTCAAAATTTAGAGAACCCTTTAGTGGATTTTCCCATATGGTAGGAGCTATAATTTCTTTACTTGGTTTATGTTTCTTATTATTTGCCCAACTTCATAGTAACAATTACAACATATACACTTTAATATCAACTGTTATATTTGGAATAAGTTTAATTCTACTGTATACAGCTAGCAGTGTATATCACCTTACCGTAGCTAAAGATTCCATGATTAATATCCTTAGAAAGATTGATCATGCTATGATATTTGTATTAATTGCTGGAACTTATACGCCTATATGCTTAGTTCTATTAGAGACACCAATTAGGTACTATATGCTTGCTATAATATGGACTGTAGCTATAATTGGAATTCTTTTTAAATTGTATTGGATTAATTGTCCTTCCTGGTTATCTTCCTCTATTTATATTGCTATGGGATGGATGGCTATATTCATTTTTAATCCACTTTCAAAAGTTGTATCTAGTAGAGGTCTTTCAATACTAGTGATAGGCGGAGTATTATACACCATCGGTGGAATTATATATTGCTTAGAAAAAAAAGGTAAACACAGAACTTTTGGTGCTCATGAAATATTTCATATTTTTGTTCTACTTGGTAGTTTTACTCATTATTACTTTATTTACAGGTATGTATTTAATCTATAATAATTAATTAATAACCTTTGTAACAACATAAAACTACTGATTATTAATAAATTGATCAGTAGTTTTTAACTATTTCACTCTTTTATATCGATTTTCTCAGGTACTCTCATAATAAAATTTTCTATATCCTCCTCATCCTCATATTCTGCTTTACTCCTCGCAAATTTAGAATCTGAAGGTGGAGAAATAATGTAGTTAATTATTATTGATATGATAATTCCAACTATAGTATCAACAGTTCTTTGAAAGGCATATAGAACTATATTTTCACTGGTCATAGTAATCATAATTACACAAAATACAACACAAGCCATAGATATAGAGTCTTGCCATTTTAATATATTAAGTAATGTTATCAAAAGCACCATTCCTAAAAAGAGCAGAAATATGTTACCTGGATCTATTAGAACAGTTATAATGCCTATTATCCCTCCCATTATAGTACCAAGCACCCTCGCAATTCCAGCATTAATTCCCTTCTTCACTGTGGTTTCCATAGAAATCAAGGCACCTGTAACCACAAAAAATGGTGATTGAAGATGAAACAATTCAGCTACAATTACACTTATTACTGCGGCTAGAGCAGTTTTTATATTTCTCATACCGATATATTTCTTAAATTTATATATAGAGTTTAAGTTCTTCAAGATTACAATCTCCTTAATTAATGTTGTTCATTTTTTAATTATATAAAAAGTATTATTAATATTATATAACTTGTAATATTGTGTTGTAATTAATTAAAAGAAAGTTCAATAAATTTAAATAAATCATAGGAAAATAATCCTTTACTTGTAAGCTTCACCTTTGGAATAACAGGTAGACTCATAAAAGATAAGGTTATAAACGCATCCATATCAGGTTTTAATCCATAGTTCTTTACTAATCTATTTAAATTTTTTAACTTATTATATACATAATCTATAGGTGAATTAGTCATCAATCCTCCTATTTCTAAGGATAGACTATCAATTAGTACACCTTCACTGACTATAGTAATTCCTCCACCTATGTCAATTAGCTTATTTACCGCCTTACACATATCCTTATCATTATCTCCTATAACTATAATATTATGAGAATCATGTGCTATACTTTGAGCTATAGCACAGTTTTTAATACATAATCCGGATAAATATCCTAAGGAATAATGATTTGTATTTTTATGTCTTTCAAAAACTCCTATTTTTAAAATATCTTCATATTCACTCATATCTAAATATCCATCTATAGTTTTACTAGATTTCACTAACAACTTAGTTTCAAGAGATCCTGGAGTTACACCAATTACATTTACTTTGTTTCCATTAGATAGTATTCTAAAGTCCTCCTCTTTCAGCTTTTCTATATTCATAGTGTTTTCACTTTTAACAATGTAAGATAATTTATTATAGTCATCTATTTCTCGACCTGACTTAATTACTTTATAAATATCTACCTCATTTAAATCATTTAAAATAACCAGATCAGCCTTATATCCTGGTGCTATAGCTCCCTTATCTTTTATGCCATAACATGTGTACCCATTATAACTCCCCATTATATATGCTTTTATAGGATCAATACCACTTTGTATACTGAGTTTAATAGCATTATTTATAGATCCTTCTTCCACTAAATCCTCTAGATGCCTATCATCAGTACAAAATAAAAACCTTCGAAAATTCTTATTATTAACTGCAGAAATTAAATCCTTTAAATTTTTAGCAGCAGAACCTTCCCTTATAAGAATATACATACCTAATTTTACTTTTTCTAAAGCTTCTTCCTTTGAAGAACATTCGTGGTCAGTACTTACACCTGATAAAATGTATTGATTAAGATGTTTATAAGAAATTTGAGGTGCATGCCCATCTATAATTTTATCTCTAAATACATTCAACTTATTCATCATGGACGGTGCTTGCTCTATTACAGAAGGTATATCCATTACCTCACCAAGCCCTATTACTTCTGGTTTATCAATAAACTTGGATAAATCTTCTGCACTTAAAATAGCACCGTTTTCTTCGAAGGATACTGCTGGTACACAGGAAGGCATCATAAAATATATATCCAAAGGGCTTCTTTGTGCACTATCTAGCATGAAAGATATTCCATCAATTCCAAGTACATTGGCAATTTCGTGCGGATCAGCTACTACTGTAGTAACCCCATTGGCTAAAGCTACATTTCCATAAGATTCTGGAGTTGTCATGGAAGATTCCACATGAATGTGTCCATCCATAAACCCTGGACATATAACTTTAGAACTACAATCAATTTCTTTAATCCCTTCATATGAACCTATTCCTATAATTGTGTCATCAATAATACCTATATCTCCCTCTTCTATTTCTTCCGTAAATACATTAATAAATTTTCCATTTTTAAGTACTAAGTCACACTTATCATTACCTATAGTAGCGCCTTTTCCTTTTCTTAATATTTCCATAATACCCCCTAAGTTTTTAGAATTATATGTATTTTGTATGTTATTATGAATTTATGTAGTATCATGTTTAATATATTAATTCATTCTATACAATTTAACTATTATTTCTCACATTCTAAATTGATGAATACTAAATACAATATATAGAAAACTATCTCATAGAAAAATACAAATTTATATTCTTCTATGAGATAGTTTTTAATTACTCTGGTCTAATATACTTATTCCATTGAGTATATATATGAAATAAACTAACTACATCCTGCATATTATACAAAAGAATTTTCTCTTTCTTTTCCATGGGCATTCTTGAAAAATACATATCATCTTTCATTATCTTACCAAAGGTTTTTGCCAATGTTGAGCCACTTATGACTTCACTTTCCCTAACAATGCCACATTCACTCTCTAGTGCTTTAAGGCCTATTGACTTCTGTTTAACTTGTTCATATTTTTTTTGCAAATCTATGCTTTTAAAATATTCTTCTACAGTATAATTTAACTTATATTTTTTAAACAGATAATCAATTACTAGATAATCATTATTCCCTGAAAAAGTAACAACATATTCTTTTTTTAAAGTATTTCTCATATTTTCAAAATACTCTTTAGCTAAGGCAAGAATTTTCTCAAGTTCATGCTTATTTTCAATCATATACTGAGTAATTACCAACTTATTATTTTCTTCGTCATAATATCCTGCTCCAAAGACCCCTATGCATATAGGTTTCTTATAAACATAATGTTCTAAGTCAAAGAAAACTGATTTTTTATAAAGTTCATTATCTCCGCTAATATTTAGACTTTGTTTAAATTTATCTTTTTCAATGTCTATAGTACTTTCTTTAACTATCACCTTACCACTCATTTCTTTAATAGGTATTGTACTTCAAATAAACCTATATATAATTATATGTACTATAAAAATATATAATTATATTATACCATAAATAAATCCCTTTTATCTATATAATACATCCGTTTTATGCATTTTATTAATACATATTTTAAGTTGACATTGGTTATCATTTAGAATATAATAATACCATAGATATTGATAATTATTTTCATAAAGGAGTGATATTCATGAATGTTTTTAATTTAAAACCTGGTGATAAAGGTTTAATTAAAGAACTTGCATGTGATGATAGATTAGCTAAAAGATTATTAGCTTTAGGATTTGTTGAAGGAACAGAGGTTTTAGTTAAGAAAACCGCTCCTTTAGGAGATCCAATTATTATAAACTTAAGAGGGACAGACCTTGCAATCAGAAAAAAAGATGCTGAATTAATTTTTATTAAGGAGGCAGTGTAATATGAAAACCATTGCCCTTATTGGTAATCCTAATGTAGGAAAAACAACTTTATTTAATGCACTAACAGGTTCTAACCAATATGTAGGTAACTGGGCAGGTGTAACTGTAGATAAAAAAGAAGGATATTTGTCAAAGGAAATAAAAATTGTTGACCTACCAGGCATATATGCAATGGATACCTTTTCTAATGAAGAAAAAGTGTCTAAAAACTTTTTGTATACTGATGAAGTAGATTTAATTATAAATATAATAGACGGTTCTAATCTTGAGAGAAATCTTTACTTAACCTCTCAATTAACCGAATTTAATAAGCCTATTTTATTAGTGGTAAATATGATAGATGTAGCAGAAAGTAATGGAATTCACATTAATTATTCCGATTTATCTAAAGAATTAGGTGTGAATATTATGGCTATATCTGCTTCTAAAGGTGAAGGTGTAAAAGAGGTTAAAGATTTTCTTATTAATAACTCTTCCTTTGACTCTTTAGATAAAACTATTAATTCTAAACATGGGTTTAATAAAATGAACGAAAAAGAAACCTATGGATATATAGAAAACCTTCTAAACAGAAGTGTAGAAGGAAGAAAAACAAACATTAATACTATTACTGAAAAATTAGATTCTATTGTGCTTAATAAGTTGTTGGCTTACCCTATATTTTTAGGAATTATGTTTATTATATTTAAGTTTACCTTTGATTGGGTTGGTGGGCCACTGCAAGAATTAGCTGATAAACTAGTCAATGAGGACTTTGTATCTTTAATAGCAATACCTCTAGCTAATACATCCCCTTGGTTTAAATCATTAATAATTGATGGTATCATTGGTGGTGTTGGTTCAGTAATTGTATTTCTTCCAATTATATTAACTCTATTTGTAGGGATTAGCTTCCTTGAAGATAGTGGTTATATGGCTAGAACAGCATTTATCATGGACAAGTTAATGAGAAAATTAGGGCTTTCAGGAAAGGCTTTTATACCTTTAATAATGGGCTTTGGATGTTCAGTACCAGGAATAATGTCTGCAAGAACTTTAGAAAGTGAAAAAGATAGAAAGTTAACAGCCCTAATTGTTCCGTTTATGTCTTGTAATGCCAGATTACCTGTATATGCCCTGTTTGCTGGTGCACTCTTTGCAGGTTATGAATCATTAGTCATTTTCGGATTATATTTCTTAGGACTTATAGTAGCCTTTATAATGGCATTTATATTTAAGAATACATTATTTAAAAAAGACGAAGAACCTTTTATTATAGAATTACCTGAATACAAACTTCCTGAATTTAAAAGCTTAATGCTTCATACTTGGGAGAAAGGTAAAGGATTTTTAAAAAAAGCTGGAACTTTAATATTCTCGATATCTGTTCTAGTTTGGTTCTTATCAAACTTTAATATGAGTGGAATGGCTGAAATTAACGAAAGTTTCCTTGCATCTATAGGTAACTTTATATCTCCGATTTTTGTTCCATTAGGCTTTGGTACATGGGAAAACTCTGTGGCACTTTTAACTGGACTTATGGCTAAAGAAGTAGTTATAGGAACTCTAGGGGTACTTTATACTGGTGATTTAGCTAATAGCATAGCTACAACATTTACAATAGCCAGTGGTATTTCTTTCTTAGTATTTACTTTGTTATACACACCATGTGTTTCTGTTGTAGCTACTTTTAAGAAAGAATTTAGTGGAAAACTTGCTGTATTCTCAGTTGTATATCAATTTATTGTGGCATGGATTTTTTCATTTGGAATATATCACATAGCTTCACTGATATTTTAAAGAGGTGATAATATTATGGAAATACTTATAACTATAATTATTGCTATATTAGCGATCTTTATTCTTTTTAAAAATTTAAAGAAAAAATCTAAAGGATGTAATTGTGGTAGTTGTACCTCTAAATGTCCTAATTATGTTAATTCAATAGAAAAATATGAAGATGATAAATAGCACAATAAATAAAGAAAATCCCTTGGATGATAAAATGTCCAAGGGATTTTCTTTATATTAATCTTTTATTACATTTCATCTACTGTTTCAAGACCTATAAGATGTAATCCATTTTCTATTACTTGAAGAGTAGCCTTAACTAAAGCTAATCTGGTATTCTTTGTTACTTCATCTTCTGAATTAGATATATTTATAGAATTATAGAACTTATTAAAAGCTTTAGCTACATCTATAGTAAATCTTGTAACTATACTTGGTTGTAGTTTATCCAAAGCCTGCTTAATAGAATTATTAAACCCAGATAAAGTTTTAACTAGTTCAAACTCTTCCTCTGAAACAAGCTTACTATAATCAACCTCACCAGTACCTTCTCCTAATTTTCTTAAAATACTCTTTCCTCTAGCATAGGTATATTGAACATACGGTCCAGTTTCTCCTTCAAAGCTAAGCATTTCATCCCAATCAAAGATTATGTCTCTCTCTCTTGAGTTTTTAAGATAAGCAAAGACAACTGCTCCAATTCCTACCTTCTTAGCTACTTCTTTTTTATTTTCTAATGTAGGATTTTTCTCATTTATTATTTCTTCTGTTTTAACTACAGCTTCGTTTAACAAATCCTCAAGGAATACTACATCGCCTTTTCTTGTAGAAAGCTTCTTATCTGGGAAACGAACTAAGCCAAAGGGTACATGTATACAATCATCAGCCCAATCATAGCCCATCTTTTTAACTGTACTAAATACTTGTTTAAAGTGAAGGGATTGATCCTTTGCAACTACATATATATTCTTATAAAAATCATAGGTTTTCTTTCTATAGAACATAGCTGCTAAATCACGAGTGGCATATATTGTAGCTCCATCTGCCTTCTTTATTATACAAGGTGGAATATTAAGCTCCTCTAACATAACAACCTTAGCACCATTACTTTCTGTTAATAACCCTTTAGATTCTATTTCATCAATGACAGCATCCATCTTATCTTGATAGAAGCTTTCACCAGCAAAAGAATCGAATTTCACATTTAACATATTAAATAATTTATCAAATTCCTTTAAGCTTAAGTCTTTAAATTTAGTCCACAGCTTAACTTCTTCTTCATTACCATCCTCTAGAAGTTTAAAATGCTTTCTTCCTTCATCATCAAGAACAGGATTTTTTTCTGCTTCATCATGAAATTTTACATAAACCCTTAACATTTCTTTAATCGGTTCTTCCTCTAAAGCTTTCTCATCACCCCAATGATTATATGCATATATAAGTTTACCAAATTGTGTTCCCCAGTCTCCTAAGTGGTTTATCCCTATAGCGTTATATCCCTGAGAATTAAATATTTTATAAAGAGAATTACCAATCATAGTAGTATATAAATGTCCTACGTGAAATGGCTTTGCAATATTAGCTGAACAATATTCAACAATTACATTTTTGCCTACTCCTTCTTTTGTACTTCCATAATTCTCTTTCTCATTTAATACTTTTTCAATAATTTCTTTCATAAAATCATTTTTAGCTACAAAAAAGTTTATATAAGGACCAAAAGCTTCTATTTTTTCAAATCCATCTAAATTACCAAGTAATCCTTTTAGATCTTGAGCTATCATATTTGGTGCTTTCTTCATAGATTTTGCTAACTGAAAACACGGGAATGCAAAGTCCCCCATTTCTGGTTTTGGTGGGTTTTCAACAAGTCTTTCTATTGTTTCCTTTTCCATATCTATATGCTTACATAAATTTTCTGCTATTATATTTTTATACTCCATAATAAATCCTCCTTTTTATTTCTAACTCTTTTATTTATTAAAATTTCAAAATGCATATAAAAAACCGTCTCTTTCCATTGGAAAGAGACGGTTATATACCCGTGGTACCACTCTAATTGACTTTTTTAAAAAGTCCACTCATAATTTTAACGCTTTTCACGACTAACCCTACTAAGTAATCCTTTGGGGCAGCTTCTCCAAGGTTCTCTTCCTAATTTATTATAAATAAATTTCCCTACAATTACTTGTTAAGATTCTTTTATTCTTGTGAAGCTCACACCAACCTTCACTCGCTTTAAGAATTAATAAAGAAAGTACTGTCCTTTTCATAGAATTTCCATATTAAATTTTATATTATTTGTATTATAAATAAATAATGGTAATTTGTCAACTAAATAAATTAATATTTATACAAGTTAAATGTTAATTTATTCATTTAATGCCTATCTACTACAAAAGTAATTTTTATATCAACCTAAGCTCTATTTTAATTCTAAATACTCATCATAAGTCATATTCTTATCAATTACACCACCAGGAATAATTTCTATTATTCTATTTGCAACAGTATTAATAAACTGATGGTCATGGGATGTAAATAATATAGTTCCAGCAAAGTTAATTAATCCATTATTAACTGCTGTTATGGATTCAAGATCTAGGTGGTTTGTAGGCTCATCTAAGATTAATACGTTAGCTCCACTTAACATCATCTTTGATAGCATACAACGAACTTTTTCCCCTCCAGATAGCACAGATGCTTGCTTTAATGCTTCTTCTCCTGAGAATAACATTCTTCCAAGGAATCCTCTTATAAAACTTTCCGCCTTTTCTTCTGAAAATTGTCTTAACCAATCCACAAGATTTAGATCGCAACCCTCAAAGAACTCTGAGTTATCAGATGGAAAATAAGATTGAGATGTAGTTATCCCCCATTTATAGCTTCCACTATCTGGTTCCATTTCACCCATCAATATTTTAAATAAAGTGGTTTTAGCAATACCATCACCTAAAAATGCTACCTTATCATTCTTATATATCATAAAACTTACATTATCTAAAACTTTAACACCATCAATAGTCTTACATAGATTCTCAACAACTAGCAAATCATTACCAGCTTCTCTATCCGCTTTAAATCCTACAAATGGATATCTTCTTGAAGATGGCTTAATATCATCAAGAGTTAATTTATCTAATTGCTTCTTTCTACTAGTTGCTTGCTTAGCTTTTGATGCATTAGAACTAAAACGAGCTATAAAGTTTTGAAGCTCTTTAATTTTTTCTTCTTTCTTTTTATTCTGATCCTTAGACATTTGTAATGCTAATTGACTTGATTCATACCAGAAATCATAGTTACCTACATACATTTGAATTTTTCCAAAGTCTACATCAGCCATATTAGTACATACTTTATTTAGGAAGTGTCTATCGTGGGATACCACAATAACAGTTCCTTCAAAATCCATTAAGAAATTTTCAAGCCAAGCTATAGATTTAATATCTAAGTGGTTGGTAGGCTCGTCAAGTAAAAGAATATCTGGATGACCAAATAAAGCTTGTGCAAGTAAGACTTTAACCTTCTCTGAACCATTTAAATCCTTCATTAACTTGTAATGTAAATCTTCTGTTATCCCAAGTCCTTGAAGTAATGTAGCTGCTTCACTTTCAGCTTCCCAACCATTAAGATCTGCAAACTCACCTTCAAGCTCAGAAGCTCTTATACCATCTTCATCACTAAAATCTTCTTTAGCATAAAGAGCATCCTTTTCATTCATAATTTCAATTAATCTAGGATGACCCATAATTACAGTTCTTAGTACTTCTTCTTCATCATAAGCAAAGTGATCTTGCTTTAAAACTGCTAATCTTTGTCCTGGTGTTATATTAACTTCGCCTGTATTAGGTTCTATATCTCCTGATAATATTTTAAGGAATGTAGACTTCCCTGCACCATTTGCTCCTATTAATCCATAACAATTACCTTCTGTGAACTTAATATTAACATCCTCAAAAAGTTTACGTCCTCCGTATCTTAAACTAACTCCTGTAGTACTAATCATAACGTTACCTCCAATTATCATTAAAAAAGTCTTACCCATTGGGTAAAACCTCTTGAACTTTTCTTTAAAACATACGATTACTATTATAACATAGATTTATATTTTATACTATTCTTTACTTCAAATATTTTTACTTTCTACTATTATCTCTTGAAATCTATACCTTTGTCCTGTTGGATTAACCTTATTTTTAGGTACTTCTTCTATAAACATCTTATATGGTCTTACAAACAATCCACACTCCCCATATAATGCTCTATATAGCACCATCTTTTCTTGTGTTTCTGAATTTATTACAAAATCCTCAAGTAAATATAAATCCCCTTTGAAGTGTCTAAAAATCTTCCCCTTTAATTCTGATATATCTCTCATAACTCCTCCTATATAATTACTTTAATACTACAATAATCATAGATATAACCTATTAAATCAATTCTTATATTACATCTTTTCCAAATGGTGCTAAAGATAATTTTGCCATTTTTAATGATTGAGCAGCAAAAGGTATCCCTATTATAGTTATAGACAGTAAAAATGCACTTATTATATTGGTTATTGCAAGGAGCAAACCTCCAAATATTACCCATAATATATTCAGAAAAAATCCCATACTACTATCATTTGTTGTAATAACTTCTTTTCCGAAAGGTGCAAATTGTAGTTTAGCTAACTTAAAACACTGAATACCAACTGGTATTCCCACAATAGTTATACACCATAAAAGACCTGTTAAAAACCATTGCAACCCTGCAACTAATCCTCCAAATATAAACCAAATAATATTTCCTAAACAACTCATAATATACTCCTTAAAAACTTCTAATAATTAATATAATATATAATTAATTTATATTTGCAATGGAATTTAATAAAAATTAACAAAAATAAGCTTAGATAAAATTAAATTTACCTAAGCTTATTTATAAATATTTTTATTTATCTAAATTTTTATTTACTTTTTCTAAATAATTTGTTTCACTAACAATTTTATTTTCAAAATTTTCTACGGCTCCTTTAGTATAATTACCAATAGCCTTTGAATTTAACCCTTGGAGATTATTATTATTTTTTAAACCATTGTTTTTTAAATTATTGTTTTTACTCATTTGTTATCACCTCCTGAATTTATTGTTAGTAATTTTATTAGATTTATTCAACAAATATTTGCTATATACTTCATTAAAAATTATATTTTATAATAATATATTTATTTTATTATTGACATTTGAAAAAGTTTTTTATAAAATCAAAAGGACAAATCTACTTTTAAGTTGGTCCAGAGAGGCCAAGAAGGGAGACAGGAATAATGGCTAGAATTATAATTATTTTAAAGAGAAACCCATAGGATAATAAATAGAGCATCTAATAATTGCTTTGTTTGTTGTCCTTTTTGTTGTACATTAATTATTTTGATTGGAGGGTTTTTCTTGAAAACAAAAAATATTGAAGCAAAACTTATATTAGAAAACGGAATGGAATTCAAAGGTAAAGCCTTTGGATACATTGATGATACCGTTGGAGAAGTAGTATTTAATACATCTATGACTGGGTATCAGGAAACTCTTACTGATCCATCTTATTATGGTCAAATTGTAACTATGACCTATCCCTTAATTGGAAATTATGGAATTAATTTAGAGGATTTAGAGTCTTCTTCTCCAAAAGTTAAGGGGTTTATTGTAAGAGAAAAATCTAATAATCCTTCAAACTTCAGATGTGAGATGGAGTTAGATGGATATCTTATAGAAAACAAGATTTTTGGACTAGAAGGTATTGATACAAGGGCCCTTACGAAAATTCTTAGAGACTATGGATCAATGAAGGGTTATATAACAACTAAAAACTTATCCTTAGAAGATATAAAGGATAAGTTGGAAAAATTCCAAAATGATGATGCTGTGTATAAAGTATCTACTGATAAAATATATGAAATACCAGGCAGTGGACCACATGTTGCCGTTATGGATTTTGGAGTTAAATCAAATATCTTGAGAAGTTTCAAAGAAAGAAATTGTAGACTAACTGTGTTTCCAGCTACCTCAAAGGCTGAAGAAATTCTTTCTACAAACCCAGATTTAATATTTCTATCTAATGGTCCTGGAGACCCTATGAAATTAGATAATATAGTTAAAGAAGTAGTAAAATTAGCAACTTCAAAACCTACTTGCGGAATTTGCCTTGGACATCAACTTTTAGCTTGGGCCTTTGGTGGAGAAACTAGTAAACTAAAGTTTGGTCATAGAGGATCTAATCACCCAGTGAAAGATATTATATCAAGTAAGGTATACATAACTAGTCAAAATCATGGCTACTATGTTTCTAAGTTACCTGTTGATATGGACATCACTCATGTCAGTGTAAATGACGGCACCTTAGAAGGTATGATGCATAAAAAATTGCCAATAGCAAGTGTACAATATCATCCAGAAGCATCACCAGGACCTAAAGAAAATAACGTTATATTTGATAGTTTTTTAAGCTTAATAAAATAAATTACATTAAGAAAGACAGTGAGCTTTCATGTAGGAGGAATAATCAATGAGTAAGAGAAATGACATAAAAAAAGTATTAATAATAGGATCTGGTCCAATAGTAATAGGACAATCTGCTGAGTTCGACTATTCTGGAACTCAAGCTTGTAGAGCACTTATGGAAGAAGGGATAGAAACCATACTAATAAACTCTAACCCTGCAACCATAATGACTGACAAGGAAGTGGCAGATAAAATATATATAGAGCCATTAACTACTGAGTTTATTGAGAAAATTATAGTAAAAGAAAAACCAGACAGCATTTTATCAGGGATGGGTGGACAAACAGGTTTAAACCTAACAATAGAACTTTCTGAAAAAGGTATATTAGATAAATATGGAGTTAAAATCATAGGAACTTCTGTAAAATCTATAAAAAAAGGAGAAGACAGAGATTTATTTAAGGCATTAATGGAAAAAATCAACGAGCCTGTTATTGAGTCAGATATAGTAAATGATGTAGATTCTGGAGTTAACTTTGCAAAAAAGATTGGTTACCCTGTAATTGTAAGACCTGCCTACACCCTTGGTGGTACTGGCGGTGGTATTGCAGATACTGAAGAAGAGCTAATTACCATATTAGAAAGTGGTCTTTATCTTAGTCCTGTAAATCAAGTTCTTTTAGAAAAAAGTATTAAAGGATGGAAAGAAGTTGAATATGAAGTTATGCGTGACTCTAAAGGAAATTGCATAACCGTGTGTAATATGGAAAACATAGACCCTGTTGGTGTTCATACAGGAGATTCTATAGTTGTAGCTCCTTCTCAAACCCTTTCTGATAAAGAATATCAAATGCTTAGAACTTCAGCCTTGAGAATCATAGATGAAGTAGGAATTATTGGAGGATGTAATGTCCAGTTTGCTTTAAATCCTAATAGTTTTGAGTATGCTGTAATTGAGATAAACCCTAGAGTTTCTCGTTCTTCTGCCCTTGCATCAAAAGCTACAGGATATCCCATAGCAAAGGTAGCTGCAAAAATTGGCCTTGGATATACCCTAGATGAAATTGTAAACTCCGTTACTGGTAAAACAATGGCCTCCTTTGAGCCAGCTCTTGATTATGTAGTTGTGAAAATACCAAAATGGCCTTTTGATAAATTTAAAAATGCCAATAAATCCTTAGGAACTAAAATGATGGCAACAGGAGAAATCATGGCTATTGGATCAAATTTTGAGGCTGCCTTCCTAAAAGGAATTCGCTCCTTAGAAATAGGAAAATATGTGTTAGATCATAAACCATCTCAGGAAAAAACTTTGTCTCAGCTAAAGAGTAGCGTAATGGTGCCAGATGATGAAAGAATCTTCGATCTAGCTGAAATGCTTAGAAGAAAATATCTAGTGGAAAAGTTATCAGAAGTTACAGGAATAGATACCTTCTTTATAAATAAAATAAAATGGATAGTAGAACAAGAAGAATTCTTAAAAACTGCTAAATTAGAAGATTTAAATAAAGATTATCTAAAACTATTAAAGAAAAAGGGTTTTTCAGACAAAGGTATTGCAGACTTAATGGATATTAGCCCTATAGAATTGTATACCCTTAGAAAGCTGTATAACATTATGCCAACCTATAAGATGGTAGATACTTGCGCTGGAGAGTTTGATGCCATATCACCATATTACTATTCAACCTATGAAGAATTTGACGAAGTAGTTGTATCTGATAAAAGAAAAGTAATGGTTATAGGTTCAGGTCCTATTAGAATCGGACAAGGAATTGAGTTTGATTACTGCTCTGTTCATGCTGTTAGAGCTCTTAAGAAAAAAGGTATCGAAACTATAATTGTAAATAATAACCCAGAAACTGTATCAACGGACTTTGATATATCAGATAAACTTTACTTTGAACCTCTAACTGAAGAAGATGTACTCAACATAATCAACAAAGAAAAACCTGAAGGTGTAATTCTTCAATTTGGTGGTCAAACTGCTATAAAACTATCTAAGTTTCTAAGAGAAAATGGAATTAAGATTTTAGGTACTGATGCTGATGGTATAGATAGGGCCGAAGATAGAGAAAGATTTGATGCTACGCTTGAAAATCTTGATATTAATAGACCTAAAGGAATTGCAGTATGGAACCTTGATGAAGGAATTGTTGGTGCTGAGAACCTTGGATATCCTGTACTTGTTAGACCTTCTTATGTGTTAGGTGGTCAAGGTATGGAAATCACCTATAGAGAAAAGGAACTTAAAAAGTATTTGGAGAATTCTTTTAAAAGAGATCATAAAAATCCTGTTTTGATTGATAGATACTTAGTTGGTAGAGAGATTGAAGTGGATGCTATCTGTGATGGTAAAAGTATTTTAATTCCAGGAATTATGGAACACCTTGAAAAAGCCGGAGTCCACTCTGGAGATTCTATAAGCATATATCCTTCTCAAAATATATCTGACAAATCTAAGAAAACTATCTTTGAATATACAAAGAAGATTGCTTTAGAGCTTAAAGTTCTTGGCATGATAAATATTCAGTTCATTGAGTTTGAAGGAGAAATTTTTATCATAGAAGTTAATCCTAGAGCTTCTCGTACAGTTCCATATATAAGTAAGGTTACTAATGTTCCTATAGTTGAATTAGCTACTCGCGCCATGCTTGGAGAATCTCTAGAAAATATGGGATATAAGGAACAAATATGTGCTGAACCTGATTTTGTAACTGTAAAAGTACCTATATTCTCTACTGAAAAGCTTCCAAAGGTTGAAGTAAGTCTTGGACCTGAAATGAGATCTACTGGAGAAGTACTTGGTGTAGGACATACCTTTGATGAAGCTATGATGAAGGGTTTCTTGGCTGCCAAAAGACCAATTTTAAAGTCTGGAGACAAATTACTAGCAACCATAAATAATAGTGACAAAGATGAATTCTTAATACTAGCTAAAGAAATGAACTTACTTGGCTGTCAGATAGTAGCCACAGAAGGAACTGCAAAAATGCTTCAAATCGAAGGTATAGATGCAAAAATAGTTAATAAAATTGGTGAAGGAAAACCTGATATAGTAGATTTTATCAGAAATAAATCTATAAATATGATAGTTAATACACCAACTAGAGGAAATGACTCTCAGCGCGACGGCTTTAAACTTAGAAGAACAGCTGTAGAATCAGGAGTTTCATTAATGACTTCTCTCGATACCTTAAGAGCAATGGTAACAGTAATGAAACGAGGATTGAAAGTTAAAGATTTAGATATATTTAACTTAGGAAAATAGTTTATATAATTTTTCATTAATATATGCTTAAAAGCAATAGACAAAATTAAGTCTATTGCTTTTGTTCTACATTTTAAATAATTATAAGAATTTATTAGTTATACATGAATAAATCAATAAATCCACCACAATCAAGTGTTTGATTAGAATCAGTTGTTGTCAATTCTCTAAAAGGACATTCTTCACATTCATTATGAGTACATTGAATTTTTGATAATTCTTCTGTTAATCTAGTAATTTCATTATATATTTCTTGTATCTTTTCCTTCTGTGAATCTTTATTCATAATAATCCCCCCTATATGCTTAGGTTAGTGTAGAGTTTTTACACTATCTATATTTAATTATATCATTGAACCCCATGTAAATATATAGAATTTATACCTAAAATATAACTAAACTAGATTAAATAGTGAATTAATTCTAAAATAAAGATGGATATAATTTTCATATTCATCTTCATTCTTTTCTTAACTAAAATAACTATATTTATCTATAAATTCTTTAGTAAATCTTATAACATGCAGAGGATTTTTACCTACCCCAACTTCTCCAGCTAGCATAATTCCATCCACCTTATTTTTTATAAAATTATATAAATCATCTAATTCAGGAATTTTAGGTTTTCGAGCACTCCTCATAGAATCTAACACATAGGTTGCGATTATAAGCTCCTTTTTTTCAGATTTCATCTTTTCTATTATTTCATCCTGAACAAATGGAATTTCCATTATGTCCAATTCAGAGAATAAATCTCCCCTACCTAGCATAATTCCATCAACAGATTTTAAAATAGAATCAAAATTAAGAATTCCTTCTTTACACTCTATTTTTGCCCAAATTTTAGGCATAATAATTTGAGGATTATATTTCTTTACTTTTTTTATATATTCCTTTAATTCTAGAATATCAGATTCTCTCGTAACATAGGAAAGACATATTATATCCACACCACTTAATAGGCCAAATTCAATATCCTTCTTATCCTTTATGGTTAACGTCATACCCAACCTATCCATTCCCGGAGCATTTAACCCCTTCTCACCTCTAACCATGCCACCTAAAACAACTTCTGCCTTTATTGCCTCTTTATCCTTAAGCTTTCCTACAACATTAAACTCCATTGTTCCATCCTTCATAAGAATTTTTTTACATTTAGAAAGTCATGTAAATTGTCCTTGAAAAGAAATTGGAATTAATGTATTCTTTTCACTATGTCTAAGATTTTCTTTAAAAAATTCTTCACTACAAAAATATACGGTTTCTCCAAAGTTAACCCTTAATTGGCCATTAAACAAATTAGATACTCTAATTTTATTGCCTTGCAAATCTTGAATAATAGAAATATCAGGATAATTCTCCTTCATATACTTAATTTGTTTTTTAGCTGTATCATTTTCTATATGAGAAAAATTCAATCTCATAGAATTCATTCCTGCATTTACAAACTTATCTAAATCATTTAAGGTCTTAACATTAGGACCTATTGAACATACTATCTTCATTTCATCACCTAATCATTTATTTATATTTATCCAATACATAGCTAATTAATATATTTTATCTTTAATGCAATCTATTATAAATCTATCATCTTTATTCATAACAAACAATAGCATTTATATACAATCTTAAATCTTGAAGCAATATTTTTTTGATTTAGGCTTTAGTTTATTAACTTCCAATTAGACTTAATAATAAAAATCCAAAGAATTCCTTTGGATTTAAGTTGATATACATCTTCTTTAATTATGAAATAAACATTTATATATAAACCTAGTTAAAATTTAATTCACGCTAAATACTAAGTTATTACATAAATAATCTCATTCATAGACAACTTATATAGATATATAACACATATTATTAATTTAATGGATTAATTTCATTATATATAGGTTTATTATTGTATCCAGATATTTCATTAAAGAAATTCAAAAATGTTGTATTCATATATGGGGTTAACCATAGAAAGCTAATTCCTATAATTAACGGTAATATAGTAATGAGCATTTCATTAAATGAAAAAACTGCAATTATAGCTACAACTACACCTGGTACAATACATAAAATCACCCAACCTAAAAAGCTAAGGTATAGTACAAATAAACTCCATACATTTCCTTTCATTAATTTAAAACTTTCTTTTATACACTGAATTACACCCTTACTATTATCTTCACATACTAAAATCACTGCTGGAAACAAATATAAACCCAAAATAATTATTGGTATACATAAAACTAAGGTAACCAGAACAATCATTGTTGTCATGCCTTCAAAAGATGGAATAGAATTACCTGATAAAGAACCCATAAATATCTGGTTACTATAATGAATTGCTATAAACCCTACAACTATACCAATAATAATTATTATTGGTATGTACATTAATACTATTAAAAGCTGTATACCCATACCTTTTCCCCAAGTCTTACCTGAAATAAGTATATCAGAAAATTTAACTTTCTTATCCCTAGAAATTTTAAGATAAAATGAATTACTCATAATTGCTATACTTAAGCTTACTATTATGCTTATAACTGTTATCAGAAGTGATGGTCCTATAGTATCTTTAAAAGTCTCAGAACCAAGACTTATACTTCCTTGAATTACAAAGATTATTAGTGTTATTAAGACCGTTATCTTCCACTGCCCCCTTAATTGATCTTTAGATTTGCTTTTTAAAGCTTTTCGATTTACCATTGTTTTCCCCCTTAAAACTCCCTTTTATTTATATATTAATAAAATACAATATTACCTATCATACTTTACTTTTCTAGAAATAAAATTAACCCTTATATAATTAAAATATTATGAACATATTGATTATATTACAATAATTCAAGATAAATTTTTATCTCTCTATATATTAGAGTATTTTTTTATGGGCTAACTTTCCATTATTTATAACTAATGAAATTTCTGCCATTATAGATAATGCTATATCTTCTGGTCTTTCACCACCTAATTCTATACCAATAGGTGCATATACTTTATTCAACAAATCTTTGTTAAATCCTTCATCTAATAATTTGTAAATAGTTTTTTTTACCTTAACTTTACTTCCTATCATACCAATATAATTTGCTTCAGTATCTATAACAGTTTTTAAAGCTTCATAGTCATGGAAATGTCCCCTAGTTATAATTACTATACTGCATTGATTATTTATAGGATATTTTTTTAAATTTTCTTTAATATCTCCTAGTAAAAGCTCATCAGCTAATTTAAATCTTTCCCAATTACAATATTCTTCCCTATCCTCAAAAACTACAATATCATATCCTAATACATTAGCTATAAAATGTAGTGGCAATGCAATATGTCCCCCACCAACTATAAGAAGTTTACGCTTAGGCATTAATACTTTTATATATACTTCAATGTTTCCTCCACAAACCATATTAAGCTCTTTATTAGCTTCATTCAAACTATATTCATATCTCCCACTTCTTTGTGTTTCTATAGCCTCTATACTAGATTTTATAATTTCATCTTCAACTGCACCTCCGCCTATAGTACCAATTACAGTACCATCTCTTAGAACTCCCATCATGGTACCTTCTCCCCTAGGTGAAGATCCACAAGCCTTAGTAATTATAGAAAGAGCTACAAAATTCCCATTCTTCACTTGCTCATTCACTTCTTCAAGTAAAGTAATACACATATAAAATACCTCCCTATTTCCCAAATGGACAAATTGGATAATGACATATATTACATTTTAAGCAAAGCCCTCCGTGAGATAACTCACTTATTTCTCTTTTACTAATTTTATCCTTTGCCATTATCCTAGGAAGTAAAACATCAAATACAGTTATTTTAGAGAACATTCCACAAGCTGGAATCCCCACATAAGTTATATCATCACTATATGCTAACATAAACATAGCTCCTGGTATTACCGGAGATCCATAGGTAATTATCTCTGAAGCTACTTTTTCAATAGCTACAGGTGTTAAATCATCTGCATCTACTGACATTCCCCCACTGCTTATTATTAAACTGCATCCTTTAGACTTAAATATCTCTATAGCATTAGTTATTTTTTCTAAGTCATCTGGAACAAATATGACATCTTCAACAATAGCTTTGTAATTACTAACCTTTTCCTTAAGTATTGGAGCAAATTTATCAGTAATGATGCCTTCATAAACTTCCGTACCAGTAATAACGATTCCTACCTTCTGAACTTTAAAAGGTATTATGTCTATAATCCCTGATACATTTCTTAATATATCCTTAACTTGATTGATATATCTTTTTTCTACAACTAACGGTGTTACTTTTGTAGCAGAAACAATTGTATCCTTTTCTACAACAGTATTATTGTGTAATGTACTTACTACAATGTCTTTAATATAATTAATTTCATATAACAAACTAGTGTTAATTTTCAAAAGCCCATCCCGAGCAGCTAAAATATTTACTTTTCCCTCACTAGGTGATTTAAGGTAGGTATTTGCTCCTCCAATTGCTTGTCCTAACTCTAAAGCTGCTTGGTCTTCATGAAGCATTTCTGAATTCATTTCAATAATATAAATGTGATTTTTCCCTATAAACTTCAACTCTTCTATATCTTTTGCTTCTATTATATGTCCTTTTTTAAAAGCAGCACCCTTGAATTCCCCCGGTACGATCTTAGTTAAATCGTGGGCCACCACCATCCCAATAGCATCTTCAACTTTAACTTTTTTCATTGTCACACCCCCATGTTATATTTTATTATATTATATCATCAGATGTAAAAAAATACCACCTAATACATAATCTTTGTATTAAGTGGTATTTCAATGAATGTATAGTTAAGCTACATATTCATTTCTATTTTCTTCTTTTTCACTTTTAAAATTTAAAATCATATTTAGTATAACCCCTACAAGAGCTGCTAAGCTTACGCCTGTTATTTTAACAGATGCACCAACTGGAATTCCAATTGATATACCAGTGTATTTTTCTAAATTAGTAGTACCAAGACCAATTATTATTATAGTAGCTATTACTACAATGTTTTTCCAATCAAAAGTTACATCTCCATTTTTAATAGTTTTAAATCCTATTAATGAAATCATTCCAAATAACATGATACTAATACCACCCATAACAGCACTAGGGATAGATAATAGTAATCCTCCTAATTTAGCTACAAAACCTAGGATTATAGCAAATATTGCTGTAATTCTTATTATTGATGGATCATAGTTCTTTGTTAATGCTAAAACTCCAGTATTCTCTCCATAAGTTGTATTGGCTGGCCCTCCAATAAATGCAGAAAACATAGTTGCAAGTCCATCTCCTAATAAAGTTCTATTAAGACCAGGGTCTTCAATGAAGTTTTTACCAACTACTTGCCCATTTGTAGTAATATCACCAACGTGCTCCATTAGTACTGCTAACACCACTGGTGCAATTACGAGTATAGAAGCCATATCAAATTTAGGCAGTGTGAAGCTAGGTACCGCTATATATGCTGATTTAGATATTATACTAGTATCTACTATATTAAAAATCAATGAAAGTATATACCCTGATGATACTGCAATAAGTATAGCTAACTGTTTTGAAAAACCTTTCCCAAATAAGTTAATGGATAATGCTATAGCTAAAGTTATCCCTGCTATAATAAAATTTTCACTAGCCATTCCTATAGCTGTAGGTACAAGGTTTAATCCTATAACTATTATCATAGGTCCTACCACTTGGGCTGGAAGGAGTCTTTTTATAGTGGTTACACCAATTTTTTTAACAAGAAATGAAATTATTACATAAATAAATCCTGCAACTAACAATCCGCCTTGTGCATACGCTAAATCTCCACCATTTAATTCTCCTGCAGCTATTATTACTGGTATAAATGCGAAGGAAGAACCAAGGAATACTGGAACTTTTCCTTTTGTACAAAGGTGAAATATCAAAGTACCACATCCTGCTGCAACAAGAGCAACTGAAGGGTCAAGTCCTGTAAGTACAGGTACTAGAACCGTTGCACCAAACATAGCAATTAAGTGCTGCATAGCAAGTACCAATCTTTTAGTCTCTTCCTTAATTGATTTCTTTGCCAAAGTTTCTTCTGCTTCTTTTTTTAATGTTATTTCTGACATATAAAGCCTCCTTAATATTCTTAATATTAGGAGAAATTTCTTTCTCCCCTTTCAGTATCTCAGTACTGATTAAAAGGTATATAAATAAAAAAACTTCTTACTTTCGCAAGAAGTTATATACATAAATATAGTGTGCCCTGTAATTATATCTATCTTCTTGCCAGCCTCTCTGGACTGATTTAAAGAAATATTTAATTATTTAATTTATTCTTTAAGTTATTATACTACTTCTTTACTCAAATAACAAGTATTTTTAAGATTTATTTTATTACCCTTTCCACTATATTAAAATATCTTGAAAAAACATGCAAATAAGTTATAATAAAATCATGGTACATAAGATGAATAGTATAATTAATTTTAAAACATAATTATGGGGGGTGTATATATGAATATACGTTATGCGAATAGGACTTCAAATTTAAAAGCGTCTGAAATAAGAGAACTTTTGAAATTGACTGAAAAGCCAGAAATCATTTCTTTTGCAGGTGGATTACCAGCACCTGAATTATTTCCTTTAGATAAACTAAACGAAGTAGCATCAAAGGTTATAAAAGAAAAAGGCCAAATAGCTCTACAATATGCTTCTACTGATGGTTACATGCCTTTGAGAGAAATAATTGTAAAAGAAAGAATAGCGCCTACAGGAGTAAAATGCGATACTTCAAATGTTATGCTAACTAATGGTTCTCAGCAAGGTTTAGAGTTTTCTGCAAAGCTTTTCATAAATGAAGGAGACACTATTGCATGTGAAAGTCCAAGCTATCTTGGCGCTTTAAATGCATTTATGGCTTATGGTCCTAAATTCTTAGAAATACCAATGGATGAAAATGGTATGATTGTAGAGGAATTAGAAAAAGCATTAGAAAACGAAAACCACAATATAAAAATGATTTATACTATTCCAGATTTTCAAAATCCAAGTGGAATTACAATGAATATCGAAAGAAGAAAACGCTTATCTGAACTAGCTGCTAAGTATGAAATACCTTTAATTGAAGATAGTCCCTATGGAGAATTAAGATTTGAGGGAGAAAGTCTTCCTTCAATTAAATCCTTTGATAAAGCTGGTTATGTAATTAATCTAGGTACTTTCTCTAAAACTTTCTGTCCTGGACTAAGACTTGGATGGATATTAGCAGAAGAAGAAATAATTAAAAAGTATATTTTAATTAAGCAAGGCGCAGACTTACAATGTAATACTTTTGCTCAAGTTATCGCAGGAGAATACATGAAAATTTACAATTTAGATGATCATATAAAGAACATAATTGAAGTTTATAGAGTTAGACGTGACTTAATGATAGATAGCATGAAAAAATATTTTCCTGAAGACGTTAAATACACTTATCCTTCAGGAGGGTTGTTTACTTGGGTTGAATTAAGAAAAGATTTAGATTCTGCTTCTATTATGGAAGATGCTCTAAAAGAGAATGTAGCCTATGTACCTGGTGCTTCTTTCTTCCCTAATGGTGGAAAGAAAAATTTCTTTAGATTAAATTACTCTAATATGCCAGAAGATAAAATCGTAGAAGGAATAAAAAGGTTAGGTAAAGTTCTTCATAAATATTATACAAAATAGAAACAATATGTAATGTATACTAGTACAATAATGAAAATAAATAAACTTAAATATTTATTCATATTATTTTAGGAGGAGTTAAAATGGAATTTTCAAAAAGAATACTGGCTATGGGATATTCACCGATTAGAAAACTAGCACCATATGGAGCTGAAGCTGCACGTAAAGGAGTAAAAATATATCATCTAAATATTGGTCAACCTGATATTGAAACTCCAAAGGAATTCATGGAAGGAATTAATAACTATAAAGATGATGTACTTAAATATGCTCAATCTCAAGGAATAGATGAAGCAATTAATAGTTTTATTAAATACTATAAAGAATGGGATATAGATTTTGAATCTAATGAAATTCTTATTACTAATGGAGGTTCTGAAGCTATTTCTTTAGCATTAACAGCAATTTGTGATGTAGACGATGAAGTAATTATACCAGAGCCTTTCTATACTAATTATGCAGGATTTGCACAAGGTTGCGGCGTAAAAGTAGTGCCTTTTATAACTAAAGCAGAAGAAGGATTCCATCTACCAGCAAAGGATGTTATAATATCTAAAATAACTCCTAAAACTAGAGCAATCATGGTTTCTAATCCTGGAAATCCAACTGGAGTTGTTTACACTGAAAATGAAATAAGAATGCTTGCTGATATATGTAAAGAGAACAACCTATTCCTTATTGCAGATGAGGTATATAGAGAATTTGTTTATGATGGACTAAAATACACTTCTGCTCTTTATATGGAAGATATTAAAGATAGAGTAATTTTAATAGATAGTATATCTAAGCGCTATAGTGCATGTGGTGCAAGAATTGGTTTAGTAGCTTCTAAGAATAAAGAACTTATAAGTCAAATTATGAAAATGTGTCAAGTTAGACTATGTGTTCCAACTATAGAACAACTAGCAGCAGCAAATTTAATCAATACTCCTAAAGAATACTTTATTAACGTTAAAAAAGAATATGAATCAAGAAGAAACATTCTGTTTGAAAAGCTTTCAAAAATGCCAGGTGTTATATGTAAAAAACCTACTGGAGCATTTTATATAGTAGCAAAGCTTCCAATAAAAAGTGGTGAGGATTTTGCAAAATGGTTACTTACAGACTATAACTATAATAATAAAACTGTTATGGTTGCACCTGCAGAAGGTTTCTATGCAACAGAGGGTCTTGGTATGGATGAAATAAGATTATCTTATTGTTTAAATACTGAAGCTCTAGCTGATGCAATGGACATATTAGAAAGAGCTTTAGCTGAATATGTAAAAATTGAAAAATAGTAATCAAAAAAGAAATTAAGTTTCATGACTTAATTTCTTTTTTATTATATTTATTCTTAATAATTATAAAGTATAGTGCTATATTTACTACATTAATTATTATATTAAAATGAATCTATATTATCTTTCTTATACTCATGATAAGTATCTATTGTTTTAAACCCTTCACCTATATATAAGTTTACGGCTTCTATATTTTTTTTATCGCATTTAAGATATATTTTACTATTACCAAGATCATGAGCTATATTTACTATATATTTTAATAGCTTCTTTCCATAGCCTTTGCCTCTATATTCCGGTAAAATTCCAAAATTAGCTATATAAATTTTTGAATCTTTTTTTATTAATTGTCCATACCCTGCATTAACCCCTTTATGTTTAATAAAAATACATCCTTCTGGAATATAATAATTTTGATATTTTTCATATATAATATCCTCTTTATTTATAGACTGTCTATTAGCGGAATCAAAAACTTTATTCTGAATTAAACACCTATGTTTTTCATCTTTACCTTCTTTAAAGGTTGCAAAAGAAATATTTTCATCATTATTCTGTTCTTCATAGGAATTTATATCTCTTTCCATTTCAATAATAGCTCTTTCTACACTAAATCCTAGTTCAATCAATAAAGTTGTATTCAAGTTATTATTTTCGCTGATTATAATTGAATTACAACTATTAAAAAACTTAAAGACTTCTTTATAATACTCAAAAGTACTATATTCAGGAATAAATTTTATACAGTGTATTTTATATACTTGATATTGAAGTTTACTATACCATAAAAACCCTATATATTTTTGTTGAGATTTTATATACTTTATATTTTTTCCCAAAAGAAGTTTTTTAAATATATTCTTATTTGTGCAAATCTCTATGAGTTCTTCTTTATACTCATTAGTAATATCAAACTCATTTATAAAATTTAAATTTGAATTATTTAATGTTTCTAATCTATACATAAATCCATCTACCTCATACTTTTGAATCTATATATATATTATAATCCAAATTTAAATAATATAACCATTTTTAGTATATTTATTTTAATTTAAAATAGAAGATACACTAGTATAGTGTATCTTCTAAAAATTTTTATGCTTCTAAATCTTTAATGCTAAGTCCAATTTTCTTACCTTCAGCATCTACTTGAGTTATAACAGCTTTTACTATCTCTCCAATTTTTAAAACATCTTCAATTTTTTCGACTCTCTCATTAGAAATTTGAGATATATGGACTAACCCATCTATCCCTTCTTCTAATTCAACAAATGCCCCAAATGGTGCAAATCTCACTACTTTTCCAGCAACAACATTTCCTGTTGGATATTTTTCATTAATATTATTCCATGGATTTTCGCTTAACATTTTAACACTTAGAGCTAATTTGTTATTTTCTCTATCAACTTCTAAAACACCAACTTTAATAATCTGACCAACTTTAAATAATTTTGATGGGTTATTAACTTTATTCCAAGACATTTCTGAACTGTGTAGTAAACCATCTATACCATTAATTTCTACAAAAGCTCCAAAAGCAGTTAATCTTTTAACTTCACCTTCAACTACCATACCCTTTTCTAAAGAAGCCCATGTAGTAGCCTTTTTAACTTCATTCTCCTTCTCTAAAAGTTCTCTTCTTGAACCAACTATTTTAACTCTATTTCTTTCTCTAGAATACTCTATAAGTTTTATATCAAAATTTTGTCCTATATACTTAGACAAATCACTAACTCTACTTAATTCTATATGAGATGCTGGTATAAATACTCTTTCTCCTTCAAATAAAGCTACAAGTCCACCTTTTACTTCTTGTTTAACTTGAACATTTATTATCTCTCCATTATCAAAAGCAGCCTTTAACACTTGTTGTTGTTCAGCTCTTAAAACCTCAGTTCTTGATAATACAACTAATCCATCAGAATTTTTTCTGTTTATCACTTTTGCTTTAATAACATCTCCTACTTTAATTTGTTGATTTAAAGGAGTTTCATTGTCTCTAGAGTATTCATCCGCTGTTAATATAGCCTCAGTTTTCGTACCTATAGTTAAATATGCTTCTTTTTCATTTACTTTAAATACTTCACCTTCTAGAATACTTCCTACAGATATGTTGCTAGTATCCTTAAAATATTTATCATAAAGGTCCATATCCTCTTGACTTATATCGTTTTGTTTTTTCATTTTACTAATAGCCTCCTCAATTACGTACTCTGGAGTTGACGCCCCAGCAGTAATTCCAATTTTATTTATATTTTCATTCCCTATCATATTTAAAAGTGATAAATCTACTTTTTCTACATGATAAGTATTTTCACAATTTTTTTTGCAAATTTCATAAAGCTTTGTAGTATTTGAACTATTATATCCCCCTAAAACTATCATTAAATCAACCTCTTTAGAAAGTTTATTCGCTGATTCCTGTCTTTCTTCTGTGGCATTACAGATAGTGTTAAAAGCTACTATTTCTTTAGCTAATGATATTATCCTGTTCAAAACCTTTTCCCAATTACTTTGCTTTTCTGTAGTTTGGGAAACTACACATACCTTGCTCTTAATTGCATCTATGTTTTCTCCATCCTTAGATATAATAGCTGTATCATTACACCACCCATTAATCCCTATGACCTCTGGATGCTTATCATCACCAACAATAATTATATTATATCCTTTGTTGTAATACTCCTCAACTTTTTGTTGTATATTTCTCACATATGGACAAGTCCCATTTTCTATTATAACATTATTCTTTCTTAAATGGTCAAATACATTTTTACCAACACCATGAGATCTTATTACTACAACATCATTTTTTTTAAGATTATATGCTTCTTCTAGAGTTATAGAATGAATACCTTTTTTCTCTAAGCTTTTCACAACATCATTATTATGGATTAATGGTCCTAGTGTGTATATATCCTTATTATATTTTTCTCTCAATCTTATAGTCTCTTCAACTGCTCTTTTTACTCCAAAACAAAAACCTGCTTTATTTGCAAGAGTTACTTTAGACATATTATCCTCACCTCTAATACCATTTACTATAAAACAAATTAATTTATATTACACATGACTATTTATCTACATTTATATATGATATGTACTTAGATATGGCATCTACTACTTCACTTATACTCATAGTAGAAGTATCAATCTCTATTGCATCTTCAGCTTTTCTTAAAGGATCTACTTCTCTATTTGAATCAATGTAATCTCTTTTTTTTTATATCCTCTAATATATTATTATAATCTACTTTTACATAATTGGCTATAAGCTCATCATACCTACGTTTAGCTCTTTCTTCTGCCCTAGCTGTCAAGAATATTTTTAAGGATGCATTTTTAAGTACTACTGTGCCTATATCCCTACCATCCATGATTACATTGTAATTTTTAGCTATTTCTTGCTGCATTTCAACTAGCTTTTGTCTAACCTCTAGTATAGATGCATATCTCGACACATTATTAGTAACTTCAATACTCCTTAACTCATCAGTCACATCTATATCATTAACAAATAGGTTATCATTATCAAAATACATCTTCAAAGTATCTATAAGTTCACATAAATCACCTACTTGATTAGGTTCAACACCCTTTCTCATTGCAAATAAAGTAACTGCTCTGTACATAGATCCAGTATTTATGTACATTAAATTAAATTTTTCTCCTATTAATTTAGCTATAGTACTTTTTCCTGCTCCAGCAGGACCATCAATAGCTATTGATATTTTCATAGTATCACTCCTCAGTTATATAGTTACTATCAATCTATAATTTAAATAGATGTTTTAAACTATAAATTTCTCAATAATAACTTTACTTGTATATTTATATCTTACTTCCTGCTATAAAACCTGTAGAAATAGCAATCTGTACATTATAACCTCCCGTATAAGCATCTACATCTATTACTTCTCCAGCAAAACTTAGGTTAGAAACCACCTTAGATTTCATTGTAGACGGATCAATTTCTTTTGTATCAATGCCTCCAGATGTAACTATTGCTTCTTCTATAGACCTTAATCCTCTTACATCCATTGTAAGATTTGAAATAAGATTTAGAAAAAACTTACGTTGTTCTTTTGTAATACTATTTACCTTTTGATTTTCTGGTATTTTACTTAAATTAATCATAATAGGAATTAATTTTTGTGGAAATAAATCATTTAATGCATTCTTAAAGTCCTTATTATTATACTTTAAAAAATCCTTTTGTATTCTTAAATCTAACTCTTTTTCGCTAAGTGCAGGCTTAAGATTTAATACAATCTTATACTTTTTACCTGGTTTTATTAAACTGCTTGCACTAAGACATAATGGACCAGAAATTCCAAAGTGAGTAAATAACATTTCACCTTGCTCTTTAAAAATAATTTTATTGTTCTTATCTAATAATGTAAGCTGTACATTTCTTAGTGATAAACCTTGAAGGTCTTTTACCCAAGCTTCATTAATTTCAATTGGTACTAAGGACGGTTTTATAGACACTACATTATGACCCAAACTTTTGCAAAATCTAAACCCATCACCATTAGATCCAGTTTGAGGATATGAAGCCCCACCAGTAGCTAAGATTACATTATCACATTCTATATAATCATCATTATCAAGGATTACTGAAGTAATCTTATTATTTTCAACTTTTAATTCTTTTACAGCAATTCCAAGTTTAATTTCAATATTTTTCTCCATTAAAGTTTTTTCAAAAGCTTTTATAATATCTGAAGATTTATCTGAACTAGGAAAAACTCTATCCCCTCTCTCTACTTTAAGTCCAACTCCTCTTTCATTAAAAAACTTAATAGTATCCTCATTGGTAAAGGTATAAAGAGCACTATATAGAAAATGAGGATTAGTTGGAATATAATCAAAAAACTCGCTAATATCCTTATTATTAGTTACATTACATCTACCTTTCCCAGTAATAAACAGTTTTTTGCCAAGTTTATTATTCTTTTCTATTAATATGACCTTATTGTTTTTACTCGCTGCTATTGCAGCCATCATTCCAGCTGGACCTCCACCTACAATTACTACTTGTGCCAAAAAATCACCATCTCTTCTGTTTTATTTTAAACATATTCCTATATTATAATTTAATATAAAATTCCTAATTATTCAATGAATTTATTTTGATAGCTAAAATTTTATGCTACGTATATTAGTAGAGTTGAATTATAATAAATTACATTTAAAACTAAAATCCTTGTCATATCACATGAAAAAGGAGAGAATTTTAAAATTCCCTCCTTTAATATTAAAACTATTTTAATTTAATATTAAATATCTCCTTGAGCATGCATTGCTTCAGCAACTTTCATAAATCCAGCAATGTTAGCACCAGCAACTAAGTTATATCCAAATCCACATTGTTCAGCTGCATCCATAGCATTTTTATGGATTGTTACCATTATTTGATGAAGTTTTTGATCCACCTCTTCAGCTGTCCAAGATATTCTCATGCTGTTTTGTGCCATTTCTAATGCAGAAGTAGCAACTCCACCAGCATTAGCAGCTTTAGCAGGTCCAACTATTAATCCATTAGCTAAGAAGTATTCAACCGCTTCGTTTGTACATGGCATATTTGCAGCTTCACATACAAATTTAATGCCATTAGCAACGATTTGTTTTGCATGTTCTATATGAATATCGTTTTGAGTTGCGCAAGGCATTATGATGTCAACTTTAACACCCCATGGTTTTTGTCCTGGGAAGAATTCACATCCAAATTTATCAGCATAATCTTGAACTTTATCTCTACCTGAATTTCTCATTTCAACTAAGTAGTTAATTTTCTCTGGAGTAGTTATTCCATCTTTATCATAGATGTAACCATCTGGTCCAGATAAAGTAACAACTTTACCACCTAAATCAGCAACTTTTTGGCATGCTCCCCAAGCAACGTTACCGAAACCTGAAACTGCAACTGTTTTTCCTTTGAAGTCAGTTCCTTCATGTTTAAGCATTTCTTCACAGAAATAAGCTACTCCAAATCCTGTTGCTTCTGGTCTTACTAAGCTTCCACCATAAGTTAAACCTTTTCCAGTTAAAACTCCATTTTCGAAAGCTCCTCTAATTCTTCTATATTGACCATATAAGTATCCGATTTCTCTTCCACCTACACCGATATCTCCAGCTGGAACGTCCACATCTGGTCCGATGTGTCTTTGTAATTCAGTCATAAACGCTTGACAGAATCTCATGATTTCAGCATCAGACTTACCTCTTGGATCAAAGTCTGAACCACCTTTACCTCCACCTATTGGAAGTCCAGTTAATGCATTTTTAAGAATTTGTTCAAATCCTAGGAATTTGATAATTCCTAAGTAAACAGATGGATGGAATCTTAATCCACCTTTGTAAGGTCCTATAGCTCCATTAAATTGTACTCTAAATCCTCTATTTACTTGAGTTTTACCATTGTCATCTTTCCAAGATACTTTAAACATTATTTGTCTTTCAGGCTCACAGAATCTTTCTAATAGGTTAGACTCTACATATTCTGGGTGCTTGTCAAGTACAGGCCCTATAGAGTTTAAAACCTCTTCAACAGCTTGTATAAATTCTGGTTCAGCGCTGTTTCTTTTTTTCACGTTTTCTAATACTTGCTCAATATAAGCTTTAGTATCCATAGTATCAATACCTCCTAAAATTTAAACAAAATTATTTATATAATTTACTTTTTGTATGATAACACACTGAAGTAAATCTTTACATGTAATATATATTCTATGTATTTGCTTTTTTTCCTTCTTTTTTAAAAACATTTTAACAGATTTATTGCAAATATTAAAAACGATTACATGCCTTTATTTACATAATAGAATACTTTTGTCTATAAATCAACATAATTTTATAAAAATTTAGACATAAAAATTAAAACTTGTTAATATCCTTGTTTGTTTTATAGGAATAAATTTGATATTCTTGCCACACTTGCTCAAGTTCTGTGAAGGTTTTAGATATCTTATCCTTTTCTTTTAATCCTACAGCTATAATAAGAGCGTTAATAACACTTAATGGTGCCACTAAAGAATCAACAAAGGAGGCCATATTACTTTCAGCTATTAGTACATAATCAGCTTTAGTTGCTAATGGAGATAAAACGCTATCTGTAATTGCAACAACATCAGCTCCCCTTGACTTTGCATAATTAAGGGTTTCAACAGTTCTCATAGCATAACGTGGGAAACCTATGCCAATGACACAGTCTCCTTCCCCTAATGTTAGCATCTGTTCAAAAATGTCACTCATTCCGTAAGATACGATTTTTACATTGTCTAATATTAAATTTAAATAAAATCCTAAAAAGTCTGCCAATGCAGCGGAACTTCTTAGTCCTACAATATAAATTTTCTTAGAGTTTAAAATACTATTAACTGTACTTTCGAAAGCTTCATAATTTATTTTTTCCATTGTTGCTCTAATATTTTCTATATCTGATTTTAATACTCCTTTTAAAGCGTTATTAGGAATAATAAAATCGTTAGATAATTCTATTCTTTGAGCTGTGGTAAGTTTGTTTTTTATAAGTTCTTGTAGCGCCTTCTGGAGTTCAGGATAACCTTCATAACCTAATTGGTTAGCAAATCTAACTACTGTTGATTCACTAACACCAACGCTTGCTCCGAGCTTCGCAGCAGTCATAAATGCTGCTTTATCATAATGCTTTAAAATATATTCAGCTATGAGCTTCTGCCCTTTACTTAACCTTGAAAACTTAGTTTGTATCATTCTCATTAAATCAGTATTATTATTCTCCATCACTTAACTCCTTTTAAAAGATTATAAAGTATATAATTCATTTTACTGAAAAATGAATTATATACTTCATATTAACACAGTATGGATTATCCTTCAACATAAAACTTCTATGATTATTAATTTTATGAATTTTTTCCTATATAAGAGATAATTATAAACTTATAACATAGTTTAAGTTTCTGTATTAAGCATTGTAAAATCACTGTTTTAGAGCAATCACTTCTTTTCAATGACTAATAAATATGGAGCCCTTTCACTCCTATTTATAACTTTATGAATCATTACTCCATATTTATCTTTTGGTAGAGAACTTGCATATTTTAGTATCTGTTCACTTTCACGAAGACCTTCATTATGACCAATGTATACTGATAGAATGGCAAAACCTCCATTTTTTAATATTTTTAAAGTTTCTTTAATACTTTTTAGTGTAGATTCAGCCTCCGTAGTTATTGATTTGTCACCACCGGGTAGAAAACCTAAATTATATATGGCTACATCTATTTCTTCAGTTATATGTTTTTCTATATTTTCATGAGAATCACAAATGAGTTTTACATTATCTTTGTTCTTTTTCTTATATTCTTCTATTGCTACTGATTGAATATCAAATGCATAAACTTTTTTAAAGCTCTCACTTAGAAAATCACAATCTCCACCATTCCCAAGAGTCTCATCTACCGCTATATTTTTATCCACCACAAAATTTTCAATTATATAGTGAGATAAATCTGTTATATTTCCTAAGTATTTAAACATTTTTATCTCCTCCATTCTTTAGGTATTGTATTTCTATTTCACTTAGGTATCTCCATTGACCTTCTTTTAACCCTGTATCTAATTTTATTTCACCAATTGAAACTCTCTTCAAACTTACAACTGGATGTCCAATTGCTTCACCCATTCTTCTCACTTGCCTATTTTTCCCCTCATGGATAGTTATAGCAACTTCACAACTATTTTTATATTTTTTTAACACTTCACATCTTCCTGGTGCAGTAATATAATCCCCAATATCAATTCCTTTTTCAAATTTATGTATTTCATCATCATTGATTATTCCTTTTACTATAGCTATATAAGTTTTATTAATAGAAACTCTTGGGTGCATTACATTGTTATAAACTTCACCATCATTAGTTAGAAGAATTAATCCAGAAGTATCATAATCCAACCTTCCAATAGGATATATCCTTTCATCTACTTTTACAATATCCAATAAAGTTTTTCTACCTCTATCATCCTTTACAGATGATATATATCCTGTAGGTTTATTAAGTGCTATATATATCTTTTTTTCTTCTGGTTTTATTACTTTATCATCTACTCTAACTTCATTAACTCTAGAATCAATTTTTGTTCCTAATTCCTTTACTATATCCCCATCAACTTTAACTCTATTAGATAATATTATTTCTTCACATTTTCTTCTAGAAGCAACACCACATCTAGCCATATATTTTTGTAATCTCTCTTCCATCTTAAACTTCCCTTCATAACTCTAATAAAAAGAATTATAATTTTTATTAATAAAAAAATCAATCTAATTAAACAATAAACCGATAACTCTACATATTAATATTTTGTAGTGTTATCGGTTTAAGTATAACCTAGACTTATTTAAATTGATTTAAGTGAGAATTAGGTTGCTGTTCCATATATCCTGTTTTAGAATTTCTACTGTCATTTGATTTGTCATTCATAGAAGTTAGTTCACCATTCACCTTATTGGAAGACTTCTTAGGTTTGTTTTGCTTATTCTTAGCCATAAAGCTCACCTCCCTATTAACTATTATTTTCAAAATTAATTTAAATATTCAATAATAATAGATCTTACAGATAAAAATTTATAATAAAGTTATCCTTCTAATGAATTGAGAAAACTTGTAATAGATGCTATATTAAAATATAAGATAAAATTTTAATATTACAATTAACTTTAAGGAGGAATAAAATTTTGAGTAATCCAATATTTTTTATGCCAACAAAGATTATATGTGAAGAAAACGCAATAGCAAATCACGGTAGTATAATGAATTCTTTAGGGAGTACTGCTTTAATAGTAACTGGTAAACATTCTTCTAAAACTAATGGTTCTTTAAACCATGTGGTAAATTCCTTAAAAGAAAACAATATAGATTATCATATATTTGATGATGTAGAAGAAAATCCATCTACAGAAACAATTATTAAAATAAAATTATTCGCCCAAGATAAAGGTATCGATTTTATTATTGGAATAGGTGGAGGTTCACCTATAGATGCATCTAAAGCTGCCGGGGTTCTTCTTTTTAATTCACAAGCCACTATTGAAGATTTATTTACAAATTCCGCTCTTAATTCTCTTCCGATCGTTGCAGTTCCTACCACTGCTGGAACTGGAACCGAAACTACACCTTACTCTATATTAACAGATCATAACATTAAAAATAAAAGAGGTATTTGCCCTAAAATTTTTCCTGTAGTATCTTTTTTAGATGCTACTTACTTGATGGATACACCTAAAAATGTAACAATAAATACTTCTATAGATGCACTTTCACATTTAATAGAAGGGTATTTATCTACTAATTCTAACTGCTTTAGCAATGCTCTTGCAGAAAGTGGTTTAAAGATATTTAGTGAATGTATTTCATATATATCTTCAGAAAATATTCCCTTTAAAATACGTGAAAATTTATTAATAGCATCTTCTATTGCTGGTATGGTAATTTCACAAAGCGGCACATCCATTCCTCATGGAATGGGATATTCATTAACTTATTATCATAATGTACCTCATGGTAAGGCTAATGGAATTCTTTTAAAAGAATATCTTAAAATATACGCAAATAATTCTAAGGATAAAGTGGATAAAATCATATCTTTATTGAACTTCTCAAATGTAGATGAGTTTGGAAACTTTATAGATGAATTATTTTCAAAGGATTTGAAAATAACCCTTGATGAATTAAAAAATTATACTTCTTATATGAATTCTAATAAAGCAAAACTTAAAAATCATCCTTATCCATTAACCTATGAGGATATACTTAGTATTTATATAAAAAGTATAAAATAATATTAGACCCATTAGAATTAATCTACTAATGGGTCTAATATTTTCTTCATTTATAATTGTTCGTTTAATATTTATATTTTTGAAACTACCAAAATAAATATTATTAAATTAATCCATGTCAGTACAATCAATATCTAGTTGAGAAAGAATACCTTTCGCTATAGCTTTTCCAAATATCTTTTGATTTTCAATAGTACTAATTATCTTATTATCTTCTTCATTATCTATAAAAGCACACTTGATAATAATTGCATCCATAATAGTGTCTCTTATCAAAGGAAAATAATCTCTTCCATTTTTATTCATTCTATTATAAGTTTTAACTTGAGTCTGTCCAATATTCATAATTTCATTACTAATTTTATTTGTAAGTTCTAAACCTTTACCATTATATATAGAATAAATTATTTCACCTCTATCTCCTCCACCTACATTACAATGGATAGAAATAAAATAATCTGACATATTGTTATTTGCAATAGTAGTTCTTTGAGAAAGTCCTAGATATTTATCAGTATTTCTTGTCATTTGAACTTTTATTCCATGTGTAAGTAGCTCTTTCTCACATTCTATAGCTATAGTTAGTGTAATATCTTTTTCTATTAGATCACCATAAACGCCTCCTGGATCACTTCCACCATGTCCAGGGTCTAAGGTTATCTTATACATAATTTAAAGCCTCCCATTAATTAATCTCTTCATATATAATATTCTTTAATATTACATATGTGATTAATAATAGGAATGAGCCATCTTTGAATAATGCTATAAAACTTGTCTATTATTTCTTATAAATTTGATTTAAAACATTATTATAAATAGAAATATTATATTCTATGGCATGAAAATAATCTACCTTTATTTTTTTATAGTGTTCTATACCTTCATCAGTAATTTTATATAAACGTTTATTTTTTCTATCAAAATCTTCCCATTTAGCTGTAAGATATAAATTTTCCTCCAAATCTCTAAGAAGTGGATACACCAACCCATTAGAAACTTTAGTAAAGTTTTTATTTATATAATTCACTATTTCCAATCCATATTCCTCATTATTTTCATATATTAAATAATGTAGGATATATAATTTTACAAGCTTTGTAGTATTTATTCTATTATCTAATGTCGCAATTCTTTTTCTTGTTTCACCTTTCATTTTTATCTCCTTTAAATTTATTAAGTATTTTTCATTGTGACTTTATTATATAACTTTATTTCAATTATGACAATTATTTTTATGATGTAATAGGATAATATCTATAAAATTTTCTTTCAACTTATAGAATCAACTTATATAGTATAAATAATACTACACTTAAGATATAATAAATCTATATTATTATATCTATTTACTATACAAAGGAAGGAGATATTTATGAATATTATAGCAGAGTTTCACTGTCATACAACTGCATCTGATGGGAGGTTTTCCCCTTCTCAAGTAGTTGAAATGGCTAAAAATAAAAATGTTGAACTTTTATCTATAACAGATCACGATACCACTGAAGGTATTAGCGAAGCTTTAAACAAAGCCAATGAAATTTCTCTTAATTTTATTCCTGGAATAGAGTTAAGTTGTAATCACAATGGAGAAAGCATACATATCTTGGGATATTTTAAAGGAAATGATTACAAAGATGAAACCTTAATTAAATTTCTTAATAATTTAAAGAGAAACAGGGAAACTAGAGCCTCATCTATAGTTAAAAATTTAGACAAATACTTTAACATTAAAATAAATGTAGATGATGTTTTAAAAATTGGTAATGGTGTTATAGCTAGACCTCACATAGCACAAGCCATAGTAAATGCTGGATATCCCTTTGATTTTCAACATATTTTTGACAAATTTATAGGAAATGATAGCCCTGCCTATGTTCCTAATAAACATATATCCATACAAGAAGGAATTGAACTTCTTAAAAAGTATAATTGCATTGTAATTCTAGCACATCCTAAACTTATTAAAAAAACACCTATTAAAAATATATTAAATTATGATTTTCATGGTATTGAGGCACTGTATTATCAAAACTTTAAAAGAGAAACCGATGAATTTATATCCTTAGCTAAATCAAGGGATATGATAATAACTTGTGGTTCTGATTTTCATGGAATTTCTAAGGATGATACTAAACACGGTAGCATTGGAGATATGTTTCTTAGTGAGGAAGATTTTAAGAAGTTTATGATTTTGTATAAAAAATAGAATAATTAGGTATACTAAAGTAAAATTATTTTCGGAGGAGATAAAATGGTTTTACTTCAATGTTCAGTTCACAACTGTATACATAATAATTCCAACTACTGTAATTTAAATCAGATAACCATTGGGGGTTCCAATACCTATCAACCTGATGGTACAAATTGTGAAAACTTTATAAACAAATCAAGTGCATTAACAAACTCTATAAGTATAAATACTCCTTATTCTAATGTAAATTGTAAGGCAGAACAATGTATTTATAATAAAAAACTCAAATGCACTGCAAACTCTATTGATATTTCTGGTTATACCTCATCTACTAGTGAAGAAACCTTATGTGCTACCTTTCAATATAACCCTAACTAAGTATTTACTTTTAGATAAGTGTAAGTAGTAATAATAAGTATAATTATTACTTACACTTATTATTTTTATGCAGTTAACTCATTAATAATTATTAATTCCTATAACTAAAAATAAATTAGTAAATAACTTTTCATATAACTCTCTTATGTAAGTTCAGTTTAAAATTAATATATTTTCAATCAAATGTCATAGTACAAATGTCTATACATTTTTACATTTTTTTCAAAAATATTATATTTTTTTAAAGTTAAATATAATATTTGTGTATAATTATGTTGCATTATAGGGAAAGCTTATGTATAATTATACATAAATTCGTTACAGAAAGGATGTATATAAATGGAAAGTAAAAGCAATAAAGTGTCTATATCAGCAAATAATAAAGATTATTCATATATATTAGCTGTAATTAAATTTCTTGTATTCTCTTCTTTAGGTATCTTCTTATTTATGATTCCAATTACCAAAGGAGAAGAAGTAGTTATACCTGTTGCAACCTTATCAACCTATGTTCAAGAAGCTCTTGGCCAATCACTTCCATACATAATAACAATAATAATAGTTGTAACCGCATTTTTTACAATAGTAACTAAAGCATTAAAGCCTAAATTTATTGTTAAAAATAATTTTTTAAATTCTCTTTTCAATGTAAATAATATTTGGTTTATTATCAGAGTCTTAGGTGGAATATTCATAATATGTACAATGTTTCAAATAGGTCCTAAAGCAATTTGGTCAGAAAATACAGGAGGAATGATTTTATCTGATTTACTTCCTATACTCTTTTCAGTATTTTTATTTGCTGGATTATTTCTACCTCTTCTTCTTAATTTCGGACTTTTAGAATTTGTAGGCTCTCTCCTAGTAAAAATAATGAGACCAATTTTTAATCTTCCTGGTTCAGCTGCAATAGATTGTATTGCTTCTTGGCTTGGAGATGGTACTATTGGTGTTCTTTTAACAAGTAAACAATATGTTGATGGGTATTATACTGAAAGGGAGGCCTGTGTAATTGGTACAACCTTCTCTTTAGTTTCAATAACCTTTAGCATAGTTGTAATTGATACCGTTGGGCTTAGTCATATGTTTTTACCCTTCTATCTATCAGTTACCTTTGCTGGTTTAGTAGCTGCAATATTAGTGCCTAAATTACCCCCACTATCAACAAAAAAGGATATATACTATAATAATACAAATAAATCTATGGAAGAACTTCTTCCTGAAGGGTATACGCCTTTTAAATTTGGGTTAGAAAAAGCTATAGATAAAGCTAAATCTTCATCCTTAAAAAAAGATGTATTTACTAAAGGAACATTAAATGTTGTAGATATGTGGTTTGGAGTAATCCCTGTAGTTATGGCTGTAGGAACTATAGCACTAATGTTAGCAGAATATACACCATTATTTCAAATTCTTGGTTTACCCTTTATTCCAATTTTAAAACTTCTTCAAATTCCAGAAGCGGCAGCAGCTTCTAGCACATTAGTAGCTGGATTCGCAGACATGCTATTACCATCTATAATGTCAGGTGGAATTCAAAGTGATATGACAAGATTTATTATAGCTGCAACATCTATAACCCAGCTTATATATCTTTCCGAAGTGGGAGCTTTATTGCTAGGTTCTAAAATACCCGTTAATATAAAAGAATTGTTCATAATATTTATAGAAAGAACTTTAATAACTCTTCCTATAATTTCAATTATTGCTCACTTCATATTCTAGAATAATTTCTAATATTTAGTTATATTTATTTTAAAGAAAAGCAGATCATATTTTATTAATTTAATATGGTCTTTTTTCTTTAATTTTTAATATTAGCCTATTCAATAGTAATGGTAATTATCTTTTAAAATTATAATAATTTATGTATAATGTAATTTATAAGTAAAATAAAAAACATTATTTTTTTTTATTAAATGATATAAATTATATTATAATTGGGGAATCTTAAAGGAGGCAAGACAATGTGGATTAATAATTTAGTCAATTTTAAAAAAGTATATATTGAAAATATATCTACTCTAATAATATATCCTAAAAATTTTACTGAAAAACTTCCTGTAATATTCTTTTATCATGGCTGGAGTTCTAATAAGGATGTTCATAAAAACCTAGGGAGTTTCTTAGCTTGCAATGGATATATGGTGGTTATACCTGATTCAATAAATCATGGTGAACGTGGAACAATAGATTATTGGCAAGGTGAAAGTGGATTAACTAAGTTTTGGCCAACGGTGTTATCCTCTGTAAAGGAATTCAGTTTTATTCTTGATTATATTAAATCTAACTACAATATAGATGAACACAGAATTGGAGTATCTGGTCATTCCATGGGAGGAATGATTACTTCTGGTATCATTGCTCATAATAAATGCATTAAGGCTGGAGTAATTATGAATAGCTCTGGGGCTTGGGTTGAAGCGACTTTAGAAATAATTGGGGATCAGTATAAAGATAATAAGGATTATATAGATAAAAGCTTAAATGAACTATCTTCATATAGCCCTATAAATAATATTAATAATTTTAATAATACTCCTCTTCTTTTACTTCACGGGGATAAGGATGCTTTAGTGCCAATTAAAAGTGAAATTGCTTTCTTTAATGCAATAAAAGATCACTACCAAAATAAAGATTTAGTAGATATGAAAACCTACGACAGACTAAACCATTATATAACAGAGGCTATAGTTTCTGAAGCTCTTCAATGGTTTGATACTTATTTGTAAGTAAAAATGAGTGGAATTGTCCACTCATTTTTATTATTCTATATACTTAACTATATTTATACCATTTATTTTCATCTTGTATAGACTTATTAAATTCATCAAATCTCCATTATGTATTCCT
This sequence comes from Clostridium sulfidigenes, assembly GCF_000732635.1. Classification (GTDB taxonomy): domain Bacteria; phylum Bacillota; class Clostridia; order Clostridiales; family Clostridiaceae; genus Clostridium_J; species Clostridium_J sulfidigenes. The sequence continues at coordinate 80,415 of NZ_JPMD01000024.1, read as the reverse complement.
AAATCATAAGTTTCTACTAAGTTCATAGGAACTATTATACTTTTTTCTTCATTAAATTCATTGAAATAGGTTTTTAAGGATATGGCTAAGGTTTCTACACATATATCTGTGCAAACACCTGTAACTATAAAGTTATTAATGCTAGAATTTTCTTTAAGCCATTGTTGAAATTCTTTAGCATGAAATCCATTAGTGCTATTCTTCTTTATAATTCTATTATTCTTTGTATAGACCTTTAGTTCTTCTATTAACTGTGATTCTACTGTATTAGCTATACAGTGAGGTGGATATGCATTAAACTCACTAGAGTCTTCTTCATGACAATCTATAAAGAATATTTTTTTATAACCTGTAGTTTTATCATTTAGCTTCACTAAAGGGCTTATTATATTCTTCACCCTAGAAGACGCCAAAGGTCCTACATCATAAAAACCCCTAACCATATCAACAACTATTATCGCTGTATTTTCCTCTTTCAAATCCTTTAAATTAATAGATTCTAAATCTATTAATTCTTTTTCCATCTCCTTTAATATCTCATACATTTAATTCACTTCCTATAAGCTTTAAATTTAAATTTTATAGACACTAAGTTACACTATTTTTTACCTTTTACCTTCATAATAGTTCTAGTTACCTTGTATCCAATTCCAATAGCAGCAATAACTACACCAGCAACTAATGCTGAAGATAATTTTTCATTATGTTTTTCTAATTGTTCTAATTCAAGATTTTTAAATTTATTTTTTATGTCTATATCTTTTAAAGTCATAGATATCACCCTTTCTATATTATCTTATATTGGATTATACCACTTTCTTCATATAAATTGTTTAAACTTTTACTAAATAATAAACTAAAACTTTACAATTACCTTAATATGAGGTTTTTTATTCTTTATTAAATTAACACTCTGTACTATAATTACTAATATACGTTATTATAATGGAGGATTTATTATGTTTAAAACAATTATTTGGTTTGGTCATTTTGCCATTAGTCTTTTGACCAAAATTGGACCAATGTATAAAGTTAATTCTTTAGAGAAACAAGGAAAAACTGAAGAAATGGAAGCTTATATACATAAAGTAACCTCAAAGTGGGCTATGTCGCAGCTTAAATATAGCGGAGCAACAGTATCTGTTTATGGTGAAGATAATATTCCATCTAATATTCCCGTAGTGTTTATTAGTAATCATCAAGGAAATTTTGATATTCCACTATTAATGAGTTATATTAATAAACCAAAAGGTTTTATTGCTAAAGTTGAAACTTTAAAAATACCTATAGTTAGAACCTGGATGCAATATATTCACTGTGTATTTATGGATAGAAGTAATCTTAGAAAATCTGCTGCTGCTATAATTGAAGGTGTAAAAATAATTAAAGCTGGTCATTCACTAGTTATATTCCCAGAAGGTACTAGAAGCAAGGGTGGTCCTCTAGGTGAATTTAAAGCTGGTAGCTTTAAACTAGCAACTAAATCTAATGCACCTATTGTACCTATAACTATAAATGGTTCCTATAAACTTATGGAAGCTAATAACAATAGAATTAAGGCTGCTAATGTAGAGTTATTTATTCATCCTCCTATTGAAACTAAAAATTTATCTAAAGAAGAACAAGAAAAACTTCCTACTGTGGTTAAAGAAATAATAGCTAGTAAACTTCATAATTAGTTAAACATTTTTAATTATTTCAAAATCATCTATTTAATTTTAAAATAATCATTTGATAATATTGAAATATTAACCTTATTACAGTATTATCAAATAGTATGTAAGTTTGCATAGGAGGAAATAATAAATGAAATATGTTGCTTTAGGAGTTTGCTCAAAAGAAATTAACTTTGACGTAGTTGGAAATAAAATAAAAAATGTAAGCTTTATAGGTGGTTGCGACGGTAATCTAGTAGGTATTTCTAGTTTAGTAGAAGGCATGGATATTAATGAAGTTATATCAAGGCTAAGAGGAATCCAGTGCGGTTCAAAAGATACCTCCTGCCCAGATCAATTAGCAAGAGCTTTAGAAGTCTATAAAACTAAGAATTAAAATGAAGCTATCTTAGATTACTAAGATAGCTTCATTTTAATTATTTTCTAATACTAAATCTCCCATTACAATACCTACCACTTGTCCACTATTATTCTTTATAGGTACTGAAAGAGCTATACAATATCCATCAGTATCAGAAGATATATATGGCTCTGACTTATATACTAATCCTTTAATGGATTCTTTAAAGTATGGTCTATGAGAATAATTACAATATAACTCTTCCCTGCTTCCCTCAAGGGTTATCCCTTTAGTATCTCCATTTATATCCATAACTGATAGTAGATAAAAGAACGGATATTTTTTCACAAATTCTTTTAATGTTTTATTACACTTAGTTTCTTCTAAAGATATTATTGCGCCTTCTTTTGCAACACTATTCAAAATATTTTTAGCATTATTTATATATTTTTCAGTATCTTCATCTAAAATATAATTTTGTGCAAAGGATGATATTATAAGCTTCATATCTTTATTCATATTTACAACTTCTTTGATATTATCAGAAACACGCTTTACTACCTTAAGTTGAGCCTTAGAACTTTCTGCTGTATTTTGTACATGAATGGTAGTTTTAGAAACAAAATTAGAAATGCTATTTATAGATAGCTCTATATTCCTTAAATTTGCATTTTGCTCCTCAATAGCTTTATTTATTTCTTGTATAGAGTTTAATGTATTCATACTAGAACTAGATATAGATTGAAAATTTTCACTATTTTTCTTAGCGTATGAAATAGATTCTTTTATAACTGATAAGTCTTCTTCCATTATAGATCCAAATTCATATATATCTTTTTGAACATTATCTGTTATCTTTTGAATTTCATCTGCTTGTACAGATGACATTTCTGCCAACTTTCTTATTTCCTCAGCCACTACAGAAAAACCTCTTCCAGCTTCTCCTGCTCTTGCAGCTTCTATGGATGCATTTAAAGATAATAAATTTGTAGTACCACTTATTTCTTTTACAGTATCAGATATATCTTGAATTTTTTGTGCACCAATTTCTAAGGCTTTTATCCTAAGAGAGAGTTCCTTTTCCAAACATAGTGATTTTTCCATCTTATTAATAAGTTTATCAAACTCACTCTTGCTTTCACTTACAGATTCCATCATTGACATAGCTGTTTTTTCCACGCTATGAGAATTTCTAACCATAGTTCCATGATTTAAAACAATATTTTCTATATCACTTCTAACAGATACAACTTTATCAACCTGATTATTCATATCATCCGATATGGTGGTTATAGATTCTACATTTTCAACCACATGTAACTCCATATTTTTCATATCTTTACTTAAGACATCACAGTTTATAAGTATCCTATCACTAATTTCTGTAGATTTTCCTATAAGCCTTCTAACCTTTATCATAAAGTTATTGGAATAAACTATTAGTTCTTTTATTATTCTAATTTTGTTTGCCTTTAGTTTCTTTGTTAAATCACCTTGAGCAATTTTCTCCATTTCATTAGTTAGTCTTCTTATTGAACTTCTAATTCTTATATTAAATATAGAAACTATGATTAAAGTCACAATAAGAATTCCGATTATACCCCAAAATACATCTTGTGTTTTCAAATTTTTACCCCCTCTATATGAAATTAAAGCCATATAATATATAATTATACATTATTATTAATACATTTCCTACAAAAATATTACTTATTAAGTAAAATAGCCGAATTTTGGATACATCCAACGGTTTTTCCCAATAGTTTTCTAGGTAAAACCTTAGATATTCCTATAGCAATTTTATTTTTAATCCCAGGTATAATTATGCTTCTTCCTTTCATAAATTCTTTATACCCTATTTCAGCAACTAACTTAGGCGACATAGCTCCTCTTAATTCTCTTTTGCCAGCTCTTTGATGAAAATCTGTTTTTGTAGTTCCTGGACAAAGTCCACTTACCTGAATATTATACTTTTTAAGTTCGATTGATAAAGCTTCAGTTAAAGATAATACATAAGCTTTTGATGCATAATATACTGCAGTATAAGGTCCTGGTTGATAAGCACCAGTAGATGCCACATTTAGGATTTTCCCACCCCCATTTTTAATCATTTGATTAGAAATTAAATATGTAAGCTCCGTTAAAGCAACCATATTAGTTTGTATTACTAAACCATGACTTTCCATATTAATTTCATGAAATAGACCACAATAACCTACCCCAGCATTATTTATTAGTACATCTATCCTTATATCTAAATTTATAATTTCATTAAAAACCTCATTTCCACTATGAGATTTAGATAAATCTTTCTCAATTATAATAACTTCTATTCCATAAATCTTTGATAGCTCCTCTTTAATCCTTTTTAAAACTTCAATTCTTCTAGCAACTAAAATTAAGTTATAGCCATTTCGAGCAAATATTTTACTAAGCTCATATCCAATTCCAGACGAAGCTCCAGTAATTAGCACTGTTTCTATTTTAATTTTCATATATAATTCCTCCCTGAAAATTCAAACTATACTATCATAAAATAGTTAATATTTATTTTTTCATTTATATAATACAGATTTAAATTATTAATTCAAATTTTAATTCAATTAAATGAAAATTACTAGATATTTTATCTTTATATAGATATATTATAAATAATCTAAGCGATTTTAACCTAAACTATATAGTATAAAAGATTAAATATTACATTTGTAAAATAAATATGGAGGATATTTATGAAATTTGAAAACCTTTCCCTTGATTTTTTTCGTAGGGACGCAAGAAAAGTTGCTGAGGACCTCTTAGGTAAAATAATAGTAAGGAATTATATGGGATATAAGCTCACTGGTAGAATTGTAGAAACTGAGGCTTATGTGGGAAAAATTGATAAAGCTTCTCATGCCTATAACTATAAGAAAACCACTAGAACGGAACCTTTATTTAAAAGTGCTGGTATAGCCTACGTATATAAAATATATGGAATGTATAACTGTATGAATATAGTAACCGGTTGTGAAGGCGATCCTCAAGGAGTCTTAATTCGTGCCATTGAACCAATAGAAGGTATTGAAGTTATGAGTGAAAACCGATTTAATAAACCTTTTACTAAGCTTAAGCCTCGAGAAATATTAAATCTCACTTCTGGTCCTGGAAAACTATGTATAGCCCTTAATATAGACAAATCTTTAAATACCCATTCTATATTAAGTGAGGAGTTATCCTTATATGCAGACGATTTTAAAGATTTCAAAATTGTATATTCTAAAAGGATTGGCATTGATTACGCTGAAGAGGCAAAAGATTTTCTTTGGAGGTACTATATTGAGGGTAATAAGTATGTTTCAGTTATAGATAAAAAATCATCTCTATAAAATTACAGAGATGATTTTTATCTATATTTCTAATTATAGTTTTAAAAATTTAGCAAATCTATTTCTAACTCTTTCTTCTCCCATTATTTGCATAATAGTATAAAGGTCTGGTGTATTATTTCTATAAGTTAATGCCGTTCTTACACATCCAGCTACATCTGAAACCATACCTTTGTAATTTTCAGGATTTTTCTTAAAGGCTTTTCTATCTGTAGCGTACCCTAATTCTACAGCTACTACTTTTAACTCTTCAAACCAAGTATCCTTATCAGTATTAAAATTATATGCCTTAGCATAAGCTTCTATTACCCTTTTAGCTTCTGCTAAATCTATATTCTTAGGAAATTCTATTTCTTCTGAAGTACTGTTGAATAATTCATCAAAAAAGAAGAATATTTTTTCCTTAACATCATTCCATTTAGCAAAATCCTTTCTAGGTTTTGGTCCTTCTTTATCAATATTGAATATTTCTTTACACATTAATTCATTGTTAGTTACTATGTCATACATTTCCTTATCATAATTCTTAGCCCAATTTATATAGTAGTCATATACCACATCAGCCTTTAACTTGCAAATTACATTTTTACTTACATCACTTAATTTTACAATATCAAATAAAGCACCACTTTTACTCATCTTATCTAGATATACTCTAAATTCATGATAATCAGATGATGGATTTTCTTCTCTCCACTGTTCAAAAGTAGAATTTATTATATTAAGTAAATATTCTATAACAGATATCATAGGATATCCTTCTTCATCATAATAACTTACTGCACTTTCGGGATCTTTTCTCTTAGATAGTTTTCTTTTAGAATCTCCATCTAACTTCATTATTGTAGGAGTATGTGCATATTCAGGTCTATCAAATCCAAGAACATCAAAAAGTTGAATATGAATTGGAAGAGATGATAGCCACTCTTCTCCCCTAATTACAGTAGTAGTTCCCATTAGTGCATCATCAATAGCATGAGCAAAATGATAGGTTGGAAGTCCATCAGATTTAATTATAACTATATCCTGATTGCTTTCTGGGAAAGAGATATCACCTTTAACTAAATCGTGAAACTCAACTCTGTTTTCTGGATTACCCGGGGATTTTAATCTTATAATATATTTTTCACCTTCACCTATTCTTTTTAAAGCTTCTTCTGGAGATAAATTTCTACAGATTGCATATTCTCCATAATATCCTGGAGTTAATTTTTCACTAATTTGTTTTTCTCTCAGTTGTTCTAGATCTTCTGATGTACAAAAACATGGATAAGCAAGCCCCTTTTTAATTAGATCTCTAGCAAAAGTTTTATATATCTCTTCTCTTTCGCTTTGTCTATAAGGACCATACTCACCTTTATATGTATTATCCCCTGTCATACCTTCTGTAAAATCTAACCCAAACTTATGCATGGTATTTATAGTATCTTCAATAGCACCAGCCACTTCTCTTTTTTGATCCGTATCTTCGATTCTTAAATAAAAAACTCCTTCACTTTGAGTAGCTATTCTTTCATCTATTAATGCAGAAAATACTCCTCCTATATGTTGAAACCCTGTTGGACTTGGAGCATATCTAGTAACCTTGGCACCTTCTTTAAGGTTTCTCTTCGGGTACTTTGAAATATAATACTCAGGCTCCTTATCAATGTTAGGGAAAATTGTATTTGCTAATATTTCATAATTCATTTTACTCACCTTACCTTATATATTTATTAATTACCTCACACTTTAGCTTAATCTATTTTATATAGTACAACCTAATAATATAATTTAGCATTTTATATAGTACAACCTAATAATATAATTTAGCATTTTATATAATATGAGATATGTAGTAACCTTATTTAAAGTTTACCTTATATAAAACTCTATTAAATATTAATCCATTTTAAATATTACCATAAAATAAAGTATAATTGTACCCCTATATGTTTTAATATAAATTCCTTAGATTTTATATAAAAGATTCATTTTAGCTTCTTTCCCATTTGTTTTCATTATTTTGATACCTTGGAATTTATCATAATTTTCCTTAATTCCTTCATCTAAGTTAATGGATTTTTTTTCATTAGCCATATACGCAACTATTTCATCATATTCAATGAGTTCTTCTATTTTCCTTTTTAACTTTTCACTTTTTTTCCTAGCTATTGCTCTTTCCTTAGCACTATATTCCTGTGAGTCTTTTATTAGTTCCAATGTACTCAATTCACCTTCATATTTTCGTTGCATAATATGAACATATTCTGTCCTCAATAAAGCTACAGTTAAGCTGTCATGTCTATGAGCATATACCAATGCTTTAAATCCATCATTCTTACCTGAATCAAATAACCAATATATAGGTTTCTTTCCATAAGCTTTTATATGATCCTTATAGAATTCCTTAAAGAAGTATCTTCTAATACTTTGCCTTGAAGTTTCACTATCTTTTTTGCCTAAAATATTGGCTATAAAGTTAAGATTCTCTTCCAATACTTCATTTCCATAAACTGCTTTTAAAAATTCAATGAACTTGGTCATTAAGTCTTCTGAAAAATATTTTTCTTCTGTTATAGGCATTATATTATCAAACTTAGGCATAAAACTTGAATTAACCCATCTATTCTCATTTACTTTTCCAGTGGAATCTATTTCTACTTTCTTAACTCTATGATTTTTAAAATCCCATTTATCTTGGAAGTTTCCACCTCCATACACTAACCCATCAACATCTATTGAATATCTACCCATAATACATCCCACTGCAAAAGATATTAAAGATTTCACTTCTCTTTCTAACTCAATTCTCCTTAATGTTATATCTTTATAGGGTACATCCGGGGATAATTCTTCATTTAAACCATAAACATCTATGAAAATTTTATTTAACTTCTCTTCATTATTTTTAAGTTTCTCAATAATTTTCATATTTTCTTTTTCCCAAAGTTTAAATCTAGATTCTATGGTTACATTCTTAACTTTTCTTTCTCTTAAGTCTCTCATCAATGGATGAGTTCTAAAGTTCCATGATGTCTCAAAGTCATTCCATTCCGCTTCACTAATGGCTATGTTTTCTTCTACAATTTCATCAATGATAGATTTTATTTCTTCTTTAAATACATCTTCATGTATTGGAATATTCTTTAAATCACCTACTTGTATATTATAGGTTGGATTCATTATATCTAAAAACATATTAGCAACTTTGCTGCATAACAATGCTAGTACTACCTTTTCTAGGTCTTTATCATCCAAGAATATAGAAGATCCAGCAACGTCAAATATGAACCCCTGAGGAGAATACCTTACTCCCATATTTTCAGAAATAAAAGTGTATGTAAGACCACTTTTAAAATAAAACTCCTCATTTTTTATAGTTCTACTATATGATTTATATAACATTGCTGCATAATCTTTTACTTCACTGCCATCATTTTCCCAATTAATCACATATCTATTATTACCAAACCACTTTCTGTATTCTCCACCTTTGTTATATGGAAACCATTTTTTCTTACTTAACAAAGCTTCATCTCTATCAACAGCTGAAAAATTAATTTCATTTATATCAACTTCATACCAATCTCTTAAAAACCGTTTATTATCTGATGTAGCCATTCCTTGTCTAGGCTTTGCAATATTTTCAAACTTGTGTAAATTAGAAAATAAATTTAATACATTATCATTTACCCAATAAGCAAAAGGTTTTGTTGGAATTGTCATAAGTTTTTTTAACCATATATTATAAATCCCATCTCTCTCCATTCCACTACAAACCGACTTAATCTTTACTTTCTTTTCTAAAGCTGTTACCTCTTTAGTAAGGTCTACAACTCTCGTTTTATATTTAGGAATTTCACTATTTTGATTTATAAAAGCAACATTCTGTACTATGGTCCCCACATTATCTTCAAATACTCTAGATCCTAAATGAATCATGCTAATAAAGGTGCTGTCTTCTAAAAGCTTACCTCTAAGTTCTAAAAAACTACTTAAAAACATCCATGAATGCTGATTTACCATGGCATATATCCCATCTTTTTTCAGATAGCTCTTACACACTTCCATATATACAGAAAATAAATCATGCTTTGATAAAGGATAATGATTGGTCAAATATTTAGCTAGGGTATCATTAGCTCCCCTTAGTCCCATATAGGGTGGATTAGTAATACAAACCTCATATTTGATACTCATTATTTCTCCCTGATTAATGAGCTTTGGTAATTTATTTAAAAGTATCTGTCTATAATCACTAAATACTAAATTATTTTCTTCATTTATCTCTTCTAATCGTTCTTTTAACCTCTGAAAATTAACCTTCTCAACTCTTAATATTGATCCAAACTCTTTACCATCCTTAAAGGTATTTACTAAATAAGATAAATCACCTCTTAGCTCTTCATCTTCCTTTGCGAAATATTCTATAATTTCATAAGTAATACCATTACTTTCTTCTATAGCTACTATATTAAGCTTCAAAGGATTTTTTTCAACTTCTCTAAAAAATCTTCTATTATACGCTCTAGCCTTCATAATAAGACAGAACATACCAATTTGACTAGCTCTTAAATCTATATCTAACCCAAATATATTATTTTCTAAAATTTTTCTTGGAATCTCTCGCTCTGGATAAGCTGCAGATTTGTAAATTTTATAAAGCACATCAAAGGCATATAACAATATGTGCCCCGAACCCATACATGGGTCAAGAACCTTTATATCCTCAGGATGTAAATTTTTTCTCCCCAATTTAATATTATGTAAAATGTCATCTATTTCGAAATCCTGAATGTCTTCCTCTAAATAATATTTTAATTCATTCTTTAAATTTTCATCCTCACGTCCTTGAATCCATATGGTTCCTAATGAATTTTCTACTAGGTATTTCACTATCCACTTAGGAGTAAATAACTGAGTAGCTGCTGGAATGTTTTCTTTAGTTATTTTTACATTTTTCTTTAGATCATCAAAAACCTTATCCTTCTTTTCAGATATATAATACTGATACATCCACCCTATAATTTCTACTTCCTCTTTCCAGTCTTCTTCATCTATGTCACTGCACATTTTCATTAGTATGGAACCTTCTTCTAACAAATTATCAGGAAATAATAATTCTGTATAATCTTCTATTCTCTCAAATAAACCAGGAATAATATTCCCTAATTCATTACATTGTCTTATTAAAATATATTTATATAGATTTTCTCTATCAGAATTTTTACTACTATCTAACAATTTATAGACTAAATCTGAATCTAGTCTCAACTCTCTTATAACTTCACCAACCCTAAATAAAATATCTGGTTCCCTTTTACCTGGTATCTCTGAAGATATAATTCTTATTCCAATGGGCAAATAATCATTTACTTCCATATATCTTAAAGCTATAAACCTGTTAAACCAAGTATAAGCCACTTCTTCCACAACTTCATCTAAAGATTTTGATTCTATTTCCTTTATTAGTGATTTTCTATGATTAGGTGAAATATTAAATATTTCTTCTCCACCCACTACTTTAAATCCACTTTGAACCACTTCTATATCTCTAATTCTATTATCTTCAATACCTATTTTATACGCTCTATCTTTTATTTTTTCAATAAGATTACTTCTTGCCCAAGTGGCAAAAGCCTTAACTTTATTCTTATTCATCCTTTAATTGCTCCTTATATGCTATGTAAAATTTCAATAGCTTTATTATAACATAGTAGGAATTTTTTATTGAACTTTTTATATAATTACTTAGCCATTATTTTTCTTTTCAAATTCTGAGATTTTATAATTAAACCCTAAAGAGCTATCTCAAAATAATTTTTTAGAATCTCTGAAATGTTGAGTTTATACTTTAATACCATTACCAGATAATACTCAACATAATTAAGATTTAGATTACTTTGAAATAGCCCTTTTATAAATAAAATATTTAATTCTAATAACCGTTTTTTTTTGCTACTATACCACTTTCATTGGTACCTGGTTCTTCAATAGTAGTATTAAAGCTGCTTTGAGCGTATTGACCTTGAGATTTATTGCCATTACGAAGATAGTTCTCCTTTTTGTATTTCCTTTTATCTTCTTCACGTTGTTTAATCTCATATTGTTGTTCTCTTAATAAATCATGATCCATATTTATCCCTCCTTTAACACATATATTCATTGTTTATTATGTGTTAAAGTTTTTTTAGTATACTGTAAAACTCAATATACTTTTCCTATAAATTCTATTGTTAATTTAATTATAAAATCTAGATCTCAGTATAATTATCCTTAAACCAATCTATTAGTTTTCTTGCAATACTAATGCTTCCAGGAATACTAGGTAAATTATTTACCTCAAACCAGTTTGCCTCTTCAATTTCAACTCCATCAACCTTTATTTCACCCTTATCATATTCTGCTGTGAACCCTACCATAAGAGAGTTAGGAAATGGCCATGGTTGATTACCAAAATATTTTATATTTTTAACTTCTATTCCTACTTCCTCCATCACTTCCCTCTCTACACATTCCTCTAAAGTTTCACCAGGTTCCAAAAATCCTGCTAAAACACTATAAAAATTATGTTTTGACTTAGCATTTTTAGCAAGAAGTAATTTGCCATTCTTAACTATAGCAACTATTATAGCTGGACTTATTCTAGGGTAGCTTATAAAACCACACTGTGGACATATTTTCCCATATTCATTTAGTATAGTATTAGTACTATTACCACAAACACCACAATATTGATGGGTTCTATCCCAATTCATGATTTGAATAGCACGTCCCGCTTCTATATATATTTCATCTGGAACTTGTCCATATAAATTTCTTAAGGTTATAAACTTCATACCCAAAGGTTCAGTATACTCTTTTGATACCTCTACAGAGTAACACTTACCACAGCTTCTAATTCCTAGATCTTGAACTCTTACCGGATTAATATTAACTGATTCTAAATCGTTAAAGTTTGGTATAAAAATTTTATCTTCTTTTTCTTCTACTAACAATTCATTTTGTCTAAATATAAACCAAATAGGAACATTAGTTTTTTCTATTGATAAATGATTCATTATTTTTCCTTCTTTCATTTTATATAAAATCTATATTAACCTTAATATATTTTATTAATTAAGTCTATACTATTTTTTAGTTTAAAATGTAAAAAACCTCGTAATACTTATTAGTACTACGAGGTATGGTGCGCCATCAGGGGTTCGAACCCTGGACCCCTTGATTAAGAGTCAAGTGCTCTGCCAGCTGAGCTAATGGCACATGTCCTTGTCACAAATATTATTATACAACCCACTGTAAGTTTTGTAAAGTATTTTATTAAAATACATTAAATAAATATTTATCATTTAATGTAAAAAAATATAAACCAATTCAGTTTATACTTTTATAGATTAATTTAATCATATTAATTATTTTACGAGCTACTTTTTTCAAAAAAATTTTTATTAAAAAAGAAACAACACTCTACAGTATTGTTTCCCTTGGTGCGCCATCAGGGGTTCGAACCCTGGACCCCCTGATTAAGAGTCAGGTGCTCTGCCAACTGAGCTAATGGCACATGTCCTTGTCACAAATATTATTATATTAATATTATTTAATTTTGTAAATAATTATAGGCATATGCAATAGATTTCAAAATATCTATTGCATATACCTATATTGTATTTAAACATCCTTTATCTTCATTATATAAATTTCTTATTTACATCCCTTGATCCACTTAGATATAATAAGTGAGGATAATATATATTGAATTCTATAACATCACCAACTTTATAATTTGTTTTACAGTCTTCTATATCTATAATTAAATGATCACTACTAGCACCAATTACCTCTATATTTTTATCTATAGGTATTAAAGTATCTACAGAAACAAAATCCTGCTTACCTATTGCCAATAATGCACGTCTTCTTTCGCCTCTATCTTCATAGGTTGGCTTATTCCCAAATGCATCTATAAATATTTCACCAATTGGATGAGATGGCTTATTTTTAACTTCCACTACCTGAGCTTTTAGCACAAAGGCATCTTGATGTAACATGGACATATCATACTCCCAAAAATCATCTAAATCCTTAGCAACTAATATTCCTTCTCCAATTCTTAAATTATTAATTTTACTTGGTATTTTTCCATCCCAAATTAAAGTTAACGAAGAAGTAGCTCCTCCTGAAACCACATCCAATTCTCTTCCAATCAAAGCTTCTATTTTTTCTGCTACATCACATAATTTACCTAAATTCTCTTCTGTAGGTTTCACAGAACCATAGCATCCTAAATTTGTCCCTATACCATAAAGTTTTACATTAGTTAATTCTTTCTCTACATATAAGGCTAAGTTTATGAACTCTTTTTCATCTACAATACCTTCCCTTAAATCACCTAAATCCATCATTAAAATAACTTTGTGATTCTTGTTTTTGTATTTACACTCTTCGTTTATTTTCTTTAAAGTTTCAATTTCAGAGTTTAAACTTATATCCACATATTCCACTAATTGTTTTATTTCATTATGCATAGGTATTCTTATAAGCATAACAGGTTTTTTTACACCTTGTTTTTTCATCTCTATAACTTGATTTATTCTAGATGTAGCAAGATACTCACATCCTGCCTTATCCATCTCTGAAACTATCTGTGGCATAGCATGTACAACTTTAACTACTCCTGCTACAGAAATTCCTTGATTCTTACATAAATCCACTACATATTTAGTATTATCATATACCTTTTTTAAATCTATCTCTAGTAGCGGAAATTCTTCCAGCTCCTCTATTTCCTTTATATGGATATCATTAATCAAAGTGTTTTCTATCATAGTATCCTCTCCAGTCCCCTAATATAAAGATACCTAATTTAAATTAGTTTTATTTAACAGCTGCTATCTTGTTTATATTATAAGAAAATTCACTCAATATTTCTCCATCCATATTAATTAAAATAAACCCAACCAAAGACTACTCATAACACAACCATATAATTATGTTATGAGTAATTAAACAAATATAATTCTAAATTTAGTTGATTGCTTAATCGCTCTAAACAGAGTTCTTACCTTCTAACTAATTCTTTAATAAGCAATGATAGTTTTAATAAACCTTCCTCTAGCTCTTCTATAGGTGCATAGGAAAAAGATATTCTCAAAGAATTGTTAAAATTAGCATCATATATATATCCAGGATACAATAAAATTCCCATTTTACATGCTTCATCAAAAAGCTTATACATACCTATTTTATACTTTAAAGTAATCCAAACATAATAACCTCCTGAGGGTATTTCCCAAGTAGCTATATCCTTAAAGTATCTATTTAAGGCATTTATTGTTACATCTCTTCTTATAGTTAATTGACTTCTTATCTCTTTTAAATGATTTTCATACAATCCCGTTTCTAGCCACTTACCCACAGTAAGTTGCGATAAAGAGCTAGAACCATAATCAGTTTGCATCTTTATATCACCTAATCGTTCAATTACTGGTTCTGGTCCCACAATCCAACCAATTCTTAATCCTGGACATAATGTCTTTGATACACTCCCTACATATAATACCAATCCATTAGTGTCTATACTCTTAATAGGGTCCGGTGGTGGAGCGTCAATCCAAAGCTCCCTATATACATCATCTTCAATAATAGGTAACTTTTCTTTCTGACAAACCTTTATCAACTCTTTTCTTCTTTTTTCTGACATGACTATAGAAGTAGGATTTTGAAAATTTGGTATAGTATATAGTATAGATGGAACATGTTTTTTTATGTAATCTGGAATTAAATTAGCCATAACTCCTTCATTATCCATAGGTATACCACTTCTTCTCATATCTAATGACTGAAATATTTGAAGTGAGTACATATAAGAAGGATTTTCTAACAATACAGTAGAACCCTTTTGCAATAATCCCATAGAAATTAGCTGCATTGCTTGCAAAGCTCCAGAAACAATAAGTATAGAACCTGGTGACGCATATATGCCAATTGTCTTTAAATAATTACTTACTTGCTGCCTAAGATACATAGTTCCACTGGGACTTTCATATCCTAAATTATCCATATCCTTTGCTACTTCATTTAATATTATTTTCATATCTTCTTTTGGAAATAATTCTGATGATGGTTCTCCAGTGCTCAATCGTATATAATCTTCTCTAAACTCAAGGGTATTGATTTTCTTAATAGTCTTAACATTAGGGATATGAATGCCTTCATCAATATAGGACTTCCAATCTGGTTGTATATTAGATAATAAAGGTGATACATTATTTACTATTTTAGTTCCACCCTTTCCCTTACCCTCTAAGATTCCTTCTGCCTTTAACTCATCTATAGCTGAAACAATAGTACTTCTATTTACATTAAAAATTTTAGCTAATTCTCGTTGCGTAGGAATCATGAATCCGACTTGCCATTCTCCTCCATTTATTTTCTCCTTAAAGTACTCTACAATTTGAATATATAGAGGCTTATTTAAGTTTTTATCCGGCTTCCAATCTATATTTATTATATTTATCTCTCCTTTCAAGATAATAATATACTATTAAATGTATTTGCTTATCTATTTAATATATTAACCTAAATATTTCTTCTTTTATAGTCATTTATAAGAATAGAGCTTAATTATCTGATGATAACTAAGCTCTTATAAATTTAATTTTCCTATTATGATTGCATTTCTATCTCTTTCTCTTCTAAGTAAGTACATATGGCTCTGAAATCATCTATCCAATGAATTTTTGCAAGTTCTCGCAAATCTAGAATTAAACCTGTACTTTTATGTTTGATATACTCCATATTATAAATTTCCGTTTCTACAAAATTATCTATATAACTATATATACATGGAACAAATTTATCCCAATTCTGTTCAAAATATTTAGTTTTTGCATAACATAATCTATTTATATGAAATATTATCCCTATAGGCGTACTCTTCGTTGCTAGTTTATGACTAAAATATTCTTGATTAGGGTATTTGGGCTCTACTCTTTCCCAATATAAGTTTTCATTGGGATGTAAATTGAACTTGTCAATTATTTTACACTTTTCTTCTCCCAACTCTTCTCTCATCAACTTTTCTCTAATAGGCTGTTCCAGCTCTTTTAAATACTCTAGATTCATAATGTAATGCCCCCTATTAAAACCTTGTTATAAATTTCTTAATTTCATTTTATTGCTTTATATAGCAATTTACCAATACTAATTATTGATAAGTATAATATTACTTATTGGTAATATTAATACAACAATATAAATTAATCTATTATACTAATTACATATATAACTTTAATAAATGAAAATCCTGTACTTAGCCTTTACTTAAACTCTAATATATAAAAAAAACTTTTATGAGAATAAACTTCTTCATAAAAGCTTTTACAAAACTTAATAACTATACAGCTATACTTCTTCTTTTTGAAAACACACTAACACTTTCTTTTGCTAGAGCTGTGACTATAGATGATGATCCAATAAATAGTATTCCTATTTGTGGAGTTATTATTGTAAAATCAATTACTCCATGAACTAAAACAACTACCTGTATTGCCATTAGTAACGCTACACTACTATATCCAGATTTATAAAGATATATTAAATCTTTATAAATATTTGCTCTTATATATAAGTAAATTAAAAGTCCGATTACTCCTAAAGAAGTTAATAATGATAGCCATATGTTATGAGAATGATTAATGACACGACTATACCTTGAGAATTCATTACCATGCTCTATAGTTCCTAACATTCCCCAACCAGTCAATGGTTTCTCTTCTATCATCCTTAAAGATCCTAACCATATTTCTTCTCTAGTGTCAAAAGACCTCTCAATCTGATGACCAGTAATCTCTTGAGATATATCAGATACCTTTGGAGGTGTAAAACCTACTATACCTATAACTAATAAAATAGATATAATTATTATTATATCACTCTTATTTCTTTTTATTTTCAATAGTAATAGGGAAACTAATCCAAACATAAATCCAATAAAAACCCCTCTTGAGCCAGTTAAACAAAGATTTATTAAAAATAGAGCTGTAGCACTATAATATGACAACTTCACCTTAATACTTTTACTATTAGAAGCATAGTATATGGCCATTATCATCATAATAGCAAACCAATCTCCAGCTATGTTCGGATTTCCAAAAGTACTAAAAATTCTATGATTAGTTGAAACCTCCAATGGTACACCTAAAAATTTTTTCCACAGTTCCATTGGAAAATATGCAAAAGTAACCTTTTCTATAATTCCAACAATTCCCGAAAAAATTGAAAACTTAATTAAACAATTACATATTATTTCCAATTTTTCTTCTGTCTTGCAATAATTTTGTAATACTACACTTATAGTAAAATATAAGAAAAAAACTATTGAAACAGCGGCAGACATAATACTTTTATTAAGAAGTCCAGCTAATAGAGACCAAAGAAACAAAAGAACCAATCCCATATTCCAACTATTTTTCTGTATTTCCTCTCTCATCTTTATAACTCTATAAGTAGTATATACTCCGGTAAATAATGCAGTATATGGAGACATAATAATTAATAATATTAAATTAAACATAATCTTCACCTTTATTTTTCTATTCTTCCATATATAATATGTTATTATATTCATGGAAATTATTTTATAGTTTTACATAATAATGTGTTCTTAAAATCCTCTATATATATTTTACACATTTTTTCTAATTTTGTTAATACTTTTTACATATTTTGGTATATATATTTTTTAATACATAACTATACACATTGATTATAATACATTATGTACTTATTTATTTCAACATAAAAAACATATTGTAATAAATTCGTAAGAACTTCCTCACTGTATATTATAGGATTTAAAGTTACTTCATATACCTTAAATTAATAAAATTATACCCTTTTCTCTTTTCTTTAACTATTTTACAATCAAGACTACTCTATAAACTAGATTTTAAATAAATGTAGTTTTACTGATGAAAACCATTTTCTGAAATTTTCACAAAGACTATAAATATATAATATAGTGAGTATATAAATAAAAATGCTAAGGAGTAGTTATATTCCACCTCCTTAGCATTTTCTTATTTCAGTATTTATTTACCTATATCTTTTCTATAATACATTCCATTAAAATTTACTTGTAATATCCCTTTATAAGCCTTTTCTCTTGCCTCTTCTAGATTATCTCCAAGAGCTGTAACTCCTAAAACTCTACCACCATTAGTAATTAATTTATTATATATGGAATCAGCTCCAGCAATAAATACCTTTTCACTGCAACTATCAATACCTGTAATTAACTCACCTTTTTCATATCTCCCCGGATATCCTTTCGAAGAGCCTATAACACAACAAGCTGTCTTATTTTTAAACTTAACTATATCATCACTAAGTTTTCCTTCTATCGCAGCTTCAATTATATCAATAAAATAACTCTCCATAAGAGGTAACACCACCTGTGTTTCTGGATCACCCATTCTAACATTATACTCTAAAAGATATACTCCTTTTTCGCAAATCATCAATCCAAAGAATATTATTCCTATATAGTCTAGATTTTCTTCCTGTATCCCCTTAAGCGTTGGCTTTAAAATATCCTCTTTAAAGGCTTTTAAAACACTTTCATTACAGTATGGGTTTGGAGCCACAGTTCCCATTCCACCTGTATTAGGTCCCTTATTATCCTCAAATATAGTTTTATGATCCTTAGATGATATAAATGGAATTATAGTATTTCCATCCGTAATACTCAATATTGAAGCTTCTACACCTCGTAAGAATTCTTCAATTATAATTTCCTTACCCGCTCCTCCAAAAGTATCATTAACCATGAAATCATTAATGGCTAAAATTCCTTCTTCCTTAGTTTCAGCTATAACAACGCCCTTACCTGCAGCAAGTCCATCAGCTTTTATAACTATTGGATATTCAGCCTTTTCCAAATACTCTAAAGCCTTCTTTGAATCTTTAAAAGCTTCATAAGCTGCAGTTTTTACTCCATATTTTTTCATAAATTCCTTAGCAAAGGTTTTGCTTCCTTCAAGAGTTGCTGCTTTCTTACTAGGTCCAAATATTTTTAGATTGTGACTTTTAAATAAATCTACTATACCATTACATAGGTATACTTCTGGTCCAACTACAGTTAAATCTATAGAATTTTCTAAAGCAAATTTTAGAAGTTTATCATTATCTGTTAAATTAATATTTTCACATTTATGTTCCATAGAAGTACCACCATTTCCTGGAGCACAGTATATCTTTGAAACCTTATCACTCTCACCGAGTTTCCATGCTATAGCATGTTCTCTTCCACCATTTCCTATGACTAAAATTTTCATAAAATCACCTCAAGTTTAACTTATAGGATACTAATGTTTAAAATGTCTCATTCCTGATAAAACCATAGGTATGCCATACTCATTGCATGCCTCAATGCTCTCATTGTCTCTCATAGATCCACCTGGCTGAATTATTCCTTTTATATTATGTTTACTAGCTTCATCTACACAATCTCTAAATGGGAAGAACCCATCAGAAGCAAGGATTACTCCATCTCCAGCTCTATCTATAGCTTGAGTTGTAGCCCAAATTCTATTAACTTGTCCACCAGCTATTCCCTTGGCCATACCATCCTTAACTACTACTATAGCATTGGACTTTACATATTTACAAACCTTCATTCCAAATATCATATCACTCATATGTTCCTTTGAAGGGTTTGCTTTTGTAACTACTTTTAATTCCTCATAAAGCTTTCTATCTACATCCTGTACTAATATACCTCCATCTACAGAAATAACTTCTTTTTTATCACTTGGTTTACTCGTACATTTTATAACTCTTAGATTTTTCTTTGTTTTAAGTACTTCTAAAGCTTCTTCTTCGAACTCAGGCGCAATAACAATTTCTAAGAAAGTTTTTTTCATTTCTTCTGCTGCCTCTTTAGTTACTTTAGTATTAATGGCTACTATACCTCCAAAAATTGAAACATTATCACAACTATATGCTTTACTATAAGCGTCTAAAGCAGAATCACCCACCGCAACTCCGCATGGTGTATTATGTTTTAAAGCACAACAGGTAATTTCTTCAAATTCATTTACTACTTTCCAAGCTATATCCATATCCTTTATATTATTGTAAGAAAGTGCCTTACCATTTAATATTACAATATTATTAAGCATTCCAGTTTTATTTGTATTAGTAAATACAGAAGCTTCTTGATGAGGATTTTCTCCATATCTTAAATCTTCCATTTTTTCATAAGATAAGGATAAATACTTATTTGAATGCTTATCCTTATTCTCCATGTGGTTTAATAAGTATTCACATATTGCACTATCATAGGCTGTGGTTAAGTTAAATACCTTCATAGCAAGATATTTACGAGTTTCAAAGGAAACTTCTCCACTTTCCTTCATTTCCTCCATAACTATTTTATAATCTTCTACATCACTTATTACTACCACATCTTTAAAGTTTTTAGCAGCACTTCTAAGCATTGTTGGACCACCTATATCTATAAATTCTACTGTTTCTTCAAAGGTTAATCCTTCATTAGCTTTTTCAAAGAAAGGATATAGATTAACACATACTAAATCTATAGTTTTTATTTCTCTTTCTTTTAAAGTCTTCATGTGCTCCTCATTATCTCTAATAGCAAGTATACCTCCATGAACTACAGGGTGTAGTGTTTTTACTCTTCCATCTAACATTTCTGCTGCCTTTGTAACTTCTGCTACTTCTTTAACTTCTATGTTATTTTTCTTTAAAAGACTATAGGTACCACCAGTAGATATAACTTCTATCCCATGCTCTACTAAGAATTTTGTAAACTCTACAATTCCATTCTTATCATAAACACTTATTAAAGCTCTTTTCATAATTCCATTACTCCTTTATAATAACTTTTCTATCCTCTATAAAAATCTTATGCTCACTCATAAGCTTTATAGCTAATGGCAAAGCTTTATGTTCTTCTTCTAATATTCTTTTTTGTAGCTTTTCTGGAGTGTCATCTGATTTTACATTTACTACATTCTGGATAATTATAGCTCCTGTATCTGTATTTTCATCTACAAAATGTACTGTACATCCACTAACTTTTACACCATAATCTATTGCAGCTTCATGAACTTTAATTCCATACATTCCTTTTCCACAAAAGCTTGGAATAAGTGAAGGATGAATATTAATTATTTTCTCCTTAAAACCATCTACTAAAGGAGATGATATAATTGACAAATATCCCGCAAGAACAATTAAATCCACCTTATCCTTTAATACTTCGTAAATTTTATTGCTTAGCTCTTTCTTATATATCTTTCTATCTAAGACTAAAGTATCAATATTGTGTGCTCTAGCTCTTTCTATTCCATAGGTTCCTTCTCTATCACTTATGACATACTTAATATTTACATCTTTTAAATATCCATTTTTAATGTTATCAATGATAGACTGGAGATTAGTTCCTCCACCAGAAACTAATACTGCTATATTAAGCAAACTCCTCCACCTCCAGTTTGTACTTTACCTATTTCATAAGCTTCTTCTCCAAGAGCTTTAAGTTCATTAATCACATGATTTTTAACAGAGCTATCTACCGCAAGAACCATACCTATTCCCATGTTAAATGTATTAAACATATGATACTCGTCTACGCCTTTATTAATTAAATATTGGAATATAGGTTGTCTTGGGAAAGAATCCTTTTTTATCTCTGCTGTAAAGTTATCTTTAAACATTCTTGGTACATTTTCATAAAATCCACCGCCAGTTATATGTGACATTCCATGGATATCAAATTTCTTCATAAGTGCTAATACGGGCTTAACATATATCTTTGTTGGTTCTAATAGAATTTCTCCTATGGTTCTTCCTTCAAGGACTTCATCATAATTCTCAACAACTTTTCTTACAAGGGAATAGCCATTACTGTGTACACCAGAAGAAGTTATGCCTATAAGTGCATCCCCTTCTTTAATTTTACTTCCATCTATAATTTCATCTTCATCTACAATACCAACAGCAAATCCTGCAAGATCATAATCTCCTAAATTATACATTCCTGGCATTTCTGCTGTTTCTCCTCCAATAAGTGAAGCATAACTTTGTAGACATCCTTCACTAACACCTTTTACAATATCACTAGCTATTAGAGAATCTAATTTTCCACAAGCAATATAATCTAGGAAAAATAAAGGCTTAGCACCATGACATAGAATATCATTAACACACATAGCTACACAGTCTATCCCTACTGTATCAAATTTTTTAAGCTTGATTGCAATTTCAATCTTAGTCCCTACTCCATCGGTACCTGAAACTAGTACAGGTTTTTTATATCCTTCCGGTAGTTTTACCATTCCAGCAAAACTTCCAATCCCATTTAAAACCGATGAAGTTAAAGTTCTTGCTGTATATTCCTTCATAAGTTTTACCGCTTTATAACCTTCTTCTATATTAACCCCTGCATCTTTATATGTTATCATTCTATATCACTCCTTACTAAAATTTAACTGGTGCTGATATTGGATACTCTCCATCAAAACATCCACAACAAAATCCATGGTCACTATCAAGACATTCTAATAAGTTTTCTTTTGAAAGATAGACTAGACTATCTGCTCCAATAACTTCACCTATTTCTTTTTCATTCATTTTCTCACCTATAAGCTGACTTCTGTAAGGTATATCTATACCATAATAACAGGGATATTTAACCATAGGAGAGCAAACTCTAAAATGAACTTCTGAAGCCCCAGCTTCCTTAAGCATAGTTACCAATCTCTTACTTGTGGTTCCACGTACTATAGAATCATCTATTAAAACCACTCTTTTACCAAAAACATTTTCTTTTATCACATTAAGCTTTACATTTACAGAAGCTTCTCTCTCTTCTTGCGTTGGGGCTATAAAAGTTCTACCAATGTACTTATTCTTAATAAGTGCCATATCTATAGGTATACCTGATGCCTTTGCATATCCCATTGCAGCTGACATTCCTGAATCTGGTACACCAACTACTATATCAGCTTCCACAGGTGCCACTTCATAAAGCTTAATTCCTGCTTTATATCTAGAATTATTAACACTAATTCCATCTATAACACTATCTGGTCTTGCAAAATATATATATTCAAAAGAACAGGTGGCAAGCTTAGATTTTTCACCAAACTTTATGGATTTTACACCTTCTTCATTAATTACAACTACTTCACCAGGCTCAACATCTCTTATAAATTCAGCACCTGTAGCATTAAGTGCACAACTTTCTGATGCTAATACATAACTTTCATTTATTTTACCAAGGCATAGTGGTCTAATTCCATAAGGGTCTCTGACTCCTATTAACTCATTTTCAGTTAATATTACAATAGCAAAGGAACCTTTTATTGCTTGCATAGAATCAATTACACTTTGAAGTATACCTTTCTTAGCACCTCTAGAAATAAGGTTTATAATTACCTCAGTATCAGTAGATGTTTGAAACATACACCCTGATTCTTCTAACAGTTCTTTAATGATATCAGCATTAGTTAAATTTCCATTGTGAGCTATTGCAATGTTTCCTAGCTTAAATTTACCCATAAGTGGTTGAGCATTTTTTAATGAACTTCCGCCTGCTGTAGAATATCTTACATGCCCAATTGCACCATATCCCTTTAATTCCTTTAGGGTTTTCTTACTAAATATTTCAGATACAAGACCCATATCCTTATGGCAATTCATATCGCTTCCATCAAAAGTTGCTATTCCTGCGCTTTCTTGACCTCTATGTTGAAGGGCATAAAGACCATAGTATGTCCTTTTTGCCACATCTAAATTATCCTTTTTACTATATATACCATATACCCCACACTCATCATGAAATTTATCTTCATCATAACACTCATATCCATCGTAACTAGAAGCCTTAAACTTAAAATCCATTACTGTTTCCTCCTAAATAATACTCTTGCCAATGATTAATTACTTAATTCTTTCAAGCACCTTTGTATATCCTTCTACTAAATCTCCTAGCTCTCTTCTAAATCTATCTTTATCAAGCTTTTCTCCTGTTTTAAGATCCCATAATCTACATGTATCTGGAGAAACTTCATCTGCTAGTAATATTTGTCCATTAAGTTTTCCAAATTCCAATTTAAAATCTACTAATTTTATATCTTGATTCAAGAAAAATTCAGTAAGTATTTTATTTACTTTAGAAGCTTGGTCATATATATAATCTAGTTCCTCTTTTGTAACTATTCCTAAGGCCATAGCATGATAGTCATTCATTAAAGGGTCTCCTAAATCATCATTTTTATAACTAATTTCAAGTACTGTATTCTTAAGCTCTGTACCCTCTTCAACCCCATATCTTTTAGCCATACTTCCAGCAGCTATATTTCTAACTATAACTTCTAGTGGAATTATATCTACCTTCTTACATATTTGTTCTCTATCACTAATTTTTTCAACAAAGTGAGTCTTTATTCCTTTTTCTTTTAACATTTCAAAGATTATGGAACTGATAGTATTATTTAGTATTCCCTTTGAAGCTATTGATGCCTTCTTCTCACCATTAAAAGCTGTTGCATCATCCTTGTAGTAAACTAGTACTTCATCTTCCTTTTCAGTTTTAAATATTCTCTTTGCTTTTCCTTCATAAATAAAATTTTTCATATCCATTATAATTCTACCCCCGCTTCATTTTCTTTTATAAAATTTTCTTTCATATTTTTTCTATATTCCTTTAACTTATCTTTAATTTCTGGGTACTTTACTGAAAGCATTTGTACTGCCATCATTCCACCGTTATAACTATTATTTATTCCTACAGTAGCCACTGGAATTGATTTTGGCATCTGTACTATTGAATAAAGAGAGTCCACGCCATTTATAGCTGCATTTATTGGAACCCCTATTACTGGTATAATAGTTTTTGAAGCTATAACTCCTGGAAGATGAGCTGCTAACCCTGCTCCAGCTATAATTGCTTCACAGCCTTCTTCCTCTAACTTTTTTAAAACCTCTGTTAATTTTTCTGGTACTCTATGGGCTGACAACACATGAGCTTCGAAAGGGATATTAAATTCTCTTAAGCATTTCGCTGCACCTCTCATTACCTCTGTGTCTGATTTACTTCCAAATATAATTGCTACCTTCATTTTGTTCTCCTCCACATCTACAAATCTTATTTAAAATACTTAACTCCACTCTGGAAGATTTTCATATCATGTTCACCTAATACATTTTTAATAACACCATTTCCTACTCTCTCGCTATGAGCCATCTTTCCAAATACTCTTCCATCTATACTTGTGATTCCTTCAATTGCATATACAGATCCATTTGGATTAAAGTTTATATCATAGGTTGGATTACCGCTATTATCTACATACTGAGTTGTAACCTGACCATTTTTAAATAATTCTCTTACCACATTTTCATTAGCAACAAATCTTCCTTCACCATGAGAAATTGGAACTTTATAAATTTCACCTTCATTACACTCACTAAGCCATGGTGATTTATTACTCACTATTTTAGTATTTACCATTGTACTTTGGTGACTTCCAATTAAATTATGGGTTAAAGTTGGGCTATCTTCAGCAATATCTCTTATTTCTCCATAAGGTACAAGTCCTAGTTTTATAAGAGCTTGGAATCCATTGCAAATTCCTAGCATCAAACCATCTCTATTGTTTAATAACTCCATAACAGCATTTTTAACTCTTTCATTTCTAAATATGGCATTTATAAACTTACCTGAACCATCTGGCTCATCTCCCGCTGAAAATCCTCCGGGTAACATAATTATTTGAGATTCTTTTATATTTTTCTCCATATTCAATATAGATTGCCCTATATGTTCAGGAGATAAATTATTAAATATAACAGTTTCAACCAATGCTCCTGCTTTTAAGAAAGCCCTCTCACAATCATATTCACAGTTTGTTCCAGGGAAAATCGGAATAAGCACCTTAGGTTTTGCAATCTTAATCATTGGTGATACTTTTAAATTTTCATCTCTTTTGCTTCTATCAAATAAAATTTCGTCCTTCATTTCAAGATGATTTATTTTATCTTTTCCGTAGTTTTTATTGAAAATTTCTTCAAGGCCATCTTCATATGAACTAGCTAACTTATTTAAGTTAATTTTTTCATTTACTCTTACTATTGCATGTTCTTCTATTGTATCTCCAAGATAAATTATGTTTTCATTATCCATATTAAAATTCTGGTTAACTTCTAGTATGATAGATCCATACCCAAATCCTTGAAGCTGCTCCATAGATACTTTCTCATTTAACTCAATACCTATGTTATTTCCAAAGCACATTTTAGAAATAGCTTCTATGGCACCACCATAATTTACACTTCCACTTGATAAAATTTTCCTTGATTTTATTAGTTCACTTACCAATCTATAGTTATTATTTAACACTTTAAAATCTGGAGTAAAATCTTCCTTTATAGGAGCATTTACAACTATAACTTTACTTCCAACTTTCTTAAAGTCATTACTTATTGTATTGTCTATGTTTCCTGTAGTTACAGCAAAACTTATTAATGTAGGCGGAACCTTTAGGTCTTTAAATGTTCCAGACATACTATCCTTGCCACCTATTGCTGCTATTTCTAAATTGTGCTGTGCATATAGTCCTCCAAGTAATGCTGCAAATGGTTTTCCCCACTTTTTAGGGTCATCTCCTAACTTTTCAAAATACTCTTGGAAAGAAAGGTAAATTCCATTTATATCTCCACCTAAAGCTACTAGTTTAGTAACACTCTCTACCACTGCATATAATGCTCCATGGAAGGGACTCCATTTCGAAATTTTAGGATTAAAACCATGTGCCATTAAAGCTGTAGTAGTAGTCTCTCCATTTTCCACTGGTATCTTAAATACCATCCCATCCACTTGAGTTCTTTGAGTTTCTCCACCATATGGCATTAATACTGTATTTCCTCCTATGGTGGAGTCAAATATATTCATAAGACCCCTTTGTGACATCACATTTAAGTCCTTAGACAATTCTTCAAAAGCTTCCTTTAATGATAACTTAGTATTTTTCTTATGAAAGTAGTTATCTTCTTCTTTTGGTGCAGTAACCTGAACCTTACCATAAGTACTAGCACCGTTTGTATCTAAGAAATCTCTCTTTAGATTAACTATTTCTGTTCCTTGCCATGTAATAATCATGGATTTTTCTTCAGTTACAATTGCCACTACTGTAGCTTCTAAATTTTCTTCCTCACAAAGAGTTATAAATTTCTTTACATCTTTTTGTGAAACTACTACAGCCATTCTTTCTTGTGACTCTGATATAGCTAATTCAGTTCCATCTAAACCTTCATATTTTTTCTTAACATTATCTAAGTTAATTTTAATTCCATCAGCAAGTTCTCCAATTGCTACTGAAACTCCACCAGCGCCAAAATCATTACATCTCTTTATCAATGTTGTAACTTCATTTTTTCTAAATAATCTCTGGATTTTTCTCTCTGTAGGTGCATTCCCCTTTTGAACTTCTGAACTACAGTTGTCAATGGATTTTTCATTGTGCTCCTTAGATGATCCTGAGGCTCCACCAATTCCATCTCTTCCTGTTCTTCCTCCAAGTAATATTACTACATCTCCTGGAGTTGGTACTTCTCTAATAACATTTTTTGCAGGAGCTGCTCCAATCACTGCTCCCACTTCCATTCTCTTAGCTACATACCCTTCATCATAAATTTCTCTTACATATCCTGTAGCAAGTCCAATTTGATTTCCATAGCTACTATATCCTTTTGCTGCTTCCTTCGTAATCTTTCTTTGTGGAAGCTTCCCTACTAAAGTTTCCTCTATCGCTTTTCTTGGGTCTCCAGAACCAGTAATTCTCATAGCTCCAAATACATAACTTCTACCTGATAGTGGATCTCTTATAGCTCCTCCAAGACAAGTTGAGGCGCCTCCAAAAGGTTCAATTTCTGTTGGATGATTATGCGTTTCGTTTTTAAACATTAGAAGATACTTTTCTAGCTTACCATTGACATCCACATCGATAACTATACTACATGCATTTATCTCTTCAGATTGATCTAATTTTTCAAGTTTTCCATCTTTTCTTAGCTTCTTCATAGCTATAACTGCCATATCCATCAAAGTTATTGGCTTTTCTCTATCTTTATATACTTCTCTTCTGTAGTTCTTATATACTTCGAACCCCCTTTTAACAGGCTCCATATACTTTCCTTCCTCAAAATCTACATCTGTTAATACTCTTTGAAAAGTAGTATGTCTACAGTGATCTGACCAATAAGTATCTAATACTTTAATTTCTGTAATTGTAGGATTTCTATCTTCTCTTTTAAAGTAATCTTTTATAAGAACTATATCTCCAATACTTAAAGATAACCCTCTTTCCTTTAAAAAATCCTGCAATTCACTTTCTTTCATATTTATAAATCCATCTATTATCTCTACCTCTGATGGCAATTGTTGCTCTTCCATTATAATTTCTTTTTTCTTTAGTGAACTTTCCTTAGAATCTACAGAATTTATATAATAATTCTTTATTTTTCTAAGTTCTTCTTGGGTAACCTCTCCATATAAAGCTATTACTTTCGCTGTCTTAACTTGTGGAACTTCCTTTTGTGTAATTAATTGAATACATTGAGCTGCTGAATCAGCCCTTTGATCATACTGACCTTCATGGTATTCAACTACAAAGTAATTACTTCCTTCTAAATCTATATTTTCCTCATATATATTGTCGGTATTCTTTTCACTTAATACCGTATATTTTATTGATTCTAACTCTTCATTTGTAATACCACAAATGTCATATTTATTTATTAACCTTATATCATTTATGCTTTTTATTGATAATAAGTTTTTAACTTCTCTTAATAATTCTTGTGCATCCTTATTAAATTCTGATTTTTTTTCAACATAAATGGTGAATATTTTATTCATTTAACGTATCCCCCTTTAATATATACGAACATTACATAATATAATACATTTATTATTCGTCTTTATTTATATAATAATACAAACTTCAAAAAAAATAAACCTTTATTTGAAAATTTCATATTTTTTTTATATGTGCTATACATATAATTCAATTTTAGATTTTTTCGAAATATTTTATGAATAAATTGTGAACGAAATTAAAAGCACCTATGGAATACTATTTATATCCATAAATGCTTTTATTAAATATATATTTTTTATCTATATTTACACAGAGAAGCTGCTCCTATAATACCACCATCATTTCCAATGTCAGATAATAAAATTTTTCCTACATCCATACCTTTATAATAAGTTTTTTGAGATACTTTTTCCCTTAACATAGAAATAAGATACTCTCCTGCAGCTGATAAACCACCTCCTATGACAAATACTTCAGGATCTATTATAGAAATAATATTCATAATTCCTATAGCTAAATAATTTGTCATTCTACCAATTACTTTACAAGCTACCTTGTCTCCTGCCTTAGCTTGGTCAAATATAACTTTTCCATCAATACTATTTAAATTACCTTTAACTTCAGTGATAATAGCTGAATCATTTCCTTCTTCAATCAGTTTTCTTGCATGCTTTATTATAGCTGTAGATGAGGAAAAAGTTTCTAAACATCCATTTCTCCCACAATTGCAATTATAATAATTTTCCCCCACTATCATATGCCCAATTTCAGAGCCTATTCCGTGGAACCCATCATATACATGTCCATTAATTATTATGCCTCCACCAATACCGGTTCCTAAGGTTAGTAAAACTCCCGTATGATAGCCTTTCATAGCTCCAACTACCAATTCAGCTACTCCAGCTACAGTAGCATCATTACCTACGAAAACTGGAATACTTAATTTCTCCTCAATAGCACTCTTAATATCTACATTGTTCCACCTGAGATTTACACAATCAATTATGATTTGGCTTTTAGGATCCACTATTCCAGGTATACCTATTCCTATACCTTGTATATGAGATTTAGGTATATTATTAACATTTATAGTCTTAGAAATCAAAGCTATTATATCTTCAATAATGTCATTGAATTCATTTTCCCTTTTAGTAGGAATTGAATCTTTGTATATTAACTTATTTTCACTATCTACAATACCAATCCCTACGTTAGTTCCTCCTAAATCTATTCCTATATACATATAAATCTCCTCCTATAGATCCTAATATACATATTATTAAATTAATTACGTTAATATTTATCAATAATAAAATCAACATACAGTACTATTTAACTTTATTTTATATAATGATAAATTAACTCCTTTATATAAGCAAAACTTTCTCTTACATAAAAATTCAATGATGTAACTATTTCATTTTTAGCACTATAACAATATATCTTTAATCCCGTATTAATTCCTATGTACTTAGCTCTAAACATGTGGAATCTATTGGTTATTAAGGTAACACTTATATTGTCCTTTTCTTTACTTTTATTCTCCATTATTATTTTTGAAAACTTAAAATTCTCATAGGTATTAGTAGACTTTTCTTCCATTATAATATTATTCTCATCTACTCCATTACTTACTAAATATCTCTTCATAGCAAGAGCTTCAGTGATATCCTCATCTTTACCCATGCCCCCACTAACTATAATAGGTATATTATCATGGATTTTATTATATTCTATAGCTTTATCTAGCCTAAAACGTAAAGATTTAGATATTTGTTCCTTATTTATTCCAGCGCCTAATACTAAAACATAATCTGTAATACGGTTATCCTCAATAGTGCCAGTATATATAATTAATCCTTCCAATACAAAAAAAATTATAAGACCTATAGAAACAAGTGCAGTTAATATTTTTCCCCAGGAATTTTCTAAAAGATTATTTTTTAAAATCCAATGAGTTATATAACTCAATATAGCTACTATTAACCAGAACCCTGCAAAGGCTATACGGAAGTTAAATATCTTTAAAATACAATAATATATAATAGCAAACCATCCTATGTACACAAACATGTGGTATAATTTAAACTTATTCATAAAATTGTCCTCTTTTCACTATTTTTATATGGGTAGCTATATAGTTTACTATAAAGAATGTAACTACACCACTAAAATCAATTAGTACATCTCTTACTTCAGAGCTCCTACCTACAATAAAACTCTGCAAGAACTCATCGCTTAAAGCTACTAATACACAAGATAATAGAATAAAAGAGTTATTTTTCTTCTTATTGAAAGCTCCACAAGTAACGGTAACTAAACCACCCAAAATGAAATATTCTGTAAAATGAGCTCCCTTCCTAACTATCACAGTCAATACTTCTTCCTTAGATTCATCTAATTTAAAAATACTTAATATAACATTTACTATTCTAGAGCTAGAACTTGAAGATTCCACCGCTGGTTGAGATGACATATAAAATATAAAACTAATCCAGAAAATAGTTATAAGCAATAGTATGTTTTTTTTCTTAATATCCTCCACCTCTTTCAACAATTTCAAATTTTATTTCAATAGTTCATATATAGCCCTAGCATATATT
The DNA here is from genome assembly GCF_000732635.1 of Clostridium sulfidigenes. Taxonomy (GTDB): domain Bacteria; phylum Bacillota; class Clostridia; order Clostridiales; family Clostridiaceae; genus Clostridium_J; species Clostridium_J sulfidigenes. The sequence goes on along the minus strand of NZ_JPMD01000024.1, from coordinate 48,537 downwards.
TCTACTAAATCCATAAATTCATCCAAAGTAATAAACTCATCAACTGCATAATCTAACCCCTCATTTCTAGGAAGTATAGGTCCAAAGGATACCAGGTTACTCAAGACTCTTGCATAGGTTCCTTTTGAACTTACGTAAGGCTGTGATTCTTCATCACCAGTAACTTCTCTATAAGCCTTCATAAGTTTTTTTACTACAAAGCTATCCTTAGAAAAGGAAACTGACCTTAGATGACTTAGATTTTTTATTTTAAGAGAAGAATACTTAAAACCATCTTTAACTAATTCTAATACATCACTATATACATATGATATAGGATAGTTGATATTAACCTTTATATCAACTCTATCACTAGTTAAATTTATGGTGCTCACATTAAAAGTAAAGTTACCAGAATCTTCATCTTGTAATTTACAATTTATTTTTTCTCCATTGTATGAAGTAGAAATTAATCTATTATATTCATGAACAAATTCTCTTTTATCAATAAACTCTTCAAAATTCTCAAGGAACTTAAGTCCATAGGATATTGCATTTACTCCTTTATCCGGATTGTTACTATCAGCTTCCTTACCTATAAATTCTATATTCATAAGTTTATTTTGACTTATAGTTTCATATTTTATGTTTTGAAGTTTTGAAAACTTTTTTAGCTCCGTTTCAATTTTATCTTTAAATATATCTTCACAACTAAGTATAATACTAACTTTAGACGGTACAGTATCTATACTTTGTCCTCCAACTATTTGTACTATATTGATAGGCGCATCAAAGCCACCTGAAAATTCCATATGAAGATCGAAATTTATTATACCCTTTTCTCCATATATTACAGGAAATACACCGTCTGGAGTAAACCCTATATCTGGAGCTACTTCATATTCCTTATAATAGTTTATGCTTTTTATTCCAGTCTCCTTATCCGCCCCCACAATCATTCTAATTTTTTTTCCTTCTGGAATTAAATCTTCATCTTTTAAGAATTTCATAGCGTATAGACAAGCTATTAAAGGTGCCTTTGCCTTTACAATACCTCGTCCATATATCTTACCATCATAAATTTCTCCTGAAAATGGGGGTTTTGTCCACCCTGCTCCTTCTTCGTTCACATCTACATGACATAAAACACCAATTGTATAATCACCACATCCAGCATCTACTTGACCACAGTATCCGCAAAAGCTTTGACTTTTAAATCCCATATCTTTAGCTTTGTCTAACACAAACCTAAGACTCTTGTGAACTTCTTCCCCGAAAGGCATATTAGGCTTTTTATGAGAAGCCACACTTCTTATTTTTACTAATTCTATTAAATCTTTTATAATCTGCTCTTTATTTTCATCTATATGTTCCTTAAACATAAATAACTTTAGAAGTTTGTACTAATAAGTACTGTACTTACTAAAGTTCACCTCCTTATATTTGGAAAACTTTTATACCTTAAATAAACTGAGTTCTTAGCTTCTCCAAAGCTTAGAAATCGTTATCCAGGGACGTAACAGCTCTTAACTCCACTCTAAAAAAGAAGGAGTATTAGAACTGATAGTCATCGGATTAACTGAGTTCTTAGCTTCTCCGAAGCTTAGAAATCGTTATCCAGGGGCGTACCAGCTCTTAACTCCACTCTAAAAAGTGGGAGTATTAGAGCTGATAGTCATCGGATAAATCCATTGTAAACTTATTCATTCCATTAATGAATTGTGTTAGTAATTTGTCGTTATATATCCTATTAAATTCATTATTCATATTTATTTATAACATAAATATTCTCCATATGAAATACTCTTATGCAACCTTTACGTAATTTGACAACAAAATTTTATTATATATTTATATCGTCACATAATAAATATTCTATTATACCATAACAAAAGAGTCTATTAATTAATTTATAAATAGGCTCTTTTATTATAGATATTACTTTTTATTTTCTATAAAATATGCTAACTACTTTAATATAGTCTTATTAACATTTTTCTTTGAATTTTTATTTCGTACTAATGTGTTATACGCTTCAATTATTAAAACTATAGCAAGAATTAATAGTATTAGTGCAATTATACCTAATATATAATTCGGAGTTGATGAGAAAATATAATCTTTAATTAATAGACCTAAAGCAGCTAATGTTACAATAAACATTAATACCATGGGGATAATTGTTACTAAAGCTTTCTTTCCACTCTTAGTAAGCCATGCTGTTATGGCTAAAAGTGCAAGAGCTGCTAAAAGTTGATTAGCGGACCCGAATATTGGCCATATCTTATTATATCCATAAAGGATTAAACCAAAGGAAGATAAAACAGTTATTCCAGTTGATATATACATATTTTTACTAATAATATTCTTTTTACCCCCTTTTCCCTCACATAACTCTTGTAAAATATATCTTCCAATCCTAGTAGCTGTATCTAAGCTTGTAAGAGCAAAAGCTGAAAAGCATAAAGTAACAAACACTATACCTACTTGTTGAGGTATTCCGAATCCACTCATAAAATTAGCAACACCATTTGCAAATATAACAGCAGGTGTACCTTCTGCTTTGGTTACATAGCCTACAGCTATGAGAGCTATAACAGCTACTATACCTTCAATTAACATAGAACCATATCCTATAAGTTTAGCATCCGGCTCTTCTTTATCAATCTGTTTAGATGTGGTGCTTGAGCTCACAAGAGAATGGAAACCTGAAATAGCACCACAAGCAACAGTTACAAACAAGAATGGGAATAGAGTTTTTCCACCCATATTAAAACCATTAAAAGCAGCTAATTCCATAGCAGGTCTTTTTATTACTATTCCAAGCAGAGCACCTATAATGATTCCGTATAGTAGGAATGAGCATAAATAATCTCTTGGTTGTAATAATAACCAAACAGGTAATGTAGATGCTAAGAAAATATATATTAGTAATAATATTTGCCATCCAAGCTTTGACAACTTAATAATTGGAAATATATATCCTATATAAATACAAAATAATAATAGCACTATCCCTATTACTGAAGCTACTGATAACTTAGCACCTTTTTTATAAACACTAAATCCAAAAACTACTGCTAATATAATAAATAGCATAGATGCTGTTCCAGCTTGAGCACCCATCAAATTTTCTGGAATAGCAGGATCAAAAGCAAAGGTAGATGCACAAATATCTGTAAAGGCTGCTACTACCAATACAATTGTGACCCATCCAAATATATTAAATAATTTTTTCCCTTTCTCTCCAATGTTTACTTTAATAACTTCACCTATTGTTTTCCCATCATGCCTCACAGATGCAACTAATGATCCAAAATCATGAACTCCACCTATAAAGATACTTCCTATGATTATCCACAATAATACAGGTAACCATCCAAATATAGCTGCTTGGATAGGTCCTGTGATTGGACCTGCTCCAGCTATAGATGAAAAATGGTGTCCTAGTAATACCTTTGAATTTGTTGGACAATAGTCTACATCATCCCTTAGTGTATGTGCTGGAGTTTTTCTTTTGGGTTCAATCCCAAATTTTTTAGCAAGAAAGGCTCCATAAGTCACATATGCTACAATAAATATAGCTATGCAAATTAATAATAAAGCTAATGAATTCATATCAAAACCCCTTTATATTTAAAACAAGGTCATAAAATTATAAACCTTATTTTTAACTAAGTTATATTAAACAAAGAAAATGCCCATTATAGATTAAATTATATTAATCTTATCAAAGGATAAACTGTCAACTATATCTATTGATATTTTATTATGATATATTTTACCATTATTCAAATCTACTGCAATAAGCCTTAAAATACTCCAACCATAGAAACTCATTCTATAATTCTTAGTATAATTAAATCTTTTAATTTTTCTCATAATATCTTCATCATTTATGTTTTTTGTCACAAGTATTCCAGTTATGTAGGTAGTTTTATGATTCTTGTGTGGATTAACTAGACTTAACGTGCATTTCTTAAGATAATTTATAAAATCATCTAAAAATTTCTCATCAACTCTATCTTCACTTACTACCAAACAATGTTCATTACACTCATATTCATCAATTATTTTATTTCTAGAAATAAAGTTTCTTCCAAATTTCATATTCCAAACTCCATAAATATCTATCCTTTTATTCATTAGACTCTTATTTATTTCTAGATGGAAATTATTAGAAAATACTTTTGCAAGATGATTTAAATAAATTAATTTATCCATATATCCTCCTAAAATATGTTATACTTATTTTTATGCTCATTTTTGTTGATTTATAATAACTATGAAAAATAAATGTAAATACTTCGAAATTATATTTTTTTTAATCATTTCTAGTTATAATCTATGATATTTTTTTCGTATACGGATAACATAAAAACCTACAGTATAAAATAACTTTATATAGAAATTTAATAATTTTACATATATAATAAAAATAAATTAAGAATTTACTTTATTAGAATAATTTTAAATTATTACGCAATTATTAAAGAGAGGATCTGAGTATATGAAAATAAATGATGAGTTATTAAGAAAATATGCAAAGCTTAGTGTATCAATTGGTGTAAACGTACAGCCTAATCAAATTCTTGTTATAAAATCACCTGTAGAATGCGTTAATTTCACGAGAATGATTGTTGATGAGGCCTATAAAATTGGTGCAAAAGAAGTTGTTGTTCATTGGAGTGATGAAGAATGTGCTAAACTCAAATATCTCAACTCCCCTATAGATGTTTTTGAATCATATCCAGATTGGATGAAAGAATCCATGCTCACCTATGCTAAAGAAGGAGCTTGCTTTTTAAGTATAAGTGCATCAAATCCTGAACTACTAAAAGATGTAGATCCTAAAAAAATTGCAGCTGCACAAAAATCTTCTAGCATAGCTACAAGAGAATTTAGCGAAAGACTTATGAGTAATAAAAATTCTTGGTCTATAATAGCTCTACCAACTAAAGGTTGGGCAACTAAAGTATTCCCTAACCTTTCTGAGGATGAAGCAATAAATAAACTATGGGAAAACATATTTAATATAGTACGTGTGGATCAAGAAAATCCAGTTAAAGCTTGGGAGTATCACAAGAAAAATTTAATTGAAAAAATAAACTACCTTAATGAGAAAAGCTTTAAATGTCTTCACTACACCAACTCTCTAGGTACAGACTTAAATTTAGAGCTTGTGGATAATCACCTATGGATAGGTGGTGCAGAATACACTCCAGAGGGTATAGAATTTATTGCAAATATGCCTACAGAGGAGATCTTTTCAATGCCAAAGAAAACAGGAGTTAATGGTAAGGTCTTTAGCTCAAAACCTCTAAACTATGGAGGCAACCTAATTAATAACTTCTCTCTCACCTTTAAAGATGGTAGAGTTGTTGATTTTGAAGCTAAAGAAGGCTATGAGTCCTTAAAGTCATTAATTGAAACCGATGAAGGATCTCATTTCCTTGGAGAAGTTGCTTTAGTTCCATTTAACTCCCCTATTTCAAATTCCAATATAGTTTTCTTTAACACTCTATATGACGAAAATGCTTCATGTCACTTAGCCTTAGGTAAAGCATATAACTTATGTGTGAAAGATGGATCAAACAAAACTACTGAAGAAGTGTTAGCTCTAGGCGGCAATGACTCTTTGACTCATGTTGACTTCATGATAGGAACTTCTGATTTAAATATTACTGGAATTGGCTTTGATGATTCAAAAACTCCTATTTTTATAGATGGTAATTGGGCTATATAACTGTTAAATATCACTATATAAATATAAATTTGATTTTATTTTTATTTTTTTAGTATCAACTTCAATGTATAACTTATAGATAATTTATTAAGTTAAAATTATCTATAAGTTATTCTTTTTTTTAGTTAAAAGTATAGTTATTATAATTAGTAATAAAGTTTTAATACTTTTTGTGTAATTATGTTGTAAAATATTAATTGTAAATCATAAAAATGTTTAGAAATAAAAGGTGGTGCTCAATAGTATGTCAAATTTCAATATTTTAGTAGTAGATGATGAAGTTGAAATATGTAATGCTATAGAAATATATTTAAAACGCGAAGGATTAAACGTGTTAAAGGCCTATGATGGAATTGAAGCTCTTCAGATTTTAGAAGAAGAAAAGATTCATTTAATATTATTAGATGTAATGATGCCAAAACTTGATGGTATAAAAACATGTTTAAAAATTAGAGAAAATAGAAATATACCCATAATAATTCTATCTGCTAAATCTGAAAATCTTGATAAGATTATTGGATTAAATAGTGGTGCTGATGATTATATAACTAAACCTTTTAATCATCTTGAACTTATAGCTAGAGTTAAATCTCAATTAAGAAGATATGAAAAACCTCTTGATATAGAAAATGTAAATTTAAAAGATAAAATTGTAATTAAAGACTTAATTATTGATACAACCCTAAAATCTGTAACCCTAAGGGGTGAACCTGTGAAACTGACAGCTACAGAATATGGAATATTACTATTACTAGCTTCTAATACCGGTAAAGTTTTTTCTATAAAAGAAATATATGAAAATGTATGGAAAGCTCCATTTTACCATAGTGAGAATACAGTAACTGTTCACATTAGAAGAATGCGTGAAAAAATTGAAATTAATTCTAAAGATCCAGAATATATAAAAGTTGTCTGGGGAGTCGGATATAAAATTGAAAATCATAGTTAAAGGAGGGTTAAAACTTGAATTCTACTATAAAAAAATTAATTAAAAAATGGATTAATGCCTCTAACGAAAATATAAATTTAATTGAAATACTGATAGTTTTTATTATAGGTATAACTGTTCTTCCAAAATTTCTTCAAATAACTCTATATGATTATGATAATTATACCAATAGATATAGTTTTTATGGAACTGCTATTATTAACGAAAAAACTTTTAAGAATGAAATGCTACAAAATGATGTCATCAGTTTCAGAGAAAATTTACTAAGTGTTACAGAAGGATTTTCAAAAATTCTCTATTGTAAAACTGATGAAGATGCAAAAGTTATACAAAACTCCTTAGAAGCTTCTCTTACTGGTGATATTGGAGTTTTACTGATTGATAAAACTAATAATAGGTGGTTTTCTAATAGAACTTGGTTTTCAGATTATCCCTTCAATGAACTTCCACCTAAAGATGCATTAATAAAGTTATCTAAAGAAGATGATGTGATAGTTTATAGTTCTAATAATTTATCCCATTATTCAGCTCCACAAGGTTACTATAATGGTGCATATACCTCTCCTAATGCTGAATTAGAGGAACTTTACTTTATTCGTGGTGCTAAATATAGTAGTATGGCAAACTCAATAAGACTTAGATTTTATTTTTCTATTCCTTTATTAATCATATTTATAATTATAATAATTAAACACTTTTTTTGTATTAAAACCTTTGGAATAAAGGAATATGTAAATAATTTTAACAATCTACTTATTTTTAGGTTAATAAAATCTATTAATATTTTTTTTGTAAGTATTAAGGATGTATTTAGAAACTTATTTTTCGATACTACACTATTAGGACTTTTAATATTTTGGGTAATATATTTACCACTATCCTATGTGTTTAATTCTAATGATTACTTTTTTTACTTCAACAGGAATCTTAATAGTTTTCTTATAAAATCAACTTTCTTTATTACTATAGCAAGTACATGTGTTAGATATTTAGAAAGCATATATAATAAGAATAACTTAATCAAATATCTTAAAAAAATTGAAGATGGAGATATGGATGTAGATATAAATGCTAAAAATCTTGGTAATTTATCCAACTTAGCAATGGAAATAAACAATTTAAAAGTAAGCTATAACAAGAAAGTTGAAGAAGGAATTCGAAGTGAGAAGTTAAAAACTGAACTTATAACTAATGTATCTCACGATTTAAAAACTCCACTAACTTCTATAGTAAATTATGTAGATATACTTAAAGATGAATCCCTTGATAAAAGCGAAATAAAAGATTATGTTACCATTCTAGACAATAAATCAACTAAACTAAAAAAGCTTGTTGAAGACTTATTTGAAATGTCAAAAATGAACTCTGGACAAATTATTTTAAATAAAAGTGATGTAGATATTGTAGAACTAATTCATCAGAGCCTAGGAGAACTAAGTTTTTTAGGCGAAAATAAGAATCTTGCCTTTAAAGTAATTGCAATTAAAGATTGTCACCTACACCTAGATGGTGCTAGAATTTCAAGAGTTATGGATAACTTAATATGCAATGCTATAAAATATTCACTTGAAAACTCTAGGATTTATCTTGAAGTTATAGAATGTGAAAAGGAATGTGAGATAATAGTAAAAAATATATCAAAATATGATTTAGATTTTAATGAAGATGATATTCTTGAACGATTTGTTAGAGGCGATAAATCTAGAAATTCTACAATAGATGGTTCTGGTTTAGGTCTTGCTATTTCTAAAACTATTATAGAACTCCATAAAGGCACTCTTAAAGTGAAATGTGACGGAGACTTATTCAAGGTAATAATTAAACTTCCTAAATCTTAAAATATATAATTAGATAAACTTTACAAAGCTACCTTAAAGCTATAGCGTTTAGGTAGCTTTTTATATTTTCTCAATATCTTCATTTTTGTAGTACTTTTCTCTAAATGTTCTATACTCATCTAAAATATTTTTATTATCTTCTATAAAGCAATTAAATATATTCAAATTCTCTACAGTATCACTACCTATCACATGCTCAATTAACTCTGTTTCTATGAGTATATCACTATCAGAGCCTAAAAATTTCAAAAATCTTTCTATTGTATTATGTCTGCATAAAAGATATTTACCTACCTTTATACCAAGAGCAGTAAGTCTTATAATTCCATACTTTTCATAATCAATCAAACCTAACTTGCCAAGCTTCTGCATCATCTTAGAGGCTGAAGAATCCCTAACATTTAACATTGCAGACAGCTTATTAAGTCTTATATAATCCTCACCCTCCATAGTGCATCTATAAAGCATTTCTACATAATCTTCCATGGATGCAGTGATTAATCTATCATCAAATAGCTTCTGCTCATATGCTCTAACTGTATAAAACTTTTTATCCACTTACTTTATCCTCCATATTCTATAAATTATATTTTGTTCCTTAACAAATTTTCGACCTTCCATTTCTATTACATATTTATTTAGATTATAAACACTAAAATATAAATAATTAAAAACTATTAAATATTTCTACTTTATTTTTTAATAGTATTTTTAAAATAGTATCATGAATATATAAATAATCATATGTTAGAGTAGGGAAAGATTTTTTCCCTACTCTAACTAGTTAAATATATGATTAATTAAAAATAATTAGAAGTACTATAACTTACTTAATTAATTATAAATACAAAAAGTTTAAAAGGAGATTAACAGTATGAATAAAAATTCAAATGTTTATATAGAGTCATCTAAAATATTACCCTTAACAGATTTATCTATGGGCAAAAAATGCAAAGTAAAAACCCTTACCTCTAGTGGATCTATAAGACGCAGAATGCTTGATCTTGGACTTATATCAAATACAGAAATAGAAGTTCTTAATCAAAGTCCTTCTGGTGATCCTGTAGCTTATTTGATTCGTGGAGCAGTAATAGCAATTCGTAAGGAAGATGCTTCTAACATATTAGTTGAAGCACTTTAATGTGGTAAGCCTACTAAAGCATTTCATTATAAGAATAAAAATATATTAGTTTTATTCTTATTTGTAAAACATTATAGGCTTCAGATAGAATAGTAACTTCATCTGAAGCCTATTACTAGACATTACGTAATACAATCTATGCTTACCCTAAACTTTTCATAATTATATAAGATTAAATAATACAATAATTTATTATAGGAGGTTTTTTAATGGGATTAACTAATCAATCTACCGGAGTTAGCGCTCTAGAAAAAGAACTTAATATAGATCGTGCTTCCCCCTCAGATAAAATAATTGCTCTAGCTGGTAATCCCAATGTAGGCAAGAGCACAATTTTTAATAGCTTAACTGGACTTAACCAACACACTGGAAATTGGCCTGGAAAGACAGTATCCAATGCACAAGGTAGATATACTCACAAGGATAAATCCTTTATACTAGTTGATATACCTGGGACCTACTCCCTTATGGCTAATTCTGTAGAAGAAGAGGTTGCTAGAGACTTTATCTGTTTCGGTAATCCTGATGCCACTATAGTTATCCTTGATGCTACTTGTCTAGAAAGAAACTTAAACTTAGCACTTCAAACTATAGAAATAACTAACAATGTAGTAATATGTGTAAACCTACTAGATGAAGCTAAAAGAAAAGGAATTAATGTAGACTTAACAAAACTTTCCTTACTTCTCGGTGTTCCTACTGTAGGTACTAGCGCTACCACAGGATATGGTCTTAAAGAATTAATGGATATAGTATATAATCTCACAAATAATGAAGTGCCTATAAATCCTATTAAAATTAAGTATGATAAAGTTTTAGAAGATTCTATCTCACTAATAGAACCAGAAGTAAAAATAGCTCTAAAAAATATAGATTCTAAAATTAACCCTAGATGGATTTCTTTAAAATTATTAGAAAATGACCCTAGTCTAATTCAATCCTTGAATAAATATTTAAATATTAACATGTTTAATAATGAAATAATTAAAGAAAAGTTACTAGAAGCAACTAACCTTTTAACTACTTATAACATAACGGGAGAACATTTTAGGGATATATTAGTAACTACTTTAGTAAGTAAAGCCGAAAAAATCAGCATGAAAGTGGTTACAAAAGAGAATTATAAATATAATATTACTGATAGAAAAATTGATAGAATTCTTACATCTAAAATATATGGAATACCTATAATGATTTTACTTTTATGTGTTGTTTTTTGGATAACAATTACAGGTGCTAATTACCCTTCATCCCTTTTATCTACTGCACTCTTCTGGATTGAAGATAAACTTAGTGTATTTTTACTAGGTTTAGGTGCACCCTGGTGGCTAGAAGGTGTTCTAATAAAAGGAATTTACAGAACCTTAGCCTGGGTTATTGCTGTAATGCTTCCTCCAATGGCTATTTTTTTTCCATTATTCACACTTCTTGAAGATTTAGGATATTTACCTAGAATAGCTTTTAATTTAGATAACTTCTTTAAAAAAAGCTGTGCATGCGGAAAACAAGCTCTTACTATGTGCATGGGATTTGGCTGTAATGCAGCAGGAATAATTGGATGCAGAATTATAGACTCCCCTCGAGAAAGGCTAATTGCAATTATTACAAATAATTTTGTTCCTTGTAATGGACGTTTTCCAACTTTAATTGCTATAATCACCATGTTCTTTGCTGGCACTTTTGTTGGACCATCACAATCTATTATATCTTCATTAATTCTAACATGTGTAATCCTATTAGGAGTATTTATGACCTTAATGATTTCCAAAATTCTATCTAAAACTATACTTAAAGGAGTACCATCATCCTTTACTCTAGAACTTCCCCCTTATAGAAAACCACAAGTGGGTAAAATAATAATCCGCTCTATATTGGATAGAACTCTATTCGTTTTAGGTAGAGCAGTCGTTGTAGCAGCACCTGCTGGATTAGTTCTTTGGATAATGGCTAATATTACAATTGGAAACTTTAGTCTACTGGCTCATTGTGCTAATTTTTTAAATCCCTTCGCCAATTTAATAGGCTTAGATGGTTATATATTAATGGCATTTATACTTGGTTTTCCTGCTAATGAAATTGTAATTCCTATTATTATTATGAGCTATACAGCCACTGGAAGTTTATTGGAATTTGATAGTCTAATTCAACTAAGACAGCTTCTGACTTCAAATGGCTGGACATGGCTCACAGCATTAAATGTAATGTTATTTTCTTTAATGCACTGGCCATGTAGTACAACTTGTTTAACTATAAAAAAGGAAACTCAAAGCTTTAAATGGACCGCCATTTCCTTTGCAATTCCTACCATAACAGGTATTGTAATTTGTTTTACGATAACAACTCTAGTTCGATTTCTAGGCCTTGCTTAAACATTTAAATAAAAAAACAGAGTTTACACACTCTGTTTTTTTATTCATCGCTACTTTTGCCTTACCCATAAAAACTAAAATTATTTTCTATACTTTGCACTAAAGTACTTCCTTCAATTCCTTTAAATATAGAATTTACTGTATATTCCTTAACCTGATCATAAGATTGAAAAATTCTTTGAGCTGATATACAGTCATTATACACTTTCCAATATCCACACAATAAACACTTCTTATCATTACAGTTCATAAAATCTTTCACGTCATTAATTGGTATTCCTAAAAAAATACCTAATTCATGTGGACAGTTAAATTCTTTATATCTATTTTTTAACACATTTAAATATTCTACAATAGTTCCATTTTCTGAATAGCCTAGACCTATTAAAAACTCTTTATTTTCTTCTTTACCTATATATTTTTCAAGTAAACTCTGATTATAAATTAATACTACAATTGAATCATCAGATTCTCTTAGCTCTATAAAGTCAAGACCTATACTTTGAATAAATGCTTTTCCCATTGAACCCCAGTTACTATATAAATCTCTATTATATTTTTTAAAAGTAATAGTAGCAGCTGGTTTAACCTTTGCAATCACCAATGAAGTACTATAAACTAAAAAGTTTTTAATATATTCTTCACCATTCATAGATTCTAACTTATTATAAAATTCTAAACATGTCATTTTCATTACCTACCTATAAAAGTATTATTTTTTTACCAAAATCTATACATTCATCTTCATCTTCTGGTTCGCCACAAATTATTAAACAGTCCTCTTTTATTTCGCATCCATAAGAAAGCATTCTATCTTCCCAATCTCTCATCCACTTTCCATCACCCCAACCATAGGATCCAAATAAAACTACTTTCTTTTTAGATATTTTTGAAGATACCTCTTCAATAAAAGGTTCAAACTCAGATTCTTCTAATACTTCATCTCCCATAGATGGGCATCCTAGTATTATTATATCTTCATCATCAAAGATGCCACTGTTAGCATTAGCAACATTGATTACTTCTGCATTTTTCCCTTCTTCTCTGATTCCTTTAGCAATTAATTCTGCCATTTTCTCTGTATTACCTGTACCTGACCAATAAACTATTTTCATAACACATCCTCCTTAATTGAAAATTATTCTCAATTAAATAATATCGAATCTTCACATTATTGTCAATAGTTTTTGATAATTATTCTCAATTGAATTGTAACAAATAAATCATAATCCTATTATACTTGTATATGTATGGTTTTATACTTATTAAAGCTCTTTAAATAAATAATAAAAGGCATCTTTCTATTGAACTGCTATCAAATTTATAGATATTAGTTAATATTCTAGAAAAATGCTTCTTATATTATTTATATTATTTATATTATTTACTTTCCTTATCTCTAATTGCAGCTCTTATAAATCCTTTGAATAAAGGATGAGGATTATTAAGTCTTGATTTCAATTCTGGATGAAATTGCACTGATACATACCACGGATGATCTTTTATTTCAACAATTTCTACCAATCTATCATCGGGACTTGTCCCAGTGATATTCATACCTTTCTCAACTATTTCTTCTCTAAACTTATTATTAAATTCATACCTATGTCTATGTCTTTCATTTACCAATATTTCATCATATTCACTAGCCACTATTGAATTTTGGTCTAGTTTACATGGATATAAACCAAGTCTCATAGTACCACCTAAGTTTTCAATTTCTTGTTGATCTGCCATTAAATCTATTACTGGATATTTGGTATTTGGGTCAATCTCAGAACTATTAGCTCCTTCATATCCAAGTACATTTCTAGCAAACTCTATAACTGAACATTGCATACCTAAACATATTCCAAATAAGGGTTTTTTATTCTCCCTTGCCCATCTTACAGCTTCAATCTTGCCTTCTATTCCTCTATCTCCAAATCCCCCTGGTACTAATATCCCATTCACATCTGAAAAAATTTCATCCGAGTTATCTCTTGCTACCTCTTCTGCATTTATCCATTTCATTTCTATTATGCAATCATTAGCATATCCACCATGACTTAAAGCCTCAACTACAGAGATATACGCATCATGTAGTTCTACATATTTACCAACTAAAGCAATCTTAATTTTCTCATTTAAATTTTTAATTTTATTAACCATACTAATCCATTGTGAATTATCAATATCCGTACATTCTAGATTTAATCTTTCACATACTAACCTATCTAGACCTTCCTTATGTAACATTAAAGGTACTTCATATAAGTGCTCTGCATCTAGATTTTGTATTACATTTTTACCTTCTAAATTACAAAATAAACCTATTTTTGCCTTCAATTCATCTGATATTTCCTTTTCAGCTCTACAAACTATTATGTCTGGTTGAATTCCTATACTTCTTAATTCCTTAACTGAATGTTGAGTTGGCTTTGTTTTTAATTCACCAGCTTTTCCTAGATAAGGTACTAAAGTCACATGTATAAAACACACATTTTCCTTACCTACTTCATACTGAATTTGTCTTATAGCTTCCAAAAATGGTAAGGATTCAATATCTCCTACAGTACCACCAATTTCAGTTATTACTACATCTACTGACTTTTCCTTTGTTACCCTACATATTCTTTCTTTTATCTCATTAGTTATATGAGGTATTACTTGAACAGTTCCACCTAAATACTCTCCTCTTCTTTCTTTAGATATGACTGACCAATAAATTTTACCGGTAGTAACATTGCTACTTTTGCTTAAATTTTCGTCAATAAATCTTTCATAATGTCCTAAGTCTAAATCAGTTTCAGCACCATCATCAGTAACAAATACTTCTCCATGTTGATATGGACTCATTGTTCCTGGATCTACATTTAGGTATGGATCAAACTTCTGTATTGTAACATTTAATCCCCTATTTTTTAAAAGTCTACCTAAAGATGCTGCTGTAATACCCTTTCCTAAGGATGAAACTACTCCACCTGTTACAAAAATATACTTACTATTCATGTTATCTTCTCCCATACAATTTATTTTTATATTTTATTAATTTACTATTGACTTTTAATCTATACATTTGTATAATAAGAATTACCCCATAAATAATATGGGGTAGTCTGTACTTTTAACATAGAATTTATATTACCACACTTCCATATATATGGCTAGTGTTTTTTGTCATTTTATATATTTAACTTAATAATTAAAAATATAGATTATTGTTAGTATAAATCTAACTAATTTACATATTAATATGTGAGGCTATCTTAGAATAATAAAATAATATTCTAAGATAGCCTCACTTTTAACTATTTTTAAATTAATACGCACTTTAATAATTAAATTTATCATGATTCATTTCTTTATCATATAAAAATTAAATATACAAATCCACTTATGAATTAAAGTAAATTTATATTATTTTCCTTACAAATTTTTATATTTTTTTCATCCCATGTAGTAGCTTGAACTTCCCCAATATGAGCTTTGTTTAAAAAAAACATGCATATTCTTGATTGACCTATTCCTCCTCCAATTGTATATGGAAGTTCTCCTGCTAATAATCTCTTATGAAAATCTAGACATCTTCTGTTATCATTACCTGATACTGTTAATTGATAATCAAGGGCTTTTTCATCTACTCTTATTCCCATTGATGAAAGTTCTACAGCCCTATCTAATAAAGGATACCAAAATAATATATCTCCATTTAAATTCCAATCATCATAATCTGGACTCCTACCATCATGCTTTTCTCCCGATTTTAACGCTCCACCTATTTTCATTATAAATACAGCGCCAAACTCCCTACAAATTTCATCTTCTCTTTCCTTAGAAGTAAAGTTTGGATAAATGTCTTCTAGCTCCTGGGTAGTTATAAAATGTATTTCATTTGGTAAAGGATTTTCTACCTTCATTAAATTTTTATCAACAAATTCTTGAGTTTTCTTAAATACCTTATAGATTTTTCTTACAATATCTTTTAAATATTCTTCATTTCTATCTTCTTTTTTTATTACCTTTTCCCAATCCCATTGGTCTACATAAACTGAATGTAAATTGTCTAGCTCTTCATCTCTTCTTATAGCATTCATATCTGTATATAATCCATCTCCAACTTGGAAATTGTATCTATGAAGACTCATTCTTTTCCATTTTGCTAAGGAGTGTACTATTTCAACATTTTCTCCTGTAGCCAGCAAGTCAAATACTACCGGTCTCTCAACTCCATTTAAATTATCATTTAATCCACTTTGAGAGTCTACAAACAGTGGAGCTGAAACTCTAGTCAAGCTAAGACTTTCTGATAAAGTCCTTTCAAAAAAATCTTTTATCTTCTTTATGTGTACTTCTGTTTCAATTAATGTGGCATTAGATTTATATCCTTTCGGAATAACAATTCCTTCTATCTTCATAATAATTCCTCCTTAGATTTTAAGTTTAAAGTTAAAGAGTTGATAAAGTTTTATGGGCCCATACTTTATCTTTTTTATTTATATATAATAAAAAAACTCTCATCCCTATATAAAAATATAAAAGGACGAGAGTACTACTCACGCGTTACCACCTTAATTCATTGCTACTTTTCAATAACAATCTCTTCAAGTACGTCAATTAATGCAAATTGATTATACTCTAGCACTATATCGGGTGCAGATCCGGTACTGCCTACTGGTTGTTATCTTTCGGAGCACTGCTCAGAGATGTTATTCAAATCAACTTACTCTTCCCCCTCTCAGCTTATGGGGAATTCTCTGTAAAGATACATTAATTTTACTTCTTCTCTTCAACGCTTTCTACATTTCATTTTTTTAAATAATATCACAATTAATTTATTTTGTAAAGTACTTTTAAAATGCTATCTCAAAATTTCTTTTGAGATAGCATTTTGATTTTAAAGTTCTTTTTATTTATTTAACTACTCTACATAAGCATCTCTAAATTCCATTTGTCCTAATGGTGATTTATAGGTTCCTTTAACATTTTTGTCTATACATAATACATTTGTATAATAGTATAGTGGTATAATTGGTGATTCATCCATTAAAATATCTTCTGCTTTGTGTAATAATTCTGTTCTCTTAGCGTCATCTAACTCTACTTTAGCTTGAGCTATTAACTTATCATATTCTTTATTTGAATATCCTGCATTATTTTGTCCGTTACCAGTTGTCCACATATCTAAGAATGTCATCGGATCATTATAATCTGCTATCCATCCATGTCTAGCCATAGAATATTGGAAATTATTCCTTGTATCTTGGAATACTGCCCACTCTTCATTTTTCAACTCTACATTAATTCCAAGATTTGTTTTCCACATATCTTGTACTGCTTGAGCTATATTTTGATGACCTTGATCTGTATTAAAAGTAAATGTTATTGTTGGTGCTCCTTCTCCATTTGGATATCCAGCTTCTTCTAGCAATTTCTTAGCTTCTTCAATATTTGCACCCTTTGATGAATAATCCTTTTGAAACTCTTCTCCTATTGAATCAAGAATACCTGCTGGAACATAGCTAGTTGCTGGTGCTTGACCACCTTGAGCTACCTTATCAACTATTAGTTGTCTATCTATAGCTAGTGATAAAGCTTTTCTGAACTTAGGATTGCTTAATGCTTCAGCTGCTTTTGGGTCTACATCCTTAGCTTTGTCTGATACATTTATTACATAGAAGTAAGTTCCTAAATAAGGATATATTTTTGCTGTTCCTTCATCTAGTAATGTAGGAATTTCAGCCTGAGGTGGTGATTCTATTACATCTATTTCCCCACTCTTAAAGGCATTTAAATAAGTTATTTGATCATCTATTAATTTTACTTCTAATGTTTCAAGTTTTACATTTTTAGCATCCCAATAATTTTCATTTTTTACAAATGTAATACTTTCTTTTTCTTTCCATTCAGACATCTTAAATGGTCCATTAGATATATATGTGTCTGGCTTTAATGTCCACTTTTCTTCATTTCCTTCTATAATATCTTTTCTAACTGGGAAATAAGTTGGAAAAGCTGCCAATGATAAGAAATATGGAACTGGAGCTTCAAGAGTTACTTCTAAGGTGTTATCATCTATAACCTTTACACCTACATCCTCTGCTGTAGCAACCTTACCTCCTACTTTTTCCTGATTATAGTATGCAGCTCCATTTTTTATATAGAAAAGTTGATATGCATATTCTGCTGCCACTTTAGGATTTAATGCTCTCTTCCATGCATATTCAAAGTCCCCAGCTACTACCGGTTTTCCATCTGACCATTTAGCATCCTTCCTTATATGGAAAGTATATACAGTTCCATCGTCAGATACTTCATACTTTTCAGCAGTACCTGGTACTATTTTAGAATTTTCATCCTCTCTCATTAACCCTTCAAAAGCATTGTGAATTATTGTTGAACCATCTACTGCTGAATTTAGTTGTGGATCAATAGTTTTAGGATCTGCACCTAAATTATATACTATTTTTTGTTCTACTGTTTCTTCTACCACAGGCGTATTGCCATCACCAGGTTTTTCTCCTTCATTTTCTTTAGTCTTAGTACATCCTAAAAGTAATGTACCTGTCATTATTGCAGTCATTATCAGTGCCATTATTCTAGTTTTCTTCATTCATTGACCTCCTTATTAAATTAATTAATTTATTTTAAAATAAATGACAAGCTACGCAATGGCCAGGAGATACTTCCTTTAAAATCGGCTCCTCTTCACCACAGATTTGTTTTGCATATTTACATCTAGATTTAAATCTACATCCTGGTGGAGGATCAATTGGAGATGGAATATCTCCCTCTAAAATTATTCTTTGTCTTCTTTTAGCTTCATCTGGATCAGGAATTGGAATTGCAGATAGTAATGCATTGGTATAGGGATGAATTGGTTTACTATATACCTCATTACTCTCTGCTATTTCAACTAGTTTTCCTAAGTACATTATTCCAACTCTATTGGATATATGCTTAACCATGGATAAATCATGAGCTATAAACAAGTAAGTTAGGCCAAAGTCATTTTGCAAATCCTCAATCATATTAATTATCTGAGCTTGTATTGATACATCAAGGGCAGAAATAGGTTCATCACAAACAATAAACTCTGGATTAACTGCAAGAGCTCTTGCTATTCCGATTCTTTGTCTTTGACCTCCTGAAAACTCATGTGGATAACGATTTAAATGATTTTGATCAAGACCTACCTTATCTAAAAAATACTTTACTTTTTCTTCTCTTTCTTTGCCTTTACATATTTTATAAATATCTAATGGTTCACCGATAATATCTCCAACTGTTAGCCGTGGATTAAGCGATGCATAAGGATCTTGAAATATCATCTGCATCTTTTTTCTATAAGATAGCATCTGCTTATTAGTTAGCTTACCAATCTCTTCATTATCATAAAATATCTCTCCAGCAGTAGGATTATATAATTTTAATAGAGTCCTACCTAAAGTTGTTTTACCACATCCTGATTCTCCTACTAGGCCTAAAGTCTCTCCTTTTTTTATTTGAAGAGATACCCCATCAACAGCCTTTAATATTCCTTTATTCTTACTAAAAATTGATTTCTTAGTATTGAAATATTTACATAGATTTTTTACTTCTATTAGTTTCCCCATACTACTCATCTTCCTTCCTCCTCTTCAATGGAGTTTCAACCTTTGGTGCCCTATTATCATTTAGCCAACAAGCAGATTTATGTCCTGGAGTTATTTCATAATATTCAGGTCTATGCTCTTTACATACTTCCATAGAATATTTACATCTAACATAAAATGGACATCCCTTTGGAGGTTTAAATAAATCTGGTGGTTGACCATCTATAGGTCTTAATCTTTCTCTTACCAAGGTATTAGGATTAGGAACACTTTCCATAAGACCCCAAGTATATGGATGTTTAGAATTATAGAATATATCCTTTACAGTTCCTTGTTCTATAATAAGACCTCCATACATTACATTCACATTATCACAAATATCTGCAACAACTCCCAAATCATGTGTAATAAGAATTATAGATGTATTTAATTTTTCCTTTATATCCTTCATTATCTCTAAAATTTGTGCTTGTATCGTAACATCTAGTGCAGTAGTTGGTTCATCAGCTATCAATAGCTTTGGATTACAAGTTAATGCCATAGCTATCATAACCCTTTGTCTCATACCCCCAGAAAACTCATGTGGATATTGCTTCATTCTGCTTTCAGGACTAGGTATACCAACTAAGTGTAATAATTCTACAGCTTTTTTATGTGCTTCTTCTTTAGTCATCTTCTTATGGATTCTAAGCGGCTCCATAATTTGATTTCCTATAGTCATAAGCGGATTCAAAGAAGTCATAGGATCTTGGAAAATCATGGATATGTCATTTCCTCTTATGGTAGACATATCTTCCTCACTGATAGATACTATATCCTTATCTTCAAATCTTACTTTCCCCTCTTTTACTTTACCATTATCATCTAAAAGCCTCATAATAGACATCATTGTAACACTTTTTCCACTACCAGATTCTCCAACTATACCCATAACCTCACCATGTTCTAGATTAAATGAAACTCCCCCTACAGCTTGCACTTCTCCAAATTGAGTATAGAAAGATGTTTTTAAATTATTTACTTCTAACAAATTACTCATCCTTCCACCCCCTACTTTTTAATCTTTGGATCTAGAGCATCTCTAAGCCCATCACCAAGCATATTAAATGAAAAAATTGTTATACATATAGCCAACGTCGGAAATAAAAGCTGATACGGATATAATCTTAAAGTAGATAAAGCATCACTAGCTAAAGTTCCCCATGATGCAAGTGGTGGTACTAATCCCAATCCAATAAAACTTAAAAAAGCTTCTGAAAATATTGCAGTTGGTATTTGCAGTGTAAGAGTTACTATAATTGGACCTAAACAATTTGGAATTAGATGTTTAAATAGTATTCTCTTACCTTGAGCTCCTAAAGTTTTAGCAGCTAAAATAAATTCTTGTTGTTTAAGCTGAAGTATTTCTGCCCTAACAATTCTAGCCATACCTATCCAATAAGAAATAGCCAAGGCTACAATAATATTGAATAAACCACCTTTTTCAAGAATGACCATTAATAATATTACATATATTGTCATAGGTATAGAAGATATTATATCTACAATTCTCATCATAATATTATCTACCATCCACCTATAAGTCCAGCAATTCCACCATATACTATGCCTATAACCAAATTAAGTATAGATGCCACAAAACCAATTATTAAAGAATATCTAGCACCATACATAACCCTTACAAACAAATCTCTTCCTAGTGAATCTGTTCCAAACCAATGCTCTGCAGACGGTCCTTGGTTAGTAAGCATTAAGTTATTTGTCGTATAATCATGTTTAGAAAACCAAGGAATAAATATAGCTCCTAGAGTTATAAGAATAACAAAGATAAGCCCTACTATTGCTAACTTATTTTTTTTAAGTTTTCTCCACGAATCTTTCCAATAAGATACACTTGGCCTATTTATTGTATCCTTTTGTTTACTACCTTCATCTACAAAGACAAAATCCTTTTCTAAAATTTCATTAATTTCTTCATTAAATTCCATAACATCACCTCCTACGCTTCAACATTTTCTAATTTAATTCTTGGATCTATAATTACATACATAATATCCACAATTAAATTACATAGTATAAGAAGTGTACTATAGAATATAGTTACTCCAAGTATAGTTGTATAATCTCTATTTGTTATTGTAGTTACAAACTCTCTTCCAAGTCCAGGTATAGCAAATATCTTTTCTACTACAAAACTACCAGTTAATATCCCTGCAATCAATGGACCTACGTAGGTTACTATAGGAATTAATGTATTTCTAAGAGCATGTTTAAACATGATTCTTCTACCATTAACTCCTTTTGCCTTTGCAGTTCTAATATAATCTGATTTCAAAACTTCTAAAAGTTTAGATCTTGTAAGTCTAGATATAAATGCTATGGAATATCCAGCTAGAGCTACTGATGGTAAAATATAACTCTTTAAGTTATCTAAACCTGTTATTGGAACTAAGCTTAGTTTAACTCCAAATACATACATCAATAATGTAGCTATAACAAAGCTCGGCAATGTAACTCCCAGTGTAGCAAGTACCATACATATTGAATCTGGCCACTTATTATATTTAAGAGCAGCAATTATCCCTAAAAGTATTCCGAAAATTAAGGAAATTGCCACAGCTACTCCACCGAGTTTAGCAGATGCCGGGAAAGAATAACCTATTATTTCTTGTACTTCTCTTCCTTTGTATCTCATACTTGGACCTAGATCCCCCTTAAGCAAGTCCTTTAAATACATAGAATATTGCTCGCCTAAAGATTTATCTAATCCATATTTTGCTTCTAAACTAGCCTTTATTTCTGGCGGTAGTGGCTTTTCACCATCAAAAGGTCCACCAGGCATTAATCTCATTAAAAAAAAATGTCGCAGTGATAACTATAAATATAGTTACTACACTTATACCTAGTCTTTTTAGAATGTATTTAATCAAATTCTCACCCCCCATTTTTTATATGATATATATATATTGATTTATTCTCTCAATATTCCATTAATTTTTGTTTAATCCATTACTTTTTAATGATAAATTAATAACAATCTTCATATATATCTATATTTAACTATTTCTCAATGGGTTAGTGTGCTTTGTTGCTCAATAAACCTAAGTAATTATATTTTTCAAAAAAAGAAAAGTGCCTTAAAATTTTGCACTCTTTAAGATATTTATTCACATTTCATTAAGGAAGTGATACATAAACATCAATTTAAGATCTAGTGTATTTTAAGACAACTCTTTAAACTATTAATTTATATTTTTCTTTACAAAGGTACCTTCCTTCATAATTATCTGCATGTTACCACTTCTTATATCATGAATATCCTTTAATGGATTTCCATTCAATACAATAATATCAGCAAACTTACCTGACTCCAAAGTGCCTGTTATATCATCAATTTTTAGCATTTCTGCTCCATTTTTTGTAGCTGCTAGAATCACCTCCATATTGGTAAGTCCAGCTTTACAAAGAGTATACATTTCAGTTATTGCATATTCTCCATAGGGAGTTAAGCTACTACAGAAAGAATCTGAACCTACTGTTATTCTTATTCCCTTTTTATTTGCATTTCTTAGATTACTTATTATACGATTTAGCTCCTTTTCAGCTACTGTCTCTCCCTCATAATCATCTAAAATTTTTCTATAGGGAGGCTCGTACACTGTAAACCACTGATAGAAGAATTGAAGGGTTGGACAAAAGCTTATATTCTTTTCCTTCATTATTTCTAAACATTCTTCATTTAATTCCTGACCATGGATTATAGCAGAAACTCCTGCCTTACATGAATTTAAAGCTCCTTCATAACCTTCAGCATGAGACCAAACTGGTAATCCAACCATATTGCATTCATCTACCACAGCTTGTATCTCCTCCATACAATAGTGAGATGCTGCTTTGGCATCATGTCTCCATATGCCTCCTCCAGTAGACCATATTTTTATAGCATCAGGATTTTCACGTATTCGTTTTCTGATAGACTTACGCAATTCCCAAGGTCCGTCAACTCTTTCTGCCCATGGATGTGAATCTTCATTATAGACCAATGGTAAATTATGCGAATCTCCATGTCCTGAAGTTCTACAAAATCCTAAACCTGTTGCAACTATACGTGGTCCTGGTATTATTCCTTCTTCAATCATATTTCTAAGATGAATTCCAGAACGAGAAATTTCACCTACGGATGTTAGTCCATGCTCCAAAGCTTCTCTAGCTTGAGCAACAGCTACTATTGTCTTTTGTATCACAGGCTCTAATACCCATTCTGTATCACTATCTGTTCTATTTCCGCTAAAATGTAGATGAGAATCTATAAGCCCTGGCATAATAGTTTTTCCTGATATATCTATTATTTCATAATTCTCTTCTATTTCTTTCATCACTCCAGCATAAGTAATTTTCTTATTTTCAACAAGAACTAAGGAATTTTCTACAGGTTCAGTTCCTGATCCATCTATCAATAGTCCTCCTATAAATGCTATACTTCTCATATTTTACCCCCCAAAAAATTATTCATATTATTATGGCTTCACTTTAATATACTCCAATAGTTTGCCACAACTCATTATTATACCATATATGTAAAATTAAACAGGGTTAATTTTATGCTTTTTATAATTTATTTCATGACAATAAAATGAGTAGACAATAATTACATTATCTACTCATAGTCTAACTAAGTAACTTAATTTAATCATATAAATTATTAACTAGTTATAAATTGACCACCATTTATATGAATAGTTTCTCCAGTTATAAATGAAGCCCCATCTCCAGCTAAAAATACATAGCTCTCTGCAATTTCAACAGGCTGACCTGCTCTTTTAAACAAGGTATTACTGCCGAAAGTAGATACCTTATCACTATGAAAGGATGATGGTATAAGTGGCGTCCATACTGGACCTGGTGCCACTGCATTTACCCTTATTCCTCTTGTAGCCAATGACTTTGATAAACTTCTAGTTAAGGCTGTTAAAGCTCCTTTAGTACAAGAATAATCTATTAAAGTTTCATTTCCTTCATAGGCTGTTACAGAAGTTGTATATATTATTGAATCCCCCTTCTTCATATGAAAGAGTACTTCTTTTGTTAAATAGAAAGCTCCAAAGAAGTTTGTATCAAAGGTTTTATGTAATTGCTTACTAGTTATCTCATTAATTTGTTGACACTCATGTTGTTCTGCAGAATTTGATACAAAAATATTTATAACTCCATACTTTTGTACTACTTTTTTTATAGCTTCCTTACAGAAGTCTTCATTACCAATATCTCCAGAGATGAGTAAACACTCTCCTCCTCTTTCTTCAATAAGACTTTTTGTTTCCTTAGCATCTTCATGTTCATTTAAATAAATTATACATACCTTTGCTCCTTCTTTTGCATATAGTATAGAAACAGCCCTTCCTATACCACTATCTCCACCTGTAATTAAAGCTATTTTGCCCTTTAATCTGTCTGAAGTTTTATGATAATCATCTATTTCATAGATAGGTTTTGGTTCCATTTCACTTTCAATGCCTGGCTGTATACTTTGATGTTGAGACTTAAACCCAATTGGAAAATTGTAATCCATTTTAACACTCCTTATCTATATATAGAAATTAATATTTTAACTCCATTACTCTTGCTTTATCTTTTTTACTTTACTATATACCCTGTATGACAAATACAGTCCTTAATTTCTTCTGGAGTTGCTGGACTGTTATAATTTACCTCCACTGTACTCCTTGCTATATCAACACAGACCTGTTGTACACCATTAATTTTATCTAAAGAATTATTTAACTTAGTTCTACTTTCTGAATTTACTAATCCTGAAACATTATAATGTACTGATTTCATTTTAATTTACCTCCAATTATTAGTTTTCTAATATATTATCTTTTAAAAGAGCAATTTTTATGCATAGAAATACTAATTCTAAACTATCCACCTTTCATTTTTGTAAATTAATCTATAAAAAAAGACACTATCTATGTAGCGTCTTTAAATCTTATATTTTATTCCTAAATAGCTTGGAGTTTACTTAATAAGTCATCTATTTTTAATCCATGAACCATACATGCTTCTTCAAGAGTTTCCGCTTGTGCTGAAGGACATCCAACACAACCCATCCCAAAACTCATTAAAACTTCTGCTGCTTTCTCATTTTGTCTTATTACTTCCCCAATAGTCATTTCCTTTGTTACTTGCATAACTATTACCTCCATTTTTATTTTGATTAACTTAGATATAAATATATATCATTAAACATAGTATACTACATTTCTACAGATTTAATTATTTAATTTTTATATCTATATTAATTCACCTATTTTTTTTTATTAATGACATACAACTTTTTAACGTAGTGTCAGTATCATCTAAACATGGATTAAATTCTACAAAATCCATAGATTTAACTAATCTAGTATTAAATATACTAGTTAATAACTTCTCTGCATCATTTATATTAAATCCATTTGGAACTGGAGTTCCTGTGCCCTTTATTAATTCTGGATCTACAGAATCTATATCAAAGCTAATATGAATATTATTTATTCCTCGTGCTTTTAAACCTTCCAAAAGCTCCTTACATACTTTATCTACACCTATTTCTCTTACTTTATCCATAGTCCAAACAGTTAAATTTTTATCTTTAATTAATTGAAGTTCACCTTCATCTAAATCTCTTGCTCCAATTATAAATACATTTTCCTTTTTAACTTTTATACCATTAAAATATAAATTCGTTAAAGATTCATCTCCAAAACCCATGGATGCGGCTAATGGCATACCATGAACATTTCCTGTAGGACTTGTCTCAAAGGTATTTATGTCTCCATGAGCATCAATCCATATTACAGCTAAATCTCCCTTGAAATATCTACTTGAGCCAGCAACACTTCCCATAGCTAAAGCATGATCTCCACCTAAAGTTATAGGAAAACCTCCACTGCATAAGGAACTATAAACTGAATTAGCTAAATTCTCAGTTACTTCTATAATTTCATTAATGTATTTTGCATTTACTCCGGCCGCAAAAGGTTGCTTATCCTTTGTATTATTAACATAAATATTTCCTAAATCATATACCTTATTTTTATGATTTTCTAATAATTCTTTAATTCCGTTTTCTCTTAATTCATCTGGTCCATTTTCTACCCCTGCTCTATCACATCCATAATAAAGAGGTACTCCAATTAAGTTAATATCCATATAAATCCCCTCCGTTAAAATGCCACTTATGTTATATTAGCATTCAGTCAAATTTCACTTTCAAATCCCTATTTCTATTATGTATCTATCTAATATAACCTAGAAATTTATCAGCAATTATTACTTTATTCCAAAACTAATAAAATTACAATAGAAAACTAATATTTATTTTATCGAATACATATATTTTTACATAATAACTGTTATAATATTCACTGTTCTAATGGATAATTATGTGGTTAACTTAAAGGTTTTATAATATATGTAATAAACTTCATTTCATTTCAAAGAATATTTTATAAAAATTTCAATATATTAAACTTTTCATATATTCCATTGCCTGTTATTAAAATATGTATTTTTATACATATATCAAGTTATAATTAAGAAATTTTTTATATATAATAAATAAATTTATTATCTTATTCGAAGGTTACTAACAGAATTCTAAGTATCAGTATTTTCGATACTTAGAATTCGTTGTCCCTTAGAGGAAATCGTTATACAGAGATGTAGCAGTTATTTATTACCACTTTGAAGAACTTGGAGTATTAGTACTGGTAGTCATCAGATAAAGCCTATTTCAATATTATCTTTGAAATAGGCTTTCTATCTATATTTTTTTATAAAGAGTTATTTCTGTTTCTCCCTCTTGAAGTTTAGCTAGTTCTGGTACAAGATTGGAAAAATGTATTGAATTGTTATGTAACTTTATTGCTTCTTCACTCTCCCAAACCTCAATAAATGCAACTTTATCACTATTTCTTAAATCTTCGTAAAGATCATACTCTATACATCCAGTTTCTTTCCTACTTTCTTCTATAAGTTTATTGGCTAAATTTTTAAATTCTTCTTTTTTATCTTTTTTTATAGTCTTTTTTGCTACAATAGTAATCATATTCATATACCTCCAATATAAATTTTTTAGTTAATGTTCACAATAATATTTCCCCTACTTGCTTCAAGCTTCATAGATTTTAACCCTAACAGAATATAGAAATATAAAAATAGTTAAACAACCTATAAAAGAATTATATCACCTTTACTAAAATTTACATACAAAATAAGGACTTAAAACAGCTTTCACAGATGCTTTAAATCCTCATACTCTAGTTTTACCCAGATAAAATTCGATTATTTTTCTATTATAGTTCCTGTTATACCATGTAAAGCTTCTTTAGCTTTTTCTAGTGAAGTTATTAAAGCTTTACCATTATTACTAAACTTAACATAGTCCATACATGCTTCTACCTTAGGTAACATTGAACCCTTAGCAAAATGGCCTTCTTGTATATATTTACCAGCTTTTTCTAGATTAATTTCTGATAGTTCTTCTTGATTTGGTTTATTAAAGTTTATACAAACTCTATCAACAGCTGTTAAAATAACTAGCATTTCTGCATCTAGATCTTTTGCAAGTTTTGCGCTTGATTTATCTTTATCTATAACTGCTGCAACACCTCTAAGAGATCCATCAGATTCCTCTACTACAGGAATACCACCACCACCAACAGTAATAACTATAGTTCCTTGTTCAACTAATTGTTTAACTGTTTCAAGCTCTACAATTTTTTGCGGCTGTGGAGATGCAACTACTCTTCTATATCCTCTACCTGCATCTTCTACAAATGTAAATCCTTTTTCTGCAGCTATCTTTTCAGCTTCTTCCTTACTATAGAACATTCCTACTGGTTTACTTAAGTTTTTAAAAGCCTCATCATTTTCATCAACTACAACTTGAGTAACTACAGTTGCAACATTTTTTCTAATTCCTCTAGATATAAGCTCTGTTCTAATGGATTGTTGTAAGTGATATCCAATATATCCTTGACTCATTGCACCACATTCTGCAAAAGGCATTAATGGAGTATTTGCTCCATTATTTGCTGCAAATTCCATAGCTAAGTTTATCATTCCAACCTGTGGACCATTACCATGGCCAACAATTACATTATAGCCTTCTTCTACTAAATCAACGATGGTTTTTGCTGTATGCTTAACTAAATCTAATTGTTCTTCAGCTGTTTTTCCTAAGGCGTTTCCCCCTAAAGCTATTACTAGTTCCTTCATTTAATTCACCCCATATATAATTTAAATATAAAATATGTTGAGACTATTATATTTTTATCTATGACTTAAATATAATATTTTATTGTTTAGCTAATTAAATAATAGGGTAAACCCCTTCCTTTCTTAATTTTAAGAAGGGGTTTAATTATTATAGCCCTATAGTTGCAGCCATAACTGCTTTAATTGTATGCATTCTATTTTCAGCTTCATCAAATACTACGGATTGTTTTGACTCAAATACCTCATCAGTAACTTCCATTTCTGTCATTCCAAATTTTTCTCCCATTTCTTTTCCTACTACAGTTTTTAAATCGTGGAATGCTGGTAGACAGTGCATGAATATAGCTTCTGGTTTAGCATTTTCCATAGCAGCCCTATTTACTTGATATGGTCTTAGCTCTTTTATTCTTGCTTCCCAAACTTCATCTGGTTCTCCCATAGATACCCAAACATCTGTGTAGATAACATCTGCATTTTTTGTTCCAACCATAACATCTTCAGTTAATGTTACAGTACATCCATTTTCCTTTGCAATTTCCTTGCAAGTTTCAACTAGCTCCTCAGCTGGGAATAATTCTTTAGGTGCACAAGCTGTAAAATTTAAACCCATTTTTGCACAAGCAACCATTAAAGAGTTACCCATATTATTTCTGGCATCACCCATATATACAAAGTTAATTCCTTTTAATCTTCCAAACTTCTCTTCTATAGTCAATAAGTCTGCAAGCATTTGAGTTGGATGGAATTCAGTTGTTAATCCATTCCAAACTGGAACTCCTGCATAAGCTGCTAATTCTTCAACTATTTCTTGGTCAAAACCTCTATATTCTATACCATCATACATTCTACCTAATACTCTAGCTGTATCTGCAATAGATTCCTTTTTACCCATTTGAGAACCTGTAGGTCCTAAATAAGTAACACCCATACCTAAATCCATAGCTCCTACTTCAAAAGAACATCTTGTTCTAGTAGAATCCTTAGCAAATAATATTGCAACATTCTTTCCCTCTAAATTTTTATGAGGTACTCCAGCTCTTTTTAAATTTTTGAAGTCCTTAGATAAGTCTAATAAATATCTAATTTCCTCAGGTGTAAAATCTAATAATTTTAAAAATGAACGTCCTCTTAAATTAATTGCCATTGTTATACTCCCCCTAATATGTTGTTTTTTTATATAATTTTATTTTATTCTTCTTCAGTATTTAATCATTGGATACTTAAAGAAGATTTTTTATTTTACAAATATATTATATTTTTAGTCAATTTAAAATACAAAATAAATATTTGTTATATTTGTGTCATTAAACCTCACGAATCAAAGGCATAGACATACATCTAGGGCCTCCACGTCCCCTTGATAATTCGGATGATGGTATAACATGAGTTTTTATTCCATACTCTTCCAATATCTTGTTAGTTACATAATTCCTTGAATATACAATAACTTCACCTGGTCTTATACATAAAGTATTAGAGCCATCATTCCATTGCTCTCTTTGTGAAATTACATAATCTCCTCCACCACATCGAATTAACTTTACATCACATTCTAAATATTTTGACAATACCTCTTGTAATGTCATACTTTCCTTAGTAATTTTCACTTTTCCATTTTCCCCTTTAGTTAATTCAAATATTTCAAGAGGTCCTTCTATTTGTGGGTGAATAGTGAATTTATCATAATCAACTTGAGTAAATACTGTATCTAGGTGCATATATGCTCTAGTCTTTGGTATTTTAAATGCTAATACAGTTTCAATTTTGCTATCTGGTGTTTCAAAGAATATTCTCTCTGAAATTTTTTCAATTGCCTGTGGAGCTGTCCTTTGAGATATTCCAATTGCAAGAACCTTTTCAGATATATTAAGAATATCTCCCCCCTCTATATTATAATCAAAATCCCTGTCATAAAGCCTATTAGTTCCCTTAAAATCAGTATGATATTTAAATATAAAGTGTGCATATATAGTTTCCCTATTTCTTGTTTCAGAATACATCCTATTTAAGCTTATTGAATTTCCAATGGATGCAAAGGGATCTCTCGTAAAATAAAGATTTGGCATTGGATCTGTAATAAATGGATATGCCTCATTTAAAAAATCCTCTAAATGCCTTGCTTTTGCTTTCTTCAATTCTGACTTACTAATTCCAGCCATAGTCTTTCTAATTAACTCTTCATTGCAATTAAAACTAATTAAATAGTTATATAATTCTTCTTTAACTTGTTCACTCTCTACTTTAGCTTCTTTTATAAACATTTTAATAAATTCATCTTTAACATCTGGGTCTTCCATTACTTTTGCTGCCAATTCATGTAAATATACAACTTCTACTCCATTGTCTCTTAAAACCTGTGCAAAGGCATCATGTTCTTCCTGTGCTACTTTTAAATAAGGAATATCATCAAATAATAATCTCTCCAGATATTCCGGTGTTAAATTCTCAATTTCTGCACCAGGCCTATGCAACAAGACTTTTTTTAATGGTTTAATTTCGCTTGTAACATTTATTCCCATAATTCTTTCCTTTCTTATACAACATTTTGTTAATTAAAAATACTTTATTTAAATTAACAATTTTTTATTTATAATATCAATATCCCATAACCTAAGTAATAAATTAAATTATGTAATATTGTTTTACACAAGTAAAAGTTTACACCCTATTTATTTTCAGCCTTGAACAAACCTAAACTATTGGTTATAAAAATTTCTCCATTTTTATCAATTATTTTTTTTATATAACCTTCAAATTCTTTTTTCTTAGAATCAATAATGTCTAATATATTTCCAGGTATAGAATAGATATATTCTAATATATTATTGGTGTCATTAACTATAAGCTTATCATCATACAAAACTTTCTCTACTGTATTAAAATACTTACTAAGTATTTTTTCCCCATTCTCTAATCCAAATTTACAAGATAACTTATCTTCATATATGCGTATATTACTACTAAAGCTTAACATTAATTCTTGTAACTCCCTTAAATGATTACTTCCAATAGTAGAACAGTATACTACTCCATTAGGTTTAATAACTCTTTTTATCTCAGCCAGAGCTAAATCTATATCTTTCATAAAAAATAATATATGATTAGCAATTACTACATCAAAACTATTATCATCAAAGGGTAATGAGGTTAAATCAGTTATTATAAAATTAAACCTTTTAGAATTATCTCGTAAATTTAACTTTGCTTCATTTATCATATCTTCACATATCTCTGTTAGAGTAACCTCTATACTCTCATGTAGATTGTCCATATTTTTAGCCCATAGAACTCCATTACCACAACCTATTTCTAAAACCTTATCCTTCTTTTTGATTTTCATATTATCAAATACCCATGGATACCAACCATACCTATTTGTTGAGAATCTATCCATTAACTTCACGCCTTCATTTAAATTAGATGCATCTCTACTACGTTGCAGTAATTCCTTCTCACTCTCTAAAGATTTTATTACATCAATAGCCTCTTCCCATTTCATATTAGAGTTCTCATTCATACTAAATTCAGCTGTTTCTATAGCATTTAATACTACCTTCATATTATTCATCTTATTTTTAATAATACTTTTCTGAAGTTTCAGAGAATTCATCATATCTTCTTTCTTATAATCGCAATTTTCTGTGCTTATAATTTCATCTAAGGATAATCCCAAGTACTTTAAAGCTAAGATTTTTTTTTAATTTTATAAAATCTTCATCAGAGTAATATCTATATCCTAGGTTATTAGTATATGATGGCTTAAGAATTCCTTTGCTATCATAATATCTAATAGTTCTAATGGTAACTCCTGCTTTCTTTGCAAATTCCCCAGTGGTATAAAATTCATCACTATTCATATTTATCCCTCCAAAGCAATCGTATACCTTACCCTATATTAATATAATAGAAGGTTACGTAAGGTAACTGTCAATACCTTTTTATGAATTTTATTACATTTATACAACATACTTAGTGTTGTATGTAATAATTGTATCATAATTTTGCATAATATTCTTACTTTTTTAGTCAACTTCAAACTATCTACCTAATACTTATATTGTTATAAAATTAAAAAGACAGAATTGACTAGTTAAATCTAGTTTTCTATCTTTTTATACATTAATTATATAATTTCACATCAGCTATAAACTCCAATACTTTTTCCTCATTTGTTGCCCAAGATGTGACAAGACGAATAGCTGAATTCTCTTTATCAATTTTTTCCCAAATCAAAAATAAGTACTTTTTTTCAAGACTATTAATTAATTTATTAGGAAGTATAGGAAAGACTTGATTACTAGATGAATTTATCATAAAACTGTAACCAGCATCTACAATGCCCTTTTTAAGAATTTGTGCCATATTATTAGCGTGAGTTGCTAAATCAAAATATAGATTATCCTTAAATAATTCTTCAAATTGAATTCCTAGTATTCTTCCCTTTGCAAGTAGAGCTCCCTTTTGTTTAATATGGTATCTGAAATCCTTTTTTAAAGTATCTCTGCATATTACAAGAGCTTCTCCTATTAAAGCTCCTCCTTTGGTTCCACCTATGTAAAAGGCATCTACTAATTGAGCCAATTCATAGATTTTCATATTGTTTTCATTAGAACATAGTGCAGAGCCTAATCGTGCACCATCAACATAGAGATATAAATCGTGTTTTTTACACACTTCACTTAACGCTTCTACCTCTTCCCTTTTATATATTGTTCCTATTTCTGTAGAGTTAGAAATATATACAAGTTTTGGCTTTACCATATGTTCATCAGTGTGCTCTTCTATTACAGCTTCTATATTTTTTCTGGTTAATTTTCCATCTTCCACGTCTACAGAAATAACCTTATGCCCTGTAGCCTCAATGGCTCCAGTTTCATGAACTAGCACGTGACCAGTATCTGCTGCAATTACCGCTTCATGAGGTCTTAAGAAGGCTGATAAAGCAGTAAGATTAGTTTGGGTTCCTCCAACTAAAAGATGAACATCTACATCTTCTCTTCTTATTTTTTCCTTAATTAACTTAATAGCTCTTGCTGTAAATATATCTTCTCCATAACCTTCACTCTGCTCCATATTACACTTGATTAATGCCTCTATTATTCTTGGATGCGCTCCTTCACTATAGTCATTTTTAAAGCTATACATAATAATACTACCTCCATTTTTTCATATTCTATCACTTTGCCATAGAAATATCAATAAAGGCTAAATAGACTTATGAAAGGGGTTCTTATTATGATTTTGCACTTATTACATATATGTTAAATATTGTGCATTTGTCTTTAGTAAAGAAATTTATTTGTGTATACTATAAATGAATTAGTTTAAAAATTGCTATTTTATATAATAGAGCATGCTAATAATTATTATAAGGATGTGTAATATGAATATAAAAAAATTAATAATTGTAATGATTTTACTAATATTTATTATAACTTTCTGTTATTGGCAAAATAATAATATAGTTGTAACTAATATAGATTACGTAAACTCAAAAATTCCTAGTGGTTTTAATGGTTATAAAATTCTTCAAATTTCAGATTTACATAATAAAGAATTTGGAGCTAATCAAAAAAATCTAATATCCTTAACTAAAGAAATTAACCCGGATATAATTGTAATTACTGGTGATTTAATTGATAGCCGAAGAACAAATAAAGATAATATGAATATAGCTACTTCCTACATTAAATCAGCTGTAGATATAGCTCCCGTATACTATGTATCTGGAAATCATGAATCAAGATCAGATTTATATGAAGAATTAAAAATCATCTTTGAAGAGTATGGTGTCATAAATATGGATAACACTTATAAAAATATACAGTTAAATGGTGTTACTATTTCTCTTTTAGGACTAGCAGACATATGCTTTAATCCTATAGATAATTACGAGTACCCTAACTCTCCTTTTAGCTTTGATGAAATATTGAGAAACTTAAAAACTAAAAGTAAAAATAATTTTACTATTCTCCTTTCTCATAGACCCGAGTTAATTACACTTTATGCCAAAGAAAATATAGATTTAGTATTTTCTGGTCATGCCCATGGTGGACAAATTCGCCTTCCATTTTTAGGGGGAATTATAGCTCCAGATCAAGGCTTTTTTCCTCAATATACTAATGGAATCCACAGATTAAATTCTACATCTTTAGTAATTAGTAGAGGACTTGGTAACAGTCTAGCTCCTCAAAGAATATTTAATCGCCCTGAATTAGTAGTTGTAACTTTATCAAATGAATAATTATTTAACACTAAATCATTTTTTAATAAGCACTTTTTGCATTATTTTAAGCAATATAAACACTATTTATAGGAAATCTACTCCGTATAATAAGAATATACGAGTTTATTTAATTGCGGAGGAATAATTATGAAGTTATATAAATTGCTTAATCAAATTAGTTACACCTTAATAAATGGATATGTGGATATAAACATCGAAAACGTGAGTTATGATTCTAGAGAGATAAAGCCAAACTCCTTATTTATATGTATAAATGGTAATAATATTGATAGTCATAATCTTATCGATGAAGCAGTTGAAAATGGTGCTATTGCCATATTAGTAGAGAAAGATATTATTTATTCAAATAATGATATAGTTATGATAAAAGTGAAAGATACTAGAATTTCTTTGGCTAATATATGTAATATATTTTATAAGGAGCCCTCAAAAGGAATAGAACTTGTAGGAGTAACAGGAACAAATGGGAAAACTACAATTACACATTATATTAAAGATGTATTAGAATCCACTGGAAAAACTGTAGGTGTCATCGGCACCTTAGGATTCAAACTTACCAATCAAAAAGTAAATATTAGCAAAACTACTCCAACTACTCCTGAAGCTTTGGAACTTCAAAAAGCCTTTAGAGAATTTAAAGATAATAATGCCAACAGTGTCATTATGGAAGTTACTTCTTCTGCTCTAGCAAAACACAGAGTAGATTTTTGTGATTTTGATATAGGAATATTTACCAACTTATCTCAAGATCATTTAGATGAACATGGTACCATGGAAGCATATAAAAGAGAAAAAATGAAGTTATTTTATAAATGCAAATTAGGAATTATTAATATTGATGACAATGTTTCAAAAGAAATAATAAAAGAAGTGCCATGTAAAATACTAACTTATGGAATAGAAAATTCAGCTGATATTCAAGCTACTGATGTAATGTATAGAAGGAATTATATTAGTTTTAAAGTGAATTTTAAAAAAACTTGTAATGAAGTTAATGTAAAAATTCCCGGTAAATTTACCGTATACAATATATTAGCTACAGTAGCTGCATGCTATTCCTTAGGAATGAGCATTGAGAACATTATAACACTACTCCCCAATATTAACCCTGTTCCTGGTAGAATTGAATTGATAAAAAACAACTTAAATAAAAATATAATAGTAGATTATGCTCATACTCCAGATGCTTTGGAGAAACTCCTCATTATGGCAAGAGAAATAACCTGTGGACGAATTATTACCGTCTTTGGTTGTGGCGGAGATAGAGATACAACCAAGCGTGGAATTATGGGTAAAATAGCTGGCTCTTTATCAGATTATTGTATAATTACTTCTGATAATCCTAGAACTGAAAATCCAAGATTAATCATCGATGATATAGAATTAGGAATGTTATCTACAATGACTCCTTATGAAAAAATTATTAATAGAAAAAATGCTATAGAAAAAGGATTAAAAATACTAAAAGATGATGATTTGCTTATAATTGCTGGAAAAGGTCATGAAGACTATCAAATTATAGGTAAAAGAAAATTTCATTTTGATGATAGAGAAGTTGCTATAAATGCTATTAAAAACTTTTTAAAATAAGACAATCTATTATTGATTAATGGCTTATGGATAATTTTCCATAAGTCATTATTTGTATAAGAAGAATTATAAGTGAAATAAAACACATACTAACCTAGAGGTGATAATATTGAAACACATATTAATAACTGGTTGTGGTTCTGGTCTTGGACGTAAAGCAGCTATAACCTTGGCCAGTAGAGGTCACTATGTTTATGCAACCACTCATACCGATGAACAGGCATACAAATTAAATATGTTAAATAGAAAATGGAAACTTCCCATTGAAAGCTTTAAGTTAGATGTATTGTGTAAAGAGGATAGAGAAAAAGTAAGAGACTTACCTATAGACGTACTAATAAATAATGCTGCCATAGGAGATTCTGGCTCCGTAGCTGAGATAGATGTAAACAGATTTAGAGCTACTTTTGAAACCAATGTGTTTTGTCCTATAGAATTGACTCAGATTGTTTTAAAAGGAATGATAAAAAGAAGAAAAGGAAGAATTATATTTCTATCTTCCTTAACTGGTCGCATGGCTATACCATTTTTATCGCCCTACTGTTCTACTAAATTTGCCCTTGAATCCATTGGGTATTGTTTAAATAAAGAACTTAAGCAACTTCCAAGAGTGAATATTCCTGTAATCTTAATTGAACCTGGTTCCTATGCTACAGGTTTCAATCAATTAAATATAAGTAAACAGTTTAATTGGATGAAGGTAAACTCATACTTTAAAAATAAAATAAATAAATTACAGAGGAAACAATATCTATACTTTAAACTAACTGAATCATCTAATTTGGATAGCATAGTTATGAAATATGTAGCTGCTACAGAAGAACCTCACCCTAAATTTAGATACATAGCTCCTTGTGTTCAGGGATGTGCTGTAAAAGCTAAAAACATATTAAAAAACTAATTATATTATAAGGAGGCTCATAATGAATAGCAAATATAACAATAACTTTGAAGAAATTCTATTTAAGCCAAAAGATATTATTTCTTCTATGGATGATGATTTAGACTATGTAACTACTTTAAATAAAGATCTAGATCATATAAAAATTAATGATGATTTCTCCAACGAAGAACAGGTTAAGGATCAACATACAATTCAAACCCAAAACTCTAAAAATATACTAATAGATTCATTAGGTAAAACAGAGAAAGGTCATGAAACCCTAAGTAATCTTAGTGATAGAAAAGACTCTGTAAATCTAAATAGCTTACCTTTAATGAATAAATAAATGAAGCCATAAAATGACTATGTGACATTCATATCATATAGTCATTTTTATATTTATATATTAATAATTAACGCTTTCTAAGGATTACTTTCTTCATTGGAATATTTATTAATTAAATCATATTTTAGTGTCCATAGTTCTTCAGATAAATCTACATAGTACTTGTGAGGATTTTTAAGCCTCAAAGACTCCTCCCAGAGGGTTTCAACCTGTCCTTTGCAATACTCTCTAATTTCTTGAATACTAGGACATGAATATACACATTGTCCTTTATCAAAGATTTTCACTTGTAATTCTTTTACATAATAGTCTGTTAAAACAGTTTTCTTCCATGTATGAACAGGGTGAAAAAGAATATATGGCTTACTTTCATCTACAACTTCATCCCTTAAGGTAAGTAAGTCACCTATTGCTTTATTAGTTTTCTTATGATAAAACCTATACAATTTTTTAAAACCAGGATTAGTTACCTTTTCCGGATTTTCACTTAATTTTATTTTAGACTCTAATTTGTTTTCATTTTCTATAGCTACTAACTTATATACTCCTCCAAATACAGGATTAGATTTAGAAGTTATTAGATTTTCTCCTACTCCAAAGATATCTATCTCAGCACCCTGTAGTAACAAGTCACTAATAAGGTATTCATCTAAGGAATTAGATGCAGTTATTTTACAATCTTCCATGCCAGCTTCATCTAACATTTTCCTAGCAGCCTTTGAAAGATATGCAATATCACCACTATCTAACCTAATTCCCTTTAATCTATTTCCTTCAGGCTCTAATATTTCCTTAGCAACTCTTATTGCGTTAGGTATACCACTTTTAAGAGTATTGTAGGTATCTACAAGAAGTACACTGGAAGTTGGATAAACTTCTGCATAAGCCTTGAAGGCTTCATATTCA
This sequence comes from Clostridium sulfidigenes, assembly GCF_000732635.1. Classification (GTDB taxonomy): domain Bacteria; phylum Bacillota; class Clostridia; order Clostridiales; family Clostridiaceae; genus Clostridium_J; species Clostridium_J sulfidigenes. Next base: position 9,705 of record NZ_JPMD01000024.1, on the reverse strand, counting down.
CTATGAAAGCTTTGAATCCAACTATGAGCCATGGTTCCTAGAGATGGAATTCCATATAATTCTTCTACCATTGTACATGCAGTTCCAAAACAACCTCCTATATAAGCAGCTCTTGCTCCTAATAATGCTCCATCATAACCTTGAGCTCTTCTAGAACCAAATTCTAAAACATTTCGCCCCTTAGATGCTCTAACAACTCTGCTTGCTTTAGTAGCAATTAAACTTTGATGATTTATAGTTAAAAGTAGCATAGTTTCTATTAATTGACCTTGAGGAATTGGCCCCCTAACAGTTATTATAGGCTCATTTGGAAATACCACCGTTCCCTCTGGAATGGCCCATATATCACATTGAAATTTAAACTCTCTTAAATACGCCAAAAAATCTTCAGAAAATATTCCTCTTTCCCTTAAAAAGCTTATGTCTTCTTCAGTAAAACTTAAAGTATTTATATACTCTATAAATTGTTCTAATCCAGCAATTATTACATATCCCCCATCATCAGGGATTTTTCTAAAAAACATATCAAAATATGCTATTCTATCCTTCATCCCCTTCTTTAGATATCCATTACCCATAGTCAATTGGTAAAAATCCGTTAACATGCTTAAATTTCTCTTTATATTTACGCAATCACATACTATAGTACTCATATGTTAACAAGCTTCCTTTCCTTAGTTTTCCTCTTAACCCTTATTAAATCAAAGACTTATAACTAAAAATAAATATATTATTCTTAGTTATTTCTTAATTCTTGGATTATTATACTAAGGACTATTCTAACAAATTCTTATTTATATTGCCCTAAAGCATTACCCATCTTTTAGTAATACTTTAATCTTGTCCATACTAAAGTCTTCATCTACTATTTTATAATACCTTCTTTTTTGTCCTTTATAACTTATCATAATCTCTTTTTCATTAATCCAAGCTATATCAATTCTTATTGGACCTGTTGAACCCTCTTCCTTATATGATCCTATAATTGTCATCAAATATTCCATTCCATAATCACTACTTCTATTTTCCTTCATTTTCACATTCTTCATATAATCTATAAATTTCATTGTCTTTTCTTCTTTATATATATTCCATGATTCAGAAGAATCAATTCCTCCTTTTAAAGAAAAAAAGGTTACGCTGGTACAATTATCCATGTTATACCTATTTATAATAAACTCTTCAAAAGTTCCCTGTTTAGGATAAATGATATATATTATCCCTATTGCTACTATGACTAATATTCCTATAAATATCTTTCTTTTCATTTCTCCTCCTATATAAAATATGGATATGTTTTAAACACTTATTTTACCTATCCATAGATAAATTTAGATGTAATTCATGTTTGCTATATAAATTGTTCATACATACACCAATGTTATCCATTATATTCCTATATTGAGAATAATTATACACCATGCGGTACTTATATTCCATATAATTTATAATATAATGTAAACTCATTTGTGTACTAGCAATACAAATAAAATGACAATTTTAAAAATTAAGTTGCCTTATCAAACCACCCTTATCTAAAATCCATTACTTAATGGTACTTTCTATTTTTTTTCGTTGAAATATTATTATAGTATAAGAATATAAATTTGAGGAGATGTATATATGAGAGTTGGAGTATTAATGGGTGGAATTTCCTTTGAGCGAGAAATATCCCTTTTATCTGGAGAAGAAATAATTAAAAACCTAAATAAAGATAAATATGAAGTAATTCCTATGATTATAAACTCTAAAAACGAAGTTATAGATAAAATTCACGACTTAGATTTTGCTTTTTTAGCCTTTCATGGGGAATTTGGAGAAGATGGTGCTATTCAAAGTATCTTGGAAAGTGTAGGAATTCCCTACTCCGGAAGTAATCCTTTGACTAGTGCCCTTTGCATGAATAAAAAACAATGTAAGCGAATTCTTAAAGCTGAGGGTATTCCTATAGCAAATGGAATTAATCTATACAAACACGAAGGTGTAAATTTAAAAAAGATAGAAGAATTAAAATACCCTATGATAGTTAAACCTAACAGTGGTGGTTCAAGTATTGGAATTTCTTTAGTTTATAGCCGTGAAGAACTTAGGAATGCTATTTTAGAAGGATTTAAGTATGGTGATGAAATAATTATAGAAGAATATATAAATGGTAGCGAGTACACCGTTCCCCTATTGAATGGTGACACATTACCTATTCTATCTATAATCCATAGAGGAACTTTCTTTGATTATGAATCTAAGTACAATGATACAGATACCTTAGAGGAAGTAGCTATTCTTTCAGAATCCCTTGAAAATGAAATCAATGAAATATCTAAAAAATGTTATAGGCTCTTTGATTGTAAAGCTTACGCAAGAGTAGATATAATGGTAAGTAATGATAAACCCTATGTAATAGAACTAAACACTTTACCTGGTATGACCAAAAATTCTCTATTCCCCAAAAGTGCAAAAGCTGCTAACATGGAATATTCAACTTTACTAGATAAGATTATTGAATTTTCGTTAATATAATAATATACGAGGTGAGTAATTAGCTCACCTCGTATATTCTATCTTTTAATAAGGCAATTCTTAAAATTAATCCCCTACTCCAAAATCTGTATTTTCAAATAACACTTCAATTTTACTAACATCCTTAAGGAAATTATATTCCTTTTCAAACCAACTTATTAATTCTTCATCTCTCTTAATATCCGTAGTATTTTCTGTAAATATATTTATTGTTCCATAATCAAAATGACTTAATACTATATCAATATCTCTTTTAATCATTTCTTTACTTTGTCCTTTTATACCTACCATTAAGCATACTGAGCTAAAATACTTTCTAACTTCCTTATAATCTTTAAATCTAGCATTTTTATTTAACACTAAATTTCTAAAATTATTATCAAAACTTTCAACTCCAATTTTAAAAATAACTTCAATTCCAAAGAAATCTCTCATTTCTTGTAATCTACTTATATAGCACCAATGACTTTCTAAGAACATCTTTTTTATATTCTTTTCTATTACTATTTTTCTAATGCTTTCCAAGGTTTCAATAGGTAATTCAAAGCAGCTTCCTGAATTAATCACTTCTAAGGTACCATATGTTCCTTTTACTTCCTTTAACACATTTTTATTTATATCATTGATTTCTGAAGAGTTTGTTGAATTATCCTCTATATAATCACAAAATGTACACTTCCCCCAAACACATGGAAATGCCTTTAGTAATACTATTTCTCTTTTATTTTTCCCTGTTATTATATTATATCTATCCATACTATTCATCCCCAACAATATTGCTTTTAATATCTAATGGTAACATTTTAATAACTGTAAAAACTAATCCAAAGCTCACAGCTTTATCTAATAAATCTGTAAAAATCTGAGTAGAAAAAACTGCTGTAATAATACTAATTCCAGAGTTTTTAAGTATTGCAACTAAAATACTTGAACCTGAGGAAGTTATCCCTTGAAAAACAAAGGAAGCAATAACTGCCGCTGTTGCTGAACCTAAAACTGTAATTAATAATATTCTTAAAATCGACTTTAAAACTCCAACCTTCTCACCTTTAAATAACATTCCTGTACCTATCCCCACTACTAATTGTACTGGTAAAAAATAAAATGAAATAGGATCAAAGGTTATACCATTAATAATTGATGATAATCCTCCAACCACAGCTCCACTTACTGGTCCAAATAATATTGAAACTAAAATAGTTCCTATAGTATCAATGTAAATTGGAAGTTTTAATGATAATGCTATAAATCCTCCTACTAAGTTTATAGCTACTGCTAAACCCATAAAAATAATTCCCTTATTCTTTTTACTATTCATATTTCTAACCTTCCTCCTCTTAATTTAGTCCATATTTAGAATTATTTAAAATTGATATTATATCTTCTTTATGTTTTGGAAAAATTCTTGTTAGAAACATTTCCATAAAACCTTTTGAATTTACCTCTGTTAACACTAGACAATTTGGTTTTTCTCTATAAAAATCCCCTTCATCCACCAGTGTCATTCCTATAGCTTTTCCCTCTGTAACTATATCTACAAAATATTCCTTTCCAGAACATAATTCAGGATTAATAAAATATGCTATTGCTAGTGGATCATTAATTACACATCCTAAGGTTCTTTCTTGGTTCCAATGAAAGTCCACATAAAATTTAGTTATCTTTACAATTAACTCTCCAAGAGGTTCATTAAACTGCCTTATCATCTCAATATAATTGGGAGTTAAAACACATTGTCTAGTAACATCTAATCCCACCATGGTAATCTTCCTTTTTAATTCCTTAAAGACTTTTTCTACACCATGAGGGTCAACCCAGAAATTAAACTCTGCTACTTGAGAACAATTCCCAAAGCTCTTAAAAGCTCCTCCCATAAGAACTAACTCCTTCATCTTTCTTGTAACTTCACAATCTTTTTCTAAAGCTTTTGCTATATTAGTTAAAGGACCCAATGCGATAATTGTGATATCCTCTGATTTTAACTCATCTAGAATAAAATTTACTGCACCTTCTTTATAGGTTACCTCCTCTACCCTTGGTAAGAAACTTTCACCAAGTCCATCTCTTCCATGGGTATCCTCTGCAGTAATTAATTTTCTTTCCATAGGTTCGCATTCCCCAAGATACACTGGTATATCTAACCTATTTAGTTCTTTAAGTATCTTTAATGCATTCTCTGCCCCTTTTTTTCCATGGACATTCCCCGATACTATAGTTATCCCTTTAACATCTATCTCCTCTGATTTTAGTGCAAGAATTATAGCCAATGAATCATCAATTCCTGGATCACAATCTATTATTACTTTTCTCTTATCCATCTTTTCTCTTCCTTTCTTAATAAAAACATAAAAAAATGCCTTGAGCTCCATCCCAAGGCATAAAAAATACAACCTAAAAAAGGTCGCACTAAGGGTATAGCACGACCATATAAGTCTTATTCCCTAGTTTTTTATAGAGGGATGGTTACGAACCTCTCCCACAGAATTCTGTGGATTTTTTATTAAATTCTTAATTTAACATATCATATTTTATACTTCATATCAACCGCTTATCTATAATTATGTATATTCTTATTTAAAGAGCATAACCACTAATCCTTGAACTATACCTATTGCAGCTCCTAAGATAAAGCCCAAAACTTCAATATGTTTTAATTCCTTTTTAGCTACATTTATAATAATTCTTTCAAGTTCTTGTAAATCCAACTCATTTATTTTTTCTTCAACCATTTCTTTAATATCTACTTTATCTTTGATATGATTAACAGCTTCACTTTCCATTTCCTTTAAAGCCCCATCAACTTCTTCCTCTATAATGTTATCTATAGGTCCTTGAACCATGATTCTAAAGGGTGCTGGCACAAAATCCATCTTTCCTGCCACTAAATTTCTTATCTTATTTTTAACTAACTGACTAAATATAACCTTATCTTCTTCTGTGATTGCATTTTTTATTACATCATCAATTGACAATAATTCCTTTGCCACCACTTCCCCAATATTATGTGCTATTTCATTTTTTCTCTTTGGAATTAATCCTATTATCTCTAAATTTATTAATGGAATTTTAATTGGATTAATTGGTCTAAACATAAGCTTTATGGCTAATATGTTTGTTACCCATCCAATAACCCCTCCTACTACTGCTAATAAAAATACAATAACTAAACTATTCATGATGTCCTCCTAAGTATTTCAAAATTTCTATTAATATTCTACAACAATTATTCTTGTTTTTCTATTGAAACTAACTTATTTTTCTAATAAACTATTTTTAAGTGATTCTTTTGTTTGGTTTTGTAAAGATAACCAATGCAAACTTGAATCTTTTTTACTTTGTATTCTTATGATAACTTTTATAGGAATACAATTAATAAAAATAGGTGGTGTTAAATATGATATTTTCTACTCTAATTATAAATAAGGATGAACCTATTTATATGCAACTAGAAACACATATCATTAATGGAATAAAAAAGGGTGAATTAAAAAAAGATAGTAAACTGCCTTCCACAAGAGAAGCAAGTAAGCTTTTAAACATAAGTAGGAATTCTGTCATTGCTGCCTATGAAGAACTGGAAAGCAAAGGAATAATAACTACTAAGAGGGGTGTTGGTACCTTTATTTTAATGGAGACTAAAAACACCTGTGAAGAATATAATATTAATTTTATGAATATGATTAACAATTATGCTGATACCCTTAGAGATCTTGATATTATTAAAAGTGAACTTCCCTATAAAAACAATATGATTTCCTTTAAATCTATTGCCCCTGAACCTAGTCTCTTTAATATGGATGACTTTAAAAGAGCTCTCTTAGATGCTTGGACTTATGAGGAAGAAAACCTATTAAACTATGGATATGCTAAGGGATATGCCCCTTTAATCCAATATTTTCTTCAGTATATGGAGGAAAAAAGAGTTAATACTGAAGGTAGAGATATATTAATCACTAACGGTTTTACTGAAGCCTTTGATATTATTATAGGTTCTTTAACTAAAAAAGGAGATATAATCCTTTGTGAAGAACCTACCCATAATACAGCATTAAAAATTATGAAATCCCATGAAATTGAAGTTATCCAGGTAAAAATGAATGAAGAAGGTATGGATTTAGAAGATTTACAAATGAAGCTTGAAAAGTATAATCCTAAATTTGGATATATAATCCCTTCTTATAATAATCCTACAGGTATTGTAACTAAAACCAAACGAAGAAAAGAAATTTATAATCTTTTTAGACAGTACTCTGTACCTATAATTGAAGATGGATTTAATGAAGAGCTTCTATACTCTAGCTCTCCCATCGATCCCATAGCATCATTAAGTGGCATGGGTAATAGTATAATCTATATTGGCAGTCTTTCTAAAATACTCTTTCCAGGTCTTAGAATTGGATGGATTTTAGCAAGTAAAGATTTGATTGATGTTTTAGAAAGTGTAAAAAGAGGTAGAACCATTCACTGTTCTTTCCTTGATCAAGCTTCCTTTTACTATTACTTAAAAAGTGGAGCCTTTAGTAGGTATGTAAAAAATGTAAGAAAATATTATAGAGATAAGTATAATCTGGTTATGGAAATGATAAATGAGTACATCCCTTATGAATATGTTACTGGAGAAGGTGGCCTTCATATATTTATTAAGCTTAAAAATAATATAGATGCAAGACAACTTCTAGATATATGTTATAAGGATAATGTGCTATTTATGCCTGGTGATATCTTTTATATAAATAGTGGCAAAGGCAAGGACTGCTTTAGAATAGGCTTTGGTAGAGTAAGTGATGAAGATATCAAAGTAGGAATAAAAATAATTGGTGATAATGTAAAAAAGCTAAGTAAACCACCTTATCAATAAATCCTGTACTAACTGGTTCTTGTGATTTAATGTAATTATACTAAAATAATAGTATAAGGTAAGTTTCACTTGATATAACGAAGTAAATTCTTAATGAATATAACTAAAATAGCTTACTAGAAATAATGAAAGAAATTACGAGGTGTAACAATGGAAAAAATAATGAGACCTGTATGGGCTGAGATAAATTTAGATACAATAGCCACTAACACAAAAAATATAAAAAAAATTAGTTGGAGATAAAGAGCTCATTGCTATCGTAAAAGCAGATTGCTATGGACATGGAGCTGTAGATGTTGTTCCTACCCTTTTAGAAAATGGAGCCTCTAGACTCGCTGTAGCAATGCTGACAGAAGCCATAGAACTTAGAGAAAATAATATTAATGCTCCTATAGTAATTTTAGGATATACTCCTTTATACTTAGGCGAAGAGCTAATAAATTATGATATTGAGCAAACAGTATATGATTTAGATTATGCAAAGGAACTATCAAAAATAGCCTTAAGCTTTAATAAAAAAGCTAAAATCCATATTGCCATAGATACTGGTATGGGTAGAATAGGATTTCTCCCTGGTGATGATACCGATAAAACTATAAATGAAGTTTATAACTTAGAAGGTTTAGAAGTGATTGGAATATATTCTCACTTCTCCACCTCTGATGAAAAAGACAAATCCTATGCCAATGAACAACTTTTTAAATTTAAAAAGGTTATTGCGGATTTAAAAGCTCTTGGAATTGAAATTCCGTTAAAACATATTTCTAATAGTGGAGCAATTATAGATATGCCTGAAACTTATTTAAATGGCGTGAGACCAGGCATTATACTTTATGGTTATTACCCTTCTAAAGAAGTTTCTAAGGATAACCTTTCAGTAAAACCAGCTCTAACTTTGAAAGCAAAGGTAGCCCATGTAAAAGAATTGCATAAGGATATGTATATAAGTTATGGTAAAACCTTTAAAACCAATAAAAAAACTATTGTAGCTACACTACCAATAGGCTATGGAGATGGTTATCCTAGAGCATTAAGTGAAAATGCTAAGGTAATTGTAAATGGTAAATTTGCTAGCATTCTAGGTAGAATTTGTATGGATCAGTGTATGATTGATGTAACAGACATAGAAAATGTAAAAACTGGTGATGAAGTTATTATTTTAGGTGGAGAAGGAGACTTAAAATTTAACGCTGATGATATGGCAGAAGCCTTAGGCACAATAAACTACGAAATTCTTTGCAGAATTAAATCCAGAATTCCTAGAGTATATATTAAGAATAAAGAAGTATTTAAAGTTAGAAACAACATATAATGAAAAAAGTCTTGTCATTTCTAAATGACAAGACCTTTTTTCATAGGTAATATATATCATGGACATTTAGTCCTTATAATTTACATATATAACATTAAACCATTTTTACCATTCTATATAAATATTGAGAAAAATACTTTTCTTCTTTTTCAAATTTATAATCTAAGTTTTCATAGAACTTTCTTACTTTCTCATCCTTAGCTAGCAGTGAACAACCTTTATATCCTTTTTCTTTAGCTACCTTTTCTGCTAACTTCATTAGTTCTTTTCCTATTCCAAGACCTCTAACTTTTTTAGTAGTTGCTAAGTTTGCTATATAAAGCTCTTTATCTCCACCCTCTTTTAAGTACATTCCTAAAATAAGGTCCTTTATAAATTTTATTTTTCCTTTAATTCCTTTTATCATATGAAGTAATTCAAAACTAGTTTTTGTATCTAAATGAGATATTTCTTCACTGTTTAAAAGAATTATAGCTCCACAGGTCTTTCCATTTAGTTCTGCTACCTTTATATTTAAATATGAATATCTAGATTCCTGACTTAATACTAGCCATTGAATCCTATTTAAAATCTCCTCTTTAGTGCCCTGGCCCCAAATATGATCTGGTGTTTCCTCAGTATCATATATAAGACCAGCGATAATGGGGGCATCCACCTCCGTTGCATCTCTTAATGTTAAGTTTTTCATAATTATCCCTCTTTCATGAAATTTTTATTTAAATTTCTTAATTCTATTATATTATTATTAGAAACATTAATTAAGGCTTTAGATACGCAGTATTTAGTACTTTTATGCTATTATTGAATTCTTACTAATTTATACAATTGTCCTATTAGTACTTATTAATGCCTACAATAAGTATTTTCTATAATATCTACTTCTCACTTCATTCTCTTAATTACAAACTCTTTACTAGAATTAGTATGAGGACATGTTTAAAAGTAAAAGTTATTTTATTACTGTATTTACTTTTTCAACTACTATGGTATAATATTTATGTATATATGTAATAATAAA
>NZ_JPMD01000023.1 GCF_000732635.1 Clostridium sulfidigenes | reverse complement strand
ATTAATATTTTTTTTATTATAAATATATAAATCTAAAAATTATTTAAGGATTTCTCCTATTAAATCATACTCTAGTGCATCTTTTATTTTTACCTTAACAAAATCACCTATACTTAATTTATTAGACTTTACATAAACTTCTCCGTCAATTTCTGGAGCCATTTCATAACTTCTTCCACAATATGTTCCTTTTTCTTTACTTTCAATCAACACATCATAGGTTCTGCCTATTTTATTTTTATTTATTTCTGTTGATATAGTTTGTTGAGCCATCATTATAGAGTGAAGTCTTTCTTCTTTAATATTTTCTTCTATTTGACCTTCCATTTCTGCAGCCAAAGTACCTTCCTCTTGAGAGTAAGTAAATACTCCTAACTTATCAAATTTAGTTTCTTTGACAAAATTTAATAATTCTAAGAAGTTCTCTTCTGTTTCTCCTGGAAATCCTACTATAAGAGTAGTTCTTATAGTTATATTAGGAACTGCATCTCTAAGCTTTTTAATATTTTCAGTGATTATTTTCTTTCTTCCTTTTCTTCTCATAGCCTTTAAAACATCATCACTGATATGTTGTATAGGAATATCTATATACTTACACACCTTATCATTGATAGCTATTTCATTTATAACTTCATCAGTTAGCTCTTCTGCATAACAATAAAGAAGTCTTATCCATTTTATACTTTTAATTTTACCTAGCTCTCTTAAAAGAATATGTAAAGTTTTTTCTCCATATATATCTACCCCATAATTAGTAGTATCTTGAGCTACTATAATTAACTCCTTATATCCATTTAAAGCTAACTCTTTAGCTTCTTTAAGGATATCTTCCATATCCCTACTTCTGTATCTTCCTCTTATTTTAGGAATTGCACAGTAGGCACAAATATTGTTACACCCTTCAGATATTCTTATATAAGCAGTACTTCCTCCTGTTGTAACCTGTCTCTTACCAATATTTATATTGGTATCACTATAAGTTGTAATACAGCTCTTTTCTCCAGTTTTCATAGATTTTTCAATACATTCATGCAATTTATCATAATCATTTACACCTAAAATTATATCTAGTTCCGGCATAAGTTCTAAAAGCTCACTACCATATCTCTGAGTTAAGCACCCAGTAGCTATGAGCACCTTGCATTTATCTTTCTTATATTTTGCCATTTCTAATATGGTATCAATAGATTCTTGCTTTGAAGTTTCTATAAATCCACAGGTGTTAACTAGCAATATGTCTGCCTGCCTTTCATCTGTCACCGCTTCATATCTACTCTTCAAACTACTTATTATAATTTCTGCATCTATTCTATTCTTGTCACAACCTAAATTTATTACTCCAAATTTTAATTTTTCCACCTTTATCCTCCTAAGTGATCTCTATATTATTTAAAACCTCTTCTTTTGTGTTGTAATGAAAGTTTCATTAAGAAGTTATTGTCTCATGGTATCATCTCTTCCAAAAACCTGTCTTGGCTTGCTTCCATTACGACCAGAGATAATCCCTTCAGCTTCCATTTCATCTATAATTCTAGCCGCTCTATTATACCCTATTTTTAGCCTTCTCTGCAACAAGGATGTTGAAGCTTGCCCTTCTTCTAATACAATTTTAATAGCTTCATCTATTAATTCATCACAATCTTCTCCACCCTTAGATTTTGAAACACTATTTTCTATTTCATCCATGATTTCTTTTTTATACTCTAATTCCTTTAATCCATTACGAATAAATTCTACTACAGTCTCTACTTCTTCCTCAGACACAAAGGCTCCTTGAATTCTAAGTGGCTTAGATTCACCTACAGGATAATATAGCATATCCCCTTTACCTAAAAGCTTCTCTGCTCCAGAAGAGTCTAGTATAGTTCTTGAGTCTATTTGACTTGAAACAGCAAAGGATATCCTAGATGGTATATTAGCTTTAATTACCCCTGTAATTACATCTACAGATGGTCTTTGTGTTGCTATTACTAAGTGCATTCCTGCCGCCCTAGCCATTTGAGCAAGTCTACCTATATATTCCTCAACATCATTTGGACATACCATCATTAAGTCTGCTAATTCATCGATTATGATTACAATCCATGGAAGCTTTTCTTCTATTATTCCCTTTTCTACAAAGTCGTTATATCCTTCAATATTTCTTACGTTATTATCTGCAAAGAGTTTATATCTTCTAGTCATTTCATTAACTGCCCAATTTAATGCTCCTGCAGCTTTTTTAGGTTCTGTAACTACTGGAATTAATAGGTGTGGTATTCCATTGTATATATTAAGTTCTACCACTTTAGGATCTATTAACAGTAATTTAACCTCTTGAGGTGTATATTTATATAATAAGCTTATTAAAAGAGTATTAATACATACACTTTTTCCTGAACCTGTAGCTCCTGCAATCAAAAGGTGAGGCATCTTAGATAAATCTCCCACTACACAATTACCTGCAATATCCTTTCCAAGGGCAAAGGCTAAATTTTTCTTAGCAAGTGTAAACTCGTCACTTTCTATTACCTCTCTTAAAAATACTGCTGATAAGTCTTTATTAGGTACTTCAATACCCACTGCTGCCTTTCCTGGGATTGGAGCCTCTATCCTAACTCCTGAAGCTGCTAAGTTTAGAGCTATATCATCTGCTAGATTAACTATCTTACTAACCTTAACTCCTACATGGGGTTGTAATTCAAACCTGGTTACAGATGGACCTTTTGTAACCTGTATTACCTTAGCTTCAACTCCAAAACTTTCTAAAGTTTCTTGAAGTTTATTAGCACTATTAAGAAGGTCTTTTTTATCACTATTTTTACCTAAACTACTTAAATTTTTATGAAGGAGTTCTGGTGCAGGATGCTCATAAGCATATATTTTATTTCCATCACCAAAGGAAATGTCAATATCTATATCATCTATATTATTTCTATTTTCCTTTGACTTATTAGGTTGTTCTATACTTGCTTCTGTTTTTCCTTCAAATCTATTCTCTTCTTCATCCATCTTCATAAAATCTATAATTTTAATCTTCGACTCTTCACTACTTCCATTATCTCTAGCATTCCCATCTGCTGATACATATTCCATAGCTTCATCAATTGCAATATTCGTTTGCTTCAAATCCTTTGACTTTTCTTTACTTTTTACTTTTTCAAAGGTAAATAACTCTTTTATAGTAATATTATTAATTAAAACTAAAGATATTATATATAAAGCAAATAAAACTATATAACTACCTACCTTTCCTAAAAGTGAACTTATAGGAACAGTAATTATTAAAGATATAATACCTCCATGAAGTACAGACTTAGATTTAAATTGATCTATAATAGCACTTGCCATATTTCCTTTTACATAGTAAGCAGGTAATACTATAAGCTCAACAAAAATCATGGTAGTAACTATAAATATTAAAATTCCAAGGGATTTTTTTGTTACCCTTAAATATTTATCTATTTTTATGTAACTTACTCCCATGTATATAAGCACAAAAGGTAAAACATAGGCACCAATTCCAAGAAGTCCTATAAAAATTCTATTAATAAATACTCCCATAGAACCTGCCAAAGATGTTGGGTCTGAAAACATAACTGATAGTAAAGCTAAAAATATTAAAACTCCTATGGTTATCAGTATAATTCCATTAAAATCAAAAAGTTTATCCTTTTTTGCTCTCTTAGCTTTTGAACTATTATTTTTAACAGTGCTCTTCTTACTACTGTTTTTCTTTTTTAAAGGCTCTTTTCCTTTAGTCATAGTATCTCCTCCAAAACTCTTCCTAAGATTCATGAAAATAATTTCCATTTATCCATCTCAATATATTGTACATTGAAATCCACCTATATTTCAAATTTTTTTACAAATAAAAAGTTGCCAACATGATTTTGCTGACAACTCAATGGTGAATTGTTAAATTTTATCTATTTCTTCACTAATATTTTCTTCTGAACTTATTTCTAGTTGATTTTTTTCACCTTCACTTATTAACTCTTCTAATTTATCTAAGGCTTCTCTAATTCCACCTACTTCATCAATAAGACCACATTCTACGGCTTGATCCCCTATCAATATAGTTCCTATATCATTTAGTAATTCATCTGTTTGACTCATAAGCCTTCTAAAATCGTCTGAATCAATTTTTGAAGTTCTAACTACAAACTCAACTATTCGCTCCTGCATCTTTCTAAAATATTCAAAGGTTTGAGGCACACCTATAACAAATCCATTCATTCTTACAGGGTGCACTATCATTGTAGCTGAAGGAGTTATAAAGGAATAATCTGATGCTGTAGCTAATGGAACTCCTATAGAGTGTCCTCCACCTATGACTATGGATACTGTAGGCTTACTAAGACTAGTTATCATTTCTGCAATGGCTAAGCCTGCTTCTACATCCCCTCCTGCAGTATTCAATACTATGAGTATACCTTTTACATTACTATCTCTCTCAATAGCTATTAACTGGGGAATAATTAACTCATATTTAGTAGACTTAGTTTGATTACCAGAAATATTATGACCTTCAACCTGACCTATTATAGGTATAACTTGAATCCTGTCATCAGCCTTTGCTACAGACATGACCCCTACTTCTTTTAAGTTTGCAACTTCCTTACTTACCCCTTTAGAATTGTCATCTTCATTTTGTTCATCATCATTTTCTTCATTTATTATAACTTTACTTTTATTATTTTTTTTGTGTTTAGTATCTTTATCTTCCTTATGTTTTTTATTTTCCGCTTCATTAATCATGGAAAAACACCTCCTAATGTTTCTTATTCTGTGCATTAAGAGGTGTTTATATACTATCCTAATTTAAATTCATTATGAAGTAAATTTATAGCATCTTTAACTTTATTACTTTCTACAAGACACCAAATAGTTGTATGTGAATCAGCAGTTTGAAGAATATCTATATTACCTTCTTCTAAAGCCTTTAGAATTCTAGACATAACTCCAGGTATTCCTCTCATCTTTGAACCTATTATAGATATTTTGCTACAATTTTCTGTATACTTATAATCAATTTCATAATTAGCTGCTATATTTTTAAACTTATCTAAGTCTACTTCACTTATAGTAAATATTTTATCATTTATAAATACACTTATCAAATCAATACTTATTTCATTTTCAGCTAAAATATGAAATATATTATTGCAGTGTTCCTTTGAGCCTCCATTAATTCTTATTTGAACTCTATTACTCATATGAGTAATTCCAGTGATAATTCTTTCAATGTCCTCCCCATAAGAAGAAATAGTAGTCCCTTCACAATCACTAAGAGTATTTTTAATTACTAATGGAATATTATATTTTCTAGATATTTCAACAGCTCTAGGATGTATTACTTTAGCTCCTTGATCAGCAAATTGGAATACTTCATCATAGCTTATACTCTCAATTAATGAAGCCTTAGAAACTATTCTTGGATCTGCTGTCATTATACCATCAACATCTGTATATATTTGAACTTCCTTTGCCTTTAGTGCTGCTCCTAAAATTGCCCCTGTAACGTCACTTCCACCTCTACCTATGGTAGTGATGCTACCCTCTTCACTTATACCTTGAAAACCTGCTACTACAGGTACTTTTCCCTGCTCTAATACCTTTAGTACATTTTTCGGATTAACATCTAAAATAGATGCATTATTAAAATTATTATCAGTCCTTATACCAGCTTCTCCACCCATAAGCGGAACTGCCTCTACACCTTCTCTTAATAAATCATTACACATTACCACTGTACTTAAAGTTTCACCACAGGACAAAAGTAAGTCTAAGGCCCTTGGATTATTTATCTTAAATTCTTCACTAACTAAAGATAATAATGTATCTGTTGCATAAGGAGATCCTTTTCTCCCCATAGCTGATACTACTACTACAGGTTTATATCCATCCTTTATAGCTTTTTTTATCTTTTTTGTAACTAATATTCTATTATTTTCACTAGATACTGATGTACCACCAAATTTCTGAACAACTATATCCATACTTACCTCCATATTATATATGGGATTTTCTTAGTGTTTCCCCATCAACATCGATGATTATAGTTTTAGAGCCTATCTTCTTTACATAATCCCATGAAACTTCCAGCATCTCATTATTTCTAAAAAACATCTTACTAGACTTTCCATCTCCAAGTAATAGTAGCTTTAGCTCACCATTTTCATTTATAACTATATCATTATTGCCCAGGACACTATACTTATCTCCATCATTAATGTTTATTATCTCATATCGTTCCATTTCACTTAAATATCTATATTTTTCTTCCATCACATATCACCTCATACATAATTATATAAATTACTATGATTAATATGTTTTCTATTATATATTTATGAGTAAATTAACGAAACTTAATACAATTATAATATAATTTATGAAATTATACACTAGTATGTTCTTATGTTTTATAATAAAAAAAATAAAAAGGTATTTTACCTTTTTATTTTAACTTCTATTTACTCTTCTGTTTTAGACTCTTCACTATCTTTTAATGCATCTTTTCTTGAAAGATTTACTCTTCCTTGAGAATCGATTTCTGTTACTTTTACAAGTATTTCATCACCTATAGCTACTACATCTTCCACTTTATTTACTCTTTCGTTAGCTAATTTAGATATGTGTACTAAACCTTCTTTACCTGGAAGTACCTCTACAAAAGCACCAAAAGCCATAATCTTAGTAACTTTACCTAAGTATATTTCTCCAACTTCTACTTCTTTAGTGATTTCCTTTATAATTCTTAATGCTTCATTAGCACTTTCACTATCAGTAGACATTATAACTATCTTACCATCATCATTAGTATCAATTTTAACACCTGTATCTGCTATTATTTTCTTAATAGTTTTTCCACCAGGTCCTATTATATCTCTAATTTTGTCTGGTTTTATATTTATAGTGTACATTCTTGGAGCATATTGAGATAGCTCTGCTCTTGGCTCAGCTATACATTCATTTATCTTATCTAAGATATATAATCTAGCTGTTCTAGCATCTTCTATAGCTGTTCTTATACAATACTTAGATAATCCTTTTATTTTTGTATCAACTTGAATTGAAGTTATTCCTTTTTCTGTACCAGCAACTTTAAAGTCCATGTCTCCAAAGAAGTCTTCGATTCCTTGAATATCTGTAATTACAGCCTCTTCACTTAAATCTTCACTAGTTATAAGTCCCATGGCAATTCCTGCTGCTGGTCTCTTTATTGGAACTCCAGCATCAAGTAATGCTAATGTACTTCCACATACACTGGCTTGAGATGTAGATCCGTTAGAGCTTAAAACTTCTGAAACAAGTCTTATAGCATATGGGAATTCCTCTATAGAAGGAATTAGTGGTTCTAAGGCTCTTTCAGCTAAAGCACCGTGTCCTATTTCTCTTCTTCCTGGTCCTCTAAGTGGTCTTACTTCTCCAACACTGTATGCTGGGAAATTGTAGTGATGCATATATCTCTTGAAGTCTTCTTCTCCAATACCATCTATGATTTGAACATCACCTAAAGCTCCCAATGTAGCTACAGTCATTACTTGAGTTAATCCTCTTGTAAATAATCCTGTACCATGAGTTCTTGGAAGGAGTCCAGTTTCACAAGATATAGATCTAATTTGATTAAATTCTCTTCCATCTGGTCTTCTCTTATCTCTAAGTAACATGTTTCTTACAATTTCCTTTTGAATATTGTAAACAACTTCTCCTATGTCACTTCCGCCCTCTGGATACTTCTCAGAAAATTCTTCATTTATTTTAGCTTTAATTTCACTTACTTTAAGATTTCTTTCATCTTTATCAGTGATATACATAGCTTCTTTTAACATATCAAAAGCAAAGTTTCTTACTTCACCTTGGATTTCTTCATTTACTTTGTATAGTACTGGCTCAGGTTTAACCTTTCCAAATTTAGCTCTAGCCTCTTCCTGGAACGCTATAATAGATTGACACTGATTAAATCCAAAGTCTATAGCTTCAATCATAGTTTCTTCTGGGATTTCATCTCCACCAGCTTCTATCATCATAACTCTGTCTTTAGTAGCACATACAGTTAATTGCATTGAGCTTAATTCTCTTTCTTTAGATGTAGGGTTAACTACAAACTTTCCATCGATTAATCCAATTGATACTGTAGCTACTGCATCAGTAAATGGTATACTTGATAAAAGTAATGCTATTGAAGCTGCATTCATAGCTAATATTTCTGGAGAATTATCTTGGTCTACAGATAATACCGTACAAACCACTTGAACATCATTTCTATATCCTTTTGGGAATAGAGGTCTTATAGGTCTATCTATAGCTCTACAATTTAGTATAGCTTTTTCTGATGGTCTTCCCTCTCTCTTTAAAAATCCCCCTGGAATTTTACCTACTGCATATAGTCTTTCTTCATATTCTACACTTAGTGGAAAAAAATCTATTCCTTGTCTTGGTTCTTCAGACGCATTTACATTTACAAGGATTACAGTCTCTCCATAACTAATAAACATAGCACAATCAGATAACTTTCCAATTTTACCAATTTCTATCTTCATTTCTCTTCCTGCTACAGAAGTACTTAACGTATTTGTCATTTAATCTCCTCCTTTCGGTTATTAAAAAAATATATATATAGATATATACTTATTATTATCTTTTTTTTGCTATTTAATTAAAATAATAGAGCGGCTTTGCCGCTCTTAATTATTTTCTAATTCCTAATTTAGCAATTATAGCACGGTATCTTTCGATATCTTGCTTCTTTAAGTAGCTTAAAAGTCCTTTTCTTTGTCCAACCATCATTAAAAGACCTCTTCTTGAGTGGTGGTCTTTTTTGTGAACTTTTAAATGCTCAGTTAATTCTTTAATTCTTTCTGTTAATAATGCTATTTGTACTTCTGGAGAACCTGTATCTCCTTCTGTTCTTGCAAATTGTTGCATTATTTCTTGTTTTCTTGCCTTTTCCATATTGTATGCACCTCCAATAGTTAAATCGCCATATGCCATGTACCCCGTTGGCATTCAGAATACATAGCATAAGGTTCATATGAAATTATATCAAACTAAATTTATTTTGTAAATAGAAAAACTAATTAAAAATTTGTAAAAATTAGTTATTTAGGAATTTTATCTATATATATAGAATAATTCTTGCCATTTACATAATTTTTATCCTTGGATAGTTGATTCTTCAGTTCATCAATGGATCCAAATCTTTTTTCTTCTCTTATTTTCTCTATAAAATATAGTTTAATTTCTTCTCCATATATATTTTTATCAAAATTTAAAATATTAGTTTCAATACTTAATTTACTACCTTCTAGGGTCGGATTGTATCCAATATTAGTTATGGCTTTATAAAAGCAGTTTTTATACTCTACAATAGTTCCATAAACTCCACCCTTAGGTACTACGAATTTTTTATCATAATTTAAGTTTACAGTAGGGAATCCCATAGTTCTACCTATCTGCTTACCCTTAATTATATTTCCACTTAACATAAATGGTCTACCAAGAAACTTATTAGCTCTTTCTATATTTCCTTCTTGAAGATTATGTCTAATGGCAGAGCTACTTACCACTTCTCCATCTGAAGTTATGGGCTCTACTACAAAAAGTTCATAGTCTAATATTTCACTATATTTTTTAAGAATCCCTACATCACCTAAATTTTTATATCCAAAACGATAATTAAAGCCAACTACTATACCTTTAGCATTATAATGCTTCTTTAAACTATTAATAAATTGTTCTGGTGAAATTGACATGAATTCCTTATTAAATTCCATAAAATTTAATATATTCACTTGAAGTTTTTCAAATAAAATAGCTTTCTCTTCATTGCTCATTATTAGTTTTGGACAAATCTCTTTATTAACAACAGACAAAGGATGATTTTTAAAGGTACATACCATGACCTCTACATCTTCTATCTTTTTAGTTAATTTAATCTTCTCTGCTAATTCCTTAGCACTATTAATTAATTCTCTATGACCACTATGTATACCATCAAAACTTCCCAGAACAATTATACTAGGAGTTTCAATGACTTCATTAAAATTATCTTGTATAATTTTCATAAATATATCCCCTAAAGAAAAAGTTTTATTAATTTAAATCCTGAATCGCTTTCTGCTCCAATTCCTATAAGCTTATTTGAATTGTTGTATACTGCATATTTGCAAAACTTTTCAATTCTATTTAAAAGAGTTCTATCATTTATGGTTACACCATTTAATATTAACCTTTCAAACTTTTCATTAACTACAAGTTTAGGAAACTTACTAAATACTTCATCTAAGGAAATAATATAATTATTTATATTATCCTCTGTTAAATCTTTTAGTTCCACACTCCTATCTATAGTAAAAGGACCAGTAGCTGTTCTCTCTAGCTCCCACATCATAGCTCCACAACCAAGTTCTTCTCCTATATCATAGCATAAACTTCTTATGTAAGTTCCTTTAGAACATCTAACTTTTATGTGGATTATAGGGCTATCTATGGATAATATATCAATACTATGGATAGTAACTGTCCTTGGCTCTCTATAGACTTCTTTTCCTTCTCTAGCTAACTCATAAAGTTTTTTGCCATTTTGTTTAAGAGCAGAATACATAGGTGGAACTTGAGCAATAGTTCCTACAAATTTATTTATAACCTTAGTAATTTCTTCTTCTGTAGAATCTACCTTACTCTCACGAAGTACTTTTCCTTCTCTATCGTAAGTATCTGTTACAACTCCTAACTTAACCTTTGCTATATATTCTTTCTCGCCTTCCATGATAAAGTCTATGGCCTTTGTTGCTCTTCCTATACATACTGGAAGCACACCACAAGCTTCGGGATCTAAGGTACCCCCATGTCCGACCTTTTTCTCTTTAGCTAGCTTTTTTATTTTTCTCACTACGTCAAAGGAACTAATGCCAAGAGGTTTATTTATATTTAAAACTCCAAAGGGTTTATTATTTTCTATCATAAGATATCAACTCTTCTTCTAATATTTTGTATATTTTATCCTTTACTTCAATGATGGAACCCTCACAAAAAAGACCAGAAGCTCTTTTATGACCTCCACCATTAAAATTTTCTGCTACTTTACTAACGTCAACTATTTCTTTAGACCTTAAGCTTACTTTTATTCCACCCTTACTTTCTTTAAATAAAGCTACTACTTCTACTCCACTTATCATAGTTCCAAAGTGAATAACCTCGGATGAATCCATGGATTCTAAGCCTACTTCATTAAGCATAGCATCATTAATCTCCATAAATACAACTTTATTATTAAGGTGTAATGTCAAAGTATCGATGACTTTCCCAAAGAACTTAACTTTATTAAATTCTTTATTTTCAAAGACTTGTCTTTGAATTTTATTAAAGTTAACTCCAGTTTTAATAATTTCCCCAGCTATCTCATGAGTTCTGCTTGTAGTATTAGAATGCTTAAAGGAACTTGTATCTGTTAAAATAGAAGTATAAATTGATTTACCTATATTCTTTGTAATATCTACTTTTAACTGATTTAATAGGTCATATATTATTTCTCCAACTGCTGAAGAATTTATATCCACATAATTAAAATCACCATACTTTTCATTACTTAGATGGTGATCTATATTTACAAGCTTATATTGCCTATTCTCCGCATCTAAATTAGCATTTATTCTCTTGAAATCTCCACAATCTAGTACAATTATTAAATCTGTACCATCCTTTACCTGTTGAAGTAATCCTGTGATTTCCTCACTACAAGGCAAATACTCAAAAGTATCTGAAATTTTCTCCTTTGAAAGTATATATGCTTCTTTATTAAGTGCCCTCAGCCCTTGAAGTAGGGCTGTGGCACTTCCTAGAGAATCACCATCTGGTGATTGATGAAAAGTAATTCCTATGGAATTACTTTTCTCTATGATATCTACTATATTCCTAGTTATCATTAGAATCATTCTCCTTTATCTTTCTAAATAAAGACTCTAAATGATTAGCTTTATCTAAAGTTGTGTCTAACTCTATGATAACTTCTGGAACATGTCTTAACTTAACATTTTTTCCTATCTCTTTTCTTATAAAGCCTGTTGAGCTTTTAAGAATTTTAAGAGCATCTGTCTTTTGATCCTCTGTACCAAATATACTAACAAATACTTTAGCATAGCTTAAGTCTCTTGTTACTTCTACATCTGTTACACTTACCATTGCTGTAAGTCTAGGATCCTTTATTTTGTTTTGAATAGTGTTGCTAACATCTTTTTTTATCTCTTCATTGATTCTGCCGCCTCTATAGTTAGCCATGGAGATCACTCCTTCCTATTACAATTGTTTTGGTTTAATTTCTTCCATGATATAGCCTTCTATAATGTCTCCTTCTTTTATATCATTGAATTTCTCAATGCTAAGTCCACATTCGTATCCAGCTGCTGCCTCTTTAACGTCATCTTTAAATCTCTTTAAAGATGCAAGAGTAGATTCTGTAATTACTATACCATCTCTTAGTACTCTAACTTTACAGTTTCTTGTTATCTTTCCATTAAGAACATAACATCCTGCTATAGTCCCAACGTTAGAAATTTTATATACCTGTCTTGCTTCACAACGTCCAGTGATAACTTCTTTGTATTCAGGTTCAAGCATACCAATCATTGCTGATTTAATATCATCCAAAGCATCATAGATAATTCTATAAGTTTTAATTTCTACATTATCTCTTTCTGCAACTGTAATAGCATTATTGTCTGGTCTTACGTTGAAACCAATAATAATAGCATTAGAAGCATAAGCTAGAGATACGTCTGTTTCAGTTATAGCTCCAACTGCTCCGTGGATAACTCTAACTTTTACGTTATCTGTAGAAAGCTTTTCTATGGATTGTTTAACAGCTTCTGCTGAACCTTGAACATCAGCCTTAACTATTACGCTTAATTCTTTAACCTTACCTTCTTGGATTTGGTTATATAGATTTTCCATAGACACTCTATTAGAGGTTTGGAAATGATCTTGTCTAATCTTTTCTTTTCTTGATTCTGCCATTATTCTAGCTGTCTTTTCATCTCTAACAACAGTAAATCTATCTCCTGCTGCTGGAACTTCTGAAAGTCCTAATATTTCTACTGGCATAGAAGGGCCAGCTGCTTTTGTAGTTTTACCTTTATCATCAATCATTGCTCTGATTCTACCATAAGTAGTTCCAACTATTATAGAATCTCCTGATTTTAAAGTTCCATTTTGAACTAGTATACTAGCTACAGGTCCTCTACCTTTATCTAATTTAGCTTCTATAACTGTTCCTTTAGCTCTTCTGTTAGCATCAGCTTTTAATTCTAACATTTCAGCATTTATTGTAATCATTTCAAGAAGATTATCTAAGCCTTCCTTAGTGTGAGCAGATACTGGTACACATATAGTATCTCCACCCCAATCTTCAGATACTAATCCATATTCTGTTAACTCTTGCTTAACCCTATCTGGATTTGCACTTTCTTTATCCATTTTATTTATAGCTATAATCATAGGTACTTCTGCAGCTTTACAGTGATTTATAGCTTCAACAGTTTGTGGCATAATTCCATCATCTGCTGCTACTACTAATATAACTATATCTGTAACTTGAGCTCCTCTAGCTCTCATAGAAGTAAAAGCTTCGTGACCTGGAGTATCAAGGAAGGTAATTCTCTCACCATTTACATCTACAGTATAAGCACCTATGTGTTGAGTAATTCCACCAGCTTCTGTTGCTGTAACTTTAGATTTCTTTATTGCATCTAGTAATGATGTCTTACCGTGGTCAACGTGACCCATTACTGTAACTATTGGTGGTCTTTTAGTTTCTTTTGCTTCTGATGCCTCGTCTTCTATCTCATCAATCTCATCCTCTTGTTCTTTAGCAATGTCACCAACATTTTGCTCTTTTAATACTGCAATAGATCCAAAGCTATCTACAAGCTTTTCAGCTGTGTTAAAGTCAATCTCTTGGTTTACACTTGCCATAACTCCTTGGAATATTAAAGCTCTTATAACTTCTACCACTGGTTTTTTTAGCTTATCAGCTAAGTCTTTTACAACGATAGTTTCTTCCATTTCGATTACTTCATCTGGAGTTTCATCAACTTTTTCTTCGTTTCTCTTATTTCCGCCTTTTCTCATTTTGCTATTTTTTCTTTGCTGCTTACTTATATCTTCATTGATTTTTGATTCATATTCCTCAATGATTTCTTTCTTTTCAGCTGCTTCTTTTTTCTGTTCTTCATATAGCTCTTTTATAAGATCAGCATCCTCTTCATCGATGACACTCATGTGATTCTTAGCTTCCACACCGAACTCTTCCATTAATACACTTATAAGTTCCTTGTTTGTAACTTCTAATTCTTTAGCTAACTCATATATTCTTATTTTCGACAAAACTTTCACCCCCGAATTTACATTCCGTAATTCTCTTTCCATAACTTTATTAAATTTTCACAAATTTTTTCATCTCTTACTGCTAACACATTGATTTCTTCTCTACCTATGGCCATACCCAATTCATTTTTAGGTATATTTCCTATTACAGGCACTCTTCTGTCATCACAGTATTTTTCAAATTTTTTCTTAGTGTTTTCTGAACACTCTAAGGATAAAATACATAGATGGATTTTATTTCTTTTTATCTCTTCTTCACATCCATTATATCCTTCTACTAAGTTTCTAGATTTTTTTGCAATTCCTAGAAAACTTAAAAATTTATTCTGCATTAACTATCTCTTCCTTTAGTTTATCATATATTTCATCATTTATCTTAGTTTCTAGATTTCTTTCTAGTCTTTTAGTCTTTACGGCTTTTTCTAAACATTGAATATTTCTGCAGATATAGGCTCCACGACCAGGTTTTTTACCATGTAAATCTATAGATATCTCATTTTCCTTATTTTTAACAACTCTTATAAGTTCCTTCTTAGGTTTCATTTCCATGCATCCTGTGCACATTCTTTGAGGTATCTTTTTTACCTTCATAAAATATCACCTACCTTTAAAGGTTACTTTCTTCGTTTTGTAAGCTTTCAGCTTGACTCTTACTCTTAATATCTATTTTCCATCCAGTAAGTCTTGCTGCTAATCTAACATTTTGACCTTCCTTACCTATGGCTAATGATAATTGATTATCATCTACTACAACCTTAGCACTCTTTCCATCCTCATCTACATCAACTGATAGAACTTTAGCTGGACTTAGCGCATGAGCAATATACTCTTCTGGTAACTTACTCCACTTTATTATATCAATCTTTTCATTTCTAAGTTCATTTACTATGTTTTGAACTCTAATTCCTTTAGGTCCAACACAAGCTCCCATAGGATCTACTTCTTCATCATTAGACCATACAGCTATTTTAGTTCTTGAACCTGCTTCTCTAGCTATACTTTTTATTTCTACAATTCCACTGTATATTTCCGGAACTTCTAACTCAAATAATCTTTTTACAAGGCCTGGGTGTGTTCTTGAAACTACAATTTGTGGTCCCTTAGAACTTTTCTTTACTTCTACTATATATAGCTTTAATTTCTCATTAAATATATAAGATTCTCCTGGCATTTGCTCATTTGGGCCTAATACAGCTTCTAGTTTACCTAGATCTATAAATACATTTCCTCTATCTTTTCTTAGAACTATACCTGTTATTATGTCAAATTCCTTAGTTATAAATTCATTATATATAAGAGTTCTTTCAGCTTCCTTAATTCTTTGAATAACAACTTGCTTCGCAGCTTGAGCGGCAACTCTTCCAAAATCTCTTGGAGTAACTTCAATTTCCGCAATATCTTCTAAGTTATATTTGGCACTGATTTCTCTAGCATCCTCTAAGGATATTTCTATTACATCATCATATACTTCTTCTACAACTTCTTTTAATGAGTATACATGAGTTTCTCCTGTATCTCTATTAACCCATACTCTTACGTTTTGCTCCTTGGCATGAGACTTTGCAAAATTTTTCTTATATGCTGCTACTAAAGCATCCTCTATAGTAGTAAAAAGCATTTCCTCACTAATTCCTTTTTCAACAACTAGTTGTTTTACAGCATCTATAAATTCTTCCTTAAATCCGGTGCTCATTATATTTATATCCTCCTTATAAAGTTGGGTTTAACGTAACTAAAGAAACCTTTGACATTGGTATTGCAACTTCATTGTCATTGATTTCTAACATTAAGTTTTCGCTATCAAACCCCTTCAATATCCCTTCATATTTTTTCTTTCCTTCAAATAATGCTGAAAGTTTTACAGCTACATCATGATTTATATACTTATTAAAATGTTCTTTTGTATATAAGGTTCTAAATATACCTGGAGATGATACTTCTAAATTATATTCTTCTGTTATAGGCTCTTCTTTATCTAGCATTTCTCCAACAGCCTTACTTACTTCTACACAGTTATCCAACGCAACGCCTTTTTCATTATCTATAAAAACTCTTAAAATATTTTGTCCGCCTTCACGTACATATTCTAAGTGATAAAGTTCAAATCCGAGTTTTTCTACTATATTAGTAATTTTACTATGGAGTTTTTCCACAACACCGCTACTGTTCATAATACATTTCCTCCTTTTTATTATATTTACTTTAAATCTTTAGTAATAAACTTAATATTTTTTATTGCTACACAACTTCCATCTTTTTATGAAGTTGAAAGTATTTGGTCAAATAGTCATGGGATAATATTTACATTACCACAGTACCCTTTAAGGTATGAGTTCAACTAGCTTTAGTGAGATGTAAAGCCTTAGTTCAAACTAAGGTTCACTTTATAATTAAAACGCAACTTGGGGTTGCGTTTTAATAAATAGAGAGTAGGCATAAATCCTACTCTCCCTCAAAGATTATCATAATAACTAGCTCATTAAGTACAATTATATCATAGCTATTTTCATTATGCAATGGTTTTAGCTCCTTTGAGGTATTTATACCGATGACTACCATCTCTAATACTCCCATTTTATTTAAAATTGGAGTAAAGAGCTGCTACGTCCCTGGATAACGATTTCTAAGCTTCAAAGAAGCTAAGAACTCTGTTAATGAAATGGCACCTAACTTAAATTATTTAAATAAACAGTTGTTAAAAAAGACTTAATTGATTTGTTTCTGGTAAATCCCCTATGGCTCCGTGATTTGCCAAAGCTTCTACTACAGTCTTTGTAGCTTTACTTCTTATACGAAGATCTTCCTTAGATATAAATTCTCCATGATTTCTAGCTTCTGCTATAGCCTTTGCTGCATTTTCCCCTACTCCAGTAAGTCCACTTAAAGGAATTCTTATATTATCTCCTTCTATTGTAAATTTTACAGCCTCTGATTTATATACATCTACGGGTAGAAATTTTATACCTCTTTTGTACATTTCATAACAAAGTTCTAAGGTGGTAAGAAGACCTTTTTCTTTCGTACCTATATTGTTCCCCAAAGCATTTAATTCATCCATAGTATCTTTCATTGCTTCTTCACCCTTTATAACTAAATCACCATCAAAATCGTCTGCTCTAACAGTAAAATAAGTTGCATAGTAAGCCTTTGGGTGATGAACCTTAAAATAAGCTATTCTCATAGCCATCATTACATAGGCAACGGCATGACCTTTAGGAAACATATATTTAATTTTTTTACAGGACTCTATATACCAATCTGGAACATTATGTTCTCTCATTATGGCTTCAAACTCTTCTGATACACCCTTTCCTTTCCTAACCTTCTCCATGATGGTAAACGCAGTCTTGGGCGGAAGTCCTTTATATATAAGATAAACCATAATATCATCTCTGGTAGATATACAATCTTTAAGGGTAGTATATCCTTCTTTTATATAATATTGAGCATTATTAAGCCATACGTCAGTACCATGAGAAAGACCAGAAATTCTAACTAGGTCAGAAAATGTTTGTGGTTTTGTATCTAATAGCATCTGTCTAACAAATTTAGTTCCAAACTCTGGAACACCATAACATCCAACTTCACAACCCAGCTCTTCAGGAGTTATGCCAAGAGCTTCTGTCCCTGTGAAAAGACTCAAAACCTTTGGGTCAGATAAAGGTACACTTTGAGGACTTATTCCAGTTAAATCTTGAAGCATCCTAAGCATAGTAGGATCGTCATGGCCTAGTATATCAAGTTTTAAAAGTCTACCACTAATAGAGTGATAATCAAAGTGAGTTGTTATTATATCTGATTTTGGATCATCTGCAGGATGTTGTATTGGGCAAAAATTAAATATTTCATTATCACTAGGTACAACCATAATTCCTCCTGGGTGTTGCCCTGAAGTTCTCTTTACCCCAGTACATCCAATAGTTAATCTTTCTATTTCTGCATTAGTAGTATTTATATCTCTTTCATCTAAATACTTTTTAACATATCCATAGGCAGTCTTATCTGCAATAGTTCCTATGGTTCCTGCTTTAAAGGTATGACCTTTTCCAAAAAGAACTTCTGTATATCTATGAATATCACCTTGGTTATCCCCTGAGAAATTTAAGTCTATATCTGGTTCCTTATCTCCCTCAAAGCCTAAGAAAGTTTCAAAAGGAATATCGTGACCATCTTTTATATACGGAGTTCCACATTTTTCGCAGTTTTTATCTGGTAAGTCAACTCCCGAACCTATGGATCCATCTAAAATGAATTCACTATTTTTACAATTAGGACATACATAATGGGGTGGAAGCCCATTAACCTCTGTTATATCTGACATGGTAGCTACAAAGGAAGATCCAACAGATCCCCTAGATCCAACTAGATATCCATCACTGATAGACTTTGCCACTAATTTTTGTGCTATAAGATAAAGCACCGCATATCCGTTATTTATAATAGAGTTTAATTCCTTATCAAGTCTTTTCTGAATAACTTCTGGAAGATTATCTCCATATATGGATTTTACTTTATTTAAAGTCATGTTTCTAATGTCATCCTCTGCACCCTCTATTTTAGGAGCATAGGTTTCATCTGGAATTGGTTTAACCTCCCCAACTAAGTTTTGTATATACTCAGGGTTTTCCACCACAATTTCCATGGCCTTTTCTTCACCTAAATATGAAAACTCTCTTAACATTTCTGTAGTGGTTTTGAAATATAGCGGAGGTTGATTATCAGCATCATCAAACCCTTTTCCAGCCATTAAAATTCTTCTAAAGACTTCATCTCGTGGTTCTAAAAAGTGTACATCACCTGTGGCAACTACTTTTTTATTATAGAAATCTCCAAGTTCACATACCCTTCTATTGAGATCCCTAAGTCCTTCTTCATCCTTAACCATGTTCTTCTTTATTAAAAATTCATTATTCCCAATAGGCTGTACTTCTAAATAATCATAAAACTCCACTATATGTTCCATGTCCTCTAGGGACCTTCCTGCTAGAACTCCCTTAAATATCTCTCCAGCCTCACAGGCAGAACCAATAATAAGTCCCTCTCTATATTCTTCTATTAGACTCTTAGGAAGCCTTGGTCGTCTTTGATAATAGTCTAAGTTAGAAAAGGAGATTAGCTTATATAGATTTTTTAATCCACTCTGGTTTTTGGCTAAAATTATTACATGGTATGTAGGAGCTTTTTTTACATCAAAGGATTTTAAATATTCCTTATTAACTCCATCTAAATTATTAAAACCCTTCTCTCTTAACATATCAAAGGATTTTAAAAGAATATCTCCAGTAGCCTTAGCATCATCCACAGCTCTATGATGGTTTTCTAAGGATATCTTTAAGTGTTCACATATTACATTAAGCTTATGCTTTTTAAGTTGTGGAAATAAAAATCTAGCTAAAGGTAATGTATCTATAATTCCATTTTTAAATTGCAACCCAAGATTCCTGCACTTAGACTTAATAAATCCTGTATCAAACTCCGCATTGTGAGCTACTACTACAGAACTCCCTACAAAGTCTAAAAACCTAGGAAGAACATCTTCTATGGTTTTACAGCCCTTCACCATATCATTACTTATACCTGTAAGCTCTGTTATTTTATATGGAATCCTCATCTCTGGATTTATAAGTTCATTAAAGCTATCAATAACATGTCCATTCTCTATTTTAACAGCTCCTATTTCTATAATGCGATCTTGGTGACTTGAAAATCCTGTAGTTTCAATATCAAATACTACAAAGGAACTATTAAAATCTATTCCTCTACACCCGGTAGCTATACCTACTCCATCATTAACTAAATATCCCTCTATTCCATATATAATTTTTATATTATGTTTCTTCCCTGCATCCATGGCCTCTGGAAAGGCTTGAGCTACTCCATGATCTGTTATAGCAATTGCCTTATGTCCCCATTTAGCAGCTTTAGCAATAAGATTTGAAGGTGTAACCACTGCATCCATGGAGCTCATGGTAGTATGAGCATGAAGCTCTATCCTCTTAACTTCACAACCATCCATTCTTTCACTAGGTTTCAACTTTACAATAGACTTTGCATTAAGCACTAAATCTTTAGAAAATCTATCAATTTCTACTTCCCCATAAACCTTGCAACATACCCCTGGTTTTAACTCTTCTAGTAGCTTCTCTACTTCTTCATTACTTCTTGGATATATTTTTATAGTTATAGAGCTAGTGTAGTCTGTAATATATAAAGAAGGATATATTTTTCCACTTTTAGCTTCAAATATATTCACCTTAAATACATCTCCAGCCACAGCTACTCTCCCAGAACCCATATTTAATTCACACATTTCTGTGGTTTCTTCATTTATATTTCTATTACCATATACCACATTGTCATCTAAAGGCTCTTTACTTTTCCTATAATTTTCTTTCCAAGGACTAGCTTTTTTATCCCCCTTAGTTTCTTTAGGCTTTTCTTTAGCTTTATCACTAGATCTACTAGAAATCTTAGGACTATTTGCTATAATATCACTTACTATTCTCTTTTCTTCAATTTGCTTTTCTAGAATATAATCTTCTTCAATAGCCGATTCATCATAGTATATTTTTACTTCTACTTTAATGTTGAACATATTATAAATTTCGCTTTGTATTAATCTATCTATATTCTTATGACAGAGCATCTTAGATATAAATTCATTGGATATACCTATATTAATTCTGTCATTTTCTAGCTTTTTAACTGCTTTTAGTAAACTAGTCTTAGCAGAAGGAAAAGATGAGGCAAGAGAGTTAATGACATCTATCCAATACTCCCCCACCACATCTTCTAAAGCAACATGTTCTACATCTCTATACCACAAGATATCTATAGTACCTAAATCACAAAGTTTATCCTTAATAAGATTACATATATTCTCCTTCATAGGATCATCTAAGGGACTCTTATGTTTTAATACTACCTTAACCATCTCGCTTTGTTTTAGATATTGAACTTTATTTATGATGATATCTTCATAAATAGGCAATCTACTATCATATCCTAGTAGTTCTGACAATGTCATTTAGATTCCTCCTATCTATAAACTTTCAATCTCCTTAATCAATTCATCCAGTAAATCTTCTTCTTTTACTTTTCTTACAATCTCACCTTTTCTAAAGATAAGACCTTCTCCATTACCACCAGCTATTCCTACATCTGCTTCTCTAGCTTCTCCTGGCCCATTAACTACGCATCCCATAATAGCTACTTTTATATTTTTATTTATGTGACTTAATCTTTTTTCGGCTTCTTCTGCTATACTAATAAGATCTATTTGAGTTCTTCCGCAGGTTGGGCAAGATACAAATTTTATTCCATCCTCTAACATGCCAAGGGATTTTAATATTTCTCTTCCCACCTTAACTTCTTCAACCACATCTCCTGTAAGGGAAATTCTTAATGTATCTCCTATGCCCTGTGCTAAAAGTGCTCCTACACCTACGCTGGATTTAACAGTGCCTCTCCATGTGGTACCTGCCTCTGTAACTCCAATATGCAACGGATAATTAACCTTACTAGAAACTATATTATAGGCCTCTATCATTTGAACTACGTCAGAAGATTTTATAGATATGATTATATCTTCAAAATTTACTGCTTCTAGAATTTTCACATGATTAAGAGCACTTTCTGCTAAAGCCTCACTACACACTCTACCGTATTTATTTAAAACTTCTTTTTCTAGAGATCCAGAGTTAACCCCAATCCTTATTGGTATATTTCTTTCTTTTGCAGCTTTCGCCACCATCTCAACTCTACTTATGTCGCCTATATTTCCTGGATTAATTCTAAGTTTAGAAACTCCATTTTCTATAGACTTTAATGCTAATCTATAATCAAAGTGTATATCTGCAACTAAAGGAATGTGAATTTGTTTTACGATTTCCTTTATAGCTTCTGCAGCCTCCATATCGGGAACTGCACATCTTACTATATCACAACCACTTTCTTCAAGTCTTAAAATTTGCTCTACTGTGGAGGATACATCTCTTGTATCTGTATTAGTCATGGATTGTACTGTAATTCTAGAATCTCCTCCAATGTATATATCTCCAACTTTAACTTTTCTTGTTTCTTTTCTCTCCATAATTTCCTCCTAAAACTGAATAGGATTTATAATATCTTTTAGCAATACCAAAACCATAAGAGACATCAATGCTAAAAATCCATAGTAATTAATTGTTGCAACCTTTTCTTTATTTACTTCCTTACCAGTTATGATCTGGAATAGTAATAGAAATATCCATCCACCGTCTAAGGCAGGGAAGGGAATTACATTAAATATTGCTAGTTGAACACTGAATAAAGCCATAATATTTAATAAGGTAAGAATTCCTTGCTGAGCAGCTCTTCCTGAAATTTTCATAATGCTTATAGGACCTCCTACATCATCAGCAGAAACATTTCCTTTAAACAGTTGACCAAAAAAACCAAAGGTCTGTCTTATGGTGCTTCCCGTTTGATTAAGTCCATATTTTATAGATTCAATAAAGTTAGGCTTTACAACCTTAGAATATATCCCAACTTGAAATCTTTCTTCTCCTTCATTATAGGATGGTACTAAATCAAATTTTATTTTTTGTCCAGCTCTCTCTATTTCCATATTAACGGGCTTTCCTTCTCCTGTAAAAATCTCAGTAAGAAATTCTTCCCAGGTAGTAACCATCTTACCATTGACTTCTGTAATCTTATCTCCAGCTTTTATTCCCACTTCCATGGCTGGTGAATTTTCTATTACTTTATCTACAACGTTAGTAGAATGTCCTTGAATACCTCCTACTAAACTAAAGAATAGTATAGCTATTATAAAATTCATTATAGGACCTGCTGCTACAATAGTTAACTTCTGAAAGGATGTCTTATTAGAAAAAGCCCTGTCATCCACTACAGTTACATCATCTTCTTCTCCATACATTTTTACATAACCACCAATTGGAAGTGCTTTAATAAGATACTCTGTCTCCTTCCCCTTAATAGAAAATAACTTTGGTCCCATACCTAAGGAAAATTCGAGGACCTTTACACCATTAACTCTAGCCATTATAAAATGTCCAAACTCATGACCTATAATTAATACACTAAATGCAAGTAAAGCCATTAAAAAATACGGTATATTACCTATAATACTTTGCAATATTTTTCTCCCCTTCCACTCTATTCACTTATACATATCTCTTTAAAACATATTCCCTAACCTGCTTATCTATGTCTAAAACTTGTTGTAAATCTGGATTTTTCACATGCGGAAACTTATTCATGGCATCTTCTATTATTTCTTCAATCTGTAGATACTTAATCCTTGCATCCAGGAATAATTCTACTGCAATTTCATTAGCTCCATTATAAATTGCCGGCATATTACCACCAAGTTTTCCTGCTTTAAATGCTAATTCTAAGCATCTAAAAGTGTTTATATCGGGCTGTTCAAAGGTTAGACTTGAAACGGTTTTAAAATCTAACTTATCTGCTATAGCTGTCCTTCTATCAGGATAGCTTAAGGCATATTGGATAGGTAACCTCATATCTGTGCTTCCTAATTGAGCAATAATTGAACCATCTTTATACTCTACCATGGAATGCACGATACTTTGTGGATGAACTATAACTTCAATTTCATCATAAGAAACTCCAAATAAAAAGTGTGCTTCTATAACTTCTAATCCCTTGTTTACCAAGGTTGATGAATCTATAGAAATCTTTCTTCCCATGTTCCATTTAGGATGTTTTAAAGCCTCTTTAGGGGTAATTTCCTTCAAATCATCTCTAGTTTTACCTCTAAATGGCCCACCTGAAGCAGTAAGTATTATCTTATTTATATCTTTTTTTTCATTACCCTGAATACATTGAAATATAGCTCCATGCTCTGAATCCACTGGAAGAATTTTAACACCATTTTCCTTTGCCTTTGCCATAACTATATCTCCAGCAACTACTAAGGTTTCTTTATTAGCTAATGCTATATTTTTCTTAGCTTCAATAGCCTTAATAGTTGGTTTCAATCCTGCAATTCCTACTACAGAAGTCAAAACTGTATCTATTTCTTTTAAAGTAGCAACTTTTTCTAGCGCTTCTTCTCCACCAAATAGGTTTACTTGTTTATTTTCTCTTTCACAGTACTCCTTTATAGCCTCATAACATTTCTTATCTGTTATACCTATATATTTTGGACTAAACTCTTCTATAATATCCACTAATCCTTTAAAGTTTCTATGAGCTGTAACCCCTATTAGGTTTACTTTATTTTCTTTATTTCTTATTATATCTAACGCCTGTGTTCCAATGGAACCAGTAACTCCAAGTATGCTTATGTTTTTCACTGTTAACGCTCCTTTAATTTTATCTAAACACATTATACCCTATAATATGTAATAATACAAAATACTAATAGTTAAATTACTTTTAATACTAATAGCTAAATTAATTTTAAAGAATCAAAAATTAAAAAGGGATTTCCCAAAACAAGCTACTCTTAAGTAAAAGTCGAGGATCACTTATCTTATTCCTGCTCAGTACTTAAAGACTTGTAAATTTTTCGAGAAATCCCTTAAATTAATAATACCTTAATAATTTCTTATAATTACGCTACAAAAATATTAATGTAATAATATACCACCACGGATACTAGCAATATACTATCGAACCTATCTAATATACCACCATGTCCAGGAATTAAATTTGAGTAATCCTTAACACCCGCATGTCTTTTTATTGAAGATGCCACTAAGTCTCCACACTGTCCAAAAATTCCACCTAATAGACCAATTATCATATAGTTGTATAGTGGGACTACTACTCCAAATTTAGTTATGATATATCCATAAATTGTACATCCTAAAATACTTCCTATAAGTCCGCCTATGGCTCCCTCTATGGTTTTTTTAGGGCTAACCCTTGGATTTAATTTGTGTTTTCCTAGATATCTACCAAAATAATAAGCTAAAGTATCACATCCCCATGAGGATATAAATATAAGCCATATGAAGAAGTTTCCATTATCCATATTATTAAGTAATAATATAAAACTAAAAAATATGCCTACATAAAAACAAGGTAATATGGTCAATGCTACATCAATGAAGTTTCTATCAGTATCAAATACCGGAACTATCATTAAAAGGAATACTACAAGGATAAATACACCCACAGCAACGTTTAAATTAAATCCATGTCCTAAATAGATATAATAAAGTAAACATAATAAATATCCTACTATAGATATAGGTTTATATCCATCCACTTTGCTTACCTTATAAAATTCATACATTCCACCAAGGGATAATAAAACTACAGAAATCTTTAAAAAATACCCCCCTAAAAATATAAATAGTAATAGAGGAGCTAATATCATTGCCCCTATATATCTTTTATTCATTTGCCTCACCTCTTACTATACTCCACCAAATCTTCTATCTCTCTTTTGAAAATCACTAATCGCTCTTCTCAAATCTTCTTTTGTAAAGTCAGGCCAATTTATATTGGAAAACCAAAATTCAGAATAAGCACTTTGCCATAATAAATAATTACTAAGTCTTAATTCTCCACTAGGCCTTATAATAATATCAGGATCTGGCATACCACTAGTATACAAATGGTCTGATATGATCTTATCATCTATGTTATCTATTTGTAACTTTCCTTCTAATACTTCCTTAGCTATTTCCTTAACACCTTTTACAATCTCATCTCTTCCTCCATAATTTAAGGCTATGTTAAGAGTTAAACCTGTATTATTTCTAGTTTTATACATTGCATCCTCTACGGCAGCCTTTGATTTTTCAGGAAGTTTACTTATATCTCCTATAGAATTAAGTTTCACATTATTTCTATGTAGTTCCTCAAATTCCTTATTTATAAACTCTACTACTAAGTCCATCAAAGCTCCTACTTCTTCTTTTGTTCTCTTCCAATTTTCTGTTGAAAAAGCATATAAGGTTAAATATTTAACTCCCAGATTACTAGACTCCTCCACCATCATTTTAATATTTTTCATACCAGCTCTATGCCCCATAGTTCTTGGAAGTTTTCTTTGTTTAGCCCAACGACCATTCCCATCCATAATTATAGCTATATGGGCAGGGATTCGTTCCATATCTAATTGTATTTTTTCTTTAATTGTGTCTTTTTTAAACTTAAATATATCCAAAATATACCTCTCCATTTCAAGTAATCATGATGCTATTATATCACAAATACATAATAATAAAACCTGCAATATTTGCAGGTTTTATCTTACATATTATACTGACATTATTGACTTTTCTTTTTCTTCTATAGCCTTATCAATTAATTTGATAAACTTATCAGTTTCTTTTTGAATCTGATCTTCAGCTTTTTTAGATTCATCTTCGCTGATTTCACTATTCTTCTTTAAGTTTTTAATCTTATCATTTGCATCACGTCTTATGGATCTGATAGCAACCTTAGCATCTTCACCACATTTTTTAACTGATTTAACTAAATTTTTTCTAGTCTCTTCAGTTAATTCTGGAACAATTAGTCTAATAACCTGACCATCATTACTAGGATTAATACCTAGATCTGATTTTAAAATTGCTTTTTCTATATCTTTCATGCAACTTTTGTCCCATGGTTGAATAAGAAGAACTCTTGGCTCTGGAGCAGATATGTTCCCTACTTGGTTAAGAGGTACCATTGTTCCATAACTTTCTACTAATATTCTATCAAGCATTGTAGGGTTTGCTCTTCCAGCTTTTAATGTACCAAGCTCATTTTGTAAGCTTAAAATAGTTTTGTTCATTTTCTCATCAGCATTTTTAATGATATCTTTTACCATAAAATTACCTCCATCAATTATTTACATATATTAGATGATACTAAAGTACCAATATTTTCACCTTTTACCGCTCTTATAATATTATGAGGCTCATCTAAACCAAATACTAGAATAGGTATTTGATTATCCATACATAGGGATGTAGCAGTAGAATCCATAACCTGCAATCCTTTTTCTAATACCTCAATATAAGATAAATTATTAAACTTAACTGCACCCTCATGTTTATGAGGATCTTTATCATATACCCCATCAACTTTTTTAGCAAGCAAAATAACTTCAGCTTCTATTTCTGCTGCTCTTAAAGCTGCTGTAGTGTCTGTGGAGAAATATGGATTTCCTGTTCCTGCTGCAAATATTACAACTCTTCCCTTTTCAAGATGTCTCATTGCTCTTCTTCTAATGTAAGGCTCTGCTATTTCTCTCATTTCAATAGCTGTTTGAACCCTTGTATTAACACCTATAGCTTCCAAGGAATCTTGTAATGCTAAAGCATTTATACATGTAGCAAGCATACCCATATAGTCCGCGGTAGTTCTATCCATGCCTTCGCCACTTCTACCTCTCCATATGTTGCCGCCACCAACAACTGCACCTACTTCAACACCCATTTCAACTAACTTCTTAATTTGTAAAGCAATAGTGTTCGCTGTATCAAAATCAATGCCGTACCCCTTCTCTGACGCTAATGCCTCTCCTGAAAGTTTAAGCATGACTCTTTTATATTTCGCAGTTTCCATATATATATTATACCTCCAACTCAATATATTTACACCATATTTTTGTATTTAATCAATTAATAACTAAAGTTAACCATAGAAATTACATTAGATGCTTCAATGTAAATATGACTTTCTCTAGTTACATAATTATTATAATACATGTAGATTTTAAAAAAAGAGAACCTAGGTTCTCTTTAATATTATCTTGTATTATTTTCCTTGCATTTGTCTTTGAACTTCTTCAGCAAAGTTTTCTTCTTTCTTTTCGATTCCTTCGCCTCTTTCAAATCTTGCAAATTTAACAACTTCCATAGTTGCTCCAAGTTTCTTTCCTTCTTCTTGAAGATACTTGCTTATAGTGTAATCTCCATTTTTAACCCATACTTGATCTACTAAGCAAACTTCTTTGTAGTATTTGCTTATTCTTCCCATAACCATTTTTTCAACTATGTTTTCTGGTTTTCCTTCGTTAAGAGCTTGAACTCTGTAAATTTCTTTTTCTTTTTCTAAAGATTCATTGTCTACTTGATCTTTGTTTAAGAATAATGGGTTAGCTGCTGCTACTTGCATTGCTACATCTTTAGCAACTGTTTTTAATACTTCATCTTGTTTTTCACAAGCTAATTGAACTAAAACACCTATTTTCCCATTTCCATGGATATAGCTTTGAATTATTCCATTGTCAACTACAAACTTTTCAAATCTTCTAACAGACATGTTTTCACCTAATTTTGCAATTAGAGCTGTAACAGCGTCTTGAAGAGTTATGCTTTCATCTCCAACATATTTCTCTGCTAATAATCCTTCTACAGTAGTTACATTAGTAGTTGCTGCCATTTTAGCTACATTTGCTGCTAATGCTTTAAAGTCATCGTTTGCTGCAACGAAGTCAGTTTCACAGTTAACTTCTACTACAGAACCTATTTTCATATCTTCTGATATATAAGTAGTAACTATACCTTCAGCTGCTATTCTTCCAGCTTTTTTAGTTGCTGCTGCTAATCCTTTTTCTCTTAAAACTTCTACTGCTTTTTCCATATCTCCATTTGTTTCGCTAAGAGCTTTTTTACAATCCATCATTCCTGATCCAGTTCTTTCTCTTAACTCTTTTACCATTGCTGCTGTTATCATCTTTATTCCTCCTTTAATTTCCTAACAAAAAGGTAAATGAAAGATTTCTCTCTCATCTACCTTTAAAATTTCATATGTTTTACAACCATAGATGAGGCTGTTTGAAATTTACTTAGAAAGTTGCTATATTATTCAGCTACTTCTTCACCTTGTCTTGCTTCAATTATAGCATCAGCTAATCTTTCAGTTATTAATTTAACTGCTCTTATAGCATCATCATTTCCTGGGATTACATAGTCAACATCATCTGGATCACAGTTTGTATCAACTATTGCTATTACAGGAATTCCCAATGTTTTAGCTTCAAGTATAGCATTTTTTTCTTTTCTTGGATCAACTATAAATAAAGCTCCAATATTCTTAGCATCCATGTTTCTAATTCCGCCAAGGTTCTTTTCTAATTTTTCTCTTTCATTTTTAAGTTGAATAACTTCTTTTTTAGGAAGAACATCAAATGTTCCATCTTCTTCCATTTTATCTAAAGCTTCAAGTCTACCTATTCTTGTTTTAATAGTTCTGAAGTTAGTTAACATTCCACCTAACCATCTGTTGTTTACAAAATGCATGCTTGATCTGATAGCTTCTTCTTGGATAGCTTCTTGAGCTTGCTTTTTAGTTCCAACAAATAATATATCTTTTCCTTCTTCTGATACTGATTTTATGAAATCATATGCTTCATCAATTTTCTTAACTGTTTTTTGTAAGTCAATGATATAGATACCATTTCTCTCAGTGAAGATGTATGGAGCCATTTTAGGGTTCCATCTTCTTGTTTGATGTCCAAAATGAACACCTGCTTCTAATAATTGTTTCATTGAAATAACTGCCATTTTAATATACCTCCTGGTTTTTTCCTCCACTACCATCATTTTTATTAAATACTTCTTAAAGCACCTTTTAATAAATTCAGTAGTGTGTGTATTTTCTTACCTTGTGTATTATATCACATAGAAAATCAATGTTCAACAAATTTATTTCTAAATAACAAGGTTAATTTTAAATTTTTATTATTTAAAATTCTGTTAATACAATAATTATAATTTTTCATAATTAATATATATTAATTCTAGAATTTTAAAAGATATATCCCTGAAACCCGCATGGATAGAACAAATAGTTAACTATTTAACTAGACAACTATTTACCTAGTTAAATAGTTTACATTATAACTGTTTAACTAGACAACTATTTATCCGATGACTACCAACTCTAATACTCCCATCTTCTTCAAAGTGGGAGTAAAGAGTTGGTACGTCCCTGGATAACAATTTCTAACCTTCTGAGGGAGTAAAAACTCCCTCAGAAGCAAAGAACTTTGTTTATATAGTTTCCTAGAAAACTTTTAAAATACATGTGAGTATTGAAAGAATCTTCTTTATTAAAAATAAAAATCCTTTATCAGGATTTTTATTTTTAATATTTTTCTACATATTGTATTAAATTATTTAAGCTTATTTAATTCATCTATTAATTTCTCATTTAGAATCTTTATGTGAGTACCCTTCATTCCTAAAGACCTAGATTCTATAACTCCAGCACTTTCAAACTTTCTAAGAGCATTTACTATAACAGATCTAGTTATTCCAACCTTATCTGCTATTTTAGATGCAACTAAAAGTCCCTCACTACCATCAAGTTCGTTAAATATATGTTCTACAGCTTCTAACTCTGAATAAGATAATGTTCCTATTGCTAATTGAACTATAGCTTTTTTTCTTGCTTCTTCTTCTATTTCATCAGTCTTAGCTCTTAACATTTCCATTCCTACAATAGTACCACTATATTCTGCAATAACTAAATCATCTTCAGTAAACTGGTTAGAAAATCTTGATAACAATAAAGTTCCCAATCTTTCTCTATTCCCATTAATAGGAACTATAGTTGATAGCATATCTTTGAAGTCACATTGAACTTCTCCATTAAATACACAAATACCACTGCTTGGCATATTTGCCTTTGTCTCATCTATATTTAGCAGTTTAGCATTATATTGCTCTGGAAATCTTTTATTTTCAACTACTTGTTCTTTAACTTTATCGCATTCAAATCCATAGGAAAGATTATATCCTAAAACTTTCCCCTTTCTACTAATAACATATACATTACAATCTAACACTTCACTTAGAAGTTCACATATATCATCAAAAACTACTGGTTCTGAACCTGACTTTTGTAAAATCTTATTTAACTTTCTTGTTTTTTCTAATAATGACATCACTATTCCTCCTTCTTCTTTTTTCATTTTTCATAATGCTATTCATCACTGCAACCTTTTAAATAATTCAAAATATTCTTTTCTTTCACAAATTTTAGAATTGTTTCGTTGCCATATACCATCATAACATATAGAATTTATTCTATCAACATGTTTTTTATTAATTTTCGACATATTTAACCTATTTTTAAATTAAATTTTACTTCAAGGTAATTTTTAACTAATATAACCCATTTTATTTATTATCTGTTAACTCCTTATGTTTACATTCTGAGTTAATACATTCTAAATAATCACCTTTTGCTTTGCTATATCTTTTAGCCATTACACTTCCACACTGAGGGCACTTCTTTTCTGTAGGTTCATGCCAACTTACAAAATCGCATTGTGGATAATTTCCACATCCATAAAATATCTTACCTTTTTTGCTTCTCTTTTCTAAAACATTTCCTCCACACTTAGGACACTTTACGTCTAATTCTCTAGCCATGGTCTTTGTATTTTTACACTCTGGATATCCTGGACATGCAAGAAACTCACCAAATCTTCCTTGTTTTATCACCATAAGTCTTCCACATTTATCACATGGTATGTCAGATACCTTATCTTCTATAGTTATCTTAGCTATTTCTTTTTCGGCTATTTCTATAGCTTCCTTTAGTGGTACGAAGAATTCTTCTACTACAGATTTCCAATTAGCATTTCCTTCTTCTATGCTGTCTAGTTTACTTTCCATTTCAGCAGTAAATTCTACATCAACTATTTGTTTAAAATATTCACTAACTATATTATTAACTATGAATCCTAATTCCGTAGGAAGTAATACCTTCTTTTCTCTATCTACATATTTCCTGCTTAATAAGGTGGTAATTGTAGGTGCATAAGTACTCGGTCTACCTATTCCATTTTCCTCTAAAGTTTTAACTAAGGATGCCTCTGAAAATCTTGCTGGAGGTTGAGTAAAATGTTGTTTTCCATCTACAGATTTTTCTATTAACTTTTCATCTGTATTTAAAGTTGGTAATTTTGCATTTCCATCCTCTTCTTCATTATCTGTAGCATAGATTTTAGTAAACCCATCGAATCTCACCTTAAATCCTGAAGCTTTAAATAAATACTCCCCATTGCTTATTGAAATTGATGTAGTATCAATTATTGCAGACTCCATTTGGCTAGCTACGAATCTATTCCAAATTAAAGTGTAGAGCTTTAATTGATCATTGCTTAAGGTTTCCTTAGCAATTTCTGGAGTAATCTCTACATTAGTGGGTCTTATAGCTTCGTGAGCATCTTGTGCTCCCTTCTTACCTTTGTAAGCTCTTTTAACCTTTGGTGCATATTTATCTCCATAGATATTTTTTATAAATTCAAGAGTAGCTCCCTGAGCCTCCTCTGATACTCTTACTGAGTCTGTTCTCATATAAGTAATAAGACCGATAGTTCCATGTCCTTTAATTTCTATACCCTCATACAACTGTTGTGCTGTTGCCATGGTTTTTTTAGTTGAAAAGTTTATTTTTCTATAGGCATCTTGTTGAAGAGTACTAGTAGTAAATGGTGGTAGTGGATTTTTAGATTTAGCTGTATCTTTTATATCTTTAACCACAAATTCACCTTGCTGTACAACTTTTATAATATTATTAGCTTCTTCTTCCTTATTTATAATAATTTTTTTTCCTTTTTTACTATGCAGTTTCACTGTAAAGGTTTTTGTTTCTGCTAATTTAGATACTTTTGCTTCCACAGTCCAATATTCTTCTGGTACAAAAGCTTGAATTTCCTTTTCTCTATCGCATATTATTCTAAGAGCTACAGATTGTACTCTTCCGGCACTTAATCCCCACTTTATTTTTCTCCAAAGTATAGGACTTATCTCATATCCTACTAATCTATCTAATACTCTTCTAGCCTGTTGAGCATCAAATACATTTTCATTTATCTTTCTTGGAGATTTTATGGCATTTTTTACAGCA
This sequence comes from Clostridium sulfidigenes, assembly GCF_000732635.1. GTDB lineage: Bacteria > Bacillota > Clostridia > Clostridiales > Clostridiaceae > Clostridium_J > Clostridium_J sulfidigenes. The sequence goes on along the minus strand of NZ_JPMD01000023.1, from coordinate 70,432 downwards.
CTTTTTGTGACCTCATTGAACTCTATTCTACATGACTCTTCAGTGTCTATTTTTAATATGTTAGCTAAATGCCAAGATATAGCTTCCCCTTCTCTATCAGGGTCAGTAGCAAGATATATTTTTTCACTTTTTTTAGCTTGCTTCTTAATCTTATCTAAAAGTTCCCCTTTACCTCTAATAGTTATGTATTTTGGTTCATAATTTTTTTCTATATCTACCCCTAACTGACTTTTAGGTAAATCTCTTACATGACCCATAGATGCTTCTACTACATAATTTTTTCCTAAATACTTCTTTATGGTTTTCGCTTTTGCTGGCGACTCAACTATGACTAATTTTTGCCCCATTCTAACCCCTCCATTATAGCTTATAATTTTTTACTTTATTACATATTTATAAGCACCATGCAGATTTCTCATAATCTTTTTATTATATATAAAATTCTACATCCTACTATATTTTAAAATATTATTATCTCATTGCAAGTCATAATATACAAACCTTATTAAATATTTCATAAATTTTTAACTATTTATTAATTCTAACATAAAAGTTTCCACTTAAACATAAAATCTCCTCTTTTACTTGCAACTCAAATAATAACTTATATAATCGATTAATGTCAACATCAACTAATTTAATTATTTTATCAATGTGTATAGGATTATCATCTATAACCTGATATATTCTTTCCTCTAATTTGCTTTTTACAGTAGTTATATTTTTATTATCTATGGAAACCCTAGAAATATTCAATAAATTTAACACATCTTCTATGTCTGTATAAACATAGGCACCATCTTTTATTAATTTATTGGTCCCTTTACTTTCACTGGAGAATATACTCCCTGGCACAACAATTATATTTTTCCCTTGCTCTAAAGCTGCTCCTACAGTAATTAGCGTCCCACTTTTTTCTCCGCCTTCAGTGACAACCAACAATTCACACATACCACTAATAATTCTATTTCTCATTGGAAAATTTCTACTTAAAGGTGGTGTCCCCAAGGGAAACTCACTAATTATACAACCACCGTTTTCTAAAATTTCATGGTAGAGTCTATAGTTTTCTTTAGGATATATAACATCAATTCCACTACCTAAAACTGCAATTGTATTAATGTTGTTCTTTATTGCGGCCCTATGAGCTACAGAATCAATACCTTTAGCCATACCACTTACAATATTTATTTCATAAGGACTTAACTGTTCCACCATACTATTAGTTACGTCTATCCCATATCTAGTACACTTTCTAGAACCCACAATAGAGATATTCTTTTTTTCATTAACCGTTGAAATATTACCCTTGTAAAATATACCAAAAGGTGCATCCTCATACTGCAGTAAACTTATAGGATAATCTATATCATAAATAATACAAATATGTATATCCTTAATGGATTTACATTCTTCAGCAGCCAACTCTTCAATTTTTATATATGACTTTTGAAACTTTTCTACAATTTTTTTAGGCAATAGTGTCATATTATCATTAATCACCATTTTTCTCAAGGTATCAAAATCATGATATTCATCATAAATGTATTTTTTCATATTATTAGATACTTCCGTAGTAATAATCCATAATTTAAATAAATCGACCATCTATACTCTCCTAATTCTTTATATTATATCTTCCCTTATATACTTCCTATATTGAAGTGCTTCAATAATATGATTTTCTTCTATGGATTTATTACCATCTAAATCCGCAATAGTTCTAGCTACTTTTAAAATCCTATTATAAACTCTAGTACTAAGTCCGTATTTTTTGTAGGTATATTCAAGAATCCTATTAGAATCCCCATTAAGCTTACAATACTTTTTTATATGACTAGAAGACATATTGCTATTATATTTTATATGTTCATTCCTAAATCTTTCACTTTGTATCTCCCTTGCTCTTTCTATCCTAATGGCCATAACCTCTGATTTTTCTTCTTTTTTATCACTATTTATAGTCTCATAGGATATGGAATTTACTGGAGTGAAAATATCTATTCTCTCTAATAAAGGTCCAGATAATCTAGATAAATATCTTTTCACTTCACTATCACTACATTTACATAACCTTGTTTCACTTCCATACATCCCACAGTTGCAAGGATTCATAGCTGCCACAAGCATAAAATCCGCTGGATAAGTTATTGTTCCATTTACTCTTGAAATTCTTACCCTCTTATTCTCTAAAGGCTGTCTTAGAACTTGAAGAGCCCTTTTATCAAACTCTAATATTTCATCTATGAATAATACTCCATTGTGAGCTAAAGATACCTCTCCTGCTGAGGGGTTTCTGCCACCACCAATTAAAGCAGTACTAGTAATTGTATGATGAGGATTCCTAAAGGGTCTATTTCCCATTAATCCCTCTTCCTTAAGCTCTCCACTAATACTATATATCTTCGTAACCTCTAGAGCTTCGTCATCGGTAAGAGGCGGCATAATAGAAATAACCCGCTCTGCCAGCATAGTTTTTCCCGATCCTGGAGTTCCATACATAAGTACATTATGATTTCCTGCTACAGCAACCTCCAATGCTCTTTTAGCTGCTTGCTGTCCTATGACATCTTCAAAATCTAATGGACAATTATTATTTTTATACCTTTCTCTACTGGTAAATGTATAGGGTTTTACATCCTTATAAGTAAAAAGATGAATTACCTCACTCAAATTCTTAATAGGATATATATTGGCTTCTTCAATACAAGCACATTCATCTTTATTTTCCATAGGTACTATATAGTTCTTTACACCATGTTTTATACCTTCAATTACAATAGGAAGAGCACCTTTAATTTTATTTACATTTCCATTTAAGGACAACTCACCCATAAATATAAAATTATCTGGCTCTTCTAAGAAAAGTTGATTAGTTGCTAAAAGAATTCCTACAGCTATAGGTAAATCATAGTGTGAGCCTTCCTTGCGTATATGAGCCGGAGCTAAATTTATAGTTATTCTACTAATTGGAAAATCTAAAGAAGAATTGGTTATAGCTGATCTAACTCTATCCTTAGATTCTTTTACAGCAGTATCCCCTAAACCTACAATATTAAAATTAGGTAACCCATAGGTGATATCTACCTCTACATTAATTAATACACCTTCCACTCCAGAAAAGGCTGCAGTCTTTATTTGAATTGACATAATTTCACCCTCTAAATATAAATTTCCAACTTTACTAGTGTAAGTATTGACCATTGAATTTAGAATAAATCAACTTTGTAAAAATTTTAATTAAATCAAAGTTTAGCTTTGGATTATATTGTCTAAAATGTAGACAGAGTTCTTTGCATTAAAGGGAGTTTCAAATGAAGATTTTAAATAAAACTATAGGTAATTATGGAGAAAATCTAGCTAGAGAATATATTGAAAAAAATGGATATATAATATTAGAAGAAAACTTTTTATGTAAGTTAGGGGAAATTGATATTATAGCTAAGGATAATAATTATATTTGCTTTATAGAGGTAAAAACTCGATATAGCAAAAGATACGGTACCCCATTAGAAAGTATCACTAATACTAAGAAAAGAAAATTGTATAAAACTGCACAATATTATATTTGTTTAAAAAATATACATAAATCTTATTTTAGATTTGATGCCATAGAGGTAACACTGATTTCTTCTGGTGAAACCCCTAATATTACACTCATTAAAAATGCTTTCTAAAAAGTAAATACCTGAATAAAAAAGTAATTAGATAACTTTTTTATTCAGGTATTTTTTGTTTTATTAATTATTTGTTAAGTATATTTTTCAGAAAACTTTCTCTATGAATTGGACAGCTACCATGACAAATTATTGCATCTATATGTTCTTTGGTACCATATCCTACATTTTTATCAAAGTGATATTGTGTATATTTTTTACTATATTCTTCCATTAAATTATCTCTATATACTTTAGCTATTATAGAGGCACACGCAATGGCAGCACTTTTAGTGTCTCCTTTAATTACAGCTTCATTTCTAAGGTTAAATTCTCTTATAGTATATCCATCTGATAATACTATATCAGGAGTAACTTTTAGTTCCCCAACAGCCATCTTGAAAATTTCATTGTTACAAAATCCTATGCCTTCTTTATCTATTTCTCTGTTGGTTTTTAGGGCTATAGAATAACTTATTGCTTCTTTTTTTATTATATCACTTAACTCTTCTCTTACTTCTTTAGTTAACTTCTTAGAATCATTTATTCGTAATATTAAATCCCTTGAATTATTGTCAAGAACTACTGCAGCAGCAACTATAGGACCTGCTAAAGGGCCTCTTCCAACCTCATCTACACCAGCTACAATATCATATCCATAGCTTTTATCAAAATCATATAATTTTTCTACTCTAGCATATTCATTTTTATAATGCTCTACATATTTTCTTAGGGTTTCTCCTAAAGCTCTTACATTTTTCCTATGATCATTGTTTAATACTTGATATATAGCTTCATAATCTGCTTCATGGCTACTTACATCTTTTAAGGACATAAACCCACGGACAGAAGATTTTATATCGTTAAATCTCATAGTTTTAATTTCTTTTAAAAAATTTATACTACTCATATTTATTTTCTGTATCAGGTACCTCTAGTGAAATAGGACCTAACTTTCCCCCCCTAAATTCATCTAATAGCATTACAGCTACTCTATTATAATCTATGTTGCCCCCTGAAATTATAGCACCTCTTTTTTTACCTATGTTATCCATATTAGTAAGAGGATTTTCGTCTAATTCTTTAAGCTTATATCTCTCCACTAGCCTTGATCCATGGGTACTTTGAAGTCTTTCTATAAGCTTTAATGCCAATTCCTCAACATCCATTATTTCATCCTTTATAGCTCCAGTAAAGGCTAAATTAAGCCCTACTGTATCGTCTTCAAATTTAGGCCATAAAACTCCTGGAGTATCCATAAGTTCTATACCCATCTTTGTTTTTATCCATTGTTTACTCTTTGTAACACCAGGTCTATCTCCCGTTTTAGCAGCACTGTTTTTTGCCATCCTATTTATAAATGTAGATTTTCCTACGTTAGGGATTCCTACAACCATTACTCTGGTAATAATATTTACTACGCCTTTACTTTTAAGTCTGTCATGCTTCTCTTTTAAAAGCTCTTCTAGAGTGGGTTTAATTTTGTTAAGCCCTGATCCTGTAAGGCAGTTAACAGACAATACTCTAGTTTTATCGTCTGATAATTTATTTACCCACTTCTTTGTTACATATTCTTCACTAAGATCGCTTTTATTAAATAATATTATTCTAGGTTTCTCACTACAGATATCTTCAATATCTGGATTAGAACTTGAATAAGCTATTCTTGCATCACGAATTTCTATTATTGCATCTACTAACTTTAAATTTTCTTTTATTTCTCTTCTGGTCTTTGCCATATGTCCAGGAAACCAGTTTATACTCATTTATCTCACTCCTAAGAATTTTATAATTAGATATATTAAATTAACTATTTTAGTATTCACCACATTTACAATAAATACTTCTATATATGTAATAAAAAAAGGGACTATCTAGCCCCATTTTCTTACATTCTCTCTTTTACTTTAGCAGCCTTACCTACTCTATCTCTTAAGTAGAATAATTTAGCTCTTCTTACTTTTCCTCTTCTAACTACGTCGATTTTTTCTATAACAGGCGTATTTATTGGGAAAGTTTTTTCAACTCCAACTCCTGATGCAAATCTTCTTACTGTAAAAGTTTCTCTAGCTCCACCATTTTGTCTTTTAAGAACGGTACCTTCAAATATTTGAACTCTTTCTTTGTTACCTTCTTTGATTCTGATGTGAACTTTAACTGTATCTCCTACATTGAACTCAGGTAAGTCAGTTCTTAATTGTTCTGCTTCTATAGCTTTTATTATATCTAACATTGTGCATTCCCTCCTAAAATTTATTATGACGTTCTTACTCACATTTGGTGACAGAGGACCGCCCGTACTAGCACAATCCTCATTTTATCACATAATATTTCAATGTGCAATATTATTTATCCTTTTTATGATGATTCTCCAGCAGCTTTTTATCTTCTTTAGTCAGTTCTACATTTTTATATAAGTCCCTTCTTCTCTCCTTTGTAATCAGTAATGATTTAAGCCTTCGCCACTTTCTTACATTTTCGTGATGTCCAGATATTAATACCTCTGGAACTTCATCTCCTTCAAAGGAAAAAGGTCTTGTATATTGAGGATATTCTAATAATCCTTCATAAAAGGATTCTTCTTCATAACTCTCATTACAGGATAAAACTCCTGGTATCATTCTAGCAATACTATCAACTACAGGTATGCAAGCCATTTCTCCCCCTGTTAAAACAAAATCCCCTAGAGAAATTTCCATATCTATATATTTATATACTCGCTCATCTATACCTTCGTAATGACCACATAAAAATATTAACTCCTCCTCTTTGGCAAGTTCTTTACATAACTCTTGATTTAAAGTCTTACCTCTAGGACCTAAAAATATAACTTTTCCTTTATTATTTTCTCTTAGATGTTTTATGGAGTTCACAATGGGTTCTGGGGTCATCACCATGCCTGCTCCACCTCCATAAGGGTAATCATCAACCTTTTTATGTTTATTAGTAGAGAAGTCTCTTATATTAGTAGTATTTATAGATAATATTCCTTTTTCCATAGCATTTCCTATGATACTATGATTAAATACCTGAAACATCTCTGGAAATAAAGTTAATATATCTATCTTCATTATTCAGACCATACCTTCACTGGTTTTATTACAATTTTATTATTTTCTATATCTACTTCTTCTACAATTGTCTTTAAAGCAGGAACTAGCACGTCTTCTTTTCCTTCTGATTTAACCCAATATACATCATTACTTCCCGTTGCAATAACATCATATACTTTTCCTAATTCTTCTCCATCTGTATCATAAACATAACAATCCATTAAATCTGCAACATAGTAGCTACCCTCTGGTAATTTTATAGCATCTTCTCTTTTTACTTGAAGATATTTATTTCTATAAATTTCAGCTTCTTCAATAGAGTCAATTCCTTCTATTTTTAATATAGCTCTATCCTTTTGAAGCTTAACAGATGTAATTTTTATTTCTTTATCATCTATGTATACCTTATCTAAGTCTCTAAATCTTTCTAAGCTATCTGTTAGAGAAAGCACCTTAACTTCTCCTCTTACTCCATGGGGCTTAGTTATCTGCCCAACGCTCATCAATTCCCTCATCATATATCTCCTCACTATTTAATTACTTAATATTATTAACAAAAAAAAAATTTTCATAAACTCTGTTTACCCGATGACTATTAGCTCTAATACTCCCTCCTTATTCTTAAGTCGGCAGTTAAGAGCTACTACGTCCCTGGATAACGATTTCTAAGTATCGAAAATACTGATACTAAGAACTCTGTTTATTATAATAATTCTTTGTAATTCTTGTCAACTACAATATATAAAAAAAATAAGAGCTAGGTATTCCTAACTCTTATATTATTTCTACAACAACTCTTTTATTTTCTTTAATCGCTGCTGCTTTAACAACAGTTCTAATAGACTTAGCTATTCTTCCCTGTTTTCCAATTACTTTCCCCATATCTTCTTCAGCAACCTTTAATTCTAAAATTATAGAATGCTCTCCAGCAATTTCATTTACTTGCACTGAATCAGGGTTATCAACTAATGACCTTGCAATAATTGTAAGTAATTCTTTCATGGATTGCGCCTCCAATCAATTAAACTTTCCTATTTTATTCCTGCATTGTTGAAAAGTCTTTTAACTGTGTCTGTTGGTTGAGCTCCATTTTTTACCCATTTAACTGCTTTCTCTTCATCGATTTTAACAGTTACTGGCTCTGTAGTTGGATTGTAGTATCCAATCTCTTCAACAAATCTTCCATCTCTTGGAGATCTTGAATCAGCAACAACTATTCTGTAGAAAGGAGCTTTTTTAGCACCCATTCTTCTTAATCTTATTTTTACTGCCATTATATTTTCACCTCCTTCAAAGGTTATGTGTATTTGAACTTAGAAAGGTAATTTTCCAAACAAGCCTTTTTTACCAAATTTACCAGCCTTGCCTCCCATGCCCTTCATCTGTTTCATCATTTTTTTCATCATCTCGAAGTCTTTTAAAAGTTTATTCACTGCTTGAATGTTAGAACCTGAACCATCGGCTATTCTCTTCTTTCTAGATGGTGAAGAAGATACTATACTTGGATTTTTTCTTTCCTTGGCAGTCATGGAATGGATTATTGCTTCCATCTTTCCCATGGCCTTTTCACTTTGTGAAAAGTCTACGCCTTTTAATTCCTTTGCATTAAAGCCTGGAATCATTTCAACCAACTTGCCCATAGGTCCTAAATTTTTCATTTGATTCATAGTCTCTAAAAAGTCCTCAAGATTGAATTCTTGATTCATCATTCTGTTACCGAGTTCTGTAGCTTTCTTCTCATCGATAGCTGATTGAGCTTTCTCAATTAAAGAAAGTACATCTCCCATACCAAGTATTCTTGATGCCATTCTCTCTGGGTGGAAGATTTCCAAATCTGTCATCTTCTCTCCCATACCTACATATTTTATAGGTTTTTCAGTGATTGCCTTAATTGATAGTGCAGCACCACCTCTGGTATCACCATCCAACTTGGTAACGATAACTCCTGTAATATCTAGTGTATTATTAAAGGTTTCAGCTACATTTACTGCATCTTGACCTGTCATAGCATCTACAACTAATAAAATTTCTGACGGATTTATTGAAGCTTTTATATCTTCAAGTTCTCCCATCAGCGCTTCATCTATGTGAAGTCTTCCTGCTGTATCCACGATAACTACATTAGCTCCAATGCTCTTAGCATGTTCAATGGAAGCTTTTGAAATATCTACTGGGCTATTTTTATCTCCCATGGTGAATACAGGTACATCTATTGACTTTCCTACAACTTGTAGTTGTTTTATAGCTGCTGGTCTATAAACGTCACAGGCTACTAGTAATGGCTTTTTATTGCTTTTTCTAAGATTTAGAGCCAGCTTTCCTGCCATGGTTGTTTTACCTGCACCTTGGAGACCAACTAACATTATCATTGTTATTCCATTGTTGACAAATTCTATTTTCTTTTCAGTGGTTCCCATTAATTCAGTTAATTCTTCATTAACTATTTTAACTACTTGCTGACCTGGTGTTAAACTTTCCATAACTTGATCACCAAGACATTTTTCACTGACAGACTTTACAAAGTTTTTAACAACCTTATAATTTACATCGGCTTCTAAAAGAGCAAGTTTTACTTCTCTCATAGCCTCTTTAATATCTTTCTCTGAAAGCTTACCTTTACCCTTTAGCTTTTTTATGGTCTCTTGTAATTTGGAAGATAGTCCTTCAAAAGCCATATGAAAACCTCCTATACATTCTCTTCTATATCTTTAATTATATGGTCTATTTCTTTTTTTATATTTTCTTCAGAAGTAGTACCTTTTAATTCTTCTAATTTGTTAATAATTTCAGTCTTAGAGTTTTCTATAGCTAAGGTTTTTTTCATTAAGTGAAGTTTACTTTCATACTCTTCTAAAAGATTACCACATCTTTTAATTAAGTCATGAATTGCTTGCCTACTAGTATTATTAACTTCTGCTATTTCTGATAGAGATAAGTCATTATTATAATATAAATCCATAATATCTCTTTGTTTATCAGTAAGTAATGAGTTATAAAAATCTAGTAAAATTGATATTTCAACTCTTTTTTCCATATAATCACCCAACTCACAAAACTTATATTAACAAATTAATTTTAAGCTGTCAAGTATTTTTACTTAACAGTTAAAATAAAGCTTCTACAAAATCTCTAGAATTAAATTCTTGAAGATCATCTATACCTTCCCCTACTCCTATATATCTAACTGGAATATTTAAAGTATGTTTTATAGAGATAACTATACCACCCTTAGCTGTACCATCTAGCTTTGTTAGAATTATACCATCTATAGGACATACCTCCATAAATTGTTTTGCTTGAATAACTGCATTTTGTCCAGTAGTAGCATCTAAAACTAATAAAGTTTCCTTTTTAGCTTCTCCATACTCTCTATCGATAACTCTATTAATCTTTCCAAGTTCATCCATAAGATTTTTCTTATTATGAAGTCTACCTGCAGTATCACAAATTAACACATCAACTTTTCTAGCCTTTGCAGCCTGTACTGCATCGTATATAACAGCTGCTGGATCTGAACCTTCTTGATGTTTTATCATATCCACATTAGCTCTATTACTCCAAACTTCTAATTGATCTATAGCTGCTGCTCTAAAAGTATCTGCTGCTGCTAATAAAACCTTATAATTATTATTTTTTATTCTAGCAGCCATTTTTCCAATGGATGTAGTTTTTCCTACTCCATTAACACCAATGACTAATCTTACTTCTGGTGTTGATTCAGGTATTATTGAGGTTTCATAGTCTCCTAGCATATCCATAATTATAGATTTCATAGCTGGAAGTATCTCTTCAGTATCATTGATTCTTTCAGAAACAACCTTTTTCCTAAGCCTTTCAATAATTTCTACTGAGGTTTCTACCCCTATATCACTAGTTATTAATACTTCTTCTAGTTCTTCATATAAATCATCATCTATTGTAACTGCAAGTTTTAATACTTGAGTCACTGCATCATTTATAGTATTTCTAGTTTTGCTAAGCCCCTGTTTTAACTTATCAAAAAATCCTCCAAACATATTAAGCCTCCTTATTTCTTATTAAATTCCATGGATACTACCTTAGATACACCCTTTTCTTCCATAGTAACTCCATAAATCATATCACTGGTTTCCATGGTTCCTTTTCTGTGAGTTATTACTATGAATTGTATGTTCTCAGAGAATTTTTTTAAAAATTCTCCATATCTAAGTACATTAGCATCATCTAACGCTGCCTCAATCTCATCTAGTATACAGAATGGAGTTGGCTTCATCTTTAGTATTGCAAATAGTAGTGCAATGGCTGATAAAACCTTCTCTCCTCCTGAAAGTAGATTTATATTTTGAAGTTTTTTTCCTGGTGGCTCTACATCTATTTCAATCTTACAAGTTAGCTCATCATCACCTTGAAGACTTAAATCAGCACTTCCACCCTTAAATAACTCCTTAAAAGTCTCATTGAAGTAAATCCTGAGCTGCTTAAAATTCTCCATAAACACATCTCTCATCTTTTCAGTTATCTCGCCTATGAATTCAATTATTTCTTCCTTAGACTTAACTAAATCTTCCCTCTGTGTGCTCATAAAAGTATACTTTTCATTTACTTCTTTAAATTCTTCTATGGCTCCTAGGTTAACTACTCCAAGAGCAGTTATTCTCTTTTTCAATTCTGCAACTTCATTCTTTAATATAGCTATATCATAACCCTCTAGTTTAAAACTTAATCCTTCTGCAAAGGTAAGATTATACTCTTCATTAAGCTTCTTCAATAGAACTTCTTCTTCTGATTCAATTTTAGCCAAAGAAATCTGATTTTTATGAATTTCTTTTTCTAGTTTATCTAATTGTAAATCAATATCTTCAATTTTTGAAGTTATAACTGGAATTTTATCTTTTATCTTTAACTTTTCTACTTGGGTTTCTTCAAAAAACTGCTCTAACTCCTTAAGTAACTTAATAATTTCCTTAGTATTTTCAGTACTTTTAGATATGTTTATTCTATATTCTTCCTTAGCTAAAGTGGATGTTTCTATATTTTTCAAATTGCTTTCAATTAGCCTTTTCTCAATATCTACTGCCTGGGTCATCCTATCTAATTCTTGAATATTATTACTTATAACTTCTAAAAGCTTTGCTTTATTTATTTTTATAGAGGTTAATTCATCTTTAATGGCATCTATATATAAATTTTTGCCTTTAGTTTTATTGTTATGCTCATCATATTGACCTTCTAATTCAATTACTTTATCTTTAAGCTCAGTTAATTCCTGCTGTGAAAAAGTTAATTTAGCTTTTAAGGCTTTAATTTTCTCCTCTTCCTTACCCAGATTTTCGCTAGCTTTTTGAAGTTCTCTTTTGTTTCTTAGTTCCTCTTCTGTAACCCTGGATATTTCACCCTTAATCTTTGTTATATTAATACTCTCGTAATGTATTTCATCTCTTAAGTTAAGACCTCTATCATCTAGTTCTTTAATCTTAACATTAACTGATGTTATTTCTTCATTTTTAAGAGCAACTACTCCGTGACTTTCTTCTACTTCCTCAGTTAATTTTTCAATTTCTCTCTTTCTACCAATTACGTTAGCATTTTTAGAATAACTTCCTCCCGTTAGTGATCCCCCTGGATTAAAGACTTCTCCATCTAAGGTAACAATTCTATATTTATAGCCACAAACTTTAGATATATGTAGTCCATTATCCATAGTATCACATACAAGAGTTTTGCCTAAAACCTGATCGATTACACCCTTAAATTTATCTTCAAATTCTATAAGTTCACTAGCTATGCCTATATATCCCTTAGTATCCCTTACAGTTTTATCTACCACTAGGTTCTTACCCTTTACTATATTTATAGGCATAAAGGTTGCTCTTCCTATTTTACTACTTTTCAAGTAATTAATAAGATTTTTTGCTATGTGTTCATCCTTGGTGACAATATTAGATATGCTAGCTCCCATAGCAATCTCTATTGCTCTTTCAAACCGCTCTGGAACCTTTATTATATCTCCGAGTACATAGCAATCCTCATTTGCTTTATACTCTTTACTATTCTCTATGTGTTGCATTAAAAGTTTTACAGATCTATTGTATCCTTCATAGGAATTCTCTAAAGTTACTAAAGCATTTAGTCTAGCTTCTTTATTTCCTTGCTCTCTCAATATTTCTTTTAATTTTTTCTCTAAGATCTCTAAGTCATGCTTACACTTAGATAGTTTTTTTCTATTTTCCTTAACTTCCTCTTCATATTTCTCAATATTAATACTAGCCTTATTCTCTTCTTCTATTAAATGATTCTTGGTCTTGTTATTTATTAATATAGAATTTTTAAAAGTTTGAACATCTAATATTAAGTTTTCTACATTTCCACTACTAATTTCGATATTATTTTTTAAAATATCTATTTCGCTAGTTTTAGAATTAATATTATTATAATACTTAAATTTTATCTCTTCTAATTCCTTCAATCTATTATTATCACTAGTTACACTATTTAATACATTTGTTAATTCTAATTGTTTTTTTTCTATTTTATTATTTATGTCTAATTCTTCTTCTTTTAAGGCAGCAATACTTTTTCTTTGATTTTCTATTTTCAAATACGCCTCTTCAAGATATTGATTTTTTTGCAGTATTTCACTGTTTAATCTATTTATACTGTCTTCTAAATGTAATATTTTTTCTTCAAAGAGTTTAACTTCTCCAATTACTCCTTGATGTTTATTTTGACTTTCATAATAAATCTTTTTCTTTTCTTCTAAAATATTATTTAAAGCTTCTAGCTCTTCATTATTATTTTCATAAGCTAGTTTTAATTCATATTTTTCTTTCTTTAAGGTTTCTATATCTGTAGTTACAGCATTTATTGTGTTGTTGTATCTATCTATGTTAATTTTAGTTTTTTCCAAAAAATCTATGATTATATTAACTTCCTTTACTTTTATCTCTTCAGAAGCTTCTAAAAATATTTTGGCTTTTTCACAATCTTCTTCTAAGGATGGAAGCCTTTCTTCATAGGTAGAAATAATATCATTTATTCTAATAAGATTTTGCTCCGTGTTATCTAGTTTCCTTTCAGCCTCTTCTTTTCTTGTTTTATATTTTACTATACCTGCAGCCTCTTCTAATAACTTTCTTCTATCCTCTGACTTAGCACTTAAAATTGCATCAATTTTACCTTGTCCTATTAAGGAATATCCTTCCTTACCTATACCTGTATCCATAAATAAGGCTTGTACATCCTTTAATCTACACACAGTATTATTTATTAAATACTCACTTTCACCTGATCTATATAATCTTCTTGCAACGGTTACCTGAGAATAGGCTATATCTAAGTCGGAATCACTATTATCTAAAGTAAGAGAAACTTGAGCAAGCCCTACAGGTTTTCTATATTGAGTACCTGCAAAGATTACATCTTCCATTTTATCTCCTCTAAGATTCCTAATACTTTGTTCACCCAGCACCCACCTTACAGCATCTGAGATATTACTTTTTCCACTTCCATTGGGACCTACAACTACAGTTACACCCTTTTTAAATGTAAGCTCTGTCTTATCTGCAAAGGATTTGAATCCTCTTATTTCGATAGATTTTAAGAACATCTATTCACACTCCTAAGCTCCTAAGATTATAGGTAAAATAAGTACTGCAGCCATAGCAATGCATATACAAGTAGTTATTATTTTTATATACTTTTCTCTTTTTTTCTTAGTCATCCTCATAAAATCCACTCCTAACTTTAATTTAAAGAAAATATCCTATAATCTTCCTAGGATACTTAAAATATATATTTACTTTAGCCTATATAATCAAAAGTTTTATTGATATTTAAGTTTAAAATAATCCTTCTGATTAATTATATCTAACTTTGTACCATTATAAAACCCTATGGAAGACTTTCCTATATTTCTTTCTTGAGTTACAAATATTTCTTTACTCTTTAATTTTTTTAGAAGCAGATTAAAATATTGCTTTTTATTAGAATAAAGCTTAGATATATCTTTAGGATTTATATATATTTTGTACTTATCCATTTCTTTATCTTTATAGTAATCATAAATCATATCACAGTAGACACTACTCTCCACCAGCTCTCTAAAAGCAGGATGAAAAGGTCCATCTACCACATCTCCATCAGCACTAATCTCCTCTGTAGGTTGAAGTCCAATTCGAATAACCTTTATATCATTACCCTCCATCATTCCATAGACTATCTTACTTATATCTACAGCTTCCTCTAAAGTATATGGTTTATATAGGCCTTCCCTTAAGAGCTTTTCCATAGGAGTTTCCTTAATAACTAGGGATGGGTATATCCTACAGATATCTGGATTCATAGAAATACTTTTTCTTGTAGTTTCAATATCCTTCTCTCTTGTATCTCCTGGGAGTCCTAGCATGATTTGATGCCCTAAGGTAAATCCATATTCTTTTATTAATTTCGACGCCTTCTCCACATCTTCTGAACTATGCCCTCTTCCTGATTTATGTAAAACTTCTTCATCTAAAGATTGAACTCCTAATTCTATAATATCTACATCAAAACTTTTTAGGTGGTCTAAAATCTCTTGGTCTATATAATCTGGTCTTGTGGACAATCTTATAAATTTAATCTTTCCTATTTTTTTATAGTTTTGAGCTACTGATAATAGTTCTCTTTGGATGCACATATTAATTCCTGTAAAAGTACCACCGAAAAATGATACCTCAATTATAGCATCACTACTATCTATAGTTTCTAAATAGTCCTCTATGGTTTTTTTTACATAAGCACCGTCTACATTTCCTGCGCTACCTGCTGACCCTGCATCTCCTGTAATACTATCCTGATTACAAAACACGCAAGTATGAGGACACCCTATATGAGGCACAAATATAGGTATAATATAATGATTTTTACTCACTAATATCACCCCTCTTAATTAAAACTTCCCTAGCGGCCATTTGTTCAGCTTCTTTCTTACTATACCCTGAGCCACTTCCTTTAGCTTCTCCATTAATCAAAACCTTCACAAAAAATTCTCTTCTATGAGGTGGTCCTTCAAAATTAATAAGAGAATAAGAAATATCTACATCTCCATTCTTTTGTAATATTTCTTGAAGCTTTGTCTTATAGTCTAAAATTATCTCATTTTTAACTGCTTTAATAATAATCGAGTTAAAGTTTTTAAGGACAAATTCCTTAGTTACTAAAAGTCCTTCATCTAAGTATACTGCAGCAATAATAGCTTCTACAGCATCAGCTAAAATTGATACTCTAGTTCTACCACCGGTTAATTCTTCACCTTTACTCATATAAATGTATTTTCCTAGTTCCCACTTCTTAGCTATTTCAAATAAAGAATTTTCACATACAATTAAAGCTCTTACCTTAGTAAGGTATCCTTCTGTTTCATCTATGTGATTAGTAAATAAATATTCAGATATAATTAATTCTAAAACTGTATCTCCTAAAAACTCTAATCGTTCATTGAAGGCAGTGTTTCTTTCATTAGCATAAGAACTATGAGTTATTGCTGTTTGTAATAAATTTAAATCTTTAAAGTCAATACCTAATTTATTTTTTAATTCTAATGTACTTTTTAATATTTTCATCTTTTTACCTCTTTCGCCAAGGTTTATTCTTCAATTTATCTAAATAACCTACCAACTTAATATTATTATTCAAGTAAATAAACTCAAGTGGATAAATTCAAGAATAAATCTAAAAATAAGGTTCCGCATTTCTACGGAACCTGCTGATATTATTCTTCTACTCGTGCTTTTATATAGTCAACTACATCTCCAACACTAGTTATTTTTTCTGCATCTTCATCAGGGATTTCCATGTCAAATTCCTCTTCAAGGGCCATAATTAACTCAACTAAGTCCAATGAGTCTGCTCCTAAATCATCAACAAATCCAGAGTCCATAGTTATATCATTTTCATCTATGCTTAGTTGCTCCGCGATTTTTGCTCTTATCTTTTCAAACATTTTATATACCTCCTAAAAATTCAATATAATATCACTATTTAATATAATAGCATATTGGATAATAATCAACTGTTTATTTTCAAATACTATATTATAATATACTAAACCTACAAAATTTTATTCACTTATTTTAATTTTTTATTTTTCTTCTTTAAAAGCATCTTTAACTTTATCTAATACTTTTGTATCATAATAGGTTTTAGAAAGTTTAATTGCATTTTTTAAAGCCTTGGCATCGGAGCTTCCGTGAGCTTTTATGCAAATACCATCAACCCCTAAAAATGCAGCTCCACCGTATTCTTTATAGTCATAGTGCTTTTTAAATCTCTTAAATACAGGCTTTAATAATAGTCCGCCTATTTTTGTTGTTGTGGAACTCATTATTTCATTTTTAAGCTCACTTAGAATGGTTTCTGCAACGCCTTCATACATCTTTAATACGGTATTCCCTACAAAACCATCACATACAAGGACATTTACCTCTCCTTTAGGAATTTCTCTCGGCTCTACATTTCCTATAAAATTTAAATTCTCTTGTTTTAAAAGTTGATAAGCTTCCTTGGTTAATTCATTTCCCTTTTCTTCCTCTGATCCTATATTTATAAGACCTACAGTAGGATTTTCAACAGATAATACACTTTCAAAGTATACCTTACCCATTTGAGCAAACTGAGTTAAATAATGGGGTTTACAATCTGCATTAGCTCCTACATCTATTATCATAAATGGACCATTTTTACCTGGCATAACTGGTGCTAGTGCTGGTCTACTTATCCCTTTAATCCTCTTTACAATAAGAGTACAGCCTGCTAAGAAGGCTCCTGTACTTCCAGCAGATACAATGGCATCTGCTTCCTTATTCTTAACTAATTCTAAAGCTTTAACAAGAGATGAATCCTTCTTAGTCTTTAGAGCTTTTACTGGTGCTTCATTAGTTGAAATAATTTCAGTAGTATTTAAAATAGTTATTCTTCCTTTGGTATATTCATATTTTTCTAATTCTTTTTTTATTAAGATCTTCTTGACCTGTAATTATTATATCTATATCATATTCTTTTTGTGCAAGAACACAACCTTCTACTATAGCTTCAGGTGAATTATCTCCACCCATTCCATCAACTACAACCTTCATAGTAACTCCTTTCATGATTTTAAAATATTTAAATACATTATATATTTTTTTCATTTAAATTTCCACATAAAAATAAAAAGAAAGTCTATCGACTTTCTTCTTATTCCTCAGTTGAAACAACTTCTCTATTCTTGTAGTAACCACAGTTCTTACAAACTCTGTGAGCAAGCTTCATTTCGTGGCATTGAGGACACTCTACTATTCCTGGTAAACCAAGTTTAAAAGTTTGAGCTCTTCTTGAATCTCTTCTTGCTTTTGAAAATTTTCTAGCTGGATTTCCCATTATTACACCTCCTTATGGTTAGAAAACATTTGTGATAGCTTTTCAAGTCTAGGGTCTACATAAAAATCAGTACAAGAACATTGTCCTAAATTTAAATCTTTCCCACAAGTCTGGCATAAGCCTTTGCAATCCTCTTTACATAACCTTTTAACAGGTAATTCAAGGAGAATACTGTTTTCAATAATTTCATAAATATCTATATTCTCAGTATTGGTTGAGATAATCTCACAATCATCAGTGTTTGATATTTCTTCTTCTATGTGCACCTTAACTTCATAAGAAAAAGCTTTTGTACATCTAGAACAATTTAATAATACTTCAGTATCTACGTCACCAACAAGTTCTATAACTTCCTTTTTGCGACGCAAAAACCCATTAAACTTAATAGGCTTGGAGTATTTTACCATTTCACTACCATCGTAAAACTTATCTTTCTCAATTTCGATATCTATATTCTTTCTCTCATAGTTCTTATCATTTAAATCTTTAAAGTTTATAATCATAACAACACTCTGAAAAAACATAATATACCTGTTTTTTCTCATATAACTAAGACTAGTTATATATAATGCAAAATGCATAGCTTGAGTAAAGCTCCAACTTCCCTCCTTAAGTTAATTAAATATATCATTCAAACACAAGTTATTATATAAATTATACCGATAAAAGTCAAGGTAATTTACACATGTATATTTTTTCCTTAAGATAAAAAGCTAATTTTTTACTCAAGCACATAAATATTTTTACTATTTAGAAGTAAGTTCTTTAGTATCTCTTGCTATTACTAACTCTTCATTTGTAGGAATAACAAATACTTTTACTTTAGCTCCATCTTTGCTTACTTCTGTAGATTTTCCTCTAACATTATTCTTAGCATCATCTATTTCAATACCTAAGAATTCTAAGCCTTTGCAAATTTCTGCTCTAGTTTCTATAGCATTTTCTCCAAGTCCTGCTGTAAATACAACTGCATCTACTCCGCCCATTGCTGCAGCATAAGCACCAATCATTTCTCTTACTCTGTAGTTATATACATTTAAAGCAAGAATAGCTCTTTCATTTCCTTCTTTAGCAGCATCTTCTATATCTCTAAAGTCACTACTTACTCCTGATAATCCAAGAACTCCTGATTGTTTGTTCATTAAATTATCAACTTCTTTAGCTGTCATTTTTCCTTCATTCATTAAGAATGTAACTATAGCAGGGTCAATGTTTCCACATCTAGTTCCCATTGCTATTCCTTCAAGTGGAGTGAATCCCATACTTGTATCTACACAATGGCCATCTTTTATAGCAGCTAAGCTAGCTCCGTTTCCAAGATGACAAGTGATGATTTTAACATCTTTTATGTCTTTGCCCATTAATTTAGCACATTCTGCTGATACATATTTATGTGATGTTCCGTGGAAACCATATTTTCTTATTCCATACTTAGTGTATAGCTCATATGGTAGTGGGTACATATAAGCAGTTTTTGGCATTGTTTGATGGAATGCTGTATCAAATACTGCAACCATTGGAGTGTTTGGCATTAAGCTCTTGCAAGCATTAATTCCAATTATGTTTGCTGGATTATGAAGTGGCGCAAGTTTTACACACTCTTCTAAACTTTCCATAACTGCATCATCAATTACTACAGATTCTGAATATTTTTCTCCACCATGAACAACTCTGTGTCCTACTGCTGATATTTCATCCATTGAAGAAATAACTCCATGGTTACCATCTACTAATGCACCTAAAACTAATTTTATTGCATCTTTATGGTCAACCATTGGTTGCTCTATTATATATTTATCTCTTCCTGGAACCTTTTGAGTTAAAATTGAACCTTCAATTCCTATTCTTTCAACTAATCCTTGTGCTAAGCTCTCTTCTGTTTCCATGTTTATTAATTGGTACTTTAATGAAGAACTTCCACAGTTTATTACTAATACTTTCATTCTCATTTCCTCCTGACGCATTTGTAATATATTAATATATCATTATATTAGATTACAATATATTTTTAATTAAATCAATATAATATTTATTTACTATTTTGCGCTTGCACTGCTGTAATTGCTACAACATTTACTATATCATCTACACTACATCCTCTTGAAAGGTCATTTATTGGTTTTGCAAACCCTTGACATACTGGGCCTATAGCTTCAGCTCCTGCAAATCTTTGAACTAATTTATATCCAATATTTCCTGCTTGTAAATCTGGGAATATTAAAACATTAGAATTTCCTGCTACTGTACTATTTGGCGCTTTAAGACTTGCTACTTTATCAACTATAGCTGCATCTAATTGTAATTCTCCATCTATTGCAAGATCTGGTCTAGCTTCTTTTGCCATTCTTGTAGCTTCAACAACCTTATTTACATTTTCATGTTTAGCACTTCCCATAGTTGAGAAAGATAACATTGCAACCTTTGGATCTATTCCACATAGAGTCTTTGCATTTTCTGCTGTACTTATAGCTATTGATGCAAGCTCTTCTGATGTTGGATTAGGATTAACTGCACAATCTCCAAATAATAGAGTGCCATTATCTCCATATGGAGAATTTTCAAGTTCCATAACGAAGAAACTTGAAACAACTTTTATTCCTGGAGCTGTTTTTATAATTTGAAGTCCTGGACGTAATAAATCCCCTGTGCTATGTACTGCTCCTGAAACTAATCCATGGGCATCTTCTAGTTTAACCATCATTGTTCCATAATAAACTGGGTCTTTAACTGTTTGTAATGCTTTTTCCTCTGTAACACCCTTGTTTTTTCTAAGTTCATAAAATGCTTTTGCATACTCTGCAGTCTTAGGTGATACTTCAGGATCTACAATTTCAATTCCCTCAATATTTACCCCGAAATTCTTAGCATTTTCCTTAATCTTATCCTGGCTACCTACTAATATAACTTTAGCTATTTTATTTTTATGGATAATTTCTGAAGCCTTTAAATTTCTTTCTTCTTCACCTTCTGGAAGTACTATTGTCTTCATCTCTTGTTGTGCTAATTTCCATACTTTTTGTGTAAAACTCATTTTTCTTACCCCTTTCAGTAAAAATATTCTAAATATCCCTTATTACTATACCCCTTTTCATATATATTTTTCAACCTCTATATTGAATTTTTTTGACTTAATTTAATAATTAGGCTATGATAATTAACATTTTTTTGATATAATCTATGGTTATATGAGTACAGGAGGTAATTTTAATGAAAATATCAGGAATTATTGTGGAATATAATCCTCTTCACAATGGACACCTTTTTCATATAAATAAAACTAAAGAATTGACTAATAGTGATTTAATTATTGCAGTAATGAGTGGAAACTTTAATCAAAGAGGTATTCCTTCTATAGTAGATAAATGGAAAAAAACATCAATGGCTTTAAATAATGGGGTAGATATTGTTTTAGAACTCCCTGCAATATACAGCCTATCTTCTGCGGAATTCTTTTCTTATGGTTCCGTGAGTCTTCTTAATAGTCTAGGGATAGTAGATTCAATTTGCTTTGGAAGCGAAGCAGGTGATATAGACTTTCTTAAAGAAGTATCTGATCTACTAGTAGAAGAACCTCCTTTATTCAAGTCCTTATTGAAAGAAGAATTAGGTAGAGGATTACCTTTTCCAAAGGCTCGTTCTTCAGCTTTAATTCATTATTTAAATAAAAAAAATTACTATAATGAAAAAGACTTAGCTGATTATCTAAATTCTTCTAATAATATTTTAGGTGTTGAATATCTTAAGAGCATAAAAAAACTTCATAGTAATATTGTACCCTATACCATAAAAAGGGAAGGTGGAAATTACAATAGTACCAATTTAAATAATATCTTCTCAAGTGCTACTGCTATTAGAAAATCTTTGAAATCAAATACTTCAATGGAAGAATTAATATCTCATGTTCCTCCTAGTGTTTACGAGGATATGGTAGAACTTAAAAATAAAAATTATAATTTTCCCTTTGATTACATGATGTATCCATATATAAAGTATAAGGCTATAACTAGCAAAAATAACTTTTTCGAATCAATTCCGGATGCTTCTGAAGGTCTCCATAATAAGATATTAGCTACCATAAAAGACGCTAAAGATTATGAACATTGTATTGAAATGATAAAAAGTAAACGATATACCTATACTAGAATCAGTAGAATACTATGTCAGTATTTTCTAGGCTTTTATGAATACAATACCTTAGAAATGCGTAAAGAGCCTTGTCCATATGCTCGTATTTTGGGCTTCACTAAACATGGAGCTATGGCATTAAAATCAATGAAGAACAATTCTTCTATACCAATATATTCAAAACTACCAAAGGATATAAACCCTACCTTAAAATTAGATTTACAATGCACTAGTGGCTATAGCATTCTAAATCCTTCCATAAGTGCTATGGAAGATTATCTACAAAGCCCGATTATATTATAAACATAATTCTTCAAGGAACCATACCAAAATAACCTAAATCATTAGATTAATTTTTAGTG
Source organism: Clostridium sulfidigenes (assembly GCF_000732635.1). Lineage (GTDB taxonomy): Bacteria > Bacillota > Clostridia > Clostridiales > Clostridiaceae > Clostridium_J > Clostridium_J sulfidigenes. Next base: position 47,863 of record NZ_JPMD01000023.1, on the reverse strand, counting down.
AATTGTTTTGAAAGTACCTTGAAGATTTTATTTTACCTATATTTTGTTATCATATATTCCCAAGATAAAAAATATATTTAAGTATATCAATTTAAAAGGATTATTTAAATGAAGGCATTATTTTTTATTGTAATTGCGCTTATTATATTTTTAATATATTTATTATTTAGAAAATCATCAAAAAACCTTCTGCTTACAACAATATTTTCTCTCTTAATTATTTACATCATACTAAATCCTAAAGATTGCATAGCCTTTACTATAAATGGAGCTAAACTGTTTTTTTACTCGGTATTTCCATCACTATTCCCCTTCTTGGTCATAGTTAACTTAATTTTTTCTTTTGGGGGTATAGAAATTTATTCAAAATTTTTAGGTAAGATACTATGTACCCCTTTAAGACTACCAAAGGAGTGTAGTGTAGTTATTTTAGCCAGTTTGTTTTGTGGATATCCTCTTGGGTCCAGATATGCTTGTGAACTCTATGAAAGGAAGGTTATTGATAAACCAACTTTTGAAAGACTTTTAAATATAGCCACCAATGGAAGCCCTCTGTTTATTATAGGTACTGTTGGTACTGCAATGCTCCATAGTGCATTTTTAGGTTATATCCTTCTTATTTCTAATGCTTTATCTTGTATTGTTATGGGGTTAATATTACCTACTAAAAAGACTAATAAATATACTATATATAGCAATTCTTCTGTTGCTGCCACACAGATAAAAGAAAGCCTTAACTTCGGGGTAGCCATGAAAAATGCCCTTGAAGATGCTACCAAAACCTGCTTATCAATAGGTAGCTTTGTAGTTATTTTCTCTGTAATTATAAACATAATAAAAAGCAGTGGAATATATCACACTGCCCTTATTTCTTTATGTAGTTCCGGTATTATTAATTACAATCTACTTGATGGAATCTTCCTTGGATTTATAGAAATTACAAATGGATGTAACATTGTAGCTACAAGCCCCTTAACCCTAAATATTAAAATTCTTATATGCAGCTTTTTAATAGGTTTTAGTGGGTTATCTATAACCTTCCAAGTATACTCCTTTGTTTACAAATATAAGGTATCAATGAAAAAATATATACTTCTAAAAGTTGTTCAGGGAATAATATGCACCTTGATAACATTGTTATTTTTAAAGCTACCATTTTCTCTAGTTAATCAGGAAACTTTTTTCATAAACAATACTATGCTATCATCTAAACCAGGGTTTTTGGTCCTACTAATATTTATATTTTCTATTCCTGTAATATTTAAAAAGTTACGAGATTGTTTTTAGTCATTTCCTAATTCTTTAATATTTTCTCTTACCTTAGATGTAGTGGAAGAAATTTCTTTATATAATTTTACAAGCATTTCTTCCATTTCATTTTGTATAACTTTTAAAGACTCTTCTCCTATAATGTCTATATCCTTTTGTAAATTGCTTAAAGTGCTGTCTGCATAATTCATAACTCCAAATTTTAAATCCTTAGCTTGCTTATTAGCTTCACCTTTAATTTTTTTAGCTTCCTCATTAGCACTTTCTAATATTTCTTCTGCTTCTTTTTTAGCAGCTACTAACACATCACAGTTTTCATATTCTTGTTGTGCTCTTTTTCTACTATCCTGAATAATACGTTCTGCTTCACTTCTTGCTTCGTCTAAAATTATTTCTTTACGATTCATTAAATTTTTAGCTTCTTCAAATTCATCTGGTAGCAATTTTCTCATTTCGTTAAGAGTTCTTAAGACTTCTTTTTTATTAATAGATACTTTACCTACTAAATTCTTTGGTGACATGTCAATAGTTTGTTGTAGATAATCTAATAGTTCTAATACCTTCACTATAATTCCCCCTCAAAACTTTTAGCTCTCTCTCTAATTTCATTTTCTAACTCTTTTGGAATTAATCCATCCAAGTGTCCCTTAAACAAAGCCACTTGCTTTATAGCTGATGAGCTAAGATAAGAGTACTTAGAGTTGGTCATCATAAACATAGTTTCTTTTGTTTTATCAAGCTTTTTATTCATTAGTGCCATTTGAAACTCATAATCAAAATCTGACATAGATCTAAGTCCCTTAACCATTACATCACTGTCTTCTGCTTCCATAAAATCCACTAAAAGACCTGTAAAACTTTTTACTTTTACATTTGGTAAAGCTTTAACCACTCTCTCAATTTGATCAATTCTTTCTTCAATGCTAAACCAGCCACTTTTGTTAGGATTTAGTAATACAGCTACTGTAACCTGATCAAATACGTATGAACATCTTTTTATAATATCTAAGTGACCATTTGTTATTGGGTCAAAACTGCCCGGATAAACTGCTTTAATCATTTTTTACTCCTTAAATTCATAGAAACATACAGTGGTGTTTCCGTATTTTCTTTGGTCTATTAAAACGATGTCTTCATAACCTTCACAAATTTCTTCACCTGAATCTATTTTCGTTACAATTAAGCCATCTCTTTGTAGTAAATTATGTTTTTTTATAAGTTCTAGAGCTGGTGGAATCATATCTTTTGCATAAGGTGGATCTATAAATATTAAATCAAATACCTTGCCTATTCTCCCAAACTCCTCTAAGTATTTGTATGAATCACCCTTATAAGATGTACAGAAATCTTCAAACTTTAAATTTTTAATATTTTCTTTTAAATATTTATAAGTTACATCTCCCATGTCTATTAAATGACACTCTTTAGCTCCTCTACTTGCAGCCTCTAGACCTAGGCTTCCTGTACCAGAAAACTGATCTAAAACTATACTGCCTCTTACTTTATTTTGTATTATGCTGAAAATTGATTCTTTAACTCTATCTAGAGTAGGTCTAGTGCCCATCCCCTCTGGTGATAGTAACTTTCTTCCTTTAGCTTTTCCTGCAATTACTCTCATTTTTATCTCCTTTGACCTTAGTTAAAGCAAATATAACTAGTGCTTTTCTCTAAGTTAATCATTATTTCTTTAAGTATTCTTTTGTTTTCTTCATCCTTGTTATTAATAAATTTCTTAGCTTCCTGATTTGCTATTTTAAATAGTTGAAAATCCTCTGATAAATCACTAAGAATTAATCCATTTTCACCAGATTGTCTAAGTCCAAACATTTCTCCACTTCCTCTTAATTTTAAATCTTGTTCCGCTATATAAAAACCATCATTGCTATTTTTCATTATGTCCATTCTCTTTTTAGTTGTTTCACTTTTTATATTAGCTACAAGAACACAATAAGATTTATGAGACCCTCTTCCAACTCTTCCTCTTAACTGATGCAATTGAGATAATCCAAACCGCTCTGCATTTTCTATAATCATAACCGTTGCATTAGGTACATTTACACCTACTTCAATAACCGTAGTGGATATTAACACCTTAATGTTTCCTTCTTTAAATTCACTCATAATTAAATTTTTGTCTTTATTACTCATTTTACCATGAAGAATGGCGATTTCCATACTTTTAAAGTAAGTTTTTTTTTAGTTCTTCATATAATGCTGTTACAGAACTTAATTTCATATCTTCATTTTCTTCAACCAGTGGACAAACTACATAAATCTGTCTTCCTTTTTTTATCTCCTCTAAAGCAAAGTTATATATTCTCCCCTTTTCCTGAGTAGATAAATAATAGGTATCAATGGGTTTTCGCCCTGGTGGTAAAGTATCTATTATCGATACTTCTAAATCTCCATAAAGATATAAACATAAGGTCCTTGGAATAGGTGTAGCACTCATTACAAGTACATCAATATCTTCACGCTTATTTCCAAATCTAGTTCTTTGACCAACACCAAATCTATGCTGTTCATCAGTTATTATAAGTCCTAAGTTTTTAAACTGGACATTATCTTCTATCAAAGCATGAGTACCTATTATTAAGTCTATTTCACCTTTCAATAACTTTTCTTTTATAAGGTTTTTATTTTTTTCTGTGGTACTACCTGTTAGTAACTCTATGGTAATATTAAAATCCTTAAAAACTTTTTCTGCCTCGTAGTAATGCTGTTTTGCCAATATTTCTGTAGGCGCCATCATGGCACCTTGATACCCATTCATAATAACATTAAAAAGGGCAATAAAAGCAACTATAGTCTTACCACTACCTACATCTCCTTGAACTAATCTATTCATAGGACTAGGTTTCTTTTGATCTCTTAATATTTCTCTAACAGTTCTAGTTTGTGCATCTGTTAACTGAAAAGGCAACTTATCCTTTAAAGCTTTCAGATCCTTTGATATGGAAAAGGAGATTCCCTTAGAATTAATACTTCTATTTTTTAAGGCCATAAGCTTTAAAGAGTATGTAAATAACTCTTGAAACTTTAATCTTTTTCTTGCCTCTTCTAATAACTTTAAACTTTTAGGATTATGTATATTTCTTATAGCACTATCCAAAGACATAAAATCATGTTCATCCAAAATTGACTTTGGTAAATTTTCTTGTATTTTTACTGTGTTTAAAGTTTCTGTAACTATTTTGTTTATAAAAGTATTAGAAATATCATCTCTTAAGGGATATCTTGCCATAATATCTGTACTCTCTGTAGTAGTATTCCTCATTATGGTTCCATTTTTAATTATAAAATCTCTACCTTGTTTCTCTATAATGCCACTTATAACATATCTACTGCCAATTCTAAAACTACTTTTCACATAGGCTGATTAAACCATATTCCCTTAACTAATCTGCCTTTATGAATAAATCTAATGGTTGTAAGTATTTTGCCTGTTTTTGTCCTTATGTCAGGTAAAATTCTCTCCACTCCAACTTCCAATATTATCTTTCCCTTAGAATCCACTTCATCTAAATCTTCAACAATAAAGATACTCTCATAATCCCTTGGAAAGTATAACAATAAATCTAAAATACTATATATTCCACATTTACTCAATTTCTCAGCCATTTTAGGCCCTACACCTTTAATGGCTGTAACACTACTATAAATATTCACCTTATCAACTCCATATGGCTAACATAGAAAAAAAGCCCTAAGGCTTTTATTCTACTGATGTAATAAAATAGTATAATGGTTGCTCACCATTAAAACATTGAACATCCATCTCTGGATATGCTTCTTCTAATTCTGATATTAACTGGTTAACCTTATTCTCTTCACAGTCTTCACCATAGAATATAGTAATAAGCTCGCTATCTTCATTTACCATGTTTTCTATAAGCTTTTTACATACAGCATATACATCCTGACCTATTTCATTTATTTTTCCTTCTAATAATCCTAGAATATCTCCCTCTTTAATATGTCTACCATTGTCTTCGGTATCCTTAACCGCATAGGTTACAGAACCAGAAGTAACAGTTTCTATAGTTTCATTCATAGCTGCTTCATTTTCTTCTGAAGAGCCATCTGGATTAAACATAGTTATAGCTGTAATTCCTTGAGGGATAGTTTTTGTAGGAATTACTATAACCTTTTTATCTTCTATTAAATCTACAGCTTGTGTAGCTGCCATTATTATATTTTTATTATTTGGAAGAACAAATACTACCTCAGCATTAATTTTATTGATACTATTAACTATATCCTCTGTACTAGGATTCATAGTCTGACCACCTTCAATAACCTGATCTACGCCAAGATCTTTAAATATTGAAGAAATCCCGTTACCTCTAGCTACAGTTACAAATCCATAAGCTTTAGGATCTTCTTTTATTTCTTCCACTACTGCATCATTGCTACTTTCATCTATTCCTAATAAAGATCTGTGTTGTTCTCTCATATTTTCAATTTTAATTTTTGAAAGATCTCCAAAGGTTACTGCTTTAGATAAAACTGCTCCTGGATCATTAGTATGAACATGAACCTTAGTTATATCCTCTAATCCTACAAGAACTAATGAATCACCTTGAGATTCAAGGAAATCTTTAAATTTTGGTATATCTTTTACTTCATTAAGTATGATAAACTCTGTGCAGTATCCAAATTTAATATCTTCCGGAGCCATGTTTAGCTCTGGAATATCATAATTATTTTCTGACTCACCTTCTAAATCATTAATTAAAGAAACTTCACTTTTATTTTTTAGAACTTCTAACATACCTCTTAATATTATTAATAATCCCATTCCACCAGCATCTACTACCTTAGCTTGTTTTAACTGTGGTAACATTTCTGGAGTCTTATCAAGCATCTTTTTACTTTCTTCACATACTTCTTCAAATAATTCAACTATATTTTCAGCTTCACTGCAGATAGCAGCTTCTCCCGCCGCTCTAATTATAGTTAAAATCGTTCCTTCTGTTGGTCTCATAACTGCTTTATAAGCAAAATTTGAGCCTTCTACAAAAGAATTCTTAACTTCCTCTATAGTTGCCTCCTCTGCATTTTCAAGTCCCTTTGCCATACCTCTTAAAATCTGAGAAAGAATAACTCCAGAGTTTCCTCTAGCTCCCATTAAAGCACCCTTAGCTAACCTCTTAGATACTTCTCCTATACCCTTATTCTCTAAACCTTCTATTTCTCTAGCTGCAGCCTTAAAGGTTAAAGACATATTTGTTCCTGTATCTCCATCAGGTACTGGGAATACATTCAAGGAGTTTACATATTCTTTCTGCTTCTCTAATGCATTTGAAGCACTTTTTATCATATTTGAAAAATCACGTCCATTAATCTGTGTATATGCCACTTTATGTTCCCCCTTAAACTCTAATGCCTTGAATATTAACAGTAACTTGAGAAACCTTAACACCTGTAAGATTTTCTAAATTGTATCTAACTGTTTGTATTATATTATTAGCGATTACTGCAATTTTAGTTCCATATTCAACAATTATATATAGTTCTATAGCTATAACATTCTCTTTTTGAGTTATTTTAACTCCTTTTGCTAGGTTTTCAGCTTTTAATAATTCCCATAAACCATCCTTAGCATTCTTTAAAGCCATGCCAACAACTCCATAGCATTCCATGGTTGATACACCTGCTATATTAGCTATTACATCTTCAGAATAGTATATATTTCCTATTTCAGTTGTTATATTAGCTTTCATAATCAATTCCTCCTTAATTATACCTTATAAACATTTTATATTAACTTAAGATTTAATTCAACTAATATAATTATATATATCATTGAATTTTATTATAACAATATGTATAATATAATGGTATGTGTTTATTTTTCTTAATACTTGCAACAATCATAGTAATTATGTTAAAATAACTTGTGTTTGATTTATAGCAGTATGTTGAAATTTTGAGGAGGTGTAATATATGTCAAGAAGATGTGAAATATGCGATAAAGGTGTAGTTTCAGGAGTACAATTCTCTCACTCTCACCGTCAATCAAAAAGAAAATGGGCTCCAAACTTAAAAAAAGTTAAAGCTATAGTTAACGGTTCACCTAAGACAGTACACGTTTGTACTAGATGCTTACGTTCTGGTAAGGTTCAACGTGCCGTTTAATTGGTAAAAAAAATGCAACTACCTTTATAGTTGCATTTTTTTATGTGCAAAATTAATAACTATGTTTTTTTCTTACAAAAATTTTAACTATTTTAGATAAAAACTTAGGTAGTTTAATTACTCTTATAGTCACCCTTTAACCTCCTTAACCAATTGTTAGCAAAACTTATTCATTATAAACCATCCAGCACATATAATGGCACAACCTATGGCTACCATCCACCCCCAAAATGGAATTAGCATAGCTAATACTATCCCTGCTCCTACAGAACTAACAATAAGTCCCAACCTTTTAGTTGTCCTACTCCTCATACTTACTTCCCCCATAAGCCTTTTTAGTATCATTATATGTATTGACGTAAAAAGTGGTACATAAATAAAAAAATTACAATCATCAATTGTAATAATGACTGTAATCCTATATTTAAAATTTATATTTTATGAATTCTCACTACTATAAGACATCCTTTAGAAAAAGTTATGCTAACTTTTTCCTCCTCAAACTCATTAGATACAGTGAGATTGTTTCCTTGTGCTAGCTCAAAATTCTTTAATTTATATTTGACTCCCTCTATAGTTAAATCATGGGTATCTTCTAAATAACTAAATAGAGAAAATATATCCCCTTTTTTCCCAAATATATTTGTAGGTTTATCTATAAGATAGATTTCATTATACTCATCTATTATACGACAATCTATTGATTTTTTTAAACCTTTATTGAGAATACATAAATTTGCATAGAAATGATCAATTCTCTTCCCCGTACATCCTAAAAAAATTATTTCTGTAGCTCCTAACTCCACTGCCTTATTAAAAGCTATATGACTATCTGTATAATCCTTCTCCTTTGGAAATCTAATGGTTTTAGAGCTATTACTTATTTCTATATACGTTTTTTCATCAATAGAGTCAAAATCTCCTAACAAATAATTTGGATGTATTTCATGATTTAAAAGAACGTTAGCACCTCCATCAGCTGCTATAATTATAGACTTTTCATTTATATATTTATCTAAAATCTTTTTACTTGGAGGATCTCCTCCTCCAACTATAACTGCTTGCATACTAAAACCCACTTTTTATATTACTTATATTTTTTTCTATTTCATTATTTTTGAATACTGCTGAACCCGCTACTATAGAATTAGCTCCACATTTTACAACTTTACTAACATTGGTTGCATCTATGCCACCATCTACTTGTATATATAATTCTTTATTATATTTATCCTTTAACTCTTTAACTTGTGATATTTTATCTACTGAATACTCTATATATTTTTGACCTCCAAATCCCGGATTAACTGACATGATAAGTACCATATCTAAATCTGGAATTAAGTTTTCTATCATAGAAACAGGAGTACCAGGATTTAATGCTACTCCAGCTTTAACTCCTAAGCTTTTAATATATTTTATAGTTCTGTCTATATGTCTATCTGCTTCATAATGAACTGTTATCATATCAGCTCCTGCATCTACAAAATCCTTTACGTATCTAGCTGGATCTTCAATCATTAAATGTACATCGAAAACTAAAGTTGTAAGATTTCTTATGGATTTTATAACAGGTACTCCAAAGGATATGTTAGGTACAAACATCCCGTCCATAACATCTATATGAACCCAATCCGCTCCATGTTTTTCTATTTCTTTAACCTGCTCTCCTAACCTTGAAAAGTCTGCTGACAATATAGATGGTGATAATTTTATCATTTTCTATTCCCCCTACTAATAATTTCTTCTAATGTTTTTATGTAGAATTCATATCTACTTTTATTTATTTGTCCAGATTCTACCTTTTGTTTTACTATACAACCTGGTTCTTTATAATGAACACAATTATTAAACTTACATCCATCTTTAAATTCTTCAAATTCTGGAAATAGATGTTGTAGTTCTTCTTTATCTATGAAATCTAATTCCAAGGAAGAAAATCCTGGTGTGTCAACTAAAAATCCATCTTCTATCCTTATAAGTTCACTATGCCTAGTTGTATGTTTTCCTCTTTTTAGTTTATCACTAATATCACCAGTTTTCATAGCATCTCTACCTAAAACTTTATTCAATATAGTAGATTTACCAACTCCAGAAGGCCCACAAAATACAGTAATATTCCCCTTTATCTTTTCCTTTAACTGTTCTATGCCAACACCATGTTTTCCTTGTACATACATTATTTCATATCCAGCTTCATTTAGCATACTACCTATTTCCTTACTATAATCACTTTCAATGTCCATTTTATTAAAGCAAATAATAGGTACTACATGATTATACTCACATAAAACTAAGAATTTATATAATAAGCTTAAATTCAAATCTGGATTCTTACTAGTAACTACTACAAAAGCTTGAGTTACATTAGCAACGGCAGGTCTTATAAGTTGATTTCTTCTCTTTAATATTTCTGTTATAACACCCTTTCCATTTTCTTCTTCTATGATTACCTCATCACCAATCATAGGAGTTTCACCCTTATGCCTAAATTTCCCTCTGGCCTTACACTCTATAACTTTTTCTTCAACATCCACATAGTATAATCCACCAATTCCTTTAACTATTACACCTTGCATATATTCCTCCTAAATTTTAACTAATCCTTAGGCAAGTTTAAAACTTACCTAAGGATTATTAACTTCATTGGTTAAGGTTCTTCATCATCATCATCATCGCCACCTATATTAGGGGCTTTTATTTGAGCTATAAGATTTATAGTACTTCCTTTATCTAACTTATTACCTTCAGGTACATCTTGACTTATAATAAGACCTTTTCTATCTCCAGTAACAGTTATTCTAAATCCAAGTGAGTTAGCTGTTGCTTGTGCATCTTCAATGGTTCTTCCAATAAAATTAGGAACTTCAACCTTACCTTCATCTGGATCCTTATATTGATAATAATTAACACTTATCTTTTCATTTTCTTGTACTGAAGTTAATGCAGGTTCACTTTGGTTAAATATCTTTCCATCCCTACTTATATCATCAGTTATTACTGCAGTAGTAGACCCAAGTTTTAGATTTACTACGGCTAATACTTGTTCTGCTTCTTTTAGTGTTAATCCAATGAGGTCTGGTACTTGTGTCTTCTTTATCCTAGAACCTATGCTTATAACTATATCTACTGTATCACCTTTTTTAACCTTAGTCTTTGCTACTGGATTGGTACTTATTACTGCACCTTCTTCTATTTCTTCAGAATAGTCTTCTGTTATCTTTCCCACCTTAAGTCCTTGAGTAACTATATGGTCTTGGGCAACACTTTTACCCAGTTTCACAACATCTGGTACCTCAATCTCTCCTGGTCCTGTACTAATCCTTACTCTAACTTCACTTTCTTTTTTTACTGCAGTACCTTCCGATGGAAATACTGCAATTATAGTTCCAGCTGGCTTATCACTAGCTTCCTCTCCTAAGACTACATAAGTTAATCCTACTTTTTCTACAGCATCTTTGGCTTCATCTGCTGTAAGGCCAATTATCTTTGGAACCCTTAATTCGTCTTTTTTAACATTGCTGTTACCTTTGTTATATATACTAGTACCTACAAATACACCTAAAAGAATAGTTAATAAAAGAGCCCCTCCAACTATTAGTACCTTTTTCCAGGTGCTAGTTTTTCTCTTTTCGCCATCATAATCTTCATAATCCTCGTCTTCTTCCTCTTCTTCCTCTTCATCCATATCCTTATTGGCTAGTTTCTTACCAAGATTGCTAGCATACATAGTATTTTGAATTTGAGTTGCATCCATTACTGTAGTATAATCATTATCCATATTGGATGGTGTTACTATATACTTATTATTATTCTCTATTCTCATTAAATCTATTAACATATCTGTTACATTACTATATCTTTTTATAACTTCCTTCTGGGTAGCCTTAATTACCAAATTATTTAGACTATCTGGTACTTCTGGAACTAAAACCTTAGGAGGCACAATAGTATCTTGTATATGTTTAAGTGCAACCGCTACAGCACTTTCTCCATCAAAGGGAACTCTTCCTGTTAGCATTTCATATATCACAATTCCAAAAGAATAGATATCTGTTCTATTATCAACTATCTTTCCTTTGGCTTGCTCAGGAGAGAAGTAATGTGCAGAACCAATAACTTTATTAGTATGAGTTATTGTATCAGATGAAGTAGCTTTAGCTATTCCAAAATCTGTAACCTTAATTACACCTTCTTCATTTATTAATATATTGTGAGGTTTTATATCTCTATGGATAATTTTATTTTTATGAGCACATTCTAAAGCTTTAGCAATTTGTATTGAAATCTTTAAAGTTGAGTCCATGGAAAGAGGTGCATTTTCTCTTATGTATTCTTTTAAAGTTTTTCCATTCACTAATTCCATTACAATATAATTAATATTTCCTTCTGAACCCACATCATAAATATTAACTATATTACTATGGGAAAATGTTGCTGTAGCTAAAGCTTCTCTTCTAAATTTCTCCATAAATTCACTATTATTAGAGTACTCTGGCTTTAGTATTTTTATTGCTACAAATCTATTTAAAATTCTACATTTAGCCTTATATACTACTGCCATACCCCCTTCGCCAATCTTTTCTATGAGTTCATATCTATTTCCTAACATAGTTCCTATCATCTGCACTCCCACTCTCCTTTAAAAATGATGATAGAAATATTATCTCTTCCACCATTTTTCTTACTCATGTTTATTAGTTCCATACATTGATTGCCATTATAACCTTGTAAAACTCTAAAAATATCCTCCTCACTTACTTCATTAGTAAGTCCATCACTACAAAGAAGAATTTTGGAAACCCCTCTTATATCTAAACTGTAGTAATCTGCCGTCACTACTGGATTAGTTCCTAAAGCCCTTGTTATAACATTTTTATTAGGATGATTCTTAGCTTCCTCATTAGTTATTGTTCCATTATCTAATAGTTCTTGTACCAATGAATGATCTTTTGTAACCTTAACAAGCTGTCCATCCTTTAAAATATATCCTCTACTATCTCCTATGTTTACCATAGTTAAGTTATTTCCTCTAACAAAAGCTCCCACAAGAGTAGTTCCCATTCCATTACAACTTTCGTTTAACAAGCTTTCTCTATATATTTTTCTATTAGCACTTAGGATTGCCTCATTTAAAATTTCCTCTTCTGACCTATCCTTTTTATGATTAATTACATATTCAATAATGGTATCTATAGCAATCCTACTAGCAACTTCACCAGCATTATGCCCTCCCATACCATCGGCTATTACAAAAATACCGAAATCTTCTTCTTCATAGTAACCAACGGAATCTTCATTAAAAGTTCTTTTATTTCCAACATCCGTTTCTATTCCTAACAATCTCCCCATTAAAAACTACAACTCCCTTTTTTCTATATAACTTTTTCTCAGCTGACCACAAGCAGCATTTATGTCTAAACCCATTTCTTTTCTAACAGTAGTTTCAATCCCATGTTTCATTAAAATATCTCTAAAGCACTTAACTTGCTCTTCATTTGATTTTTTTAAATCATTTTCATCTATTTCATTTATTGGAATTAAATTTACATGACATAACATACCTCTTATTAATTTTACTAATTGTTCAGCTTGCTCTTTAGAGTCGTTTACCCCCTTTACTAATGCATATTCAAAGGTAATTCTTCGTCCCGTTTTATCAATATAATATTTACAGCTATCAATAAGCTCAGATATAGAATACACCTTAGCAATAGGCATAGTTTTCACACGCAACTCATCATTAGGAGCATGTAATGAAATTGCTAGTGTTATCTGTAAATCTAAATTTGCTAAGCTCTTTATCTTAGGCACAATTCCACATGTAGAAAGAGTTATATGACGTTGTCCTATATTAAGTCCATACTGAGAATTTACATCCTTAATAAATTTTACAACATTATCATAGTTATCTAATGGTTCTCCACTTCCCATAAGTACAATATTTGAGATTCTCTCCCCAAGTTGTTTTTGTGAAACCATAATCTGACCTAACATTTCTCCACTACTTAAACTTCTAACAGCTCCTCCAATGGTTGAAGCACAAAACTTACAACCCATATTACATCCTACCTGAGTTGATATGCATATAGAATTTCCATGATTATACTGCATAACTACTCCTTCAACTATATTACCATCATGTAAAAGAAATAAATGCTTGCGAGTATCACTATTTTTAGAACTATATGTTTCTACTATTCTAGGTATTCCTATAAAAAAATTTTTTTCTAATTTTTTCAAAGTATCTTTAGATATGTTAGTCATCTCTTTGAAGTCCCAAACTTCATTATAAATCCAAGAGAATACTTGTTTAGCTCTAAATTCTTTTTCACCATTTTCTTTCATCCATGATTTAAGTTCTTCTATATCTAAATCTAATATATTTTTCATTTCTACTCCTATTTATTTCTACGAATTTTTGCTATAAAAAATCCATCCATATATTCATTAGGCAACACTGTTACAGAACCCTTTTCGTCATAGACTAGATTTTCCACCTGTCCAAAGTTTAAAGGCTCTACACTAAAATCTTTAAAATTACTTAAAAACCAGTTTATATTCCCTTGATTTTCTGTTTTATTTATAGTACAAGTTGAATATAAAATTATTCCATCTGGTTTCACATATTTAGCTGCATTCTTCATTATTTCACGTTGAACTGTTATTAAAGATTTTAATTCTTTCTCTTTTTTTGTATATTTAATTTCTGGTTTTTTTCTTATTATTCCTAGGCCAGAGCAAGGTACATCTATAAGCACTCTATCTCCCACCTCAATTAAATCTTTGCATTCTTTAGTAGCATCTAATATATCTAATTCAATGTTTGTTAGTCCTAATCTTTCACTATTACTTCTTATAAGTTCTAGCTTATGATCATAAATATCAAAAGCCTTAACTATACCTGTATTATCCATTATTTCAGCTATATGAGTAGTTTTTCCTCCTGGAGCACTACATAAATCTAATACAGTCATATGCTCTTCTAAATCCATACTAGGTGCTACTAGCATAGCACTTTCATCTTGAACTGTAATAGCACCTTTCTTAAACAGTGGATTTTCCTCTACACTCTTTCCTCTTACGATTCTTATGGCTTCAGGACATATAGACCCCTCTTCTACGTTGTAAGCATTCTTTTCTAACTCATGAAAAACCTGTTCAAAATCTCCCTTTGTGGAGTTTACTCTAACTGTAACAGCAGGTCTTTTATTAAGCCCATCTAGTATCTTCTCTCCAACTACCTCTCCATATTGCTCAATAAATAATTTTACCATCCATTGAGGAAAAGAATATGAAAATGCTAAACTTTCATTAATGTTTTCTTTATTATAATAATCTTTATTCTTATTTCTTAAATAACTTCTTAATACGCCATTTACTAATTTGGAAGCTCCCACAGACACATTAGTCTTAGCTAAATTAACTCCCTCATTTACTGCTGCAAACTCAGGTATTTTATCTAAATATCTAAGCTGATATATACAAACCCTTAATAAATTTAAAATATATTTATCTGTTTTGTCAAATTTTTTTTCTAAAAAAGTCTTAAGTATTTTATCAATTGCGTACCTATATTTTATAGTACCATAAACAAGTTCTGTAGCTAATGCTTTATCTTTATCTCCAAGATTACATTGACTAAGGTTGTTGTTTAAAACAATATTAGAATAAGCCTTATTTTCAAAGACTTGCATTACTGTATTTATTGCTACTTCTCTAGCACCTATCATTCATATCATCCTATCTACGATTTCTAGTGTTATCCATTTTCCTACTAATCATTTCTATTTCTTATAGCAATGAGTCTTAAAAGCTGTGCAATAGCTGTAACTGCTGCTGCTACATAGGTTAATGCTGCTGCAGTCAAAACATTTTTAGCTCCCTTTACTTCATCTTCATAAAGTATATTCCTTGCACTTAATATGGCTACAGCTCTACTGGATGCATTAAACTCTACAGGCAGTGTAACTATCTGAAAAAGAACTGCTGCTGAGAATAATATAATACCAAAGTTAACTAATGGTGTAAAAGACATTACAATTCCAATAAAGAATAATATCCAAGAAGCTTGGGAGCCTATATTAGCAATTGGCACTAAAGCTGTTCTTATTTTAATTGGTGCATATCCTTCTTTATGTTGAATAGCATGACCTATCTCATGGGCAGCTACACCTATAGCTGCCAGGGATGTACCGTTGTATACATCTGTTGATAGTTTTACCACCTTTTTACTAGGGTCATAGTGATCTGTAAGGTGACCCCCTGTAACTAATACTGGAATATCAAAAAGTCCGTAGGCATCTAATATCATTCTAGCTACTTGACTTCCAGTATATCCATTTCTACTATATACTTGTGAATACTTTGCATAACTACTTTTTATTTTCATCTGAGCCCATATTGAAATGATAAGAGCTGGTATAAGAATAATCATTGTTCTGTCAAAAAAACTTCCATAATAATATCCCATATATATTTCTCCTTTTTCTTATTTAATTAATTTTTACTCTTCTTTTGAACTTTTTAATAATATATTTTCTTCAATAGAATTTCCTTTTATATATTCTTCTACTCTTAAAGGCTTTTTATTAGGAAATTGAACCTTAGTTATTAATATATTATTATCTTCAGTTGAAACCAACATTCCTTCTTTATCAACTTTTAAAATAGTCCCTGGAGTTTTAGAAGACTTCTCGTTAGTAAGCCTAGTTTCAATTACCTTCATAGGCTCATCTTTATAATAAGTATAAGCTATTGGAAAAGAGTAAAGTCCTCTTACAAAATTATGTATGTCTTTAGAACTTTGATTCCAATTAATCTTTGCCATCTCTTTATTCAGCATACTGGCATAACAACTTTTACTTTCTCCTTGCTTTATTGGAGTTATCCTGTCATTATAAAGACCTTCTATAGTTTCAATTAAAAGCTCAGCTCCACTGTTCATAAGTTTATCATGGAGCTCTGCAGTAGTCATATTTTCTGTAATCTCTACTTTGTTCTTTAACAACATATCTCCTGTATCTAAACCTATATCCATTAGCATGGTGGTATTTCCGCTTTCCTTTTCTCCCTTCATAATAGCATAATGAATTGGTGCTGCACCTCTATATTTAGGAAGTAGTGAACCATGAAGGTTTATACATCCATATTTAGGTATATCTAAGACTTCCTTAGATAGAATTTGACCAAAGGCTACAACTATTATGAAATCTAAATTCATATTTTTTAATTCTTCTATTAAACTTTTTTCATTTTTTAGTTTTTCTGGTTGATAGACCTTTATATTATGGTTAAGTGCTACCTGTTTTACTGGTGACATTGCCACAGATTTCCCTCTTCCTTTAGGTCTATCTGGCTGAGTAAGTACTGCCTTAACTCCATATTTTTCAATAATTGCTTCTAAGGATGGTACTGCAAAATCTGGTGTACCCATAAATACTATATTCATCTTCATACCTCCTATTTCACTGTCTTATCAGTATATAATATTCCATTTAAATGATCTATTTCATGACAAAGAGCCCTTGCTAGAAGATCCTCCCCCTGAATTTCAATAGAATTTCCATCTCTGTCTTCAGCTTTAACTTTTACATATTGGGGTCTTATAACATTTCCTTGTTTACCTGGTACACTTAGACATCCTTCTACATCCTTAACTTCACCATTAGCCTCAACAATCTCTGGATTAATAAGTATTATTGGTCCATCACCAATATCTATAACCACCACTCGCTTTAAAATACCTACTTGTGGTGCTGCAAGACCTACTCCATTAGATTCATACATAGTATCTAGCATATCATCAATTAATATTTGTGTTCTTTCATCAATATTTTTAACTACCTTACTAATCTTCCTTAATATTGGGTCTTCATTAATTCTTATATTTCTTAATGCCATAATCATTCTCCCTTACAGTAAATTATTTGGATTTATATCAATACCAATTCTTATATTTTTATAATTAATCTGTTCATAGACTAAATTTTTTATATCCATAGCATAATTATCATCAAAATCACCTTTAATTATAATTTGCCATCTATACAAACTTTTTATTTTAGAAACCCCACAAGGACATGGTCCTAATAACTCAATTTTATCACTTCTATAGTTTTTTATCCTTACTTTATCTGCTAAACTTTGTATACTTTTTATTAAATGTTCCTCATTTTCACTGCTTAAATTTATACACAAAATCTTAGAAAAAGGTGGATAATCCCTTAACTTTCTAATAATTATTTCTTCTTCATAAAAACTTTTATAATCATTTGCAGCAGCATAAACTATACTATAATTATTTGGATTATAAGTCTGAAGTATTACTTTTCCAGCCTTATTACCTCTACCTGCTCTCCCAGCTACTTGAGTAACTAATTGAAAGGTCTTTTCTGCAGCTCTATAGTCCGGTAGATTTAAAGATAAATCTGCAGCAATTATTCCAACTAGGGTTACTTCTTTAAAATCCAAGCCCTTAGCAATCATTTGAGTACCTATTAACACATTGTACCTTTTTGCAGAAAAGTCTTTATATATTTTTTCATAAGAATCTTTTCCCCTTGTAGTATCGAAATCCATTCTAAGAGGTTTACTATCTAAAAAGGTCTTTCTAACACTATGTTCTAATTGCTCTGTGCCTACGCCAAAATATTTCACATATTTACTTTTACATTTTGGACAAGTTTTTAATGCTCTTTGCTTTGCTCCACAATAGTGACAAGTTAAATTGTTATCATTATGATAGGTAAGAGAAATATCACAATTATCACACTTAAATACGTAACCACACTCTCTGCAAGATACAAAAGTAGAATATCCTCTTCTATTTAAAAACATTATGGCTTGCTCTTTTTTTTCTAAACATACTGTCATTTCTTCATAAAGTCTTCTACTAAACATAGACTTATTTCCTTCTTTTAGCTCTTCTCTCATATCAACTATCTCTATAGTTGGAAGATTAGCTCCATCGGCTCTGTGATTTAAAGTAATTATATCATATTCACCTTCCGTAGCCTTATAATAAGTCTCAATGGAGGGTGTAGCAGATCCTAACACCACTTTACATCCTTCAATTTCAGCTTTTAAACTAGCTATATCTCTTGCATGATATTTGGGGTCACTATCTGATTTATAACTAGTTTCATGTTCCTCATCTATAACAATAAGGCCTAAATTAGAAAAAGGAAGAAAAATTGCAGATCTAGCACCTATTGCTACTTTAACATTTCCCGTTTTTACTCTCATCCATTCATCAAATCTCTCACCTATAGATAACCTACTATGAAATATAGCAATATCTCTTCCAAACCTTCCCTTAAACCTTTCAACCATTTGAGGAGTTAAGGCAATTTCCGGAATTAATATTATAGAATCTTTATTTTTTTTAATCATCTCTTTTACTAGGTTCATATATATCTCAGTTTTTCCACTACCAGTTATACCATGAATAAGAAATTTATTACTACTACTTTGGGATAATATAGTATCAACACATCTTTGTTGAATTGAATTTAATATTTTTTCCTCATATTTTTTATATACATTTTCATTATACCTATTAACTATAGTTTTTTTAACATCTAAGAATCCATTCTTAATTAATGTATTAATCCTAGACAAAGAAAATTCAAACTCACCAGTAAGTTCTGTCTTATTATAAATTCCATTATGTTCTCCTATAAAACTCACAATATTTATATATCCTTCTTTACTATATTTTTCTGTTAATGGTCTACCAATAATTACACTATTTTTAGTTTTAAAGGTTGTTCCTTTAGTTATTCCACTGGGAATCATAACTTTTATACATTCTAAATAAGTACATAAATACTTCCTTCTCATTATTTCTATAAGACGTATATTATCCTCCGTAAGAAATTCCATACTGTCATCTATATCAACAATTTCTTTCAATTTAGTATTATCATCTATATCATAAAATATATCAACTATAAATCCATATATTTTCTTATTTCCATTTCCAAAGGGAACTGTAACCATTCTGCCTTTTTTTACTTTACCATATAAGCTTTCAGGCACCTTATATGTAAATATTTTATCTACTTTTACAGCTTCATTATTTACGATAATTCCTAAATACACTTTTAGTCCCCCTTCTAGAGGTGTCTACCTCCATTCTAAATTAACTATTAACCATATTTTCTTTTTTAAACCCATTAGATATATTATATAAATAAATAATAAAAAAAGCGACTTAGTCGCTCTTTTTATTTATTGTTTAAAATCATATTAAAAAGCTCATGTCCAACTAATCTTTTACTCATATTATCAAGAGATATTTCTTTCCCATCTCTATTTATAACAGTAACCCTATTAGTATCACTTCCAAAGCCTGCATTACTTTCAATTATATTATTAGCTACAATATAATCAAGATTTTTCTTTTTTAGCTTTATGTGAGCATTTTCTATTACATCGTTACTCTCAGCTGCAAATCCAACTAAGATTTGGTGTTTTTTTAGGGTTCCTAGTTCCTTTAGAATATCGTTATCTCTTTCTAGTTCTATATTTAAATTACCTGGTCCCTTTTTTATCTTCTTATCTGAATAAGTCTTAGGTTTATAATCACTTACTGCTGCAGATTTAACCACAATATCACTAGTATCAAATTCTGCTTTAACTGCATTTAACATTTCTTCATTGGTTTCTACTTTTATGATTTTAACTCCTAATGGTGCTTTTATACTGGTAGGACCACTGACAAGAACTACTTCTGCTCCCCTGTCTCTAGCCTCTTCAGCAATTGCATATCCCATCTTACCAGTAGATCTGTTAGTTAAAAACCTTACTGGATCTATATTAGCTCTAGTAGGTCCTGCTGTTACTAGCACTTTTTTACCTACTAAGTCCTTTGGTTCATGAAGATGTGATAAAATCATTTCTGCAATTTCTTCTGTGTCAGCAAGTTTTCCATCTCCTACATCTCCGCAAGCTAATCGCCCACTACTAGGATTTATAAACTCATACCCATAACTTTTCAATTTTTTAATATTTTCTTTAACTATGGGATTGTTATACATATTAGTATTCATGGCTGGTGCAAAGATTACCTTTGCATTAGTAGCCATAATAGTAGTTGATAACATATCATCAGCAATGCCATTTGCTACTTTACCTATAATGTTTGCTGTAGCTGGAACTACTACTAGTACATCCGCTTTTTTAGCTAAAGATATATGCTGAATTTCAAAAACCTTAGGTTCATCAAACATATTCTTTATTACTGCATTTTGACTTAATGATTGAAAACTTAATGGAGTAATAAACTCACAAGCTGACTTTGTCATAATAACGTCCACATTTATATCTTTCTTTTTCAATCTGCTTATAACATCTAGAGCCTTATAGACTGCAACTCCACCTGTTACTCCAATAACTACATTTTTCTTACTCATCTAAATTTGAGCCTTCTTCCGCTTCTTCATTTACTAGTTCAACTTCTTGAACCTTAGTAAACTTATCATCTGCGTCTCTAATTTCTATAATCCCTTGTTTAACTTCATTAATAGCAATAGTTAATGGCTTTGCACCTACGCCTTGTACTTTTGGCTCTTCACCGTCAATTATTTTTCTTGCTCTTCTTGAAGTAGATACTACTAATGAATATCTGTTATCCACTTTTTCTAATAATTCCACAATAGATGGATTAATCATTGAATTGCTCTTTGAATTACTCATATCTTTTAGAACCTCCCTAATAGCTCATCTTTAATTTTAAATACTCTACATTTTTCAGCGACTATTATACTTTCAATTTTTTTAACTGCATCTTCAACCTTATCATTTACAACGGCATAGTCATATTTAGATGCAAAGCTTATTTCATCATAAGCACATTCCATTCTAGTCTTTAATGACTCTGGAGTTTCGCTTCCTCTATTTGTTATTCTATTTCTAAGTTCTTCCATAGATGGAGGCATAATAAATATAAATATTCCTTTAGGATATGAAGATTTAATTTTTAATGCACCTTGTATATCTATTTCTAATATTACATCCTTACCTTCTTCTAACATCTTTAAAACCTCAGATTTAGGTGTACCATAAAAGTTACCATAAACCTCTGCATATTCCAGAAAATCTTCTTTATCAATCCTATTTAAAAACTCATCTCTCTCTATAAAGAAATAATTTACTCCTTCTACTTCACCTTCTCTTGGCTTACGCGTAGTGCAAGATGTAGAAATCCATATTGGACTTTTTTCAATTAGCGCCTTACATACAGTCCCTTTGCCTGCTCCTGATGGTCCAGATATAACTAATAATTGTCCTTTACTTCCCATATTAATCCTCTACCTCATCTATAGCATCATCACCTTTAGATGACAATCTATGTGCTACTGTTTCAGGCTGAACAGCAGATAGTATTACATGGTCACTATCAGTTATTATAACTGCTCTAGTTCTTCTACCATAGGTAGCATCTATTAGCATACCCCTATCTCTAGCTTCTTGAATTATTCTTTTTATAGGCGCTGATTCTGGACTAACAATAGCTACTAATCTATTTGCTGAAACAATATTTCCAAATCCAATATTTATAAGTTTTATACCCATGCCCTACCTCCTAAATTTATTCTATGTTTTGAACCTGTTCTCTAATCTTTTCTATATCACTTTTTATATCAAGTGCTATATTAGTTAATTCCAAATCGTTAACTTTAGACGCAATTGTATTTGCTTCTCTGTTCATTTCTTGAACAATGAAGTCTAGCTTTCTACCTATTGGCTCTCCTAGTTTAAAAGTTTTGATGACTTGCGCAACATGGCTTTTAAGTCTAACAATTTCTTCATCAACACAGGATTTATCAGCTTGAAGAACTACTTCCATAGCAATGCGATTTTCATCAATACTTTTTTCTGCTAAAATTTCTTCTACTTTCTTTAGAAGTCTTGCTCTATACTCTTCTGTAACTTCTGGCACCCTTCTATTAATTATATCAACATTACTTGAAATACATTCACATCTCTTTGTAATATCTATCAAAAGTTTTTCACCTTCTTGTTGCCTCATGGACACAAGATTGTGTACTGCCTCTTCTACTGCTGGTAATAATATCTTCCATGTTTTTTCTAAATCTTCTTCCTTTTGTTCTAATTTTAGAACTTCTGGAAAACGTGCTAAGGTTGTAGCAGAAATATCATCCCTTAAATCATACTTATCCCTTAAATTATGTAATACCTCCACATAATTTTCAGCTAAACTCTCATTTACCACTACAGACATATCCTCGTTAGCTCCTTGATTTTGAGTAATAAATATATCTACCTTTCCCCTTTTAATCTTGTCATTTACATATTTTCTTATACCATCTTCTAAAGATATTAAAGTTCTTGGCATTCTAGCATTAAGCTCAAAGTATCTGTGATTTACTGTCTTTATTTCCACAATAAAACTAGATGCTTCGCTCTCTGATGTACCTCTTCCAAATCCAGTCATGCTTTTTATCATATACAACGCACCCTTCTAGACCTTCTTAAATTCTTTATTTATTATACATAATGTATGTGGCTTATTTCAACCCATAAACAAAAGAATTTTAAAGAAAAATGAAATATTCTTTAGAAAACCTTAGAAAAACCATTATAATTTAAAATATTCACTCTATAAACAAGGGACATAAGCTTGTATTTTAAGCTTATGTCCCTTATTTATAAATTAGTTCAATAACATCACTGATATTAATAAATATATATTTAAAACTTTATTTAACCAAAGATTATTTTTAATAAGAATATTATTGCTAGAATATATACAACAAAAGATACTTGTTTTCTATCCTTAGCTTCCCTAGTTGTAATATTAGCTATTAGGTTTAATATAGCGTAAGATAACATTCCTATCATTAATCCATCTCCTATACTATATGTCATAGGCATTAATGCTATAGTAAGGAACGCTGGTACACCTTCAGTGAAATCAGAAAAATCTATATTTTTAACTGATTCTATCATGAAGAACCCTACAATAATTAAAGCTGGTGCTGTTGCACAACCTGGTATAGCAACAAATAATGGTGATAAGAACATAGCAAGTAAGAATAATATTCCTGTAACTACTGCTGAAAGACCTGTTCTAGCTCCTGATGCAACTCCAGCAGAACTCTCTACATAAGTTGTAACTGTAGATGTTCCTACAAGAGCTCCAAAAGTTGTCCCAATTGCATCTACTAGTAATGCCTTCCCTGCATTTTTAACTTTACCATCTTTATCTATCATTCCAATCTTTGACGCTACTCCAACTAAAGTTCCAGCTGTATCAAAGAAGTCTATAAATAAAAATACAAATACAACTGAAATAAATTCTGATATAGTTCCCGCATTAGTGAATACTGAGAAATCTAATTTACCCGCAATAGGTGCTATAGATTCAAACTTTAAGATACCTTTTGGTAAATATATTCCTGCAGCTGTAGCAGCTTCTGGTGATAAAGCAGCATATATCCATGCAGCTATAGCACTAGCGGCCATTCCCCAAAGTATTGCACCTTTTACATTTTTTTTAGATAAAATTACAATAACCATTACACCTAATATTGTAATTAACGCTGTTGGGCTTACTAAACTACCCATGGTTACCTTTGTAGCTTCGCTTCCAACTACTATTCCAGCATTACCAAAACCTATAAATGCTATAAATAATCCAATACCTGCAGTAACTGCATATTTTAAGTTAGTTGGTATACAGTTTACGATAGCTTCCCTAACCTTTGTTAATGATAATAAAATAAATATAATTCCTTCTACAAATACTGCTGTTAAAGCTATTTGCCAAGATATCCCCATTTCCATTACTACTGTATATGCAAAGAATGCATTAAGTCCCATGCCTGAAGCTAATCCTAATGGTAGATTGGCATAGATTCCCATTAAAATAGTAGTAACCCCAGCTGATAGGCAAGTTGCTGTAACAACTGCTCCTGGATTCATTCCAACACCAGGATCTCCTAATATGTTGGCATTAACGGCTATTATATATGCCATAGTTAAGAAAGTTATTAACCCACCAACAACTTCCCTCTTTACATCGGTACCATTTTCTTTTAACCTAAAAAATTTTTCCATAATACTTGTCCTCCTATTAATATGTATTATTGCAAAAAAATAGTCACTGGATAAGAATCCCAGTGACAGTTTTTTAACATAGGAATTCTCATAGTCGGATTTTATCGGTATCCGGTAGAAACATCTAATCCATCGCATTAGACCTATATGAAAATTAGTGATTATTTCTTTTTACAAGATTATAATATCAACTTTATATACCTATGTCAATGATTTTTACGTATATTAATTTTATTTTTATTTGTAATGTTCGTATATTAATAATGTCCTTTTTCAAACACTTCTCTTATTTCGTCTAAATTCCTTGTTTTTCCCAAGGCTAAAATCATCTTTATTCTAGCCTTTTGCCCTGGCATGCTATCCCCAAATATAACACCCATATTTCTTAATTGTTTTCCTCCGCCTTCATAACCATAACTATCTAGAACTCTCCCCTTATAACACCTGGAAACTATAACTACTGCCACACCTTTATTTATAGCCTTTTCTACAGAATTAGCCATTAACGGTGGAATATTGCCTCTCCCCATAGCTTCAATTACTAATCCCTTAGCACCTTGACTAACACAATAATCTATAAGTGTTCCATCCATTCCTGCACAGGACTTAATAAGCTGAACATTATTTTCTATTACATCAGTATTTATATATTCCTTTGTAGTGCTTCCTCTATAAAACCTTACTTCATTACTGTCAACAATACCTATTGGACCAAATTCTGGACTTTGAAACGTATTAAGGTGCATAGAGTGAGACTTTGTAACCTCACTAGCACAATTTAGTTCATTATTTAAACATACAATTACTCCACGATTTCTTGATTCTTTAGATGTAGCCGTACAAATTGATGCTGCTAAGTTAGCAGGTCCATCGTATCCTAGCTCAGAACTATTTCTCATGGAACCCGTAACTACTACTGGCTTTTCACTATTTATAGTTAGCTGTAAAAAATATGCTGTTTCCTCAAGAGTATCTGTTCCATGGGTAACTACTACTCCATCTACATCTTCTCTTTCTAAAAACTTCTTAACATAATTTGATAATTCCATCATTATATCTGGGGTCATATGAGGGCTTGGAAGGCTAGAAAATGTATATGATTCTACTTCTGCATAGGATTCAATACCTGTTACCATGGACATTATTTCTTCACCTGTTAAATTAGGCACCGCTGCTTTTATTTTTTCATCTACCTTCATAGATATAGTTCCACCATTAAATATTACTACAACTTTACTCATACTTTATGTACCTCCAAAATCTTTATTATTTACAATTCAAAATAAAAGTTCAATTACACTTAACTTGTTTATAATCAATTTTAATTATATCTCTTTATCAAGGGCATTGTAAATGTACCTTATCCATTATAATCATTCCAATGAAATCTTTTACATAATTAAATATATTACAATGGTGAGAATTATACAATAAAAAATATAGTTTTGAAATTAATATTAATTTCAAAACTATATTTTTGAATTTGAAGAAAACGTCTTAACATTCATTAGATA
Organism: Clostridium sulfidigenes; assembly: GCF_000732635.1. GTDB lineage: Bacteria > Bacillota > Clostridia > Clostridiales > Clostridiaceae > Clostridium_J > Clostridium_J sulfidigenes. Next base: position 21,851 of record NZ_JPMD01000023.1, on the reverse strand, counting down.
ATTATGCAGATAAGTCCACCATTTCCCTCATTAATAATTTTCTGAAGGGTTTTTTGAAGTTTAATTTGCACATCTTCAGGCATTTTATAAAGTTTATTTTGAAGTCCTTCTTTAACTAATTCTTCTAAAGACTTTCCAAACATGTTACTTTGCCAAATTTGTGAAGGATCATTTTCAAACTGCTCTAAAATTGATTTGTAGAACTCTTCACTTTGTTTCTCACTACCCATTATTGGTTGAATTTCAGTTTCAATATCAGCTTTAATTAAATGTAATGATGGAGCTGAGGCTTTTAGTTTTACTCCATATTGATTACCCTTCTTAACAATTTCAGGCTCTTCTAGTTTCATTTCAGTAAGCTGTGGTGCAACTAATCCATAACCAGTCTCATTAACTTCTTTTAATGCCTCCTCAACCTTATCATATTCTATTTTAGCCTTGTAGAAACTCTCCATAATACTTAATAAATCATTTTCATTTTTTATATCAGTATTACAAATCTCTCCAAGGATCTTATAAAATAATTCATGTTTTGGATTAATATCAACACAGGAAGTACCTTCTCCCATATTCATTTCTTTAACTTTTATGTCTGATAAGAATTCAATTCCTTTAAAGGCATCAAGACATCTCTTAACATCTCTAACTTTATAGATATCTTTACACATGGCTTTTAGAATAGTCATTATGTTTACCTTTAACCAATGAGATGAATTTAAACTCTCCATCCACTGAGGCATGTCAATATTTATTTCTTTTACTGGGAACTCTCTTAGAACTGTATCAAATATTTCTGTAATCTCATTGTTTCCTATATTCATTACATCCATAACTTTTACAGGAACATCATACTTTTCTTCTAGTTCCCTTCCTAGGTCTTTACTCTCTTCAGAATTAGGATTTACAGTGTTAAGAACTATTATAAATGGCTTATTTATCTCTTTAAGCTCCTTTATAACTCTCTCCTCAGCATCTACATAATCCTCCCTATCTAAGCCTGTAATACTTCCGTCTGTAGTTACAACTATACCTATTGTAGAGTGATCTGTTATTACCTTCTTAGTTCCTATTTCTGCCGCTTGCTCAAATGGAATTTCATAATCATGCCATGGAGTAGAAACCATTTTAGGTGCATCAGCCTCTGTATAGCCTAATGCATTCTTTACTATATATCCAACACAGTCAACCATTCTAACTTTAAATTTTACTCCGTCCTCAAACTGAATTTCTACAGCCTCATTAGGAACAAATTTAGGTTCTGTAGTGTGAATAGATTTTCCTGATCCACTCTGTGGCAATTCATCTTTTGCTCTGTCCTTCTTATGAGGATTTTCTATGTTAGGTATAACCATTAGTTCCATGAACTTTTTAATAAAAGTAGATTTACCTGTTCTAACTGGCCCAACTACCCCCACATATATATCCCCTTGAGTTCTTTCTGCTATATCTTTATATATATCAAAATTTTCCAAGGCTACCCTCCCGCAACTACATATTAACATTATATATATATTGATATAGAATTAATATTATGCATTAATAAAATAAAAAAGTTCCCCTTTTTATTTTAAAAGGAAAACTTTTAATACTTGATATGTTTTTAAATTAAATTATTCACTTTTAGCATAACTAAGTAATTCTTCTAATGTTAAGTCCTTATTGTGACAAAGTTTACTAATTGTTTTATTTCCAACATATCTATAATGCCATGGCTCATATTTATATCCTGTTATATCTTCTTTAGTCTTAGTATACCTTAAAATAAAGCCATACTTATAAGCATTTTCTAGAACCCAAGCACCCTCTTTGGTATTCTCAAAGGATTGATTTAAATCAAAGGCCATATCTCTGCTAGTAATATCAATAGCTAATCCAAGTTGATGTTCACTTTCACCAGGTTTTGCTACATATTCACTATGTTCACTGTCTTTATTTTGAATATCCTCATTGTAGATATATGTCTGCGAATCATATCCTCTAAATCCATTACTTAAAAATAAATTAATACCTTCTTCTTGAGCATCATAAAACATCTGCTCTAAATCTTCAACCATAGCTGCACTAACTAGGTTTTTTTCATTACTTCTTTCAGATACTAAGTTGATATTAGGAATAACTAAATTACCTGGCATATACTCCTTAGAAAGCAAATTTTCTTTGTTTACCAATGTATATAATCCCGTTGTATCACTATTAATAATATCTTTTATTTCTTTTATCTCATCTTTTGTTAAGGTAGCGCTAACTGTAGAGTCACTTAAATCAGGCACTTCTTCTAAATTGCTATATTCATGTTCATTAATACTATTGCCTCTAGAAGGCGTTGTTTTTCCTTGGTTATATTTAGAAGTTTTATTCTCATAATCATTGTTGAATATATTAGCTGTATCAAGGACTTTTGAATCTTCCTTTAACACAAGTCCAATCATTATACCCACTAAAAATAATAACCCAATAATTATTGTAGTTCCATTATTAAAACCTGATTTCTTTTTATAGAAAATATCTTTTCTTTTATAAAATGCATTTTTTTTCTTTATATAATTTTTATTATTCAACATAAGTTTTTGTTAGCCTCCTACCTTTATCTTCAATTTTTCATTGAAAATAAAATTAATTCTCATCTATCTAACCTTATATCATTATATCAAATATTAAGATATTATCAAAATAAAATATTTTAATTAAATAAATGTTTACAATTCATTGTTTTCATCCTTATATTTTCTTCCCATTAATTTTGTAACACATTCTTTAGCATTCTTCCCTTTAAAAAGAACTTCATACAATGCAGTAGTTATTGGCATATCTACATCAGTTTTAGATTTTAATTCATGAAAGGCTTTAACAGCCTCAATTCCTTCTACAACCATACCTATCTCTTTTATGGCTTCTTCCATTGTCTTTCCACTTCCAATTAATATTCCTGCTCTTCTGTTTCTACTATGCATACTAGTGCAAGTAACTATTAAATCACCCATTCCTGTAAGCCCATAGAATGTCTCAGCTTTTCCTGAGAGCTTAGTTCCAACCCTTATTATTTCACTCATCCCTCGAGTCATTAGAGCTGCTTTAGTATTATCTCCATATCCAATGCCATCTGAAATCCCAGCAGCAAGGGCAATGATATTTTTAAAAGCTCCCCCTATTTCAACTCCAATAAGATCATTATTTGTATAAACTCTAAAGGTATTATTGCTAAATACATCCTGGATTTTTTTTGCAGCTTTCATATCCTTTGATGATACCGTTACTGTAGTAGGTATATTCATTGCTACTTCTTCTGCATGACTAGGACCTGATAGCACTACTATAGGATGACCTTTTATTTCATCTTCAATTATTTCTGACATTCTTTTTAATGTATGATTTTCTATGCCCTTAGCCACAGTTACAATTATTTCATCACCTTTAAGAAAAGGCTCTACTTTTTTTGAAATCTCTCTAATAGCCTTTGAAGGTACTGCAAGAACTATTATATTACTATTTTCTATAGTTTCTTCAAGATCACCATAGGCAGTAACTTTTTCTGGTATGGCAATTCCCTTAAGATACTTTGTATTTTCTCTTTTTATATTAATATCATTAACTGTGCTTTCACTATGGCACCATACAGAACATTCTGACCCTTTCTTAGAAAGTAATACAGCTAAAGCTGTACCGAAACTTCCTCCTCCTATAAAAGAAATCTTATTCACCTTATCCCTACTTTCTTAAATTATATAAAACAATGAGAATAAATATTATACTATTTATTCTCATAATGTCTATTAATTCCTTCTTATTTACTGAAAATCCAATTATAATAAAATATATAGAATTTTTATTAATCTTCTTTTCTCTTCCTAAATATAGTTTTTATTCCAGTACCTTTGAAATCAAAACTTTCCCTTAGCTTATTCTCTAAATATCTCTCATAAGAGAAGTGTAGTAAAGCTGGATCATTTACAAAAAATATAAATGTAGGTGGTTTTATATCCACTTGGGTTACATAATAAATTTTTAGTCTTCTTAATGCAACTACTGGAGGTTCATTCATAAGTACAGCTTTACTTACCACATCATTTAATACCCCTGTAGCTATCCTCTTAGTATAATTATTATAGCACTCTTTAGCTACATTTAAAACTTTGTTTACCCTTTGACCTGTTAAGGCAGATATAAATAAATAATTAGCATATGGCATAAAAGATAACCCTCTACCGATTCTAGCTTTATAATCATTCATAGTCTTATCATCTTTTTCAATTAGATCCCATTTGTTAACTATTACAACTATTGCCTTATTAAGTTCATGGGCATATCCTATAATCTTTTCATCTTGATCACTTAACTCTTCTGTAGCATCAAGAATCAATATACACACATCAGCTCTCTCTATGGCTGTAAGAGTTCTTATAACGCTATATCTTTCTATCTCTTCTTTAATCTTACTTTTTCTTCTTAATCCTGCAGTATCTATTAATATAAATTTACCCTCATCAGTTTCTAATTTACTATCAATAGCATCTCTTGTGGTACCTGGAATATTACTTACTATATTTCTATTTTCACCTAGTAACTTATTTATAAGTGAAGATTTTCCAACATTAGGCTTACCCACCATGGCAATTTTTATGTATTCTTCATCTTCTTCACTACTTCCTAACTCATCAAAATGAGCTACAACTTCATCAAGCATATCTCCAAGACCTAATGCTTGAGTTGCTGAAATAGTTACTGGATTACCTATACCTAAGTTATAAAATTCATAAGCATTATCTTCTAATTCTCTTCTATCAATTTTATTTACTACTAATGTTATTGGTTTTCCTGATTTTCTAAGCATTTGTGCCACTTCATAATCTGATGGATGAAGACCGGCTTTACCATCTACTATAAATACAATTACATCTGCTGTTTCAATAGCAATATTTGCTTGCCTTCTCATCTGAACCATTATAATGTCTTCATTTTCTGGCTCAATTCCACCAGTATCAATAATTGTAAAGTTATGTCTTAGCCATTCAGCCTCTGCATAAATTCTATCTCTTGTAACTCCTGGTGTATCTTCTACTATAGCTATTCTCTTTCCTGCTAATTTATTAAAAAGTGTAGACTTACCTACATTTGGTCTTCCAACAATAGCAACTACTGGTTTTCCCATATTAATCCTCCCTTAAATGTTCATTTATTATAGTTATTAAATCATCTCCTGTGAAATCACAAATAATAACTTTTCTATTTAGTTCTCTAGATAAATCTTCCACAGTATAATCATCTAACAGTATGGCTTTATCTGAATTAGAAAGTTCATAGCCTTTTCTAAGGACGTTATCAGGTATTATTATATATTCTCCAACTTCTCTTTCTTTAAGTGTGTTTATTATGTCTATTCCTGTTAAAAGCCCTGTTACTGTTATAGTCTCTCCAAAAAACTTATTTGGTATCTCCTCTACGGTAATATTTATATTATTATTCAACCTTTGAATTTTATCTTTTATATGTACTATTTCAGGATAAACTAAAGCCCCTGTTACAAAGGTAAAAGATCCCACTCCATCTTTCTTTAAATCTGGAAGTGTAGTATCTATGGTATCCTTTAATAGAGTTACCATTCCTACACCATCTTCAATTTGCTCAAATCCTTGGTAATGCTCAGAGTCTGGTAATGGTTCCCCTGATACTATATAAAATTCGTCTGACAATCTAACAAAGGGTGTTCCACTTTCTTCATAGTACTTTTTTTGTAGCTCTTTAACTAAATTGATTTGATTTAAAGAAGTTTCTTGTGTAAATAAATTTAGTTTTTTTAGTCCTTCTCTATGCTTAGTTATCCCTAAGGGTACTACTGCTACACTATTAACATTAGGATAAAGTCTATATAGATCTTCTATAGTGCTAACTAATTCTTCTCCATCATTAATTCCTGGGCAGCAAACAATTTGAGTGTTCATCTTTATTCCTGCTGCTGATAACCTCTTAAGTATATCATATATTTTACCCGCAAATCTATTGTTGAGCATTCTAACTCTAAGTTCTGGATTTGTAGTATGTACAGATACATTTATAGGACTTATCTTGTATTTTATTATTCTTTCTATATCCTCTTCTTTCATATTAGTTAGAGTTAAAAAATTTCCTTGTAAAAAGGATAGTCTAGAATCATCATCCTTAAAATATAAAGTTTCTCTCATTCCTTTAGGTAATTGATCTATAAAGCAAAAAATACAATCATTATGACATGTCATAGGTTTATCAATAATTCCTTCTCTAAATACTATCCCTAAATCTTCATCATAATCCTTCTCAATTTCAATTTCCCAAATCTCTCCATCTTTCTTCTCCACTTCTAAAAGAAGTACTTCATCAGTAATAAGAAATTTATAATCTATTATATCTTTAACATCATTTTCATTTATCCTTAAAAGTCTATCTCCAACCTCGATATCTACTTCTTCTGCAATAGAATTTGGAATAACCTTACTTATTTCATTTTTCATATTTGTATCTCCTTCATTCCTATAGCATGATTATACCACTATTATGTTATATTATCTTAATTATATTCCCTAGTCAATGCACCTAATTAAGATTACCTCAAAGCTTTCTATTTTTCAACAAAAATATAATTTAATTTCTAAGTAAAATAAAAAAGCTGACTACACATAGCCAACTTGTAATTTGAAGGTGGATTTAAATTAATTTAATTTTAGTTTTTCTCCGCTCTCTAAATATATAGTCCATTCACAAATATTGGTAGCATGGTCTGCCATGCGTTCCAAAAACTTGCATATAAATAAAAATTGACTAGCTTGATTTATAGTCGTTTGATCATTTCTCATTATTACAAGTAATTCATCAAATATACTCTTAAATAATCTATCTACCTGATCATCCATTTTACTTACTTCATGAGCTCTACTTATATCTGTAGTTATATATACCTCTAAAGAGTCTTTAATCATTTTTTCTACAATTTTAGCCATATTAGGTATATCTATAAGTTCCTTAATATAAGTTTCTCCTATAAGTTTTTTTGCAATCTTAGCTATGTCTACAGCATGGTCTCCCATTCTCTCTAAATCAGTTATGATCTTTGTAGTAATAAATATCCTTCTTAAATCACTGGCTAAGGGCTGCTCTGTAGCCATTAGTTTTATACACTTATCCTCTATATCTTCTTCAAAGTCATCTATTACATCATCCTTTTGAATTACTTCTTCTGCTAAGATTTCATCCTGTTTTTTTAATGCATCAATGCTATCTTCTATTTGTTTGGCTACAGCCTCACCCATGGCCATTAAATCTTCATGAAGTTGTTGTAATTTAAGATCAAAACTATTTCTTGTCATCCTCTTCACCTACACTTTATAAATTTTAATTATTGATAACTATCTAATTTCATTCTATTATTAACCAAATCTTCCTGTGATATAATCTTCTGTTCTCTTATCCTTTGGCATATGAAACATCTCTTCTGTCTTTCCATACTCCACAATTTCTCCATTTAAGAAGAATGCTGTTTTATCTGATATACGTCCTGCTTGTTGCATATTATGAGTTACTATGACTATAGTGTATTTTTCTTTAAGCACGTCCATAAGTTCCTCTATCTTAGAAGTTGATATTGGATCCAATGCAGAAGTAGGTTCATCCATTAGTATGACCTCAGGTTCAACAGCTATGGTCCTGGCAATACAAAGTCTTTGTTGTTGACCTCCCGATAATCCTATAGCACTTTTTTTAAGCCTATCCTTTACCTCTTTCCAAAGAGCTGCTCCTTGAAGAGATTTCTCTACAATTTCATCTAACTTCTTTTTATCCTTTATTCCATGAATTCTAGGTCCATAGGCAATATTATCATAGATAGACATTGGAAATGGATTTGGTTTTTGAAATACCATTCCTATTCTTTTTCTTAATTCTATTTCATTTAGCTCTTTGTAGATATTGTTATCTTCAAAAAAAACTTGCCCTTCTATTTTTACATCATCAATTAAATCATTCATTCTATTTAAAGTTCTAAGAAAAGTAGACTTTCCACACCCCGATGGACCTATTAAAGCTGTAACACTATTCTTATCTATTTCTATATTTATATTTTTAAGAGCATGATTTGATCCATAGTGTAAATTAAGATCTTTTACAGATATTATTGACATTATATTTCCTCCTAGTTACATTCTAATGACTAAAATTTTTCTTTATTTATTGTTTTTGTGATCCCCTTAGCTATCAAGCTTAAAGCTAAAATTATAAATATTAGTATAACTCCAATTGCAGATGCTAGCTCTATATTTCCGGCTTCCTTAGTAACTAGATAAGCATGTACAGTAAGAGTCCTACCACTAGACATAAGGTTTTGTGGCATTGCAGCTACTGTACCAGCGGTTAAAAGAATTGCTGCTGATTCGCCGATAATTCTTCCAATAGATAATATTACTCCTGATAAAATTCCTGGCATTGCACTGGGAACTACTATTTTGTATAAAACTTCAAACTTAGTTGAACCTAAAGCTACTGCACCTTCTTTATAACTTTGAGGAACTGTCTTTAAAGCTTCTTCTGTGGTTCTTATAATTACAGGTAGTACAATAATAGCTAATGTTAAAGAACCTGATACAATTGAAAATTGCAATTTAAGAGTAGATACAAAGAATACTGTTCCAAATAGTCCATATATTATAGATGGTATACCTGCAAGACTTTCTGTTGCAAACCTAATTAATTTAACTCCTCTTCCTTGCTTTGCATACTCTTGTAAATATATAGCTCCACAAATCCCTATAGGAATTGATATTAATAAAGATAATATTACCGTTAACAATGTAGTAACAATCATCGGAAATATACCACCACCATTTGTGGGAGAATAATCTCCAAAAATAAAGTTAAAATCTACAAGTCCAAAACCTTTATTAAATATATATCCTACTATAATAGCAATAATTAGAGCTGTAATAGCTGCAGATAACCATAAAATAGTTTTTAATATATTGTCTTTTATTTTTCTCATATTAATTACCTGCCTTTTCTGATATTTTAGCTATTACAAAGTTTAACAATAGAATGAAAGAAAACAAAACTACTCCTGTTGCAAAAAGCATTTCTTGATGTGTTCCAAAGGCATATCCCATTTCCAATGCTATATTAGTAGTGAGAGGTCTTACACTATCTGTTATATTATTTGGTATTATGGGGCTATTCCCAGCAACTAAGATAACTGCCATGGTTTCTCCTATTGCTCTTCCCATCCCTAGTACTATAGCTGTTAAAACTCCAGACTTAGCTGCTGGTAAAATTACTTTAAATATAGTTTCAATTTTAGATGCACCTAAAGCTAAAGATGCCTCTTTATATTGTTTTGGTACTGATCTTATAGCTGTTTCTGCCACTGAAATAATAGTTGGTAGCATCATTACTGAAAGAACTATTATAATGGCAAGTAAACTTTGTCCTTTAGGAAGGGATAATTTACTTTGAATAGCTGGTACTATTATTCCAAGGGCAAAGACTCCAAATAATACAGAAGGAATTCCTGCTAATAATTCCACTCCCTGAGACATTATCTTTGCTACTGATTTAGGTGCTATTTCAACAATAAAAATAGCTGTTAATATTCCTATGGGTACCCCTATAACAAGAGAGCCTAGGGTTCCATATATAGAAGCAATTATCATAGGAAGAATTCCATACTTTTCTGAACTAGGTACCCACTCTGTTCCTAGTAAAAATTCTCCAAAGGAATATCCTTTAGATATAAATGGTGTCAAACCCTTATAAAATACAAAACCTATTATTAAAATTAAACTTATTACTGCTATTAAAGCACATACTTTAAAAACATTCTCTGATATATCATCAATTATATATTTTATCCCCTTAAGTTTGTGGGGTTTTTCCGTCTTAACTGATTTCACTGACATATATTTGACCTCCAATTTAAATTCAATAGACCTTTAAGATAATTTTTCTCTCAAAGGTCTATACCCATTGTGGCGCATAAATTATCTATTTTACTTTTATTCCACCGGCTTCTTCAACAATACCTTGACCTTTTTCACTTAAAATGTAGTCAATAAATTGTTTTCCATCCTTTGTTAATTTATCTTCTTTATATACTACTAAGAAAGGTCTTGATAATTTATACTCTTTGCTTAATACTTTTTCAGGTGTTGCTTCACTTCCCTCTATTTTTAAATCCTTAATTGAATCATCTAATTGTTCAAAAGAAATATATCCTATTGCATTTTTATTTGTTGAAACTGTAGTTTTAACACTTCCATTACCTTCTGCTATAGTTGCATTTTTCTCCAATTCTTCTGAAGTATATCCTACAATTTCTTGGAAAGCATCTCTAGTTCCTGAACCATCTTCCCTTGAAACCACCACTATTGGGGCATCAATTCCTCCAACTTCCTTCCAGTTAGTTACAGCTCCCGTATATATGTCCTTAATTTGTTTCATAGTTAAGTTTTCTGCTTTATTTGATGGATGGACTACTAAGGCTATTCCATCATAAGCAATTACTGTTTCAGCAACTTCTGATTTTTCTTCATCTTTTAACTCACGTGAAGCCATACCTATTTCACTAATACCTTCTACAGCATTTTTTATTCCTGCTGAAGACCCTATTTGTTGAACCTCTACAGTAACATTTGGATTTTCACCTTTGTAACTCTCTGCTTCCTTTTCCATTAATGGCCCTACAGAAGTTGAACCTGATATTTTAATAGTTATAGCTTTTGCTTTATTATCACTAGTATTATTACCGCTATTATTTGAATTGGAAGTATCCTTTCCGCCACAACCTACTAATAATCCCATGGTCATTGTTGCAACTATTCCTGCTATTAATATTTTTATTGACTTCTTTTTCATTTAAATTCCCCTCCAATTTGTTTTTTTATTTATCTTACAATATTGATTATATTCTTTCTTAGTTAAGCTATTATTATCCATATATTAAAAAAACTTTACTTAGGTTAATAATACTTAACATAAACAAAGTTCTTAACTTCACAAGAAAAAGACTAGAGAATTTTCTCTCTAGTCTTTTATGAATATATTATCTTATCTTAATTATTCTATTTTTCTATATGATATGGAATTGTAATAATAAATTTTGTACCAACGCCTAAAGTACTTTCTACATCTATACTACCATTAAAACCAATAATTATATGTTTAACTATAGCAAGACCTAATCCTGTTCCACCCTTTGCCCTAGATCTAGCTTTATCTACCCTATAAAATCTTTCGAAAAGTCTTGGTATATACTCTTTTGCAATTCCCATACCACTATCTTCTACAATAACTTTAAAGTAGGTATCATAAATTATCTTTGTTATTACTACCGTATCAAAGGCTTCACTATATTTTATTGCATTATCCACTAGATTTATAAGCATTTGTTTAAATTTATCCTTATCTCCTAGAATATTAGGTATCTCATCTCCAACTATACTTACATGCACCTGCTTTTGTTCACCAGTATTCTTCATTAAATAAAATACATCCTCTATAGCTTTATTTACATTAAATACTTCTTTCTTAAATTCTTGTTTATGCTCAATTTGTGATAACAATAATATATCTGATATAAGTGTTGTAAGTCTTTCTGCTTCTTCATTTATTATAGTTAAAAATTTTTTCTTAGTCTCATCATCATCAACCTCTTTTAAAGTCTCAGCAAAACCTCTTATAGATGTAAGAGGAGTTTTAAGTTCGTGGGATACATTAGCCACAAATTCAGTTCTCATATTTTCTAACTTCTTCAAGTCAGAAATGTCTTGTATTACTGCTACTGCTCCAATATGCTGATGATTATGAACTATAATATCTGCGGTTCTAACCCTAAGAAATTTTATAGTAGGAGCACTTAACTTAAACTCTTTAATATCTCTATCTCTCATAGAAAATATAAATTTTAAATTCACTTCTTTACATATATTTTCAACTGGATTGCCTACTACATCTTCTTTAATATTAAAAATTTTCTTTGCATAGTTGTTTATCATTATTATATTGTGACTATTATCTATAGCAATTACGCCACTTTCCATACTTTGAAGAATTGCTGAAAGTCTATTTTGCTTTTCACTTACCTCATGTAAGCTACTTTCAAGTCTATCAGCCATATGATTAAAGTTCAAAGCTAACTTACCAAGCTCATCATTGGTAGTAATTTTAATTCTTCTACTTAAATTTCCATTAGTGATCATAGAAGTAATAACATCTAAATCTCTAATTGGTTTAACAATTATATAGGATAACTTATTGGCAATCCAAAGAGATATAAAAATCATTATAATTATAGCACTACCATACCATACTATATATGTATCATTTAATTTATGTGTTGCTTTTACAGGGGTTGAAACTCTAACTACTATACCATCTTCTATAGCTACAGCATAGTAAATAACATACGTTTCTTCCCTATCACTATATCTAGTAACAGTACCTTCCCCTTTAGATTTAGCCATGATAACTTCATCTTTATTATTATAATTTATTAATTTTTCCACATTTCCTAAAGAATCAAATTGGGCAGTGCCATTGCTATTTATAATAGTAATTCTAATATTCAAATTTTTCATTTTATCTACTACATTAGAAAAACTCGCCTGGTCAATGTTGTGTAACTGTTCACTTACTAAATAAGCATAAACATTTAATTGTTCTTTAGCACTCTCTTCACTTTCATAGGTAACTATTGTATAAAATACTGTAGTTAGAAATCCTAATACAAAAACTAATGCTGCAAAAACACTTAGCATTAGTCTTTTTTTCATAGTTCTTCGTGAATTATCTTTCATAACTGTCCCCAGAATTAAATTTATATCCTATACCTCTAATAGTTTGAATATAAATTGGATTTTTATCATTATCTTCTATTTTCTGTCTTAAATGTCTCACATGGACATCTACAGTTCTAGTTTCTCCTACATATTCGTAGCCCCATATCTTATCTAAAAGAAAATCTCTTGTCATAACTTTTCCTTTGTTTTTTATCAGTATTTCTAAAAGTTCAAACTCTTTTAATGTAAGCTCTATTTTTTCTTTTCCTTTATATACTTCATGTTTTTGATAATCTATATTTATATCTCCAAACTTAAAGCTATTGTCTTCTTGTTTAAAACTCGTTCTTCTTAATATAGCTTTAGCTCTAGCTACTAGTTCCCTCACCGAAAAAGGTTTTGTTATATAATCATCTGCTCCTAACTCTAAGCCTAAAATCTTGTCTAACTCCTCACCTTTTGCTGTAATCATAATTATTGGTGTAGACTCTATAGATGATTTTTTTCTAATAGACTTACATACTTCTAACCCATCCATCCCCGGTAACATGAGGTCTAAAAATATTAGATCTGGTTTTTCATCTTCAGCTATTTTTAATGCATCAATTCCATTATCAGCAGTTATAACCTTAAACCCATTCTTAGTTAAATTAAATTTAATTAGTTCCTGAATATGTGCCTCATCATCAACTACTAATATTGTTTTTTCCATAAATATCACTCCTTAAACTCATGGATAAATACAAAGGAAAATAACCTACCATGAGATTCTTCTTCTTTTCTATATGAATATAACTTTTTATCCTTGCTACAGTATGTACATAAATTTAAACATACTATATTATTATTTTTGATACCTTCATTCATTAACTGTATCTCTACACACTTTTGTAAATCTAAATTTCTACCATAATTAATCTGTTGATTTTTAAATAAATCACAATCCTTGAAATTATCTATAAGCTCCTGGCTTACTTCATAGCAACAGCTTTTATTATGAGGACCTATAAAAGCTTTAATATAGCTATGATTACACCCATAATTTTCTTTCATAACTTTAATTCCTTTAGAAACTATATTATTCAAAGTTCCTTTCCAACCACTATGAAGAGCTGCTATTACTTTATTTTTAGTATCTACTAAAATTATTGGTACACAATCCGCTGTAAATACTCCAATAGCAACCTGTTTTTCTTTTGTTACAATACCATCTCCATCATAGTTTACTATATCCATATTTTCTTCATAAGAAAATACTTTAGTTCCATGAACTTGATTTAAATATACAACCTCATTTACTTTAAACCACTTTTTTAAATTATTTAAACTAGACTTTCCTTCATTAAATGTTTTATTAAAGTTTAAATTATTTTTTGCTGTAGAAAATCCAATGGTTATATCATCTAAATCATAGGTTAGAAATTCATTATTTTCTATGTTATAAGATCTCATATTACTTATCACCACTTAAACCCTTTATCTCTTCTATAAAACTATTAATATCATCAAACTTTCTATATACAGATGCAAATCTTATATAAGCAACTTCATCCATATACCTTAATTTCTCCAATATTAATTCTCCTATTTCCTCGGATCTTATTTCACTAGTCATGGTATTATTAAGTCTTTTTTCAATAGAATTTACTAAGTTTTCTATCTCTAATCTCGATACAGGTCTTTTCTCACAGGCTCTTATAACACCACTTATGATTTTATCCCTATTAAATAACTCTCTAGTTAAGTTTCTTTTTATAACAAATATTTGTATATCCTCTATTTTTTCATAGGTAGTATATCTTTTATTGCAATTAAGACATTCTCTTCTACGTCTAATTGCACCATCATCTTCTGTTGCTCTAGAATCTACAACCTTACTTTCTTCTCCATTGCAATAAGGACACTTCACTATAATCACATCCTCTAAGTTTTTTCTGTTTATACTACGATTATACACAAAGTATTCACCATTTGTATATAATTAATTATTTTCTCCTAATTATTTTCAACAATACCCTCTCCATCTACTAAAATAACATCTACTCCAATTTTTTTAATTCTCTCCCAAGGCAATTCTATATCTTCATTTTTTGAAAACCATCCAGATTTCTGTGTTGGAAGTATTACTGCTTCTAATTTATATTCTTCACAATTAACTTTAAAATCTTTTATATAGCCAAGTTTAGTACCTGTGTTAATATCTATTATCTCCATAGTTTTTAAACTATTTATCGCAAACATTGAAGTTTCCATAAAAAACTCCCTCCTTAAATTTTATATCATTTAATCTATATTCTCTTTAAAATAATATAGAACATAAAAAAGAGCCTAGACTCTCTTTTTTATACCAACGTGATATAGCTATAATAATCTATAAAGCAAAAAGGAGCCTAGGCTCCTTTTTGCTGAGTTATAAATTTTAAATTTTAACCTCATTGCAATGTGAATTTTAATATAATATGTTTTCATTACATAAACTATTGCAACTAGTTTTAATTCTAAATTAAGCTACCTACCTGTAAATACGCATATTACACATGTTTCCTCATATGTTTAAGTGCTGTCTTTTCCAATCTCGAAACCTGAGCTTGAGATATTCCAATTTCATCAGCAACCTCCATTTGGGTTCTTCCTTGAAAAAATCTTAAGTTTAAGATTAGTTTTTCCCTATCTGTAAGCTTCTTCATACCTTCTTTTATTGATATATTTTCAAGCCATCCATCATCTAAATTCTTACTATCACTAATTTGATCCATAACAAATATGGCATCTCCACCATCATGGTAAATAGGTTCAAATAATGAAATGGGGTCTTGAATTGCATCTAGTGCAAATACTATCTCTTCTTTAGGCATTTCTAGTTCTTTTGCAATTTGAGAGATAGTTGGCTCCTTATTATCTTTGTTAACAAGCTTATCTCTCACTTGTAATGCCTTATAAGCAATATCTCTTAAAGATCTACTTACTCTAATAGAGTTATTATCCCGAAGGTATCTTCTAATTTCTCCAATTATCATCGGTACTGCATAAGTGGAAAATCTAACATTCTGACTTAAATCAAAATTGTCAATAGCCTTCATAAGACCTATGCAACCTACTTGAAATAAGTCATCTACATTTTCCCCTCTGTTATTAAATCTTTGAATTACACTTAATACTAACCTTAGATTTCCTTTTATAAAATCCTCTCTACAGCCCTTATCACCTTGCTTTATCTTGATTAGTAGTTCCCTCATTTCCTTCTCTTTTAATACAGGTAGTTTCGAAGTATTCACTCCACAAATTTCTACTTTATTAATCATCATAAGGTCTCATTCCCTTCAGAATAATTACATTAAAATTATCTCCTGATGTAGCTTTTTTATACTAAAGACAACCTTATAACATTTTATTAATTTCTTTTTTAAGTCTCTTAATTATTCTTTTTTCCAGTCTAGAAATGTAGGATTGAGATATACCAAGCATATCCGCAACTTCCTTCTGGGTTTTTTCTGTAATTCCATTTAGTCCAAATCTCAACTCTATTATTTCTTTTTCCCTACTATTTAATTTATCCATAGCAATTCCAAGAAGTTGCTTATCTACTTCTTCTTCTATATAGTTATATACTACATTACTATCAGTTCCTAATATATCTGATAATAACAGTTCATTTCCATCCCAATCAATATTTAATGGCTCATAAAAAGATATTTCTGTTTTTATCTTATTATTTCTTCTTAGATACATAAGTATTTCATTTTCTATACATCTAGAAGAATAGGTTGCTAATTTAATCTTCTTTTCTGGTGCAAAGGTGTTTACAGCTTTTATAAGCCCTATAGTACCTACTGATATTAAATCCTCTACATTTACTCCTGTATTTTCAAATTTTCTTGCTATATAAACTACCAATCTTAAGTTACGTTCAATTAATATGGATCTTATACTTTCATCTCCCATTTCTAGATTTTCTACCAATACTTCCTCTTCTTCTTTAGTCAATGGTGGTGGTAATGCATCATTTCCCCCTATGTAGTAAATTGATTTTGCAAAGCCTTTAAACTTACTTAAAAATCTACTTAGTATGCTTTGCAACCCATTTCTCACTTCTAAAATTTTTTTTGATATTTTATTCATAAAAATTCCTCCTATTCTATAATCCCCCTTGGTAAAAGTCCATTATAATCACTATGTTTGCTAAGCTTATTATCACAAAATGCCAATATCAAACTTTCTTCTTTTATATTTCCATTAATGTTTATCTTCACACTATCTGGTCTAATTCCAATAAGTTTCCCATTACATCCACTTACCACAGAATAAGGAATGTTATATATGCTATGGTTCTTTAAATTTAAATCTTTGAAAAACTTCCTTTCTACAATTATTACAGGCAAATTTGTTGCTGGCTCTCTAAGTTCATTACCTGTATCTAAAAAGGCTTTTATTATAGTCTTCACATTATCGATACATATTTCAGTAGTATATACATAATTAGTTAATGAGCGTCTATCTTTTACATATACAGTCAACTTATAAATTAACATATAAATAATCATTAAAGACAATATAAGATTTTTATAGGAAAAATTATATATCATAGCACTTGATGATAAAGATGGATTATCCTTTATGGCTATATAAAAAGACATTCCTGCAAGAAGTACAGAATACAATATAAATATTCCAGTAGCTTTTAATACTTCACCCATACTTTTATCTTTAATAGATATTATCATCATCAGTAGAGCTACTACTATTTTAAAGGGCGTAGATGTAAAAAACTGTAGTTTAGGAATAACTATAGCAAAAACATATGAAGCACCAATAGCTGAACTTAGCATTAACCTACCCATTGAAACCTTCTTTTTTATAGTTTGCATAGTTATTGTTAGTAAAAATAAATTCACTAAAAAATTTTCTAACAAAAGCATATCTAAGTACACTACCATTTTATTTACCCCCTTAAAGATTATTATATAGGTTACTTACGGTAAAATTTGTAAAATCATATGGTAAAATTTCATATTATTACTAGAAAATTATGTCATTTTACGATTTTTTTTTTAAATTAAGTATTTATTAAAAAATAAACTGTGTAATGTAAACAAAAGCCCTTGAAATAATAAAGGGCTGAAATAGAATACGTTTTATTCTACTTCAGCCTTTATATGGAATTTTAAAAATTTAAATAAGAAGAGACTATTACAAAATAATTAAAAATCATTTTGCAATAGTCTCTTAATAAAATAAATAATAATCTTATATTATCTCATGCTTTTTCTTAGCCATGTAGGAACTGTAAAATCTTCACTTTCCTCTTTAGAAGATGTAGTAGCTTCACTTGATTGAGTTGCTGCTACCTCTGATTTAGGACTCTGACTTTTAATAGAGTCAAAGCTTACTCCACTTTCCATTTTAGCTTTTTCACAATCAAATCCTGTAGCAATAACTGTTATTCTTATCTCATCATTTAAGCTCTCATCAATTACAGCACCAAATATAATATTTGCATCTGGATCAGCTTCTTCCTGTACTATTTGTGCAGCTTCATTAATTTCTAACAAAGACAAATCAGATCCCCCAGTAACATTTAAAAGTACTCCAGTTGCTCCTATAATTGAGGTTTCTAAAAGTGGACTTGCTATTGCTTCTCTTGCAGCATCTTGCGCTCTATTATCGCCAGTTCCAACACCTACTCCCATATGAGCAAGCCCTTTATTAACCATAATAGTGCTTATATCTGCAAAGTCCAAGTTAATTAATCCTGGTATAGTTATTAAGTCAGAAATACCTTGTACACCTTGTTTTAAAACATCATCTGCTTTTCTAAAAGATTCTACAAGGGTAGTTTTTTTATCCACAAGAGATAATAATCTTTCATTTGGAATTGTTACTAATGTATCAACTGATTCCTTTAAAGCCTTAATTCCAGCTTCTGCATGAATCATTCTTTTTCTTCCTTCAAAAGGGAAAGGTTTAGTTACAACACCTACAGTTAAAATCCCCATAGATTTAGCTATTTCTGCTACTACTGGTGCAGCTCCTGTACCAGTTCCTCCACCCATTCCACAAGTAACAAATACCATATCTGCACCTTTTAATGCTTCAATTATTTCTTCCTTACTTTCTTCTGCTGCTTTTCTTCCTATTTCGGGATTTGCACCAGCACCTAAGCCTCTAGTAAGCTTGTCTCCTAATTGGATTTTAAACTCAGCCTTAGATAAAACTAATGCTTGTTTATCTGTATTAATACCTATGAATTCAACATTTTTAAGTCCTTCTTCAATCATTCTATTTACAGCGTTGTTTCCACCGCCACCACAACCTACAACTTTAATTTTACATAAATCATCATTTTGAACATCGAAATCAATCACTTTATTACCTCCTCATTAGAAAAACTCTTTAGAATTCCCTTTAGTCTTGTTATAAACTTATTTTCTTTACTTCTATTATTGCTGCTACTCAACTTTTCATTACAACTTTCACAGGAACTTTTTTCTTTATTAAATATTTCTTCTTTGTTTAAAACATCTCTTATGATTCCTGTAGCTGTTGAATATATTGGATTTGCTGCTCCAACATAATTTGGAACACCTATTCTAACTGGCTTTCCTAATATTTCTGAAGCTATAGTCGTAATATCTCTAAATAAAGATATTCCACCTCCAACAATTACGAAACTGCCAATTTGATCACTTAATTGTTCTTTTTCAATGCGCTTATTTATTATTTCAAGTAGTTCTTTGACTCTTTCACCTATTATATCTACTAACATTTCATAATTAATTTCCACTATACTATTTCCACTAGTGTTAATCTTTATTTTATGATTTTCAGTTGAATTATCTTTTAATAATGTATTACATTTAAATTTTAATCTCTCACTATCTTGTAATGATAACTTTAGGCAAATAGAAATATCATTTGTAATATTATTACCACCTAAGGGTACTGAAAAGTAATCTAAGAATCTATTATTCTTAAAAACTGTAATTTCCATATTAGAACTTCCAACATCGATAATTGCTACACCTTTAGCAAGTTCAAGATCTTCAATTATATCCTTGCTTATACCTATAGCATTAACTACCCATCCCTTTATCTCGATTCCAGTTTCTTTTAAACATTTTTTATATCCATCAACATATTTTTTACTTAGTATAAATGCGTTGCCTTCTGATTCTAGTACCTTCCCTTTCATTCCTAATGGATTAGTAATATTCTTCATAGAATCAACTATGTATTCTTCAATATCAACTTGGACAATTTCTTGCTCCTTGCCAACACAAAACTTTGCAACTTCTCCTACATTTAATATATCTTCTTTGCTAATCTCTTTCATTTCTGGGAAAGACAAAACACCTTTAGTCTTTACGATTTCACATAAAGAAATTGGTACAGATAAGTATGCTTCTTCTAATGGTGAATTTACAATTTCCTTTAAACGCTCTACTACATTGCGTAAAATATAAGAAATATCCTCTTCATCCAACATTACATTATCCTTAACTCCCTCATAATCTGAAGTAGTAATTCCCATAACTTGTATTTTGTTTTCTTGGTCTAATCTCCCAACTACTCCACATACCTTTGAAGAACTTATATCTATTCCAACAATGTAATTATTCATATAACATATTCCTCCCACATTCTACTCCCTAAGAAGTTTACAGTGTACAAAGGTATATTCAACATGAAAAATGAAATTCCTTCAAAATAGTAGAATATTTTTAGAATATATTTATACAATGCCTAGTCTCTATAATATCTTACTACCATATACAGGTAAATAACGAAATTATCTCAATATATTATAAATACGCCATTTAATCATTTATATTCTATCTATAGTATAAAACTTAATTAAAAAAAACACAATAGTTAAATTCCCTATACCATTGATATTATAGGTTTTCTAAGAAGCAAAGAACTCTGTTTACAGTTCTTCTTTATCAATATATCTTATAATTTTACTTATAGCCATTTCCATAGTCTGCATACCATATTTTGACGAAGTTTCCATAGTTGATGGTATTTGATGTATTTTCCCTTCTCTAATTAAATTTTGAACTGCTGGGGTATTAACCATTACTTCAAGAGCGGCAATTCTTCCACTACCATCCACCTTCTTAAATAATCTTTGACATACTATACCTTTTAACACCGTAGAAAGCTGATTTCTTATCCTTAATTGCTGTTCTGACGGAAAATAATTTATGATTCTATCAATTGTTTTGTAGGCACTTATGGTGTGTAATGTAGAAATTACTAGATGTCCTGTTTCTGCTGCTAGAAGTACTGCTGACATAGTTTCTAAATCTCTTATTTCTCCAACTAAAATTACATCTGGATCTTCTCTAAGTATGGCTCTTAGCCCACTATCATAGCTTTCCGTATCCCTTCCTATTTCCCGTTGATTAATTAGAGACTTCTTATGATTATGTAAATACTCTATAGGATCCTCCAAAGTCACAATATGAGTTTTTTTATTTGAATTTATCTCATTTATCATAGCTGCCATAGTAGTACTCTTACCACTTCCAGTTGGCCCAGTTATAAGAATTAAGCCATCCTTTTTATTTGTAAGTTCCTTTATAATTGTAGGCATATTTAAATCTTCTAGAGTTGGAACTTTTACTGGTATTACTCTAATTGCAATAGTATCAAAACTTCTTTCTTTATATACATTAACCCTATACCTGCCTACATCCGGTAGAGTATATAGTATATCTCTCTCCCCTATTTCATTATATATAAAGTAATCTTCTCCAAGGATTTCCTTACTATATTTCTTAACTATTTCTTCAGATAAAACTTCTTCTATTACATTTAATAATTCTCCATTTTTTCGTAGAATAGGAGGTGCTCCTACAGACAGATGCAAATCTGAACCTTGATTTTCAACCACATATTTTAAAAGTTCCTTTAGTTCCATTTTTTATCTCCTTACATATAATAAAATACATTTCCACCTACATTGTTATTTTTATAATTATCTACTTTACATTAAGTTTACTATAATTTTAATTAGTATATCAATTTATATAATCGTATTAAATATATTTATATTTATATAAT
>NZ_JPMD01000022.1 GCF_000732635.1 Clostridium sulfidigenes | reverse complement strand
TAATTTATAATAATAAATTGTAAGTAAAAATTTTTATTAGTGCTTATATGGATGAAAAGTGGTAAAATATAAGCATATGTTATAAATGGAAAGGGTAGGTGGATTAAAATGACATATGATAAAATTAAATTACCTTATGAATACAATGGATTAGAGCCACACATTGATGCTTTAACAGTAGAAACTCACTACGGCAAACATTTACAAACATACGTAAATAATCTTAACAAATTACTTGAAGGACATGAAGCTCTTACTGAAGGTAAAACTTTAGAACAATTGTTAGAGAATTTAGATAGTATTCCAAATGAAATTCGTCAAGGAGTTATTAATCAAGGTGGAGGTGTGGCAAACCACAACTTTTACTTTAGCATTTTAACACCAGGAGGAAAAGGTGAACCAAAGGGAGAATTACTTGAAAAAATCAATAAAGCTTTTGGAAGTGTTGCAAATATGAAAGAAGCTGTTTCTAAAGCTGCTATTGGACAATTTGGTTCAGGCTATGGATGGCTAGTTTTAAATAGTGATGGTGAGCTAGAAGTTATGGCTACTTTAAATCAAGAATCTCCTTTAAGTAAAGGTAAAAAACCACTTGTAACAATCGACGTTTGGGAACATGCTTATTATTTAAAATATAAGAATGTAAGACCAGATTACGTTAATAGTATTTGGAACTTATTTAACTGGGATAAGATTCAAGAAGTATATGAAAGCTATAAATAATTTATTTTGACACTGGATAACCAAGGCTTAATGCCTTGGTTATTTTAATATAAAGAACTTGCACACTAATTAGAATATAGGAGTTAAATATATTTATAAAATTTTTAATATGTATCTATTGTGTATAACACGATACTATGATAACATAAGAATGTAAGGGTACTATGTAAAACGTAGTACCAAATTTAAAAGGGACTACTATGTTTTACATAGTGAAGTTGCTAGAGTTTTAGAAGGGTTGTCTAATACACAGTAACTTCTATATTTTTTAAGACACTATTGTGTTTTACATAGTATAAGGATAGTTAAAATATATACAAAGAAAAGTATGTTGTTAAAACTTAATAAAGGAGGTTTAGATATGAGTACACAACTCAGAAAGGGTGTAATTGAAATCTGTGTTCTCACACTTATAAATGACAGAGATATGTATGGGTATGAAATTGTAGAAAATATTTCAAGAGTTATGTCAGTAAAGGAAAGCACTATATATCCATTATTGCGAAGACTTACTACAGAAGGAAATTTTGAAACCTATATGGTGAAGTCAGAAGGTGGCCCAGATAGAAAATACTATAGGATTACAGACTATGGAAAAGGTAATTTAAGTACTTTAGTTAAAGAATGGGATGAGTTTGTAAGGGATGTAAATTTAATATTAGGATGTTATAGGAAGGAGAATAAGAATAATGACTAAAAATGATTTTTTAGATATACTTAGGGATTACTTAAAGGGAGCTTTTAGTGAACTTGAGATAAATGATATATTAAGAGACTATGAAGAATTTTTCTTAAATGGGGAATTACAGGGAAAGAGTGATGAGGAGATTATAAAAACATTAGGTTCTCCTAAGAGCATTGCAAAAGAATTGACTGAGGAGATGAAGGGACAAGGCAAATCTACAAGTAGTAGCAATAGTGAACTTAAAGATAAAGTTTCTAAGGACGCTAAAAATCTTTGGAAAAATGTAAAGAGACAAGGAAAAAAGGCAGGTAATAGGACTAAGGAATTTTTAGATTCCAATTCAGTAATTAACGGAAAGATATCTTCTGCTGGAGTAAAATTAATAATAGTTGTTATAAGTATTTTATTATTTTTCCCAGCTTTAACAATAGTTATGTCTATGATAGCCAGTGGTCTAGGACTTGTTGGAATGTCAATTGCAAACTTTATAGGTTATCTAGGAGCTGCATTCCTTTGTGGAATTGATATATCTATGGGAGTGTTTGGATTCTTTGCTTGTATAGCATGGACTGGATTTATTATTTTATGTTGGATCTTATACTGTTTAGTATATAAAGGATTAAAATACCTAGTAGTGAGCTATATATCTTGGGTTAAAACTAGAAATATGTATGTAAGAGTTAAAAATCAACAAGAAAACACTGAAGGTAATGAGAAGAATACTGAAAGTGCTACTGAGAAAAATGAAGAGATAGAAGAAATTTCTGTAGAAGATAAGGCTTACGAAGAAAAGCCTATTTTTACAGAAGATATAGATGGAGATTATAAAGCAGAAAATATAGATGATAAGGAGGAAAAATTTAATGAATAGATGGAAAAAATCTCTTATTGTGGCTGGAGTGTTTCTTGCAGTAGGAATTACAGGGTCCATTATAAGTGGAGCATATATGATGCCTAAAATTGCAAATGAAGTTTATAGAGTTCAAAGAGAAATAATAAATGCAACTCCTTCGGAAAGAGAAGTATTCGTAACAGATAAACAAGTTGATGTTGTTGATATTTCATCCTTAGAAAATAAAGGGTATAATGTAGAAATTAAATCTTCATCAGATAAAAATACAAGGGTTAAGGTACTAGAATATATAGAAAATGATATGAAGGTACAAACTTCATATGATGCCAATACAAAGGGTCTTAAGGTTGTAGGAGACAGAGCTATGTATAATTTTTTTGAAGCAAAAAATATAAGGGGATTTTTTGAAAAATCTTATGATGCAATTATTTACACACTTATGGAAGAAAAAAATAATAATGCTCAAATTGTTATAGAAGTTCCAGTGGGAGTAGACATTAATTTTAATAGTAATTATTATACAAACCTAACAATAAAGGATAGTAAAGTTTTGAAAGATACATTGATTTTTACAAGTCCTAGAGGGGGATATGTAAATTTACCACATAATAATACTCTTAAAAATATTAATATTAAAACTAGCAATTATCTAGAAATAGACTTAAGGGAATTTATAAATGCTGAAAATGTTAAAATAGATTGTAATAATGCTAGGGTGTATTCAGGAGGTACTTATAAGGATTATGGAGAAGGAAAAGTGCTACCTAATAATGTTACCATCAATGCTAATTATATAAATATAGAATCCTACATGCCAATAGGAAAAAATGTTATATTAGTTGGAAGGGATGTAGAGTATACCACTGATTTTGACAATTATGCTATGAAGGTTAATTTAAAAGATAATCATGGAGGAAGAGTATACTTTGATGGAGCTGATTTAGGTAATGAAGAAAACTTTAATTCAGTAACTTCTAATAGTAGTTATGAAGGGTATATAGGGAGAGGAAAAAAGAAGGATTTTCAATTAAGTGTATCTGGATATGATATATGTGAATTTGAACATTCATCTACTACTGATTTAGAAATGGAGTTATATAATTAACTTTTAGAATTGGAAGAGTGTAGTTAAATTTGTTTAATGACAATTTGCTACACTCTTTCTTATATGACTAAAATGTAAGAAAACTATTAATTATGTAAGGTAAGGTTTATGGTGAAAAAATAGTTAAATATATATAATGATATTTGTAAAGAGAAGTGCAGTGATTAATATAACCTTAATCTAAATACTATTGAGGCTAAGAGTTAAATTATTGTAACTATAAAATTTTAATATAGATTGAAGGAGAATTATGTATGGAGATTTTAAGAGTTGAAAACTTAAAGAAGTATTATGGAGAAGGAAATAGTCAGGTTCGTGCTTTAGATGATATTAACTTTAGCATTGATAAAGGACAATTTGTAGCTATAGTAGGAGCTTCAGGTTCTGGAAAGTCTACATTACTTCATTTAATTGGAGGATTAGATATACCTACTAGTGGAAAAGTATTTATAAATGATATAGACATATACAAACAAAATGAAACTGGTCTTAGTATCTTTAGAAGAAGAAATATAGGATTTATATTTCAATTCTTTAATTTAATGCCTATTCTCGATGTAGAAGAAAATATATCTTTACCTGCCCTTCTTGATAGTGAGAAGGTAGATAAAAAATATTTAGATGAAATTATATCTATGATCGGTCTTGAAGATAGAAGAAAACATATTCCATCAGAGCTTTCAGGAGGGCAGCAACAAAGAGTATCAATAGCAAGAGCACTTATAAATAAGCCATCTATAATTCTTGCAGATGAGCCAACGGGTAATTTGGATAGTAAGAATTCTAAGGAAGTTATAGAGCTTTTAAAGGTTACAGCTAGAAAGTATAATCAAACTCTAATACTTATAACTCACGATAGGAATGTGGCTGAACAAGCAGATAGAGTTATAACTTTAAGTGATGGAAAAATTGAAAGTGATAAAACTATGGCATAGGGGGAAGAAACATTGATTAATAGTTATAAAGCTTTAAGTGGAAAATACTTAAAGGATAATAAAAAAAGGACAATATTAACTATAATAGGAATAATATTGTCAGTAGCACTTATAACATCAATATGTACTTTTATATTAACAGTGCAGAATTCTATGATTGAAAATTCAAAGAAAAGTATGGGGGCATTTCATGTTGCTATAACTAATGTATCTGAAGATGAAATAAATAAGATTCAAACTAATATAAATGTTAATAGTTTAGGGGTTATGATTAGTAAAAATGCTGTTCCGTTTATAAAGGATAAAAACATTGAACTTAACTATTTAAATGAAGCTGCATTTAAACTTATGAATATAAATTTAGAAGAAGGCCAATTACCTAGGAGTAATAATGAAGTTGTTATTGAAAGATGGATTCTTAGATATTTTGATGAAGAAGTTAAAGTAGGCGATATAATTAAAATACAAGATGAAGATGGAGATGAAAAAGATTATACCTTATCTGGAATAGCTAAAGATGATTGGCAAAATCAAAGTGAAGGAATATCAAAGGCTTATTTAATAAAGAATGATAGTAATGTGAAAGACGATTCCACAGTATTAGTTGAAATTAAGGATGAAGCTGCTAAACAAGAAGTGATTAAGGAAGTATCTAATCTTGTTAGTAGTAAAAGTGAAGTAGTACAAAATAAAGATTTACTAAGACTTATAGGGGAGTCTAGTAATGCTGATATGAATAAATCTCTATTTATGATAGTTTTCATTGTTATAGGAATTGTTGTTTTGGCTACAGTAGTGGTTATTTATAATGCTTTCCATATTAGCATAGCAGAAAGAATGAAGCAGTTTGGATTGTTAAGAGCTATTGGAACTACTAAAAAACAAATTATGAATTTAGTAATTAGAGAAGCATCTATTATGATATTTATAGGTATTCCTCTTGGAGTATTCTTTGGAATAGTGGCTGTATATTGTATTGCATTTACCTTTAATAAGATGTCAGGATTGGGTGAATTTTCAAACCTTAAAGTAGTAACATCACCATTTGTACTATTATTAAGTAGTGGTATAGGAGCAGCAACTATATATGTTTCAGCTTATCTACCAGCTAGAAGTGCAGGTAAGATTTCACCATTAATAGCTATAAGTAGTCAATCTTTAATTAAGAAAGAAAAGAGAAATAGGAGTGGTAAATTTTTAGGAAAATTCTTTAAAATAGATACAGCCATGGCTCTAAAAAATGTTAAGAGAAATAAAAGAAGATTTTATATAACTGTATTATCTATGGCTATAAGTGTAACCCTATTTGTAACGTTTATGAGCTTTGCTAAGTTCTCAGATAATTTTTCTGAGAAGGTTACTGAAGATAATGACATTGCATTTACCATTTATGATAATGGTAATACTGAAAAACTAGATGCTATAAATAATAAATTAATTGAAGAAGTAAGAAATATTTCAGGGGTAAGTGAAATCTATAAACATTATAATTTCATATTAACTCAAGGATTTGTTGAGGATTCTGCTATACCTAAGGATGTAAGACAGTGGGCAGCAGAAAATAGGGATGAAGATTTATTCAAGAGTAAAGTTGATGGAAAAGACAAATCGAAAATTAGTGTTGTATTTCAAACCTATGAAGAAAATAAGTTAAATGTGGCTAAGAAATATATTAAGGAAGGTAGCATTGATAATCTTAAAGATGGAGAAGTAATTATAGTTAGAGAAACAACATTCTTTGGAGATAAGAGAAGTCTTATTGCACCCATGGCTAAACTTAAAGTAGGAGATGAGATACTAATTAGTGATGTGGAATATTCAGATGGACAAGAGAACTTTAATAGTAAGGAGCTTAAGAAGGTTAAGGTAGCAGCAATTATGGATGTTCAGCCTTTTAGTGATTTAGATTATCAAGGAGTATTAAACGTTATAGGAAGTAAGAATACTGTTAAGAATATAATAGAAGGCAATCAGCAGCAGATGAAAAATTTTAGAGTTACAAATATGGGAATAAAAATTAAAGATGAAAGTTATTTAGATAAAATAGATAAGTCGCTAAAAAAGATAGAAAATATTAATGCAGGAATTGGCTATTATAATAAAATAGAATCTGCTAAAAGTGAAAAGGCGTATAAATTGCAAATGAGTATATTGCTTATGGGATTTATAATAGTAATAACCTTAATAAGTGCAGTAAACATTGTAAATACGGTAACTACAAATATTCTTCTTAGGAATAAGGAAATAGCAGCTTTAAAAGCTATAGGGATGACAAGGAAACAAGTGAGAAAAATGATAACCTTTGAAGGTGTATTATTTGGACTATATGGAGGAATTATTGGTTCAGTAGCAGGTACTATACTAGCATATATACTATATAATCCTATGTCAAATATTAGGGATTTCAAATTCACATTACCATGGAATAGTATTATTATTTCTATTGTAGCTGTAATTATTATGGGATATGTTTCGGCATTAATACCTCTTAGAAGATTGAGTAAACAAAATATTATTGATAGTATAAGAGGCGAGTAAATAATATAGACCTATTATTAAATAAAACAGTTATTCCAAAATAAGAATAAGAAATAGATAAAACAAAAATCCAAGGAAATATTCTTTGGATTTTTGTTTTAATATAATTATAACCTAGGCTTTTTAAAATTCCTATAATGTTATATGATTTTAATGATAAAATTAAGTTATAAATGGAAGTTATAAAATAGTGTTAATAAATAATTTGAAAATTTGTTTATGGAGGAGGTTATGTAATGAATAGAATTTTATTAGTTGAAGATGATGAGGCATTGGCTTTAGGAGTAGAATATACCCTTGAAGAAGAAGGGTATCAGGTTTTTAGAGTGGGTTCTATAGAGAATGGAAAAGAAAAATTTAATAATGAGGAGTTCGATTTAATACTTCTAGATATAAATTTACCTGATGGAAGTGGCTATGACTTTTGTAAATACGTGAAAGAAAAGAAGGACACCCCTATAATATTTTTAACTGCTTTAGATGAAGAAGTAAATATAATTTTGGGATTAGATATAGGTGGTGATGACTATATAACAAAACCTTTTAGAGTAAAGGAGTTATTATCAAGAATTCGTGTAGTTTTAAGAAGAGTTGGCAAAGGTGATAATAATATAACAACTTTAAGATCTGGGGATATAATTATTAACACATCTAGTGCAGAAGTATCGAAAGGTAATGAAAAGATATCATTAACGGCAAAGGAATATAGACTTCTTTTAGCATTTCTACAGAGTCCAGAAATATTACTTAGCAAGGATCATATATTAAAGGAATTATTTGGTGAAGAAGGAGCATATGTAGAGGAAAATACTCTTTCAGTCTATATAAAAAGACTTAGAGAAAAAATAGAAGATAATCCTAGTAAGCCAGAATATGTTATAACGAAAAGAGGACTAGGCTATATGTGGATAAAAGAAGTTGTTAATGGAAAGTAGGAGAAATTAATGAAAGAGCTTATAAATCCAGAATTAAAAAAGAGTTCCATAGTGTTATTATTTATAGTTATAATATTTATATTTATCGTTAATATGTGGATTACTTTTTATTTTAATAACATAAAGAGTCAATATATAGATGGCAGGGCTGCAATGTTATCTACAATGGTAGAAAAATTTCCTAATCTTGAAGCGGATTTAGTAGAGGCAGCCTTTAAGGTGCCAACAAAGGAAGAGATAAAATTAGGAGAAAAAATTATAGATAATTATGGTTATAAAGACAATATAAATATAATGTATATAGATGGAATAAATGAAGCTTTTAAAAATAGTAAATTTATATTTATAATTATAGGTAGTACATTTGGAGGTTTACTAATATTATTAAATTATATTCAGTATAGAGGTATATATAGTAGAGTAAGAAATTTGACAAGAGCCTCAAAGGAAATACTAGAGGAAAACTATGATGTAAATCTTTATGAAGAAAAGGAAGGAGATTTTGCAAAACTTTCCTATGGATTTAAAAATATGAGACAAGTTTTACAAAGTCAGATGGTAGACTTAAAAAAAGAAAAGGAGTTTCTAGTAAATGTATTATCAGACATATCTCATCAATTAAAAACACCACTATCTGCCCTTATTATTTATAATGATATTTTAAGTAATAAGAAAATTAGTGAAGATAATAGGGAAAAATTCTTACATAATAGCAAGACACAATTAAATCGTATGGATTGGCTTATAAAAAGTATATTGAAGCTAGCCAAGGTAGATGCAAGAGCAATTGAATTTAACATGAAGGAAAATAGCTTAGTTAATACTATTTATGAAGTTATAGACAATGTTGCAATGATGGCAGCAGAAAATAAAGTTAATATAGTATTTGAAAGTAATATGTATGAAGAAACGGTAATAAGTAATATAGAAGAGATTAATAAAAAAAATAAAAATAAGTTTATGTTTAATTATGATGAGAAATGGTTAGGAGAAGCGTTGATTAATATAGTTAAGAATGGTGTAGAACATAGTTATAATGGTGAAATTCATATAGAACTTGAAGAAAATCCCATAAATACAAAAATTGTAATAAGGGATAATGGAGTGGGAATTAGTGAAAAGGATCTTCCTAATATTTTTAAGAGATTTTATAAAGGGGGAAAATCTGAGTCTGTTGGAATTGGATTATCTCTTAGTAAATCAATTATTGAAGCCCAAGGAGGATATATAGAAGTTAAAAGTAAAGTGGACATAGGTACTGAGTTTAAAATTGTACTTATGAAAAGTATCTAATATAAATTAAATAGATAGTAAAAACATTGAAGAGTTTAATAATTTAATCTATTTGTAATTTTATACTGAAAAATGATATAATGACCAAGGGAACATATTTTCATGTTTCTTATTTTACCTTAAATATAAGGCTAAATAGATAAAATTTTCTATTTAGCCTTTAAACGGTATTTGAGAGTAATATTCTTATATAAATTTTAAGATTGGGGATGAGATAATGGAAGTTTTATTGGTTATTGTAATTATATTGTTAATTATAAATATATATTTTACTCTAAAATTAAAGGATTCTAGAAGCAGAATGCAAAAGGGCAGTGCAGCCGATATTGAGAATTCAATCTTACATATAGAACAAAGGGTAGGAGATATAGATAAAAGTGTTGATAAATTAGAAAAAGCCTTTAGAGATGAAATCTCTAGAAATAGGGAAGAATCTCGTAAAGGTGAAAAAGAAGCTAGAATTGAGTTGAACCTTCAAATACAAAGGTTAAGTGATGCTATTTTAGGTAGAATGAGTGAAATAGCAAATTTTCAAAAGAATCAACTAGATACATATTCTAATACTATAGAAAAATCACTTAAATCTTTTGAAAATCAATTTTCTAAAAGTGTTAATGAGTTTAATAATCTTCAAAAAGAAAAATTTAATGATTTATCCCAAAAACAAGGTGAGTTGCTTAAGTCTACTGAGGATAAGTTAGAAAAAATGAGGGAAACTGTGGATGAAAAGTTACAAAGCACATTGGAGAAGAGATTAGGAGAATCCTTTAAGTTGGTAAGTGAAAGATTGGAAGTTGTGCATAAAGGACTAGGTGAGATGCAAACCTTAGCTATGGGAGTAGGAGATTTAAAAAAAGTTCTTTCCAATGTTAAGACTAGAGGAACCTTAGGAGAAATTCAATTGGGAAGAATTTTAGATCAAATTCTTACTAAAGAACAGTACGATATAAATGTAGTAACTAAGAAGGGATCTAGAGATAATGTGGAATTTGCAATAAGACTTCCAGGTAAGGATAAAACCTCTGATGTAGTATACCTTCCTGTAGATTCAAAGTTTCCTTTGGATGTATACCACAATTTGGTGGATTCCTATGATACTGGAGACCAAAGTTTAATAGAAGAAGGTTATAAAAAGTTAGAAACAGCTATAAAGAAATCAGCTAAGGATATTAGAGATAAATATATAGACCCACCTTACACCACTGATTTCGCAATTATGTTTTTACCAATAGAAGGTCTTTATGCAGAGGTAGTTAAAAGAACTAATTTAGTTGAAATTCTTCAAAGAGAATATAAGATAAATATAACAGGCCCAACAACTTTAGCAGCACTTTTAAATAGTTTACAGATGGGATTTAGAACTCTTGCAATTGAAAAAAGATCTAGTGAAGTTTGGAATGTACTTGGAGCAGTTAAAACAGAGTTTGGAAAATTTGAAGAGGTGCTTAAAGCTACACAGAAAAAGTTAAATCAAGCAAGTACAGATTTAGATAAGCTTGTAGGTACAAGGACTAAGCAGATTAATAAAAAACTTATGAGTGTAGAAAGTTTAACAAATGATGTATCAGAGAAATATATAGATGTACTTTCTATAGATGAATAGTTAAATAGAAGTATATTCTAGATCATTTTTTCAAAATATATATAAAAGATATTTTAGAATTACATGTAGAGATGTACTTTATTACAGCTGAAAAATAAAAAATACATAACAAATGAAGCCATATTTTAAACAAGGAGGTTTTTGAAGTATGGATATAATGGATGATGTGAAAGAGCGACTTTCAATCTTTAAAAATATATATGATATGATAAGAATAATTAATCCCAATAATAATAAAATTTTATCAACAGATAACAATACTATAAATACTGATACACATTGCTATGATTTATGGAATAGGAATGGTATATGTGAAAATTGTATTTCTAAACAAGCATATGAAAGCAATGAAACAGTAGTAAAAATAGAGTATAACAAAAACAGGATTTTTCTAGTTATGGCTTCTCCTATAAATATTGGCAAGGAAACCTATATAGTTGAGTTAGTGAAGGATATATCAAAAGGAGGAGCTATTATAGATAGAGAGAGGGAATTTGCAGAATCTATTGAGAAGTTTTTGAAAAATATACAAGAAACTACCCTAATAGATGATCTTACAGGTGTATATAATAGAAGGTACATAAGAGAGCGATTAGAAGTTGATGTTGAGAAATCTATAAGGGAACAAAAATCTATGTCTGTTATAATGGCAGATATAGATTATTTTAAGGAAATTAATGATACCTATGGTCATATAGTTGGAGATAATGTATTAAAAGATTTTACGAGAATTGCTTCAAAATATATTAGAAGCAATGAAAGTGATTGGATTGGACGTTATGGTGGAGAAGAATTTTTAATTGTTTTAAATGATACAGATGAAGATAAAGCAGAAATTATTGCAGAAAGAATTAGGAAGAATTTAGAGGAAACGACCCTTGAACATAAAGGAAATAAGTTTAGTATAACCTGTAGTTTCGGAGTATATGGCTTTAGGGATTTAGATATGAATACCGAAGATATAATACATAGAGCAGATATAAACCTTTATGAGGCTAAGGAAAAGGGGAGGAATACTACCGTTGTTAATAAAAATAGGTTAAGAGATTAATAAAATTATAAAAAGTTTATGATTATTATTTTAAAGTACATAACAAAGAAAAGATATGAATTTATTAAATTAAGGGGTGTTAATAAATTCATATCTTTTTAATTTAAGACTAAGCTTTATAACTAACTACTATAAATAGCTATTTAGTAATCACATTGCGATTAATCCAATCTAGTCTGTCTACTATATTTAACTTTTGTGTACATAGAGTTTCACATTTTTTACAGCCAATGCAATCACTAGGAGCCATATCTTTCTCAAAGTCAATATCGCCATATTTAGAGAGTAATTCATACATTTCTTTTATACCATTAATCCCTTTTAATACGTAATAATTATATAAATCCATATATTTAGGAATATTAATACCTTTAGGACAATGTTTGCAATATTGACAAGTTGTACATAGTTGATTCATATCTTGCCTAAGAGAAGATTTTAAAGTTTCTATTTGAGAGTTTTTGAGAATAGTAAGGTTTTTAACAGCATCTACATTATGCTTAACTTCTTCCTTACTACCCATACCAGATAGAGTTACTGAAATACATTCATGAGAAGCATTAAAACGCAGCGCTGCTTGTACAACACTTTCATTTTGATTTTGTTTTACAAATGAAAAATATTCTTGATTTTCAGGAATTAATCCACCACCTAAAGGGTTCATGGTTGCTACTCCTAGACCATGCTGATGAGCAGCTAAAATACCTTCTTGTCGATACGGAAAGTTTAAAATGTTGTACCCTAAGGTTACTCCTTCAAAATAACCTTCTTCTACCATAATTCTAATTTCTTCACCAGAAGCATGGGTAGAAAATACTAGGTGGTCTATTAAGCCTTCCTCCTTAGCTTTAAGGGCTCCCCAATAAGGACCACCTTTGGCCATAACTTTTTTATAGTGATTAAGGTCCATAATACACCACATGTGATGAAAGTTAATTTTGTCTATACCAAGTCTTTTGAGTGAGTTTTCTATTCTACGCCTTACTGAATCTGCATCTGGTTCACTACCAAGACTGCTTTTAGTAGATACATAGAATTCACCAGACATATTTTTAAAAGCTTCTCCAAAGATATCTTCACTTCTATCATTGCAATAGTTAGGTGCAGTATCAAAGTAATTTATACCAAGGCTATTTGCATACCTAACTATTTCAGCTCCTTCTTCAATGGAACAATCATCTTTAAATCTCATTCCACCAAAGCCGAGGGCAGAAACCATTTTACCAGTTTTACCATAGGGTTTATAAATCATTTTGGACACTCCTTTAATTCTCTATTTTTAATAAATGTATCAATTATATTAAATCCTTCTTCAGGATTTATTGTGCCAGACAAAGATGCTTCCATAGGACATTGCCCATCTTTTTTACGATTATTTATATAAGGAACTATTTCTTCGTAGTCAAATTTAATATTATGGGAATTTAAAATATCTATAGCGCCTTGACTAATTATTTGTGTGTAGATATATTCCACACCACCATAAATAGCCATCAGAGCAACTGCCTTTCCAACAATTTTATCGCCCATTATTAATGGTATAGGAGACACTCCATTTTCTTTGATATATTTATATATAGGGCTTACACCTTTATCAAAGGAAGTCATCACAGTTTTTTCTTTGCTCATAAGGATACAGCTATATTTATATTCTTCAAGTAAAGCTTTTATACGGGTTTTCATTTTAATACGCCTCCAAATTTATTGAGTCATTAAGTTTTTAGTATATGGTAGCTTACATAACAAATAGAGAATTGGTGGGATAATTAGCATTTGAAGTATTATTCCGGGAATACCTTGAGTTATTGCTATAGATATACCCATAGCAGGAGGAAGAAAAATTCCCAAAAATTTTGTAGCAACGACAAAAACTAAACCTCTAGTTATTCTACCTGCAATCATAGATACAATAAGTGATACATATATGTTGAATTTAAATTTCTTAAATATAAGACCTGTAAATAATCCATAAGTACCTAGTTCAACTATCATAAGATATAACATAGGTATTGCAGGCATTATTCCTCCAGTATATAAAAAGCTACAAATAGGACTTAAAATTCCAATTATTAATCCGGTAATAGGACCAAGGATAAATCCAGCAATTAAAACTGGGATATGCATAGGAAGAAGTGTTGTTCCAATACCGGGACCTCCCACTAAATGAAATAATTGGGGAAGTAAAATGCTGCAAGCAATTAAAAGTCCACTGTAAACTATTTGTTTTGTTTTCAATTTTATCACACCTTTTCAATAATTATTTTTGGACTCTAAGTAATTATACCATTATAAGTAAATGTACTTCTATAATTATTTTTAAAATTATGAATATTAAATTAGTAATTTGATATAAAGTATAATAAAAGGTGTTAAAGCAAGTAATTTAACTCCTTTTGTCTACTGAACTTAAAATCATACTTAAATAAATTTCTCTATGTTATCGGTAAAGATACCATCACATCCAATTTTATCAAGGTGATTGGCTATAAATGGTTTATTTACGGTGTAGGTGAATACTTTTAAGTTATTATTATGAGCCAATTTGATTAAAGGCTCATTTACTAAATAAACATTAGGATTTAAAGAATAAGCACCTAGATTTTTAGCATAGGCAATTATATTATCAATTTTTCTATCAATTAGCACACCTAATTTTATATTTTTATCTATAGACTTACATATTTCAAGGGAAGTGTGATTAAAACTAGAAAGTAATACATGGTTTTCAATACCATAGTTTTTTATTAAATCAATCACGTCTTTTTCTATATTTTTATAGTGAATAACATCAGTTTTAAGTTCTATATTTATAAGGACTTTACTAGGTTTAAGTAACTCTAAGACCTTGTATAAAGTTGGAATCTTGCATAACTTGCTATTTTCATAATCAATATTTTTAGATTTGAAGGAACTAATTTCTTCGAGGGTTAAGTCTTTTATAAGTCCTTTACCCTGAAAGGTTCTTGCAACATCTTCATCATGAATAACTACTAGTTTATTATCCTTTGTTTTATGAACATCTAGTTCAATTGCTTTTGCACCTGCAATAATAGCCTTATGAAAGGCAAGCAAAGTATTCTCAGGATAATTTTTGCTAGCACCTCTATGAGCAAAATAAATCATAATTTATACACCTCCGTATATAAATATATTACTACAGTTGAACAAAGGTGTTAATATGTGATAAAAGAATAATATATTAAAATATATTAAAAAAGTAATGGGGAATTTCCCCATTACTTAAGGATAGGTTATAATTTTAATTTATATGAGGGCTTTGAAATCCTTCTCTCTTAATAGAGTGCTTTTTAGCAGTTCTATTATGATTTTTTCCTGTCTCACTAGTAATTGGTGTTTGATAATTACATTTTTCCATTCTAGCTTGTTTGTTATCTGGTTGACTATCCTTTGTCATAAGAATTCCTCCTAAAAAAATAAATTTGAATATAATTTTAGTGTGGTTTATTTTGTGTATTTTATTATAGGAAATTAAAGGAGTGTAAAATAAATGAAAAGTAATAGAAATATTTTCAAGACAATTAGTAAATTAACAAAGGTTATAATGATCGTCGTAGTTATTTGCACATCAAATATTTTATTCTATGGATGTAGCTTTATAAGTAAAGAATCAAAGTATAATAATAAAATAGATATAGAAGATAAGTCTAATAAGGATTTGAAAAATAATAATATGGTAGAAGAATTCGGTGAAGAGGAGCCTCAAGTTGACCCAATACAAGATGAAATAGATGCTATGTCATTAGAGGAAAAAGTAGGTCAGCTGTTTATTGTTGGATTTGATGGTTATGAAGTGGATGATAATATTATTGGTTTAATAAAAAATAAAAAAGTAGGAGGGATAATATTATTTAGTAAAAATATTAACACTGTAAGTGGAACAAAAAAATTAATAGAAAGTTTGAATGGGTTAAATAATGAAAACAAGGTTAAACTTTTTATGTCAGTGGATGAAGAAGGTGGAGTTGTAAGTAGAATTCCTAAGGAAATGGGACGTTTTGAATCTGCATGGGATGTAGGAGCTACTGGAGATTTAAATTATGCTTTTGAACATGGAAAAGCTATAGGTGAAACTATAAAGTCTTTAGGTTTTAATCTTGACTTCGCACCTGTGCTAGATGTGAATTCTAATCCTAATAATCCAGTTATAGGTAATAGAGCATTTTCAGATGATCCTGAAATTGTTAAGAAAATGGGAACGGAAGTATATAAAGGTTTGAAGAGTGCAAGTGTTTTAGGAGTAGGAAAGCATTTCCCAGGACATGGGGATACAGATGCTGACTCTCATGTAGGGGTGCCAGTTATAAATAAATCCCTTGATGAATTAAAAAATTTAGAGTTAATTCCATTTAAATATGCAATAGATAATGGTGTTGAAATGATAATGGTAGGTCATTTATACTTACCTCAATTAGATAAGGATTACGTAGCAAGTATATCTGAAAATATTGTCACAAAGCTTTTAAGGGAAGAGTTAGGATTTAATGGAGTAGTTGTTACAGATGATATGATTATGGAGGGAGTTAAAGGCAAGTATCCAACTAATGAATCAGCGGTTAAAGCTATAGAAGCAGGTAATGACATAATAATAGTATCATCAGGTATACATGATCAAAATAGTGCCATAGATGGAGTAGTAGAAGCTGTTAGAAATGGTATCATTACTGAAAAAAGAATTAATGAGAGTGTTTATAGAATTTTAAAACTAAAAAATACAATTTCTAGACATTGAATTACTTATATAATTGTGATATAAGTAATTATGGGCAGTATAGGAATAACTGCACCTATAATTTGATTATATCTTTAAATTAGAATATATAGATTGAAAAATAATATTCTAATTTGTATATAGCTATTATTCTCTAGGGAAAACAGCTATAAAGGAAAAGTTTTACGGACAGCTCATATCTTTTAGAATGAGACTTAGATAACAAATTACTTCACATGATTTTTAGTTTTAAATTTCAGTTAATATTTATGTATTGTTTTAATATTAACTTAGAAAACAGATAAAGTGAGGAGTGATTGTTATAAAATTTGGATTCATTGGAGCCGGGAAGGTTGGTTTTTCGCTAGGGAAATACTTTAAAGAGAATGGTATCTTACTTATTGGATATTATAGTAGGAATCATAGCTCAGCTAAGGAAGCCGCAGAATTTACTGGCACAAAATCTTTCATAAACTTAAAGGAGTTAATGAAAGAAAGTGATGTGATTTTTATTACTACCCCAGATGGAGAAATTCAGGGGGTTTGGAATGAGCTTAAAGAGTTGTCTATAAAAAATAAATTAATATGCCACTGTAGTGGTTTGTTATCTTCGGAAATCTTTTCAGATATAAGCAGGTTTGGTGCTTACCCATATTCTATACATCCTATGTTTGCCATATCAGACAAATATAATTCCTATAAAAATTTTAAAAAAGCTTTTATAACTATTGAGGGACATGAAAAATATATTGATAAATTAGCTGGAATTTTTCGTTCTCTAGGTAATTCGGTAAAAATTATTGAAAAAGAAAGTAAGAGTTTATATCACTTAGCATCGGTTATTAGCAGTAACTTGGTTCTAGGGCTTATTAATAATGGTGTAAATTATCTTAAACAGTGTGGTTTTAGTGAAGATTTAGCCATCGAAGCCTTATATCCTCTTATAACCAATAATATAGAGAATATAAAATCTTCAGGAATGGTAAAAAGCCTTACAGGACCATTGGAAAGAGGGGATTTATCTACCATGAAGGCTCATATAGCTTGTTTAAGTGAGGAAGATAAAGTTTTATATAGGATGTTAAATAATAATTTGTTAAAGGTGGCAAAGAAAAAAAAATAAAAATAGAGATTATAGTGAGATTGAAGAATTTCTAGGAGAGGAAAAATAAAATGAAAAATACGGCTATAACATTTAGAGAAGCAAAGGCAAAGGGTGAAAAAATAACTATGCTTACTGCCTATGACTATTCCATGGCTAAGATTATTGATAATTCAGGGATTAATGGTATTTTAGTTGGAGATTCAGTAGGGATGGTGTGTCTTGGTTATGAGGATACAATTTCAGTAACTATGGAGGATATGATTCATCATACAAGGGCCGTAGCAAGAGGAACAGAAAATGCTTTAGTAGTTGCAGATATGCCATTTATGTCTTATCAAACTTCTGTTTATGACGCTGTTTTTAATGCGGGACGCCTTATGAAAGAGGGACGTGCTCAATGCGTAAAACTAGAAGGTGGAGTAGATATGTGCGATAGAATTGAAGCTATAACTAAAGCGTCTATTCCTGTAATGGCACATATAGGATTAACCCCTCAATCAGTAAATTCCTTAGGGGGATTTAAGGTGCAGGGAAAAAGTGAAGAAGCGGCTAAAGAACTTATTGAAGCAGCAAAAGCGGTAGAAAAAGCTGGTGCATTTTCAGTGGTCTTAGAGTGTGTTCCAGCTAAGTTATCAGAGATAATTAGCAAAGAAATATCAATTCCAACAATAGGTATTGGAGCAGGAGCTAGTTGCGATGGGCAAATTCTTGTATATCAAGATATGTTAGGAATGTTTAATGATTTTACACCTAAGTTTGTTAAGAAATATGCGGATTTAGGAGCTACAATGACAGAAGCTTTTAAAGCCTATATTGAAGATGTAAGTAAGGGAATTTTTCCAGCACTAGAGCATGGATTTAAAATAAGTGAAGAAGTTATATCTAAACTATATTAAAAGTAAACTCAGTGCTGAGTGAATTAATAAAATTAAACTAAAAAGAAGGTAAAATTATGGAAATATTAAATGATGTAATAAAAGTAAGAGAAGTAGTTAAAGGGTGGAAGGCTCAAGGTTTAAAAGTAGGATTAGTTCCAACTATGGGTTATTTACATGAAGGTCATGAAAGTTTGATTAAAAAGGCTGTATCAGAAAATGATAGAGTAGTAGTTAGTGTTTTTGTAAACCCAACTCAATTTGGACCTAATGAAGATTTAGATAAATATCCTAGAGATTTAGAAAGGGATTCAAAACTTTGTGAAAATGCTGGAGCAAGTTTAATATTTCATCCAGAAAGTGAAGATATGTATTATAAAGATGCTTCAACTTTTGTAGAGGTAGGTGGTTTAACCACTGGACTTTGTGGAAGTAGTAGACCAACGCACTTTAGAGGAGTTTGCACTGTAGTTTCTAAGTTATTTAATATTATACCTGCCCATAGAGCATATTTTGGAGAAAAGGATGCTCAGCAATTAGCAGTTATAAAAAGAATGGTAAGAGATCTGAATTTTGATATTGAAGTAGTAGGATGTCCAATTATTAGAGAAACTGATGGACTTGCGAAGAGTTCAAGAAATATATATTTATCTCCAGAAGAAAGAAAGGCTGCATTAGTGCTTAATAAATCTCTTTCTATGGCTAAAAAACTATTAGAGGATGGAGAAAGAAATCCAGATAATATTAAAAAGCTAATTAGGGAAATTATAGAGAAAGAAGATTTAGCCAAAATAGATTATATAGAAGTGGTAAGCAGTGAAAGTCTAGAGATGGTAAAAGAGATTAAGGAGGATGTCCTAGTAGCATTGGCAGTGTACTTTAAAAAAGCAAGATTAATTGATAACTTTACTTATCACATATAATTAGGAGGAAAAACAATGACAATAACGATGTTAAAGGGAAAAATACACAGAGCTACTGTAGTCCAAGCTGAGCTTGATTATGTAGGGAGTATTACAGTAGATGAAGATTTACTTGATGCAGCAGGAATTCTAGAATATGAAAAGGTTCAAATTGTAGATATCAACAATGGAAGTAGATTTGAAACTTATACTATAGCAGGAGAAAGAGGTAGTGGTCTTATATGCCTTAATGGAGCGGCAGCTAGATGTGTTCAAGTAGGAGATAAGGTTATAATTATGAGTTATTGTGAAATGAATGGAGAAGAAGCCAAAGAACATAAACCAACAGTGGTTTTTGTAGATCATAGCAATAAAATAAAAGAAATTGCACATTATGAAAAACATGGTGAGCTTAAGTAAGTATAAACATATATAATTTCATATTTATTAGGAGTGTAGAAAGTTCATAAATCGAAATTAACTATTTATGAGCTTTTTCCATTCCTTTCTTTATAAATTTTAAAAATAAGGAATTAAATATATTGTAATTATAACTATGTTAAGGAATAATATAATTATATGGATATAAAAGGAGATGGTATTATATGAATATTTATGAACCACATAAGTCTTCTATAGGAAATATAGATGCTAATGTTATGGCGCTGATTGCTTACGGTGCAGCAATAGTAGTAATTTTTATTCCAGGAATAAAGATTATAGCATGGCTTGCTCCTATTGTAATTTATATTTTAGAAAAGGATAGCAGTTTTGTGAAGTTTCATGCTATGCAAGCTTTTTTAATAAATATTGTAGGTATTATATTTAGTTCTATTATATTTATGATTATAGGTGGTAGTATAGGATTAATGTTTTTTAGACCTCTAGCATATGGGGCCCTAGGTACTATATTACTATCAGCAATAATAACAGGTATAGTTGCTATAGTTATAACTATATTTGAAATTATTTCAATGGTAAAGTGTTATGAATATAAAGAATATGAAATTCCTCTTATAGGGTTAATGGCTAGAAAAATAGCATATAAAAAATATTAATATTGTATAATCTTTGAAATTCGTAGATTGATGATGATATTAAAAGGATTTTTAAGGATTATACTTAGATATACGAAATAAAATGGGATAATGATGAAAAGAAGACTTTTTTAATTTATGTATTTATAGTAAAATAAAGGTATTAACCCTTAAAAGAATAGGAGGATGATTATTATGAAAGTTATAGATGAAAATAATTTTGAAAATGAAGCAGGCAAAGGTTTAGTTTTAGTGGATTTCTTTGCTACTTGGTGTGGACCATGCCAAAGATTAACTCCAGTGTTAGAAGATATTCAAGGAGATTTTGATGGTAAAATTAAATTTTTAAAATCAGATATTGATGAAAGTAGATCTCTTGCTAAAAAATTCTCTGTTATGAGTGTACCTACTATGGTAGTACTTAAAGATGGAATTCCTGTAGATAGAATGGTAGGGTATATGTCTCCAGAAGATATTAAAGCTAAACTTCAAACTCATCTTTAAAAATAACAAATAAAAATCTCACCAAACTTGGTGGGATTTTTATTTATATTATAAAAGCAAAAGTGTAGCACATATATCAGATTTAAATGATTAGTTTTTAATGAAATTTAATAACCAACCTAGTAAATTAAATATTTTTTACATAAATATAAATATGAAAATGGTAGTAAATAAAAGAAAATGAAAGTAAATACTATATTTCAACGGGAAATTAAGAAAAAATATGATATACTATATTTGACACATATTCTAATGTGATATACTATATTGATATAAAGAGTATAACAATGAATTGCGGGGGTTCAATTATGATAAACGTTGGAATAAATGGATTCGGAAGAATCGGAAG
Organism: Clostridium sulfidigenes; assembly: GCF_000732635.1. Taxonomy (GTDB): domain Bacteria; phylum Bacillota; class Clostridia; order Clostridiales; family Clostridiaceae; genus Clostridium_J; species Clostridium_J sulfidigenes. Next base: position 54,706 of record NZ_JPMD01000022.1, on the reverse strand, counting down.
AACTTTTTTAAGGATAGCATGTGAAAGTCCTGAGACGGATTTTAATATTGTAGCTATAAATGCTAGAGCAGATATAAAAACACTTGCACATTTATTTGTTTATGATTCATGCTTTGGTACCTTCAAAGGAGACGTTAAGACAACAGAGGATTCAATAATAATTAATAATAAAGAAATAAAGATAACAAGATGTGGATCACCAAAAGAAATTCCTTGGAAGGACTTAGAGGTTGATTTAGTTATAGAGTCTACTGGAAAATTTAAAACAAAAGAAGAACTTATGGATCATGTAAAAGCAGGAGCTAAGAAAGTTATATTAACAGCGCCAGGTAAAGATGAAGATATAACAGTAGTAATGGGTGTAAATGATTCTGATTTAGATTTATCACAACATACAATCATATCAAATGCATCATGTACTACTAATTGTCTAGCACCTGTAGCTAAAGTAATAGATGATAAATTTGGAATTAAAAAAGGATTTATAACTACAGTTCACTCTTATACAAATGATCAACAAATCCTTGATAAGAGCCATAAAGATTTAAGAAGAGCAAGAGCGGCAGGGGAATCTATAGTGCCAACTACAACTGGAGCTGCAAAAGCGGTTGCAAAAGTATTACCACAATTAAAGGGTAGATTAGATGGATTTGCATTAAGAGTTCCAACAGCTGCTGTATCTATCACAGATTTAGTTTGTGAAGTGGAAAAAGAAACTACAGTAGATGAAATAAATAGAGTAATTAAAGAAGCATCTGAAAATGAACTTAAGGGAATATTAGGATTATGTGAATTACCTTTAGTATCTGTAGACTTTAAAGGAGATAGCAGATCTTCTATAGTAGATGGATTATCAACTATGGTAAATGGTAACATGATTAAGATAGCATCTTGGTATGATAATGAGTGGGGATATTCAGCAAGAGTTGTTGATTTAGCTAACTACGTAGCACAGATGTTAAAGGAAGAGAAAGTTACTAAAATAGCTTAAGGTGTTAAGGGTTTTAAGTAACATTATAAATTAATTTAGCCAACTATTATAAAATACCAATATATTTAATTTAGAGTCAAGAGATTATTTTGTAAAAGAAATAGTCTCTTGATTCTTTTTATAGTATAATTAGACCTTGAGTTGAATTATAAATTTGAACTATATTTGAGTAGGTGATTAAATGTTAGAAAATAGATTTTTACCAATTTGTAAAGATGATATGTTAGAAAGACAATGGGAACAGTTGGATTTTATAATAGTAACAGGAGATGCATACATAGACCATCATAGTTTTGGTACTGCTATAATTTCTAGAGTTCTTGAAGATGCAGGATTTAAAGTAGGAATAATTCCTCAACCTGATTGGCATAGCACTGAAGATTTTATGAAGTTAGGAAGACCTAGATTAGGATTTTTAGTTAATGGTGGAAACATGGATTCCATGGTAAATCATTACACTGTAGCTAAAAGAGTTAGAGAAAAGGATCTTTATTCTCCAGGTGGAAAAATGGGTTTAAGACCGGATCGAGCTACTATTGTATACTGTAATAAAATTAGAGAAGCATATAAGAATATTCCAGTTATAATTGGTGGGGTAGAGGCTAGTCTTAGGAGATTTGCCCATTACGATTACTGGAGTGATAAGGTAAGAAAATCAATGTTAGTAGATAGTGGTGCTGATTTACTTATATATGGAATGAGTGAAAAGCAAATAGTAGAAGTGGCAAATTGTTTAAATGATGGATTAGAAGTTCAGTATATAAGACATGTGCCTGGAACATGCTATATGATAGATGACTTAGAATATGTAAGCGGGTATATTGAGATACCATCCTATAAAGCTGTATCTATAGATAAGATGGAGTATGCCAGAGCATTTAAGGTTCAATATGAAGAACAAGATCCAGTAAGAGGAAAGACTCTAGTACAAAAGCATGCCAATAGATATGTGGTACAAAATAGACCAGAAATGCCTCTAACTAGGGAAGAGTTAGACCATGTTTATGGATTGCCTTACACCAAAAATTATCATCCTTGTTATGAAGAAGCAGGTGGAATAGCTGCTATAGAAGAGGTTAAATTTAGTATAGTTAGTTCTAGAGGTTGCTTTGGAAATTGTTCTTTTTGTGCTATAACTTTCCATCAAGGAAGAATAGTTCAGAGTAGAAGTGAAGATTCTATTTTACAAGAAGTGGTAGAAATAACAAATCTACCTGATTTTAAAGGATATATTCATGATGTAGGAGGTCCTACTGCAAACTTTAGACGTCCAGCATGCAAAACTCAGCTTAAGCATGGTGCATGTAAGCATAAACAATGTTTATATCCAAAACCGTGTAAAAATATAGATGCAGATCATACTGAGTATTTAGAACTACTAAGAAAGGTAAGAGCTACTCCTAAGGTGAAAAAGGCATTTGTACGCTCAGGGTTACGTTATGATTATATAATGGCTGATAAAAATGATACCTTCTTTAAAGAACTTGTTGAACATCATGTAAGTGGACAATTAAAGGTAGCTCCAGAGCATGTTTGTGCTGATGTTTTAAAGTATATGGGAAAACCATCTGGGAAGACCTATGATAGATTTGTAGATAAGTTTTATAATCTTACTGAGCAAGTTGGAAAGAAGCAGTATATTATACCTTACTTAATGTCTAGTCATCCAGGTAGCACATTAGCATCAGCTATAGAGTTAGCAGAATATCTAAGAGATATTAATTATCAGCCAGAGCAAGTTCAGGACTTTTATCCAACACCTGGAACCTTATCTACAGCTATGTTCTATACAGGGGTAGATCCATTAACTATGAAAGAGATATATGTACCTAAGAGCAAGAGGGAAAAAGCAATGCAAAGAGCTCTTCTTCAATATAGAAACCCTAAAAAGTATGATATAGTATATGAAGCTTTAGTGGAAGCTGGAAGAGAAGATTTAATAGGAAATGGACCGAAGTGTTTAATAAGGCCTAAAACACAAGGAAAAAATCTTAACCATAGTGGAAATTACAGTAGACATAAAAAGGTTGGAAAAGAACATAGTAATAGTAAAACAGTTTTACCTAGAGGAAGTCATGGAAGAACTTCTTTAGAAAGAAAAAAGGGTAAAAACACTTCTACTAATAAGAGAAAATCTATGAAGAAAACTCGTCAGTAGTTAGAGGAAAGAAATAAGAAATAAGAAATAAGAAATAAGAAATAATTAAATAAAAATTTATTGTAAATATAAAATAAAAGTAATAATGATAGTAGATTTTCATTATTACTTTTATTTTTGATTAAAAAAATTTCATTATTGACAAAATAGTACGATGGTAGTACTATTTATTTAAAGATATAGTACGGAATTCGTACTAATTAAATTTTACGTTTAGCAAACAATAATATAGGTTGTAATCTATTGATTTAATAATTGAATTATGATGATTGTAGGATATAAGAAGATTTTAAAGGAGTAGGTGTAATGGAGGATAATGACAAGTTAATTGAAGAATTTTCGAATTTATGGAAAATGTTTTTGTCTTTTTCAAATCAACATAGGACTATGGAGGAATTTCCTAGGATAGAAAGACTTAATACTATGGAAATTAGTATTATAAGAATTGTCTATGATAGGGATGATATAATTTTAAAGGAAATTTGTAATATGTTAGACATACCTAAAAGTACTTTAACCAGCGCTATAGATAGGCTAGAAAGACTTAATTATGTGAATAGAACTATTAGTAAGAGAGACAGAAGATCCTATGGATTACAACTTACAGATGAAGGCAAGGAAGTGAAAAATGAACATATAGCTTTTGAAAGAAAATTGTATGGATATGTTTTAAATGCCTTAGACACAAATGATGAAAGAGAAGAATTTTTAAAGCTATTTAGAAAGATAGTTAATAATATTTAAGTTTTATGAAAGGAGAAATGCTACTTAATTAGATATAAAATTGGAGTAGCAGGTGATGTTATGGAGACAGAAAAATTAACAATAAGAGTTCAACAAAGTTTAAATGATGCCTATGAGGAAGCAGTAAGAAATAATCATCAACAAGTAGATATTATTCATTTATTCTCTGCACTTCTAAATCAAAGAGATGGATTAATACCTAATGTCCTTGAAAAAATGGGTGTGGATGTTGAAGGAATTAAAAGAAAAGTAAATTTAGAGCTAGAGAAAATGCCTAAAGTATTAGGAGAAGGAGCTCGTTCATCTGGAGTTACTGCCACTAGAAGAATCAATGAAGTTTTAGTTAAGGCTCAAGATATATCAGAGAAATTTCATGATTCCTATATAAGTGTAGAACACATAATGATGGCTATCATGGAGGTTGATGCAAAAGGTATATCAGGGAAAATACTTAAGGAATATGGCATAGATAAAGAAAAATTTATGGAAGTGTTATCTCAGGTTAGGGGAAATCAAAGGGTAGATACTAATGATCCAGAGGGAACTTATGATGCTCTTGCTAAGTATGGAACGAATTTAATTGACCTTGCTAAGGAACATAAATTAGATCCTGTAATAGGAAGAGATGAAGAGATAAGACGTGTAATTAGAATTTTATCAAGAAGAACTAAAAACAATCCAGTGCTTATTGGTGAGCCTGGAGTAGGTAAGACTGCCATAGTTGAAGGTTTGGCAGAAAGAATTGTACGTGGAGATGTACCAGAAGGATTAAAAGACAGGATAATTTTTTCTTTAGATATGGGAGCTTTAATTGCAGGAGCTAAATATAGAGGTGAATTTGAAGAAAGACTTAAAGCTGTATTAAAGGAAGTTAAGAGTTCTGATGGGAAGATAATATTATTTATAGATGAAATTCATACAATTGTAGGTGCTGGAAAAACTGACGGAGCTATGGATGCAGGGAATCTTATAAAGCCTATGCTAGCAAGGGGAGAATTACATTGTATTGGAGCTACTACTTTTGATGAATATAGACAATATATAGAAAAAGACAAAGCATTAGAGAGAAGATTTCAACCAGTTATTGCAGAAGAGCCTACAGTACAAGATACAATTTCAATATTAAGAGGACTTAAGGAAAGATTTGAAATACACCATGGAGTTAGAATCCATGATTCAGCTATAGTAACAGCAGCAAAATTATCTGATAGGTATATTCAAGATAGGTTTTTACCAGACAAAGCCATAGATTTAATTGATGAAGCTGGGGCTATGATAAGAAGTGAAATAGATTCTCTTCCTACAGAACTTGATATGGTTAGAAGAAAGCTATTTACATTAGAAACTGAAAGAGAAGCTCTACTTAAAGAAAGTGATGAAGCATCTCAAAAGAGACTTGAACAACTTCAAAAGGAGTTAGCGGAATTAAAAGAAAAAAATGATGAAATGACTGCTAAATATGAACAAGAAAAAAGTAAGATTCTTGAAGTTAGAACTTTGAAAGAGCAATTGGATGAGGCTAGAGGTAAGGTTGAAAGGTATGAGAGAGAATATGATTTAAATAGTGCTGCAGAACTAAAATATGGGGTTATACCACGTCTTGAAGAAGAAATAAAAGAAAAAGAAGAAAGTATGCACAATAATTATGAAACAGCCCTTCTCAAAGAAGAGGTTACAGAAGAAGAAATTTCTCAAATTGTATCTAAGTGGACTGGAATTCCAGTAACACGATTAGTAGAAGGGGAAAGAGAAAAACTATTAAGATTAGAGGAGGAACTTAGCAATAGGGTAATAGGTCAAGATGAAGCAGTAACAGCTGTTGCTAATGCCGTAATTAGGGCTAGAGCAGGGATGAAAGATGAAAATAAGCCTATTGGTTCATTCATTTTCCTAGGGCCTACAGGGGTAGGTAAAACAGAACTGGCTAAAACTTTAGCGAGAAATTTATTTGATAGTGAAGAAAATATTATAAGAATTGATATGTCAGAGTACATGGAAAAATATTCAGTATCAAGACTTATAGGAGCGCCTCCAGGATATGTAGGTTATGAAGAAGGGGGGCAATTAACTGAAGCTGTAAGAAGAAATCCATATTCAGTAGTTTTATTTGATGAGATAGAAAAGGCTCATGAAGATGTATTTAACGTATTTCTACAAATATTAGATGATGGAAGACTCACTGATAATAAGGGCAAAACTATAGACTTTAAAAATACTATAATAATTATGACTTCTAATATAGGTAGTAGTCATCTACTAGAGGATAGTGGTGTGATTACTGAAAAAACTAAAGCTTTAGTAATGAGTGAAATGAAGAGTAGGTTCAAGCCAGAATTTTTAAACCGTGTAGATGATATTATAATGTTTAAACCACTAAATATTGAAGGTATAAAGAAAATTATTGATATATTTATTGACCATGTTAAAAGAAGATTATATGACAAAAATATAGGTTTAGAAATTACTGACCTAGCTAAGGAGATTTTAGCAACAGAAGGCTATGATCCAGTTTATGGGGCAAGACCACTAAAAAGATATATTGGAAATGTTTTAGAAACCATGATTGCAAAAAAAATTATAGCTGGGGAAGTTTACGATGGATGCAATATTTTAGTAGATGGTAAGGATGAGCAAATAGTATTTGAAATAAGTAATAAAGGGATTACTACTGTATAAATAAAGATAAAATAAAATATTTATATAATTACTTGCATTATACGTAAAGTGTATGTTATACTGAGTAAGTGGTTAAACACAAATAAAATTGAAATAAAGATTTAACATATATAATAATTTTCTCCAATTCGAGGATTTGTTAATAATAGGTGGATCTTTAAAATGGAGGAATTGTAAATGGCAGATAGAACATTAACATGCAGAGATTGCGGAAACGAATTCGTATTCACAGAGGGAGAGCAAGCTTTCTACGCTGAAAAAGGATTCGAAAATGAGCCAACTAGATGTGCTGATTGCAGAAGAGCAAGAAAAGCAGAAAGAAATAGAAGATAATTAATATTTAATATTTCAATGAAAGCTATAAGAAGTGATTCTTATAGCTTTTATTTTTGAGCTATATAGAATTAACTATTTATATAAAAAGTATTAATGTATAAAATTTTAAAAATAAGTAGAAATATATATATAAGTCTAATATGATGTGAGATAGGAATAATGATTAGATATTAATTAGATACAAGGAGAAAGTTATGGAAAGTGGATTTAACAAATATAATTTAAATGAAAACATATTACAGGCTCTAAACAATCTAGGGTTTGAAAATCCTTCTGAAGTTCAAGATAAAACAATACCAAGTCTTTTGGATGGAGAAGATATTATAGTAAAATCACAAACTGGAAGTGGGAAAACAGCGAGCTTTGGAGTTCCTATTTGTAATGAAGTTAGGGTAGAAGAGGGAAAAATAACAGCATTAGTTCTAGTTCCCACAAGAGAACTTGCATTACAGGTTAAAGATGATATATCCAATATAGGGAGAATAAAAAAAGTTAGATGTGCTGCTGTTTTTGGAAAGCAGCCTTTTAATGAGCAGGTTAGAGAACTTAAGCAGAGGGTACATATAGTAATAGGAACACCTGGGAGGATAAGTGACCATATGAATAGAGGGAACTTAAACTTTAAGGATTTAACATATGTAATCATTGATGAAGCAGATAAAATGCTAAATATGGGTTTTATAGATCAGATAAGTGATATATTAGATAGACTACCGAAAAAAAGGACAACAGCTCTATTTTCTGCAACAATACCAGAAAGTATCGAGGAGCTATGCACTAATTATATGATAAACCCTAGATTTTTAGAAATAGAATCCAAGATATTTAATCGCAATAAAATAAAAGAATCATATTTAAATGTTGAACATAAAGATAAGTTTAAAGCCTTATGGAAGAACTTATATGCATGCACACCGGATGCAGCTATAGTATTTTGTAATACCAAAGATAAAGTTAAAAAAGTGTATGAAGAATTAAAGTCAGAGGGAATTTCAGTAGAACAACTACATGGAGATATGGAACAAAAAATAAGGATTGAAACTATGGAAAGGTTCAAGAATGAGGAATTTAAAGTACTGGTTGCTACGGATATTGCAGCAAGAGGGATTCATGTAGATAATATAACTCATGTATTTAATTATGAAGTTCCAATGGAAAGGGAAAGTTATGTTCATAGAATAGGTAGAACAGGAAGAGCCGGACGGGAAGGAACAGCTATAACTTTAGTTTCTGAATATGAAAAGAAGTATTTGACTTCTATAGAAGAATACTTAGGGTATAGTATTAAAAAGGGGGATTTCCCAAGTGATTTAGAGATTAAAGAAGGTAAGAGTGTATTTAAGGAGAGTCAGAAAGAACTTAAAGTAGGACAGAGAAATAAAAAGAAAGTAATTCATAAAGATATCTTAAAAGTATACATCGGGGCTGGTAAAAAAAAGAAAATAAGGAATATAGATATAGTGGGAGCTCTTAGTAATCTTCCAGATTTGAATGGAGACGATATTGGTATAATAGATATACAAGATAATATTTCTTATGTAGATATACTGAATAATAAAGGTGAGAACTTCTTAAAAAAATATGGAGAGATAATTATTAAAGGTAAAAAAGTTAAAGTGCAAAAATCTAGGAAATAAAATTAAAATATATATTGAATTATTATTATCGCCATGATATACTAAAAGAGTAGTAAATACAAAAATATATTATAAAGATTTAAGATTAATAACACTTTTCTCCAGTTTTAGAGAATCAGTTAGTTAAAAGTAAATCTTTAAAAATGGAGGAATGAAAAATGGCAGATAGAACATTAACATGTAAAGATTGCGGAAATGAATTCATATTCACAGAAGGAGAGCAAGCTTTCTACGCTGAAAAAGGATTCGAAAATGACCCAGTAAGATGTGCTGATTGCAGAAGAGCAAGAAAATCAGAAAGAAATAGAAGATAGTAATATTTAATATTTCAATAGAAGCTATAAGAATTAATCTTATAGCTTTATTTTTATATAAAATTATAATAATTTATTAAAATATAAGGATTGATTTTATATATAGTATATGAGTTATTTAAAAATAAAATAATCCTATAATTGGTATAAAAATGGATATAAGTATTCAAAAAATACTTGAAATTTAACTAGCAAAGTGATAAACTGAAACCATAAAATAAAAAGATTCACATCTATTATAACTTTCTCCGTTTTTAGGGAATTGGTTAATTGAATGTAAATCTTTAAAAATGGAGGAATTAAAATGGCAGATAAAACAATATTATGCAAAGACTGTGGTAAAGAATTTATATTTACAGAGGGAGAGCAAGCTTTCTACGCTGAAAAAGGATTCGAAAATGAGCCAGTAAGATGCCCAGATTGCAGAAGAGCAAGAAAAGCAGAAAGAAATAGAAGATAATAATCTATTTTCTATAGAACTACAGACTAAGGTCTTGTAGTTCTTTTTTTAGTTAAAGGACTATTCTAAGGCAATTAAAAGATGATAGATTGCCTTAGAATAGTCCTTTATTATATTAAAATATAAATTAAACTGCTAGGTGTAGTAGATTTACGGATAATGTAAAGTATAGAGTTAGAGCAACCGCATCTACTATAGTTGTGATTAATGGGCTTGCCATAATAGCAGGATCTAATTTTAATTTTTTTGCTAAGATGGGTAGTATACCACCGACTACTTTGGCTACAACAACAGTACAGAATAAGCTTATACATACAGTGAAAGAAATTAAAAAGTTAATTTTTTCAAAGTAATATATTCTTATAAAATTTACTACGGCAAGAATGGAACCTGTAATGATGCTAACCCTGAGTTCTTTAAATATAACTTTAAATCCATCAGATAATTTTATATCTCCTAAAGCAAGACCTCTTATGATAAGAGTTGAAGATTGAGATCCGGCATTGCCACCTGTATCCATTAACATTGGAATGAATGAAGCAAGAATAACTACTGAGGATAGGACATCTTCGAATCTTCTTATAATGTTTCCTGTAAAAGTTGCTGAAATCATTAATACAAGAAGCCAAACTATTCTATGCTTAGAAAGAGTCCAAACACTGGTCTTTAAGTATTCTTCTTCATTTGGCTCCATAGCGGCCATTTTTTGGAAGTCTTCTGTGTTTTCTTGGTCTATAATATCTACTATATCATCTATGGTGATTATTCCAACTAATTTTTTTTTCGTTATCAGTAACTGGGATAGATAACAAGTCATACTTTTTAAATAGTTGAGCCACATTCTCTTGATCATCTAAAGTATTAACATGTATAAATTCAGTTTTCATTAAATCTTCTATTAGCATATTTTCATCACTTAAAATAAGTTTTCTTAAAGAAACAATACCTTCTAGCTCTCTGTTATCGCCTAAAACATAGCAAGTGTGAATAGTTTCCTTATCTATGCCTGTTTTCTTTATATGAGCAATAGCTTCATTTACAGACATATGCTTTTTTAAATCAGCAAATTCTATAGTCATTATACTTCCAGCTGAACTTTCAGGATATTTTAAGAATTGATTTATAATCTTACGAGTATTTTCATCTGTATTTTTTAAAACTTTTTTAACCACATTAGCAGGTAGTTCTTCTAGAAAGTCTATAGTATCATCAATGAATAAATCATCTATAATATTTGAAATTTCACTATCGGTAATAGAGTCAATTATAAATAGTCTTTCCTCGTGGTCTAGATAAGAAAATACATGTGCAGCTTTGTCTTTAGGAAGTACTCTAAAAATTTTAACTACAGATTCTTTATCCATTTCACCTAATAAAGTAGCTATATCTACTACATTCTTTTTTTCAAGAGTTTTTCTTGCATCAATGAATTTTTTTTCATTGATTAGTTTTATTGTGTTTTCCATTGTTACCCCTCCTATTAATTCAATACATTATGAACGTTCAAAATAAGTATTGACTAAAATTGAAAAATTATAATTTCTAGGTTGTAGTGGGTAAAAAACAATGAAGACATAAAAAAGCATTAAACCTCATGTTTAATGCCTTGATAAATAACTATGTAATATTTCTATCTGTTTATGGACATAAAATTCTTAATGATAGATTTAACTTTGAAAAAGTTAAAGTAAAATTAAATTATGCCATAAAGAGGGTAAGAAGTTACATAGCGTTTTATTTTTGGATTAAACAATAAACTTATTAAATCTTCATCGTCAATATTACTACTACCATCGTCCATGCTTCTTACACCTCCTAAAATTTATAAAATAAAAAAACCTCCGTAAACTAAAACGCAGGCAAATACTAATAATAGTATGTCTCGTTCAAGTTTTAGCTCTGCAAGGCAATGAAATTGCGTTAGATTAAGCCTTCTTTGTTCGGCAAAATCTGCTAACCAGTTAAGAATGTTTCCACTCTTTTACGGTAGCAACCCGTATCCTTGTAGTAACCTCACCTACCGAGGTATATAAAATTTTCCACTAAATAATTGTATTACTTTGTTTAATATAAGTCAACAGTAAAAGGTGAATTTTTTTAAATCATTTCATTTGATAAAATATAGGACTATTTATTTTGAAAGAAATAGTCCTATATTATGTATTATTACATTTTTAGTTCTCAACGTGTAATAAGGATTTACTTGAAACCTTTATTCCAATAGCACCTAAAGGTGCAGTTACTAAAATGGATAATACAGATATTGCTAGAATCAAATCTCCAGATACAACACCTAGAGATAGAGGCAAGGCCCCCATGGCGGCTTGAACTGTAGCTTTAGGTATATAGGAGATGACACAGAAAATCCTTTCCTTTACGTTTAAATTAGTACCTATAAGTGAAATTATAACTCCAATACTTCTACCTACTAGTCCTATAAAAATAATTATTATACCTATTGCGCCTGAGGTGAATGCTACAGATATATTTACTTGAGCGCCCACTAAAACAAAGAGTAGAATTTCTGCAAATATCCATAATTTATTAAGTCCTTGAGAAAGGGGAGTAGCAACATTAGGAAGTTTCTCAGTAAGAACAAAGCCAATAGTCATAACACCTAAAAGGCTTGCAATTAATAATTTATCTTTAAAGATAGTTTCTAAGGTAGTTAAAAGTATAGAAATAGCTAGCATAATTAGTATCTTTTTTACATCATTAATACTACATTTTTTAAATAAATATATAATTACAAAGCCTAATATTAATCCTAGTACTATTCCTAATATTATGGAAAGTGGTATTTGTAAAAGTTGAGAAGCGATATTAATGTTCTTACCAGAATATAAGGCAAGAAAGCTAGTTAATATTGTAATTGCAAATACATCATCAATAGAAGCACCAGCTAATATTAAAGTAGGGATGCTCTTATTAGTACCAATTTTATTATCTATAAGGTTAATCATTTGAGGTACAACTACAGCAGGAGATACGGCAGCAATTATAAATCCAAGGATTCCTCCCTGGATAAAGGTGAATCCTAGTAATTTAGTAGAAATAAAGGCTATAAAAAAACCTTCTAATATTCCAGGTATACAACTCATTTTTATTGCAGGTTTTCCAATTTTCTTTAAATCGGATATTTTTATACCCATACCAGCTCTTAATAAGATAACAATAAGTGCTATTTTACGCAAATCAGAAGAGATATTTAGTAAATCTCCATGAATCAAATTAAATCCATAGGGACCTATAGTGATTCCTAAAATTAACATACCTAAAAGTCCAGGAAGTTTAATTTTTTCAAATATAAAGTTAGAGACAATAGCAAGTAATATAATAATTGCTATACTTGTAGCCATAAAATAGCCCTCCTTTTAAATTAAAGTTTTACAATGCCAAGAATAAGACCATAAATTATTAACACAAAATATAGAAAAATTTTGTTTTGTAGTAATTTGATTATTTTACACATAAAAATCTCCTACAGACGTACTCATAGCGTTGTCTGTAGGAGTCATTAGCAATTGCGATTAAGGTGAACTCCATCACCATAAATTATATTTTGAGTATATCAATGTTTAAAAATAAAATCAATATTTAAAAGTATAAAATTTTATGGAAATTAAAATTTCGATATACGAAATTATTATGGAATTTCATAGAATATTATGATAACATAATAAATATAGAATAAATTTACATATATAAGGAGGAAATATTATGTTATTAGAAAAATTAATCAGTGCCTTTGGTGTTAGTGGATATGAAAAAGACATAAGAAGCGTAATAAGAGAAGAGATTAAGGAGTTAGCAGATGAAATTACTGTAGACGCCCTTGGAAATTTAATAGTTTATAAATCAGGAGTTGGAGAAAATAAGAAGAAAATTATGGCCTCTGCTCACATGGATGAGATAGGATTTCAAGTTGTAAAAATAGAAGATAAGGGGAATATTAGAGTTAGAGCATTAGGTGGAATCCCGGTTATTGGTACATCTATGAATAGAGTTAAGTTTAGAAATGGAATAATTGGACTAGTAGCTAGCACAATTAAGGAAAAAGAATTAACCACAGATACTAAAAAATTGTATATCGATATTGGAGCTAGTAGTAAGGAAGAAGCAGAAAAATATCTTAAAGTTGGAGATGTAGCAGCATATGTTGGAGATTATGCAGAACTTAAGGAAAACAATATAACAGGTAAAGCGCTAGATGATAGAATTGGATGCTATATATTAGTGGAAGCTTTAAAGAAAATCAATAAGCCGTATAATGATTTATACTTTGTATTTTCAACACAAGAAGAAGTTGGTCTTAGAGGAGCTACTGTTGCAGCTAATAGAATTAATCCAGACTTAGGAATAGCTCTAGATGTTACAACTGCGCATGATTTTCCTAATTGCCCAGAAGGTAGCAATAAAGTTGGGGAAGGAACTGCGATTAAGGTTTCAGATGGTTCAGTTATATGCAATGAATATTTAGTAGAAGAGATGGTCAATTGCGCTAAGGAAAATAACATTAAATATCAATTGGATGTTATTGATGGTGGTGGTACAGATGCAGGAGCTATCAATAAATCCAACTTTGGAGTTAGGGCCACAGGTATATCAGTAGCAACTAGATATGTACATGGACCTAATGCGTTACTAAGTATGGATGATACAAATGCATCCATAGATCTTTTGGTGAATTATGTAAATAGAGAATTTAACTTTGACGAAGAATAGAATTAAATATAAAGTTAAATTTAAGATAGAATTAAATAAAAAGATGTTTGTTACAAGTAATATAAGTTTAAGAGGAGGAAAGAATATGTTAAACTTTACACTTTATAATCCAACTAAATTAGTATTTGGAGAAAGTACAATAGAAACTATAGGAGAACATTTAGTTAAGAGTGGAATTAGAAAGGTATTAATAGTATATGGAAAAGGCTCCATAATGAAAAATGGAGTTTATGATACTGTTGTAGAATCTTTAGAGAATAATAACATAGATTATATTAAATTATCAGGAGTTAAGCCTAATCCAGTATTATCAAAGGTTCAAGAAGGCATAAAGTTAGCTAAAGAAAATGAGGTAGATGGAGTTTTAGCTGTGGGTGGAGGAAGTGTAATAGATTCGTCTAAAGCTATAGCTGCGGGAGTATGCTATGAGGGCAATGTATGGGAGCTATTTGAAGGTAAAGGAAGTGTTAAAAAAGCACTATCTCTATTTACTATATTGACTCTATCAGCAACAGGATCTGAGATGAATTCAGGTGGTGTAGTAACTAATGAAGATGAAGGTAAAAAGTGGAGCTTTGGTTCACCTTTATTATATCCTAAAGTATCTATTTTAGATCCTTCAGTTCAAAGATCTCTTCCATCCAATCAAACGGCTAATGGAGCAATAGATGCTATAAGTCACGTATTTGAAGCTTATTATGGTGGAACAGAAAGTACTGATATGCTTGATGAACTTTCAGAAGGTATTATAAGAACTGTAATTACACATACTAGAGAATTATTAAAAGATAGCAACAATTATAAATCAAGAAGTGAACTTGCTTTTGCAGCAACTTTAGCTTTGAATGGATTGAATGGAGTGGGGAGGAAAGGTGACTGGGCATCTCATTCTATAGAACATTCTCTTTCAGTACTTAATGATATTGCCCATGGTTCAGGTCTTGCTATTATAATGCCAGCATGGATGAAATATGTTTATAAAGAAGATGTTAAGAAATTTGCGAAATTTGCATGTCATGTATTTACTATAAATGAAGGTAGTGACGAAGAAAAGGCCCTAAAAGGTATTGAGGCGCTGAGAGATTTCTATAAGGAGATAGGAGCACCTATAACTTTAAAAGAAGTGGGAGTTAAGAGAGAAGAATTAGATTTTATAGCTGATAATGCTGCAATCCTTGCACCTCTTGGAACACTTAAACCTTTAAAAAGAGATGATATCTATAATATATTAGAAATTGCTTATGAATAAGCTTATAAGAATACAATATTATTAACTTAAAGTAAACATCACATTAAATAAATCTTAGTTTATTTAATGTGATGTTTTTTATTTTATATTATAAAATATTTTAAAAGAATTATAAGCATATCAGAAGATAGTTTACAAAATTAAAGTATAATTTAATGTTAATAAATTTAATAATATACTAATTAAAGATATTTTATAAAAATAAAAAGGAATAGTAACGTATTTATAGAATATATAAGAAAAAATGGGGTATATTACTGGAGTTTGGGGGAGTAGATTAATGTTAGAAAGTTATAGGTATGTACAAAATGAAAATATAACGGTTTATTATATTGGAAATGATATGAGATTTGTAGTAGAAGTTAAAGAGGGAATACTTTATGCATATAAAGAATTAGAAAATTATTTTCATTTAATAGATAAAGGATTTTCTATAAGGGCTATTATAGCTATGAACAGAAGAGAATATAATTATATAAGTAAAATGATTTTAAAACTTAGGGGGAATAATGAATCTAAGAAAAGTCAAGTAGCTATTACATCTAAAAATGATCTATTGATATTATCACCTTTTGCATATGAAGAAGAATCTACTTATACTTATGATGAGTATAAGCTTAAAAAAGTAATTTACAGTCAGGTAGTTCATATATTTCATGAATTTCTATCTTTAAATTCAGAAGTTTCATCTACATGGATAGGACAAGGAATAGCTATGTACTTATCTGAATTATGGAAAGAGGGTGAAGTAAAAAAAGTAATAAATGAAGCTATAAAGAAAGACATGATACCAAAATTAAATGAAATTCAAGAAAATGAAAGTCTATATAAGATATGGCCATGGACTATAGTCAAGTATATAGAAGAAACCCATGGTAAGGAAACAATAAATAAAATTATAAGAAACTATGATGTAGATGATATTTTTAATATATTAAAGTGCTCTATTGATGATTTTGAAGTTCAATGGAAAACTTGGTTAAAGGACGAAAATAATTTATCATAGAAAATAAAGACCGTTTCAATTTAGAAACAGTCTTTACTTTTTATGTTTTAATTATTTTCTTTTTTCCCAAGTATATATGTAAGTATAAAACCAATTAAAAAAGTTATAATTGATAGCATTCCTGATAAATTAAAAGTAAAACCAGGATATACTGGAAAGACAGAACCTAAAATTAATCCACAAATAGCAAAATATGCAGGTTGAGGATATTTACTCATAAAGGATTCTATGAGCTTTGTCATAGTCAATATACCAACAAGAACACCCAAACCACCAGGAATAAGTAAAGGAATATTAAAGGTAGAAACTGCATTAGTAAAAGTAGTATATAGTCCAATAATCAAAAGTACTAAAGAACCACTTACCCCTGGAAGAATCATAGTGGCAGCTGCAATGAATCCTGCTAGGAATAGGGATATAAAAGATTTTACACTTAAACTAGTCATAGCTATAGTGCTAACTTCTACATCACTAAATATAGACATAATTACCATTAATGTGAAAGTTAAGAGAAACCAAAGATAATTTATTTTTTTTTACTTTTCCCTTTGTTGCTCTTTTATATAACATAGGAAATGAACCTAAAATCAATCCTATAAAAAAGAAATTGGTTGGCTCAGGGTGGTTTGTTAATAGATTTGTAATTAATTTACTAAATAGTATTATACCTAAGCCTGCACCTATAGCTATTTCACCAAGAAAGAAAATATTTTTTTTCCAATCTTTAAAAAAGCTATTTACAGCAGATATAAGTTTATCATAAATACCTAGAACTACTGCCATAGTTCCTCCGCTAACACCAGGAATAACATTGGAGACACCAATAACCATTCCTTTTAAAATAACAAATATATTTTCCATACTTTATCTCCTCATATAATTAAATTTGTAGTTAATTTAAACTAAGGTTATAAATAACTACTCTAATTATATTGAGAACTCTTTTAATTTGCAAATTAATTATTTAAAAGTTAATAATATATTTATTTTTTGTTAATTTTAGGTTATTCGTGTTATAATGCAGATATGATGGATTATTTGAATTTTATTATTATTAAATCAACATAAAAAACAAGCTTTATAAAGGAGCAAATCATATGTGGGATAGGTTTAGAATAGATAAAAAGTTAGATATAGATAGAAAGTATATAAATATTGGAGTTGTAGCTGTTATTACTGGAATTGCCTTATTTATAGGCTATGAAATAGTAAGTAGAAGTGGTACTTTTATTAATATAATTAAAAATGCAATATTAGGATTTTTAAGTGTAATAAGACCCATAGTAATAGGAGCTATAATTTCATATTTATTATTTCCTTTAGTAAGACGTATTGAAATCTTTATTAAGAAATGTGTTAGTGTAAAGGAAAATAATAAATTTAATTGGATATATAGAATTATAAGTATCGTATTAGTTTTTTTTATAATAATACTATCAGTAGTATTAATATTTAATTTTATAATTCCACCTCTTTTAGAGAATGCAAAATCATTAATAAATAATATTCCACAATATGAGAGTGTAGTAAGGAATGGAATAAATAACTTGAATTCGTATTTTGCTACTTTAGATATAAATTATCAGCAAATTAGTACTTATATTGATAAGGTAACAGCAGCATTTGCAGTTATTGGTCAAGAGATAGTTAATATAATTACAAATAGCATTTATGGATTTGGTTCATTTATGATAGATTTTGTTTTAAGCATAATATTTACCTTTTATTTCTTAAAAGATAAAGAGATGTTATTTAAAACTATTAGGAGATTTGGGAGAGCTTTTATACCAGGAAAGTTAGGAACAGTACTTAAGCAATTTATTATAGATTTAGATGAAGTTGTAGGAGGATTTGTAAGAGGAGTTTTACTTGATGCCCTTATTGTAGGTATAGTTTCATCTATACTTATGTTAATGATTCATCATCCATTTGCTGTACTTGTTGGAGTAATTGCAGGTATAAGCAATGTAATTCCTTATATAGGTCCCGCTATAGGAGCAGTAGTAGCATTTATATTGGGGATGTTTTCTAGTATTACACTTGGAATTTGGGGATTCATACTTTTAATTATATATCAACAAATTGATGGTAATATTATACAACCTAAGGTGGTAGGTGGTAGTGTAGGACTTCCAGCTGTTTGGACTTTAATTGCTTTAACCATTGGAGGAGGGTACGCAGGAGCTATTGGAATGATAGTGGCAGTACCTATTGCAGCTATACTAAGTGTATATGTTCACAGAATTTATAAAAAAAAAGTCAATTATATAGTATAATAAAACTGATTTAGTTATGAATATAAGGGTAGGTACTGTAAACAGAAGCAAAAGAGAGGATAATAAGTATGGGAAAAATTTCAGCAGAAGAATTAAGGAGAAAAATGGATGGCAATGAGAAATTAGTTATACTAGATTTAAGAGATGAGCAGGCTTATAGAGAAGGACATATAGAAGGGGCCATATTGATTTCTTTAAGTGATATTTCTCATGACATTGAAGATATAGTTCAGAATAAAGATGAAACTGTATGTGTATATTGCTATAGCGGCAATAAAAGTGCTAGAGCTGCAATGATGCTAGAATACTTAGATTATTCTAATGTGTGTGATTTAGGTGGTATTACAAATTGGAGTTATGATCTTAAAAAATAGCTTCAATTTATTTAAAGTAGCTAGTAAGTAAATAAAAATAATAATAATATAAAGGTGTATGAGAGTAATCTCTACACCTTTATATTATTTATAATTATTTTACTGAAATCTTCACTTTTCATCTTTATATTTTCTACATAAAAAATCGTTTTAGGATCATTGGCTATGGCACGAATAGAGAAATAAGGTGGAAGCCTAAATCCTTTATTTATATTAAGAGCACCTATTAATTGTTTAGCAATACAATCACTACCAGAATTTCCAGATACTATTACAGCAAAGATGGATTTATTATAGAAGTTACATCTTCTATATAGTGCTGTAAGACGGTTTATTACAGCTGTTAAATTAGCTGCTATAGCATCGTTATAGTTAGGGCATAGCCAAATTACTGCATCACTTTCTTCAATGGCAGGAAGAACATTTTCTGTCATAATACCTCCATAGAAACAACCTTTTTTCTTTCCATAATGAAGACAAAGTTTATAAGGACATCCTATACAATCTAGCACTTCTCCTCTTTCAATTTGTATTTCATTAATTTGAAAATAATTAATATGATCAGATACTAGGTGCCATAGGTCTAAGGTATTAGATGATTTATGTGGACTAGAGTATATAACAGAAATCTTTCCACTTTGAAGAGTCTTAGGATTATCCTTTACAAGGCGATTGACTAGTTTCCTACAGAGATCATAACAAATATCATTCAATGACATATCCATAGTCTTTTGCCAGGTTAAAAAATTTTTTAAAGAACTAGTGGCTTCTACTAGAGGATGGCCTATAAAAGCACATCCCATATTATTAGCAATATATACAATATCTTGAGCAAAACGTTTTGTACCATGATCATCAATACTATATATAAGAATAGCACCTGTAGATCCAAGTAAGGTGTCTTTACCTTTCTCTAGAAGTTTTGATAGAAGGTTAATCATAGGGATATCATAACCAACATCGTCAACCTGAGCTACAAAAAGTAATTTTTTATAGGATAAATCAGGAAGATTACATACATCATCTATTACTACATGATGTATATTTTTAAGTGAATGAGACACCATAGTATTCAATATAGGAGATGTATTTTTATTTGGTAATATCACATATAAAGTTTCTATTATTATCCCTCCTAACAAAGTATTATTATTAACATTTTTGTTATAAAAAATATTAGATATATAAACAGTTTATTCTTATTATTTTTTATTATACAATTCATTTAAAAGATTATAGGTATTTTTTAATCTATTCATTAATTCTAAAGGTAAATCTAATGTTTCGTTTTCTGTACATCCATTTAGAAATTTATTTTTGCACCCCATATAGGTACCACCAATAAAGTTTGAAGAATAGTGGAAGTTACCTTTAATTGTATCAAGGATGCTGAGAGCTCCAGAAGATAGGGCTGGAGCTATATAAGGTTTAAATCCGGTAGCACGAACTTCCAAATTTGCAGTTTTAGCCTTTTCAGTAAGAAAATCCGAGGCAGACTCATTGAAGTTTTCAATACTATTAGCAATTATTAATCCTTCACCATGGGGACCAAAAGCTCTACCTTCTTGTAAATAATTCGCAGTATCTTCCCTTAAACTACTATAATAAGCTGCTCTACCATTCATAACCCCCAATCCATATCCGCGAATCTGCTCTGGAGCAAGACCTTGAAAATCAAGGGTATCATCCTTATTTTTATTGCTATCAATAAAAAGAGATTTGCATAATAAATCTACAGGATCAGATACTACTGCAAAGATTCCTTTGAACTTTGCATCTCTTGCCATTTGTCCATATACTTTAAGGATTTTTCTGTTACCATCAAACTGTACAAGTCTTACATCTTTTTCTTCTTTTCCTATAGGCGGAATACCTACAGATACACAAAATACAAACATATCACAGTTGAACAAATCTTCTTCCCTTAAGGGAAGAATTTGTAGATTGTTTTCTTTACCGTCGCAAGATAAAATTTGAGATAATTCAAGGTTAAGTCGATTCACTTTTTTAAAATCCTTATCATAAATGCCTAAACTAGATATTACATCATTACCTAGAAGTTTAAGGCCGGTTAAAAGAGTTGCACCTACATCTCCTAAACCAACTACATTTACTCTCCACTTTAGAGGGGTAGAATAGACTATCACATCTAGAAAGTTTGGATAATTAGTATTTAAGGAAATAACTCTTTTTTCATTAATGGCATTTTTAAGCCAGATAGGTATTGTTTTATTTATCTTATAAGAGGATTTAAGTATACTTAAATCCTCTTTATCTAAAAACAAAAGATTTTCAGTAGAGACTATAAAGGATCTTCTAGAATTTTCACAATTTATAGAAGTTAAAGCAAAGATCTTACCAGTATAGTTTTTACAGAAATTTTCATCTGTAGAGATAAAGTCATCTCGTGTTATAGATTCATTAGTTATAATTAAATTATTATTAAATATATAGTAAAACATGTATAGCTCTCCTTTTATAGCATATTTTCAAGTCTGGTAAGTAGTTCTAAATCCTTTTCAACTAGGGCTGATGGAGTAGATGATAAATCATATTCAATTCCTTTTCCAATATCTGGACTTCGAGGAGTAGTTATAACTTCGCCTAGTGATGAAAGGGTTAGATTTCTCCCATATATGTTATGATATTCTCTTTCAAGTATTTTTAGTATTTCTATAGAATTTTCAAGACAAACTTTAGAAAAATTATAAACATTTTCGTGGGAAGTATTTTTTATGAATACTGGGTAAGTGTATGGTAATATACTATTAATTGATGGAATTAAGTTTCGTTTAGGAAATTCTCCTCTCCATATAGCATCTCCACCTAAGAATGGATATAAAGAATTCTCATTAAACCAAATTTTGAGTCTAGGTATGAAGTATACGCTAGAGACTTGCCTATTTTGCATATCCATTAAATCTTTTCCTCTACCAGAGAGAATACCGCAATGGATTTTTTTCACATTAATTCCTTGATTAATTAGTATAGGGTCTAAGGCTCTCATTCTATACCCCTTATGGAGAATGTTATCTACTAAAAAAATTGGTCGATTAAATGACTTTATCATTTTCATCTGGTTATTTAAAGATAGGTAATAGGGAGATTCGCCTATAAAGAAGTTCTTCATATCACCATAATAATACTTTTCTGTATGAAGGGATTTGGTAACAGTATTTGGTACTAAATCTCTATCTAAAATATCACCATAAGGTACACACATAGCTTCACCATATTCCTTAGATGCTTTTACATAAGTAGAGATACTATTTTCATGACAAATATTTCTTATCATTTTTTGATGAAGTACTTCGCTATTAAAGCAAAGTAAAAGTTCATTAGGATATAATTTTGAAAGAGCACCTTGCAATAATTTTCTTCTAGAATTAATTACATTCTTAATTTTAGAGTTACTTCTAAAAGGTTCTTTTAAAATATTTTCTACATCTAAGTTCAAAATACATGGACTAGTCATATTAACTGCTAATACAGGAGACTCCTTATTTTTAGAGCCAATATTTACAAAACCTTGGGATAGCATTATTTCTACTAAGGTTGAGCTAGTTAATGAACTATGGCATGGATTAAAGACAGCGTATTCATAATCTTTAGAAATAGCATAAGATAGTGCCTCAGTTAAAATAATTTGCTCAAGAAATTTATATTTTTCTCTATCAGTAACATAAATTCCATCTATAAATATCATTCTTCCTGTAGATAGGGAACGAAGTGCTCTAGAAATATTCTCATCTTTAACTTCATCGTAAAGATTATTTGAACGAACCCAATGCATTGCGGCAATAGCTAGAATTTCACTTTTTTTAGAATCTTTAATCATTACTAGTTTAGGAGCTTCCTTATCTTTAAGTTCTGATAAGATAGATTTTATTTCATTACTAAAGTTTAAATGAGAAAATAATTTTAATATTATATTATCAGTAACTTCATCAACAAATTCAAAATCTAAGTGACTTTCATTTACAGATAGCTTATCTAGGGGTTCTCGTTGGTAAAAACCATTTTCATTAATATATTGAGAAACTAAAGGATCTACTAAGGTTGAAATATCTCTATTTCTATCTATATAGTTTCTGATTTGACTAGAGCTTATGGTAGAGTATTTAGCTGGAAGTTTTAATACTTCTACAGTGCCATTTATAAGAGATTTAGCAGCTAAAAGTTTTTTTGAATTACCTCTTTCAAAAATTATGTGATTAAAAGTATGAATGGAATCCTCTTCCACAGGATTACGATAGCAAGAGGCATTTAAAAGTACATCGCTACCTGAAACAAAGAATATTTGAGAATCTGAAAATGATTCCTTAAGCATTCTTAAATCATCAGTATTAGATATATTCACTTGCATAGTTTCAGGGTATATATAAATATTAAATTCATCACAAATTGATAAATTAATTAATATTTTTCTTAAAAGATTAGGTAAGGTTTTTTTAGACCAAGAAAATTCATCCACGGCTAAGTATACTTCATAACCTAAATCACGAATTGCTTTAGAAATATTCTTATGTCCTAAAGAGAAAGGGTCAAAGGTACCAGGGAAAAATGCTATTTTCTTAGGTATATCTATAAGAATATCGCCATTTAAAAAAGTATAGTCTGCTATAAATCTATAGATGTGATTTAGAGCAGCTGCATTGGTTAGTAAAAGTAATCTATTATTGTCATCATTACCTACAAGAGTAAGAATTTTTTTAGATACTAATTTGAAAACATATAACTTATCATTTATAGAAATTGTTGAACTTCCAAATATATCCTTACCAAGAGTGATTATGGCTGCTTGTTTAACCTTATCCTTATAATCACCTATACCATTTAAAATAATAGATAACATTGATTTTAATCTTTCATTATAAATTTTTTCATTTTCATTATAACGAGATTTATATACATCATAGTTAGACAAGGAGATTCCTATAGCTTTAAGAATTAGTATCTTAACATCTTCATTTGAAGTTTTAATTTTACTTTTTAAATCATCAATAATTTCATCTAATTCATTAGGTGCTAGCCATAAGATTATCTGACCTAAGAAAGGTGATATATATTCTGTGAATTTCTGGCCTTCAATTTCTAGTCCACGTAAAAGCTCTATAGCTACTTCATTTCTTTCTGAATCATTTAGGTTAGGCATAATTTTAAGTATTGAAGAGCCTGCACTATTTCTAACACTTTCCATAGCACTAACTTTTAACATATTACAAAAGTGAATGCAAGTATGAAGTCCTGTAGTTGGCGCAATATAGAGTGTATAATTAAGAAGTATATCTATCTGATGTTTTTTTACCACCCAATTAGTAGCTGTTTTTAAGTTGCTAAGGAAGATATCTGGGATTTTATTATAATCTTCCTTACAGTAAGTTTTAAAAAGAGATATATGGTCATCCATATTAAGAGTTGTGAAAATTTTTAAATATAAATAATTTTCAGATGAATTTTTCCTTCTAGTTTTAATTTCTCCAAGATTTTTAATCATATAATCAAGTATAGAATGAGTAGGTGGTATTTTAGGAATTATATCGTTTAAACTTTCAAGAGCAGCTAATCTTATAACTACATTTCTTTTTTTTACTTTATCAATAATGAATTCTATGAGTGAATCTAAAGTTTCATCATAGGACTCAAAAGATATATACTTTGCGGTATAGAGTAAATACAGCTGAGTTTCAAAAGAAGTTATGTTTTGAGACATATAATGTTTCAAGAGAATACTTCTATATATTTTCATAAAAATTTTTCTGGAATTTATAAAAACAGAGTTAACCATGACTTTAGTATTATAGCCAATCCAGTTTTTATGAGCATTTACTAGTTTACCGCTAGGATAAAGCATTAATGAAATATACTCTTCAAATAATTGATAACTATTTATGTTAGGTTTATCTATAGATACATTTTTAGGTAATTCTTTACTATAATCTTCATCAAAAATAGCTATTAATTTTCCTATTAGATATGCACAGTGACGGCGAATGTCATCTTCTCTATGAGCTAAATTGTCATAAAGAAATTCTAGAGTTTGTAGCTTTTGTTTTTGAGTAAAGTAAGTACAATATTCTTCTAATACTCTTATATATTGGCGAAGATTTTTCCAGTTATTCTCACTTCGAGCCTGTTCTAATATAGTATTTAACGAATATTCATCACGTAATAAATACATAAGATTTATATTGTGATTTATTGCTAAATGTTTCATACTATCAGTTATTTCTTTTCCTCTAAGCAAAGAATATATTGGAGGGTTTGCAGAAGTTAAATTGTCTTCTTTAAAATCTAAATCAACATTTATACCAATACTCTTTATGTAATCTTCGAAGTCTTTTAACTTGCCATATACTTTTTTATAACGAGATTCCTTTTTAGCATCAACATTTTCTAGTTTTTGAAGAATTACTTTAAAAGAGTTTTCTAAAGAAAAAATATGCATAGTAGGATATGAATTAGTAAATACATTTTTAACTCTAAAATCACAATAGATGAGTATTAATGATTCTAAAGATAGATTTTCAAGTTCTAAATCCCAAGTAGAATGATTTATAGCGATATTTCTAATATAATTTATATTGCGGTTTCTAAACCATTGGTCTGTGTAATAGTAGTGGAGATGTGGAACGCGTTTTAGCTCTTCACCTTTACATCCATATTTTCCAATGTCATGTCCAGCAGCAGCTCCAGAGACTCTTCCTAAATCTATAGGTAACCCTTTAGTTTTAAGTTGGCGTGCTAAAAACATAGCTAGGTAATGTACACCACAGATGTGATCTAAAGTATTATACTTAAATATTTCTCCATTAAGCTTCATCATTTCATATACATAGTCACGGTCAAAGGCTTTAATGAATTTTAAATATTCATCTTTTCTTTCTAGTTCTTCAATTTCACTATCTGTTAAAGTTATTAAAGGATATTTTGCTTGCCAACAATCTGAATCAGATATGGATTTTTCTATATTACATAGAACCTTATAAATTCTAAGGAATATTTCACATCCTGAAGTTAATTTTGAATCTAATTCTATAGTTACTGCATCTTTAAAATTCTTGCTTAAGGCATAATTATATAAATATACTAACCATTCATTAGGGCCTTCTTCATATAAATCACTTAATAAAGGAGTACATAGATAAAGAACTTTAGATGGAGAAAAATCTTTTTCCACTAAAATGTCTTGGAGTGTGTATAAAAAAACTGGTGAGTTTATATGCTTATCAAGAAATTTTTGAGATATATTTTCAGATTTTAAGAAATGAGAGTTATAAAGCTTTCTTAAAATCTTTTTCTTTATTTCTTTTAATTGTAAAATTTCCATAGAGACCTCCTAAACATGAATATATAACATGTATAAAACATATTTCTTATAAATATTTTATCATTTAAACTGCATTTATCCTAATAAATATACTATAATAATAATCTGAATAATATATTCATAAAATCTAATTATTTATTATAAGAGAGAAATAAGAAAGAATTAAATGAAAAACTTTTATTTTATCTTATTTTTATATATAATCTATTTATGATGTTTTTAGGAGGATCTATGATAGAATTAATAAAAAAAGTGGATATAACACTATTGCAGTTTATAAATAAAAAATTACGATGCAAGTTTTTAGATAAAATTATGCCATATGTAACATTTTTAGGGTCTGCTACATTTTGTATGGTTTTTGTTGTGATGACTGTAATGTCTAAAAGTAAAGAAATTAAGAACCTAGGATTTCTAGCATCTTTATCAATTATTACTTCTGGGGGTATTACTCACTTTCTAAAGAGAGTAAAAAATAGGATACGACCATATATAAAGTTTCCAACGCTAAACATAAAGAAGATAGGTGTAGATGATTATTCCTTTCCATCGGGTCACACCACTGCAGCTTTTTCAATTGGAGTTAGTATTGCACTAAGCTTTACTGGATTAGCAGTAGTATCTATAGTAATTGCTAGTCTTGTGGGATTTTCAAGGGTTTATCTTGGTGTACATTATCCAACAGATGTAGGTGCAGGAGTTGTAGTTGGAACTTTGAGTGCCCTTTGTATGCATATGATAGTATAATAATTAGGAAAGAGATAAGAATTTAATTTAAATTCTTATCTCTTTATTACATCATAGATTATTCTTAAAGAATTAAGGAATAGTCAATATTTCATCAATTACCCTTCCATCACATTTTGGAAATTTAATACCTAAAACTTTTGAGAGGGTAGGGGCTATGTCCACTAAATTCATATTATTCATAAAAATGTTTTCTTTAAACTCTTCACCACATCCAATAAAGAGAGTATGGATATCAGGACTATTAGGATGATAACCATGATTTCCGTTAGATTTTCCCTCTTTAGGAGTGGTTGAAGTCACTATAGTATCATTAAATTTATCAATAAAAATAAAACCTCTTTTAGCTTCAATCATAAATGTAGCCTTAGGATCACCACCTAAATCTATTATCTCATCATTTCTATATATCTTTGCAATTCCCTTAGATTCATCAAGAGATAAGGCTTTTAAAATATTATAAACTTTTGAGGAGAGATTTTTATTAAAGTCATCCTTAACGTATACATAGGCACTTCCATCACAAGATTTTACATATACTCTCCAAGAATTAAGTCTATTATTATCACCCATGCTTATTAACCCTTGATTTTTAAATAGGGTGTTTAAGGTAATAACTTTATTAAAGTCCTGAAATCCATGATCACCTAAAATAACTAAAGAAGAATTATCATATATACCAGCTTCTTTCAGAGCTTTTATTACATCAGCTAATCTCCCATCATGGCGATGAAGTGATTCTACAGCTTCTTTAGAATCAGTACCATAACCATGACGTTGACTGTC
This sequence comes from Clostridium sulfidigenes, assembly GCF_000732635.1. Classification (GTDB taxonomy): domain Bacteria; phylum Bacillota; class Clostridia; order Clostridiales; family Clostridiaceae; genus Clostridium_J; species Clostridium_J sulfidigenes. The sequence goes on along the minus strand of NZ_JPMD01000022.1, from coordinate 26,897 downwards.
TAAGTCTAAGAGATGTAGTAAAAGTAAGTTAGGTTTATACTTTTTAATGGTTTCTATAGCACAAGCAGTAGCAAAATTATCTAAGTTAGGCTCCTTTATACCATCAAGGAGATGTTTAAATTTTCTGTTTAAATTGAATTGGTATATAGGGCTTCCACCTAGAAGTGATGCCATTTCTTGAGATATATATTTATTGTTAGAGAAAATTTCAGGCATATTATATTTTATAGAGGATCTACCAGTAACAGGCCAAAATATAGATCCTACAGTAAGCCCTCTACTTTTTGCCATATCATATAGTGTTGGACCATTTACATATTTTCTGAACCAAAACCAATCTGGGGCAGCTTTTTCAGGTTCTAATAATTTATTGTTTACAACCCCATGGTTTTTAGGATACTTACCTGTAACTATGGTAGTGTGAGCTGGATATGTTAATGATGGATATATAGATTTAACATTTCTAACTACTGATCCCTTTTGAATGCATTGTGAAAAAGTTGGTAAGTTACTTATTATATCAAAATCAGCTGCTTTTAATCCATCAATTGAAATAACAACCAAGTGCTTATTTGTTAAATTATTCATAACTTATTCTCCTTAACTTTATGTTATATATAAATTATGATATACTAATTTTGTTATTAAATCTACATAGTAAGATAATATAAATAAGGAATAAAGAAGAAAAGTGGCGTAAGAAGGTGTAATTTTGGAGCTAAATTATAAAGAACAATTCACTATAAAGTTTCATGAAGGAGACTTTATGGGAAATGTTAAATTATTTACAATAATGGATTATGTTCAACAAGTTTCAGAAGGTCATTCTCAAATTTTGGGGGTGGATTTTCAGTCTATGATGAATAAAGGATTATTTTGGGTAGTATCTAGAGTTGAAATTACAATGGAGAGATATCCTAAGGTTGGAGAAGATATAACAGTAGAAACTTGTTTAGGTGGCCGTGAAAAAGTCTTTATGAAAAGAAGATTTAAGATTAAGGATAAGGATGGACAAGTTATTGGTAGAGTTTTGATATATTATTTAATTGTAGATATTGAAACTAGACTTCCACAAAAGCCGTCCATGTGCCCAGTAGATATAAATATTAATGTAGGGGATGTCATTGATAATAAGCTTAACAAGATAAAGATGCCAGGTGAAGCTATAGAAACTGTCAATAGGAAGTTATATTACAATGATATAGATATAAATAATCATGTTAATAATGCTAAATATATTTCTTTTATAGAAGATTTCTTTTCTTTAGATTGGCATAGAGTAAAGAAAATATCTTATATGCAACTTAACTTTATTAAGGAAATTAAATTTGATGATTCGCTAATAATGAATAAATTTATTGAGGATAAAGAAAGTAATAGTTTTTGCATTAATGGAATTTCAGAAATTTCAGAACAAGAATTTTTTCAATGTAGGTTAAAGTTTTAAACAAATGTGTATTGAAAAGTCATTAAGATAAAGGTGTCTAGATAATAAAATTTTTAGATACCTTTTATTTTAAGAAATAACTAATATAGTATAAATAAAAAAGTGTAAAGGAATACATAGCATAAGAATATAATTTATTAAAGTGAAAATTAAATCTATGAAACAATCAAATATAAAATTTAATTTAAAAATATTTATAAATATGAAATAAAAAGTGAAAAAATTTACGAATAATAACCATTGACATTAATGGGTAAATAATTCATAATAAATATGGAATATTCATAAAAGATTTAAAATTTAAAATAAGGGGGAGCAATAATTGACGCATAAGAAGGGTTTGAAAAAGGCCGTTAGCAAAGAAGGTATTATATTTCTAATTTTATTTTTAGGTTTTTTCATAGGTATGGGAAGCGTTATGGGAACCATAAATATGTTTAATACCCTAATGGAAACTGCGTATAGCTTATTAATGAAAACAGTTTTTTATATAATGGCTATTGCAGTATTGGCAGGAGCTATATCTGCACTTCTATCAGAATTTGGAGTGGTATCTTTAATTAACAAATTGTTATCACCATTAATGAAGCCACTTTATGATTTGCCTGGTGCTAGTGCTATAGGAGTTTTAACCACCTATCTGTCTGATAATCCTGCTATACTTACTTTAGCAGATGATAAAGGATTTAGAAGATATTTTAAAAAATATCAGTTGCCAGCTTTAACTAATTTAGGAACAGCCTTTGGAATGGGGTTGATTATTACTACCTATATGATGGGACAAAAGTCACCTATAGGAGAAAGTTTTATACTGCCAGCTATAATAGGTAATGTAGGAGCTGTAATAGGAAGTATTATAAGCACTAGATTAATGCTTAGACAAACCGCAAAAATTTATGGAAAAGAAGAAATGTGTGTACAAGACAATGATACTGGTTTTGACATGATGAACTATAGAGAAATTAGAGATGGAAGTGTTGGAGAAAGATTTATTGGTGCTATGCTTGAAGGAGGAGCTTCAGGAGTACAAATGGGACTTGCTATAATTCCAGGAGTTTTAATAATTTGTACTTTAGTTTTAATGCTTACTAATGGACCATCTGCATCTGGAGCTTACACTGGAGCTGCATCAGAAGGTATCGCACTCTTACCTTGGATTGGGGAAAAACTACAATTTATATTAGTTCCGTTATTTGGTTTCCAAAGTCCTGAAGCTATAGCTTTCCCGATAACATCTTTAGGGGCAGCAGGAGCTGCAATTGGTTTAGTACCGGAAATGTTACAAAATGGATTAATAGGCGGTAATGAAATTGCAGTATTTACAGCTATGGGGATGTGTTGGAGTGGATATTTAAGTACTCACGTTGCGATGATGGATGGTTTAAAGTGTAGGGAATTAACAGGTAAAGCTATTGTTAGTCATACATTTGGTGGATTAATAGCAGGTATATCAGCTCACTTTATATATTTAATTATATCAAAATTCATATAAAAATAAAAACCATCTTTTTAAGGTGGTTTTTATTTTTATTATAATGGACATACATATGCAACTATATAACTATTTTACTTATAAAATAGTTATATAGTTAAATATTTATATGCGCTTCAATGGGTTGATTAGTGGAATTTAAATAATTATTTAATATACCAGTCCTTAAGCCTTCACTACATATAATAATGTTATAGAAGTTACAATAGTTTACAATATGAGTTATTATTTCACATCCACCTAATATAATATCAGCACGTTTTTTTGAAAGACCTTGTAAGTTTTCTCTCTCTTTTAAACTTATAACTTTAAGGCTTTCACAAAGAGTTTTTAGTTCATGAGGGTTGGAAAATTCTATTGTGTTAGTAGATGAACATGAATTTGTTAAATAATTAGAATATATCTTTCCGAGATTCTTAAAAGTTCCGCCAATGCCAACTAAAGAGCTTCCATAAAAGCTTTCAATCCAAGGTATATTAGAAAATAGCTTATAGAAAAAATCCTCGTTGTAGTCACAGCTCAAGTATCTGCCACGCTTATTAACTTTTATTTTCTCAGTTATGTTTATAGAACCTAGAGGAATACTAGTGTAATTTGTAAATTTACCCTCTTCTACAAAAATTAATTCTGTACTATTTCCACCAGTGTCCATTATTATACCTTTATCTAGATCACAAGTAGAAAAAACTCCTAGGTAAGATAAATAAGCTTCTTCCTTAGGTGACAAAACCTGAACTAAAATTCCAGTATGAGCTTTTATTAAATCAAGAACATAGTTACTATTTTCAGCTACTCTTAAAGCTTCCGTAGCTACACATATGATTTTAGAAACTTTATTTATAATGCAAGAACGTAAAAATTTTTTTAAAACTGTTATTACATGAATGGTTTTTTCAGAACTTATAATTTTATTGGTAGCTAAGGTAGCTCCAAGTCTTAAATGTTCCTTATCTTCATCTATAATCTTTGGATTGGACTTATCATCTATATTAACAATTAGTAGGTGAACCGTATTTGAACCAATATCTATAATAGCAATAATATTCATAATACTTGATACCTCCCCAAAAAACTCTTTTATTATTTATACGATAAAAATAATAAAATATCACATAATAAATATATTAGACTATTGAAATTTAAAGAAAGAGTTTTTAAAGAAGATATTATAAGAAAAAAATATTAAGGCTATGTATAAGAAAAAATCTACAGAGCTAAAATTTCTAATAAATTTCACATAGCCTTAATGTTTACTAAGTTGCAGTTTCAATGAGAAGTATATTGCTAGGGATATTTGCTTTTACTTCAAAAGTTTCATTGGAAATATAAGCGCTGTCAGAGCCTGTTATGGTAATATTATCAGAATTATTTGTAAAAATTTCAGTTTCTCCATAACATTGAAATAAATAGCCTTGTCTATCTTTGTTAATTGTAAAAGTTAAATCCTTGTTAGGTTGTAGTAATGCAAAATAAATATTAATATCACAATTAGATTTAATAGGAGCCAGACCATTTAAAGGACTAATAGCGTATATCCACTGATTTTCAATAGAATTTTTAAAGTCATATTTATTTAATATAGGAGATTTACTATTCTTTTTTTGAATATAAGAGTTATTATTGGTGTATAAGGTTATTTCAATAATATCTAGAAAATCAATGCCACTATTAAAAATATCATAGGTTATCCCATGCATAGAATTAATATAAAGAAAATTTCCAGATGAAAGGGTTTCTAAATTTCCTATGTTATCGCTATATAGTAATTCACCGGAGATTACATACATAATAATTTCTTCTCCTATTTTAAAATTATTATGAGTTCCACTTCTAGGAACTAAGGTAATATTTTTTAGTTCTTTGATACAAAGTTCTGAACTCATATTTTCAATAGAAGTAGAAAGACTAGAAGTAGTTTTTAAATAAGAAAAATCTTCTTCTTGATTATAAGTAACAATTCTTCTATTAATCAAAATATTACCTCCCATTATATAATTAAATATTTATATAAACAAATAATTTTAATTAATATAAAATTATTTTACGATATTAGTATTTGTAGTTTTTATAATTTAATAGTAGGTATGTTTTTCACCTACTATTAAATAAATTAATAAGTGGTAATAAATTAGATAATAAAAGAATATATGATAAGATGATATTTATTGTTTAAAATGTGGTAATATAGTAATATAAAAAACTTAAAATGACTTTGGGGGGAATAATTAGTGATAAAATTTCTTAAAGAATGGATAATACCAGCGTTAATTGCTATAATTTTAGGATTTTTAATAAATAAGTTTATTTTTTTCAATGTAAATGTCCCAACTAAATCTATGTATCCCACTATTACACCAGGAGATAGAATATTTTCATTGAGAACTTATAAACCATCATCTATTAAAAGAGGAGATATTTTAGTATTTCATTCTGATGAGCTAAATAAAGACTTGATTAAAAGAGTAGTAGGTCTTCCAGGAGAGAATGTAGAAATTCAATCAGATGGAAGTGTATATATAAATGGTGAGTTTCTAGAGGAGAATTATGTAAGTAGTTTTAGTGATACTACAGGTTCCTTTAATGTGCCAGAAGGTTGTTATTTATTTTTGGGAGATAATAGAGGAAATTCTATTGATGCACGATTATGGGAAAATCCTTATATATCTTTTGAAGACATACAGGGAGAAGGAAAATTTATTATATTTCCTTTTGATAGGTTTGGTAAACTAAAATAGTGTATAAGTAAGTAAAATGTTAAAGAAGTATTGAAGTGGTGAAATTTATTTCACCATTTTTTTATTTTAATTTATGCTAAATACAATAATAATTAAACTATATTTAGGGAAAGATAAATTCATATCCATAAAATATATTTAAAGGTATAAGGGAATTTAACAATAACTAAAATCGGCAATAAAATAAAGTGGTAAGTAATGGAATAAGGGGAAAAGTAAATATTAAAAATAAGTCTAAAGATGCATAATTAATGTGACTAATATATTTTACAAAGGAGGAATTATAAATGAAAGATAATAAGAGATTATCCCATACTGCCTATGGTGGTATAAAAGGTGATGATTATATGCCTTTTATATCAACTACAACGGCAATGCCTGAGTCAAGTGTTTATTCTATTCTAATGGGTGCAGTATTTACAATGATATTTGCTGCTGCAAACACTTATTTAGGATTAAAGGTTGGTCTTACAATTTCAGCAGGTATTCCTGGGGCAATACTTGCCACAGGGATTTTAAAAGGATTATTTAAAAGAAACAATATATTAGAGGCTAATATGGTTGCTTCAATTGCAGCAGTTGGAGAATCTATAGCAGGTGGAATTATATTTATACTACCAGCAATTATTTTATGGGGAATTACCTTAAGGGTTTCTACAATAGTTATTGTTACTCTTCTAGGAGGGATAGTAGGTATATTTTTTGTTACTCCTTTAAGAAAATTTTTAATAGTTGAGGAGCATGGAAATTTAGTATATCCAGAATCTATGGCTGCAGCTGAAGTTTTAGTTAATGGAAGTGAAGGTGGTAGTGGATTTAAAATGGTTTTAATGGGTCTCGGAATTGGTGGAGGTTATAAGTTAGCTTCTGGAGGATTTGCTCTTTGGAGTGAAAGACCAGAATGGGTTATACCTGCATATCAAAATTCCGTATTTGGAATAGATACATTAGCTTCACTTCTAGGAGTTGGATTTATTGTAGGTACAAAAGCATCGGCATTTATGTTTGGAGGATCTCTTGTAGCTTGGCTTGGATTAATACCACTTATTAAATATATAGGTAGTACAGTTCCAGAACCTTTATTTCCTTCAACTATGTTAATCTCTGAGATGGGAGCTTCAGATATATGGAGTAAGTATATAAGATATATAGGAGCGGGAGCTGTTGCCGCAGGAGGATTTATTTCTTTAGGAAAATCTGCACCAACCATTATTAGGTCTTTTAAAGAAGCCATGTCAGGTATAGGTAAAAAGGAAAGTGGTGCAACTACTAGAATAAATGAAGATCCTCCAATTGTTTGGGTAATAGCTTCAGCAATACTGGTATTTATTCTTGCATGGTTATTACCACAAATTAGAGTAGGGATAATAGGCTCACTAATGGCAGTAGTATTTTCATTCTTCTTTGCAGTAGTTTCTGCAAGAATGGTTGGTATAATTGGTGCATCAAATAATCCTGTATCGGGTATGACTATTGCTACTTTACTATTTGTTACAGCTATATTAAAAATAACTGGAAATACAGGGCAAGAGGGAATGATTACAGCTGTTATGGTAGGTGGTATAGTATGTGTAGCTATAGCAGTTGCTGGTGGTACAGCTCAAAGTTTAAAGACTACATTTGTAATTGGTGGTTCTCCAAAGAAAGTACAAATTGGAATGTATTTAGGGTTAATATTTGGTGCTATAGTTTCTGGATATGTATTATTAATGCTTCATAATACATATGGAATTGGTTCAGAAGCAGTGCCAGCACCACAAGCCACTCTTATGTCAATGGTTATCGGAGGTGTTATGACTGGTGAATTACCTTGGGTACTTGTGTTTGTGGGGGTATCGATAGCTATATTTGCAGAAATATCCGGTCTTCCAGTACTACCGGTTGCTCTTGGTTTATACTTACCAATACATTTAAATGCAGGTATATTATCAGGTGGTATAATTAGAATATTTGTTGAGAAGAAATTTAAGAAAAATGAATCCATTATGAAAGAAAAAGTAGAGAGAGGTATTCTTATATCTTCCGGATTAGTTGCTGGAGATGCATTAATGGGTATAGTAGTTGCAGGGTTTGCTACTTTAGGACTTAATGTGGCCTTTGGACTTAATTTTGAAGGGTTAACCCAAAATTCTATATTCTCAACAGGTATATTTATAATTCTTGGAGTAATTATTTATCTTATTTCTTGTAGTGGAGATAATGAAAGAACTTAAAGGTAAATTATGATTATTGATAATATTTCTTATAATATTAAAAAATATGGATATAATTATGAATAATATTAAAGTTAAGAGCCGTTAAGGCTCTTAACTAATTTGTAGGTGATTTGTATGAAAGGTAAAAAAACACAAAATAAAGAAGAAAAGAATTTTCTTTTATATATTCCCCAAATTGAACATGATAACTATAAAATTAATGATAATAATATAGTTACTCTATACTTTGAACATAACAAACCTATAGAAAAGTTCGCAAGATGGTTAGTGAAAAAAAATAATCTTAGTGATATAGTTTTTGATGATAAATCATCACTGGCATGGATTTTAATAGATGGTAAAAGAAGTATATATGACATTGCACTTGAGATGGCAAGGAGATTAGGTGATACGGAAGAAGTAGCTATAGAGAGGCTTGTAATGTACATAAGATATATTGCTAGAAAGAGGTGGATAAAATTCATAGGAATAAAACATAACCAGGGTTGATATTAGGAAATATGTAGACATTGAGAGTAATATCTACTATTTAAATAAATAAATTGAACAAAAACAACCTACTATATAGCTTGACTACTTTAGGCTTTGGTGTATAATTATGACTTGACTAGATAGAAATTTTTACGGAAATGTAAAAAATCTATCATATTTTATTTTAAGCATATTTTATATGAATAAAATTCGGATAGATTAATAATATTAAAAATATAAATTTATAAGTAGTAGGGGTATAAAGATGATTATTGCAGATGTTAAAGTTGGTAGAATTACAATGCCATTAAAAAAACCATTCGTAACTAAAAACGGAGTTTATAATTATTCTAACGAAGTAGTTGTAAAGATTTTTACGGAAAATGGAGATGTGGGGATAGGAAGTGCAGCTCCAGCACCAAGAGTGACAGGGGAGACAGAAAGTTCAATTGTAGGTGCTATTAAACATATTACTACATTTATTAAGGGAATGGATCTTACGTGTCTTCAATGCATTTTTAAAGTTATGGATGAATGCATTAAAGGAAATAATAGCGCAAAAGCAGCTGTAGAAATTGCTATATATGATCTTTGGAGTAAAGGAGTAAATACTCCTTTGTATAAGTTATTAGGAGGATTTAATTCAACGGTACTTACAGATATAACTATACAAGATGATGATAAGATGGAAAATATGATAAATGCAGCCTATGAAGCTACTAGAGATGGCTATACTAATATAAAGATAAAGCTTGGAAATAATGTAGAATCAGACTTTGAAAAAGTGAAATTTATTAGACGTGCTATTAGAAAAGGAATAAAAGTAAGAGTTGATGGTAATCAAGGCTGGTCACCTAAAGATGCAATAAAGATAATTAAGAAGATAGAGCAATTAGATTTAGATATAGAGTTTGTAGAACAACCAGTTAAAGGTTGGGATATCGAAGGATTAAAATTTATTAAAGATAATGTGGATACTATGATTTTAGCTGACGAATCAGTGTTTGGATCCCCAGAGGCCTTTAAGGTAATTCAGAATAGAGCTTGTGACTTAATCAATATAAAACTGATGAAATGTGGAGGAATACAAAATGCCATAAGAATTTACAATATGGCAGATACTATGGGTATAAGGTGTATGGTTGGTTGTATGTTAGAGAGCAAAATTGGAATCACAGCAGCAGCAAGCTTTGCAGCTTCAAGAGGAAATATGATAACAGCAGATTTAGATACAATGATATACTTTGCAGAGGACCCTATAGTTGGAGGAGCAATCTTTGAAGGAAATAAAATCACTTTGTCCGATGAACCTGGCCTTGGAATTACTGATATAAGAGGTTGGGAAGAAATAGTATAAGTAAACTTTATCCATCTATATATTATACTAATTTTGCATAGATGAAAGGGTTTAAGATTAATATATAGAACTTATAATAAGTTACTATGAAAATTCATTATAAGAATCTAATAAAGGAAGTGGTTTTATGTCAAATGATCTTAAAGACCAATTAAAGAAACAGTTAGAGGTTGCCATAGAAGAAGAAAGATTAGAACATGTTATAAAAATAATAAATGATGAAATTCTTAAGTGTATAGAGAAAAGGAAGCATATAACCAATGCCATATTAGAATACAGAAAAAATGTTTTAGAAGAATTTAAAGACGATGAAGATAAGATAATAGAGTATTTTGATCATGAAAACTACGTAAAAGAAGAAAATTTTAAAAGCACTGATAGAAAATTAAAAGAACTAACAGTGTTAAAATCTTCTCCTTATTTTGGTAAGGTTACTTTTAGAGAAGAAGATTATGGGATAGAAGATATATACATTGGAAGGTTTGGAGTAACTTTAGAGGAAACCTTTGAACCACTAATTATAGATTGGAGAGCTCCAATTTCAGCACTTTTTTATAGTAATTCAGGAACTATTGGACAGTATAATTCACCTGAAGGAGAAATTACAGCTTCTATTTTAGGAAGGGTTCAATATATCATAAAGAGAGGTAAATTAGAGGGATTATTCAATTCTAATATCGATATAAAAGACGATATTCTTCAAATGGTATTAAGCAAAAACTCTTCAGATAAGCTTAAAGACATAGTTATGACTATACAACAAGAACAAAATGAGATTATAAGACAAGATAAGAATAAGATACTAGTTGTAGATGGTGTAGCTGGAAGTGGTAAAACTACTATTGCACTTCATAGAGTTGCTTATTTAATTTACAATTACAGAAATCTTTTAGAAAATAAGGTTTTAATATTAGGTCCTAATAGAATATTTATAGATTATATTTCAAATGTTCTTCCAACTTTAGGAGAGACTGGAGTGTTCCAAACTACATTTTTAGATTTAGCTTTAGATTTAGTAGATGTAGATGATGTTATAGATACTAAAGATGTTATGGAAAGAATTCTTAATAAAGATAAAGATTTTGAGAAAAAAGTTATTTATAAGAGATCATTAAGGTTTATGGAGGATCTAGATAAACTTGTTATTAAGCTAGAAGAAGATAGTTATTTTAACGATGCGGTTTTCTTTAGAGATAAAGTTATAGCAACTAAAGAAGAAATAAAAGCCATGTTTACAAAAGACTTTACTTCACTACCATTATTTAGAAGAAGCAAAAAAATTAAAAGGATTTTATTCTCTAGAATTAGGGATGTGAGAGATGAAGAGTTTAGATCTATTGAAATGAGGTATAAAGAGAAAAAGAAAGAGTTTACCCCTGAAGAATTAATACTTCATATAAATGATTTAGAATTCAAAAGAAAGTTAGAAATAAGAGAATTAGTAAGAGATGTAATAGAAGTAAAAGCTACATTAAGTTATTTAGATGGAAAAAATATAGAAAAGATATATGAAGAATTTAATGGTAATAAAGAATATACAGAAGAAGACTTGGTTGCTATATTATACTTAAAAGCTAAACTTATGGGCTTAAGGCTTAATAGAGAAATTAAACATTTAGTAATCGACGAGGCTCAAGATTATTCACCACTACAATTTATAGTGTTAAAAGAACTTGTAAATACTAAATCTATGACTATAGTTGGAGATAGTAATCAGCAATTAATACCTATTGGAAGTAATTCTTCTTTAAGTAGTATTAAAGATATATTTAGTGAGGATTCAGTTGAAATGTTTAAGTTAAATAAAAGTTATCGTTCAACGAAAGAAATCATGGAATATAGTAATATGTATATAGATGATATTTCCATAGTACCTATGGTTAGAACTGGAGATTCTGTTAATGAGATACTAGTAAAGGATGAGAAAGAGATAAAAGAATATATTATAGAGCTAGCAACTAGCTTAAAGAAAAAAAATCTTGAAAATATAGCTATTATAACTAAAAATTTATCTCAATCTAAGTATATATATGATTTGTTAAAAGAAGATATTTCATTAAAGCTTATAGATAAAGAGAATCTTCATATTGCTGAGGGAACTATGATTATGCCTAGTTATTATGCAAAAGGCTTAGAATTTGATGGAGCTATTATAATTGAAGAGGACATCCAAGAAAGATACAAGGACAATCTAATGTATATAATGTGTACAAGAGCACTTCATAATTTAATAGTTATTAAGAAATAAAAAAGTAATAGCATCACAGGGTGCTATTACTTTTTATTTTTAATATATTATAAGCTATCTTCATATCCTTGAATTTTATTTAATACTTCTTCATATATTTGGTCGGCCTTATTAAAATCCATATTAGGAACATAGAATTCCTCTAATTCATCATGTAAATCTTTAGCTATTTTTATACAATCAAGACCTTTTTGAAGTAGGATGTAAAAAATGGAAGAAACATCGTCTATATCATCTTGTTTTTTTTCAATATAATTTGCATCTAATAGACTATCCATATCATACTCCTCGCCATGAAATTCTATTTTGGTAATTTCATTTGATGTTACTAGAGCAACCTTTAATTCAGGAATTAATAAATGTTCAATTTTTTCAGGATTTAGTGGCGTGTGTAGAATCTCTACATCTAGACCCCTTCGAGTAGCTTCATCTGCAATATATTCAAGAACACGAGTTTTGCCAGTTCCAGGAGAGCCTTTAAGTACATAAACACTGGACATGTCTTTTACTATATTATGAATATAAGTTATAACTCCCTTTGGAGTAAATCCTGTTGCAAATAAGTGGCGTTTTTTACCCAGTGATGAGAATGTATTAGGAAGAATTCTATTCTTCAAATTTTCTTTTAAAATATTAAGTTCATAAAGATTTAAAGCTTCATTATTAAAGGTATACCAATCATCATAAATAGATTTAGCCGCAGCAAAAAATCTGTAAGCTCTTCTAAAGGAATTTCCAATTTCTTTATTTACAGCTAGAATGTTAAATTTTATGTTCTCAAAGTTCTCTTCTTTTAGACATATTCCCATATTTACTATATCATCTACAGCACCAGGAGTAATAGGGTCTATCATATGGGGAGATGTACCATCAAGCATAGCTACTTTTAATTCTTTAATTAGAACTCCATCTAAAGAATCACTATCAGAAGAACAATGATGAAATTCTACATCATATCCTCTATCAATGTAGTGTTTTCCAATTTTTTTCATAAGGGAAGATTTTCCTGTACCAGGACCTCCCTTTAAGCAAATAATTCTAGTTGCATCCTTTTGGGAAATAATATAATTAAAGTGAGAGTAAAAGCCTTTTCCGGTATTGCCACCTAAAAAATAGTGAGTGGATATTCCAGTCATAATTAATCCTCCAATGATTTCTACACTATCATAATATTATATAAGTTAAAAATGGTTAATGAAAATTCAAATTAATTAGATAAAAGATGCATCTACGGTAATTATTGCGTTGTGATTTGGAGAAACTTTCTTAATTTCCTCATTTATTTGTTTTTGTAATTTAAGTTCTGATTCTTTAGTTATTATAAAATCATCCTTAACTACTACATCAAATATTAAGTTTTTATAGTCACCTTCACCTACTACTCTAAAATCATGAAAAGAAGATATATGAGGAATTTTATTTAAAACTTCTTCCAATTCTCTTTTTGCACTAAGAATCTCTTCATCCTTTGTAGTTACTGGATCCATATGAATTAGCAGATATATACCCAGTTCAGAAGAAATTTCCTTTTCAGCTCTATCTATAACCTCATGAGCAGCAACAACAGAAATATCAAGAGGAACTTCAGCGTGAATAGAAGCAATTATTCTTCCAGGACCATAATTATGAACTAGCAAGTCATGAACACCATCTATATGTTCATAGGATAATAACATTTTTTGAATATCTTCTACTAAATCATTATCAGGAGCAACTCCAAGTAATGGGTTTAAAGTATCTTTAATTAGGTTATATCCTGCATAAAGAATTACTAAGGAAACAACTAAACCAATATATCCGTCTATAGGAAGTGATGTGAATTTTGAGATTAGTAGTGATATAACTACAGTAGAAGAAGATATTACATCACTTATTGAGTCTACAGAAGAAGCTTTAAGAGCGGAAGAATTTATTTTGTTACCTATACCTCTATAGAACCTACTTAACCATACTTTAAATGATATAGATATGATTAAAAGAATAAATGGAAGTAGTGAAAATTCTACAGGAACAGGATTTTTAATTCTCTCAAAAGAGCTTTTTATGAATTCAAAGCCAACTAATATTACTAAAAATGCAACTATAAGACCAGAAATGTACTCAATTCTTCCATGTCCAAAGGGATGTTCTTTATCTGCTGGTTTACTTGAAAGTTTAAAGCCAAAAATGGTTACCAATGAAGCACCAACATCGGAGAGATTATTAAAAGCATCAGCAATTACAGCAATACTATTAACTAAAAGTCCAGCAGTGATTTTAATTAAAAATAAAACTAGATTTACTAAAATACCAACAACTCCACCAAGATATCCATAACGTTCTCTGACTTTCTTATTTTTTATATCTTCACTATTTTTAATAAATTTTGTTATAAGCTTTTGAGAAATCAATTATTACACCTCTTTATCAATATATTTTTTCTCATAACTATAGTATAACACGAGAACATGTTATAAATTAGGGAAAATCACAAAATTCATAGGAAATGTAGTAAAAGTTTGGTATACTATTACTAGTATTTCGTTTTAAGGAGGGGATTAATTATGTCAAAAGAATTGAAGTTTGCTAAAGAACTTATAGATTTTTTGTATGAAAGCCCTACTGCTTTTCATGCAGTGAAAAATGTTAAAGATTCTCTTGAAGGTTGTGATTTTAAGGAATTAAAGGAAGAGGATAAATGGATATTAGAAAAGGGTGGTAAATATTATACTACTAAAAATGGTTCTGCACTAATTGCATTTACTGTAGGTAATGGTGAGGTTGAGAACCACGGATTTAAAATTATAGGTGCTCATACAGATTCACCTACATTTAGAATAAAACCAAATAGTGAAATTATATCAGAAAATAATTATATTAAATTAAATACTGAGGTTTATGGTGGTTTAATAAGAAGTACATGGATGGATAGACCACTAGCTGTAGCAGGAAGAGTTGCTTTAAAAGGTGAAAATTTACTTAATCCAGAGTTAAGGTTAGTTAACATAAAGAAACCAATATTAATAATACCTAGCTTAGCAATTCATATGAATAGGGAAGCCAATTCTGGAGGAGAATTAAATCCACAAAAAGATACACTTCCACTGCTTGCAATGGTAACTGAAGAATTAGAAAAGGATAATGCATTAATAAACATATTAGCTGAGGAAATGAAGGTAAATAAAGAGGATATTATAGATTTTGATTTATTCCTTTATGAATTTGAAAAGGGATGTATTGTTGGATTAAAAGATGAATTTATATCTTCAGGTAGATTAGATGACCTTCAAATGGTTCATGCTGGAATTGAAGCACTAAAAGAAGCTCCAATAACTGAGGGCATAAATGTAATGGTATGTTTTGATAATGAAGAAGTTGGAAGCTCTACAAAACAAGGAGCCGATTCTGATATGTTAGCAAATATTTTAGAAAGAATTGCTCTTTGTCTTGGAAAAGGGAGAGAAGAGTTCTTTAGAGCACTTAGCAGATCCTTTATTATTTCGGCAGATAATGCTCACGCAGTTCATCCTAATAGCCCAGAAAAGGCAGATCCGACTAATAGACCAATTGTAAATAAAGGTCCTGTTATAAAGATAAATGCGAATTGTGCATATACTAGTGATTCAGATTCTTCTGCTGTATATGAATCTATTTGTAAAAAAGCAGAGGTACCAGTACAAAAGTTTGTAAATCGTTCAGATTTAAGAGGCGGTTCAACCATAGGACCAATTTCTTCAACCCATTTGAATATACGTTCTGTAGATATTGGAAATCCAACCCTTGCTATGCATTCTATAAGAGAGTTTGCAGGAGTTAAGGATCATAGTTATGTAGCAAAATCCTTTGTAGAGTTTTACAAAATATAATATAATTATAGAAACTCCTTGTAACAAAGGAACAATTATAGAAACTAGTGATGGGAAAGAAGTAAAATTTAATGTGCAACCAGGTAGTTATAGAGGATTAACTAAAGGTAGTTCACAATAGCATATATAAAGAAGCCATTTAAGATAAGTAAGATATTAAGTTACTTTTCTTAGATGGCTTTTATTTAGCTATAGGAGAAAGCTAATCTATAGGATAGAAAAATATTTACTATTATAGATTTAAGTTAATTTGGTAATAATAATAGTTGAGCATCATTGAAAGGGGATAGCACCATGGAGCACATATTTATTTTAGTAAATTTAATACTTATACTAAGTATAGTTCTTCTTATGTACGTAATCAAAAATAGAAATAAGAGAAGAGTCTATATTAAGATTAGTGACAATAGTTTTTTAGCAGAAAATAAAGAAAAATTGGAAGATGCTATTGATGATATAGCCAGAGACCATAGAGAAATTGAAAAAATAAGTAGGAATGATTTAATTTCCAATTTAGATAAGCATTTCAATAATATATTGGGGTGCCATAATTTGTTTAAAGTGGATGAAAATAGAGAGTATTTCAAGATAAAAGGAACACAATGGATATTAGATAATATCTATGTTATTGAAAAAGAGTATAAATTTATAAAAAAACATTTATCAAAGAAATATTTAAAATCACTACCTATACTAAAAAGTGGAGCATTAAAAGGATATCCTAGAATTTATGCTGTATCAAGAGAAATATTGGGAATTTATAGGGATAAGCTAACTAGGGATAATATTAATAAGTTTTTAAAAAGATATCAAGAAACAACCATATTAACCATGGGAGAATTATGGGCTTTACCTATAATGCTTAAAATAGCCTATTTAGAGATAATAGGAAAAAGCTCAGTATTGATAGTGGATAAAGCTAATGATAGACATAGAGGAGAAAGATTAGCTGATAGGATTATTAAGTATTATAATGAAGAAAATATGAAGAGAGCTATGGATTTCATATCAGAGAACAATATTAAGTTTACAGAATACTTTGCGGATGCATTAATAAGAGTTTTAAGAGATAATGGAGTAAATTACGATGAATTAAATTTATGGATAGAAGATAAATTAAGCGAAAATGAAATTACTTTAGATAAGATTATTATAGATTCTAATAAAAGTGATGGTATCTATTCTACAGCCATTAGTAGTAGCATTAATGGCTTAAGAAATTTAGATAATATAAATTGGGAAGAAGTATTTAATATTAGCAATAAAGTAGAAGAAATATTAAGTAAAGATCCTGCTATGGTTTATAGTACTATGGATTTTTATTCCAAGGACTATTATAGACATGTTTTAGAAAAAATAGCTAGACAAAATAAAATTTCTGAGACATTTGTTGCTAGAAAAGTACTACAGTGTGCAGAAGTAAATAATGATAAAGAATTTGAAAATCATGTGGGATATTATCTAACTGATAGTGGTAGAGAAAAGCTAAATCATATTTTGAATATTGATTTTAAAGGATTTGAAAAGTTAAAAAATATGATAAAGGGAAGAGCTGTTGGTATTTATATAGGAACTATTGTTATTCTTACAGCCATACTATCGGGAGGATTTATAACTTGGAGCTATATAAATGATACAAATATATCAATATCTAAATATATTTTATCTGGAATAGTTACTATTATACCGCTCAGTGAGGTTGTGGTATCCATCTTAAATTGGAGTATTACTAATTTAAGCACACCTAATGTATTACCTAAAATTAATATATCCGATAGAATTCCTAAAGAAGGAATCACCTGTGTAGTAGTTCCTACTCTAATAGAAAGTATAGAGAAAGCTAAAAGTTTAATGAGTAATTTAGAAACTTATTATTTAGGAAATAATGATGAAAATCTATATTTTGCTATCTTGGGAGATTTTATAGATAGTCATAGAGAAAAAGAAGCAGAAGACGAAGTGATATCTAGATTTTGTTTAGAAGAAATTAATAAGTTAAATACAAAGTATAATGAAGATAGTGGTCGTTTTTTTCTTTTTATGCAGACATAGAAGGTTTAATGAAAAGGAGAATAAGTGGCTAGGTTGGGAGCGAAAAAGAGGAAAACTAGAAGAGTTTAATAAGTTTATAAGAGGAGATAAAAATACCACTTATAGTGTTTTAAGTGAAGGTGTGGAAAAACTTTTTAAAGTAAAGTATGTTATAACTTTAGACGGAGATACCATACTTCCAAGAGAATCAGCAAAGATTTTAATTGGAGCAATGCTTCACCCGTTAAATAGAGCTTATACAAAGGAAGATGGAACTGTTTGGAGAGGTTATGGAGTAATACAACCTAAAGTTGGTATAGATTTAGAAAGTGCTAATAAAACTTATTTTTCTAAAGTATTCTCAGGAGAAGCAGGTATTGATATATATACATTTGCAATATCTGATGTATATCAAGACTTGTTTGGAGAGGGTATTTTTACTGGTAAGGCCATATATGATGTAGATGTATTTACAAAGGTAACTCATGGAGTAATTGAAGAAAATCAAGTTCTAAGTCATGATTTATTAGAAGGATCTTTGGCAAGAACGGCTTTGCTTACAGATGTGGAGTTAGTAGATGGATATCCTTCTAACTTTATTGCAAGTTGTAAAAGACTTCATAGATGGGTGAGAGGTGATTGGCAACTATTACCATACATATTAAAGAAAAATAAATTAAATAGATTATCTAAGTGGAAGATGATAGATAATTTAAGAAGAAGCTTAATGGCTCCTTCTATGTTAATTTTATTACTTTGCTCTTTAGCAGGAATCCTTCCTGATGGTATAGATAAGTGGTATATGTCAGCTTTCATTGCTTTAATAACACCTATTCTATTTAATATGTCAGAAAATATAGTTTCGCCTATAAATGGAATAAGTCTAAGTGGAAAAGTTCAGAATTTCCAAATGGCTTTAAAGCAAGTATTTTTTATATATGCTTTTCTTCCTTTTAAAGCATATTTAATGGTAGATGCTATTATAAGAACACTATACAGATTAATAATAAGTAAAAAAAACTTATTACAATGGCAAACGGCTGAGGAAGCAGAAAGGTCTTCAGGAAAAGACTTTATAAGTTATTTTAAATACATGTGGCAAGAGATAGTAATAGCTTTATGTATTATGGTGGTAGCATGGAGAAGTGGCTTGGATACCTTTTATGTAATGATACCAAGTTGTATTATATGGGTTATTAGTCCAATAATAGCTTATATTATAGGTCAGAATATTAATGATGAAACAGTAAAATTAAGTGAAGACGATAATAAGGTTTTAAAAAGGTTAACTAGAAGGATTTGGGCATATTTTGAAGACTTTATCACTGAGGATACTAACTATCTTGGCGGGGATAATTATCAGGAAGAACCATATAGAGGATTAGCTATGAGAACTTCTCCTACTAATATTGGTATGACTTTAATTTCCAATATTGTTGCTATAGATATGGGGTACATTGGGACGGTTAAAGGTATAGAAAACTTGGGTAAAACCATAGATACTTTGAAAAGGTTAGAAACCTGTAAAGGGCATTTTTATAATTGGTATGATGTGGAGACACTTAGTCCTCTATTACCTAAATATGTTTCTACAGTAGATAGTGGAAATCTAGTATCTTATTTATATACCATAGAAGAAGCACTAAAAGAATTAAGAAACACACCTTACTTTAATAATAGAGTTGAGGGCATAGAGGATACTGTTTATCTTGCCATGGAAGAGCTGGAAGATGAAAGAAAAAAATATATGTACCTTAATGTTATTGAAAGAATAAAAAGAGAAGGAAAAGATATATTAACTTTTTATAATATGTTAAATAACTTTGAAGATATTGTACAGGAAGGTATAAAAAATATAGATAGTGCTTATTGGAATAAAAAACTATTAGATAATATAAAAGACTATTTAAGTGAAATTAAATTTTTATTTCCATTCATAGATGATATAAAGCTATTACCTAGAAGCAAGTATGAAAATATAATTAGAATTATTAGTAATGATAGTTTAGGGCATATATATGATATTATAAAAGGGTTTAATTTTATATCTAATAATTTAAATGAATTTCAATTAGAAAGAATAAATAAGAATATAGATTTATGTAAAGAAAGAGTAGGTACACTATTAAAACAATTTACAAAAATTGAAGCTGAACTAAACAGAATTATAGATAATACAGATTTTAAATTTTTGTATAATGATGAAAGAAAGTTATTTCATATAGGCTATGATGTAGACAATGAATCATTAAGTAGTAATTACTATGACTTATTGGCATCAGAAGCTAGAACAACAAGTTTTATTGCAGTGGCTAAGGGGATAGTTCCAACATCTCATTGGTTTGCTTTAAATAGATCCTTAACTTTAATGTATGGTAGAAAAGGATTGGCTAGCTGGAGTGGAACCATGTTTGAATACTTTATGCCAAGGATTTTAATGAAAAATTATAGAAATTCTATGTTAGATGAAACTTATAGGTCTGTAATGGAAGGTCAAATAAGATATGGAGATAAGAGGAAGGTGCCTTTTGGTATTTCAGAAAGTGCCTACTATAAATTTGATGTAGATTTAAACTATCAATACAAAGCCTTCGGTGTACCTAAAATTGGTATAAAAAGAGGATTAGAAGAAGAGTTAGTAGTATCACCATATTCTACTATTATGGGGCTTATGGAAAATATACCTAAGTCTATGGCAAATATAAGAAGTCTCTTAAAACTTGAATGTTATGGAAGATATGGATTTTATGAAGCTATAGATTATACAGATAAAAGGATAAAAAATAAAAAGTTTGAATTAGTGAAATGTTATATGATACATCATCTAGGAATGAGTTTATTGGCTTTAGATAATGTGATGAATAATAATATTATTCAAAGAAGATTTCATAGAATTCCCATGATTAGAGCTGTGGAAATATTGCTTCAAGAGAAAATAAGTAAGAATGTGGTCTATGATAGAAAAGAAGATAATTCACAAGAAGTGAAAGAAGTGCAAAGGCAATATTCCATCCATAGAACATTTAAATTTGGAGAAAGTAAGTATCCCCAAACCATACTTCTTGGGAATAAAAATTATAACATCTTATTAAATACGGCTGGTGGTGGCTACTCTAAGTTTAAAAATATAATGGTATATAGATGGAAAGAAGATTTGATTCGTAGTAGTTGGGGAAAGTTTTTTTATATTAAAGACACTAATTCTAATGAATATACATCTTCTACCTATGAACCTTGTAAAGAGCAAGGAGATAAATATGAAGTTAATTTCTATTTGTATAAGGCAGAATTCATAAAATACTGGAGAGATCTAGAAATAAATACTATAGTTCAAGTAATTCCTGAAGATAATTGTGAAATTAGAACTATTGATATAAAAAATAATGGTAGTGAAGAAAAAATCATAGAAGTTATTAGCTATAGTGAAGTAGTTTTACAAGGATACAGTGGAGATATATCACATCCTACTTTTGGGAATTTATTTATTACTACAGAGTATATAGATGAATTAAGTGGAATACTTGCAAAACGCAGACCTCGTAGCGAAAAAGACAGGGACATATATACTCTTGAAAGTACACTAGGTGAAGAGGAATTTAAAACAGAGTATGATACGGCAAGGCTAAGTTTTATAGGAAGAAATCATTCAAAAGAAAATCCTATAGTTTTAGAAGGAAATGAACCTTTAAAAAATAATGTAGGGAATGTATTAGATCCAATAATTGCAATTAAGAGAATAATAAAAATTCCTAAAGGTGAAAGCAAATCTATAAAATATATAACAATTACAGGAAACTCTAAGGAGGATGTATTAAATAAGTCAAGAAATTATCAAGATATTAATATTCTAGAGGAAAGTGTCCTAAGATCTGCTTTGAGTGTAGAAGAAAGTCTTATTAATAAAGGAATAAAACCAACACAAGGGATTATTTATGAGCGGTTTGCAAGTAGTATATTATTTAATAACTTTAGTTATACAAAGAGAATAAATAACTTAATTAATCTAAGTAGAAGTCAAAGAAATCTCTGGGCCTACGGAATTTCAGGAGATTTACCTATTGTATTGTTAACTATTAACAAGGAAAAGGAAAGTGATATCTTAAGACAGCTTATAAATTGCCATGGATATTTAGAAGAAAAGGGATTAAAGTTTGATATCGTAGTCATTAATGAAGAGGAAATAAGCTATGAAAAGCCTCTAGATAATGCACTAAAAAGAATAATATTGAATAGCTCTTTAAATGGACGAGAAAATACTTCAGGTGGCATATTTATAATTAATAATGAAAAAATGTCTAAAGAAGATTTAAATTTGATTTATTCCATTGCAGCAATAATCGTAGATGGATCAGAAGGGCCTTTATTAAAACAAATTGAAAAAGCCATGAAAAATGAAGATTATCCATATGACTCAAGAAAGTATATATGGGAAATGAGTGAACTAAAAGAAGCTAATTTAAGTTATAGTGATAGTAATATCCCTAAAGTAGAAACTTCAGAGTTAAGCTTTTTTAATGGATATGGAGGTTTTAATAATGAGGGAGAATATACAATTATACTAAAGGACGGAATGTCTACACCAGCTCCTTGGATAAATGTTATAGCCAATAATAATAGATTTGGATTTAATATAAGTGAGTCTGGTAGTAGCTATACTTGGTATAAAAATAGTAGAGAATTTAAAATTACTCCTTGGAATAATGATTTCATTGAAGATACCCCTAGTGAAGTTTTATACCTAGAAGAAGGGGATAAACTTTGGTCAATAACTCCTGAACCAATAAGAGATAAAGGAGAGTATGTAATAACTCATGGATTTGGATATTCCAAATTTACTCATTGTAAAAGTGGAATACTGGGGGAAATTACTGTATTTCCTTCAAAGGAGAGAAGTGCAAAGCTTATTAAGGTTAGCTTAAATAACTTAGTAGATAAGGAGAGAAATATAGGAATTACTTATATTGCAAGATTGTGTCTAGGAGATTTAAGAGAAAACAATTATAAGAAGATTTACACTGTAATAGATAAAGAAAACAAATACATATATGGAATCAATCCATATAGTAGTGATTTTTCATCTAGTCATGTTTATTTAAAAATAAGTGGAGGAAAAAATGAAAGTTTTAGTGGAGATGAAAGAGATTTTATTGTAAGTAAAGAATATATGGATTCTTTATCTGAACAGAACACTATAAGCTTATCAGGAAGGTGTGGTTCAGGATTAGAACCAGTACTCAGTGAGAAAGTTTACTTAAGCTTAGGAGCTAATGAAGAAAAATCACTGGTAATTGTCTTAGGAGCAGAAGACAGTATTGAAGGAATTCAAAATTCCCTTGAAGAGTTTTCAGATATAACTAGAGTTGAGAAAGAGTTAGAAATGGTAAAAGGCTATTGGGAAAGGCTTTTAACTAAGATAAAGATAAAAACAGAGGATAAAGCTTTAGATTTCATGATTAATGGTTGGCTTCCTTATGAAACTATCAGTTGTAGATTATTTTCAAGAACAGCATTTTATCAATGTGGAGGAGCTTATGGATTTAGAGATCAATTACAAGACTCCATTCCAATGATTTATATACAGCCTGAAATTGCTAGAAATCAAATTCTTTATAGTGCTACTAGACAATTTGAAGAAGGAGATGTGCAACATTGGTGGCATCCAGTTGTAAATAGTGGAATAAGAACTAGATTTAGTGATGATTTATTATGGTTACCTTATGTTACTTGTATATATGTTAAAACCACTGGAGATTATAAGATTTTAGATGAAGAGATTGGATATTTAAAGGATGAGCATTTAAGAGAAGGAGAAGATGAAAGGTATAATGTATCATCAAAATCAGATTTAAAAGAGTCCTTATACAATCACTGTATAAGAGCTATAAATAGAAGCTTAAAGTTTGGTTCCCATAATATTCCTCTCATGGGAAGTGGAGATTGGAATGATGGAATGAGCACTGTAGGAAATAAGGGTAAGGGAGAGAGTATCTGGCTTGGCTGGTTCCTATATGCTATATTAAAAGATTTTAAGGATCTATGCATATATAAAAGGGATGAGGATAATTATGAAAAATATATTAAGACTATGGATTTTATTAAAGAAAATCTAGAGATTCATGGATGGGATGGAGGTTGGTATAAACGTGCTTACTTTGATGATGGCACTCCACTAGGATCTCATGAAAATCAGGAATGTAAAATAGATGCCCTATCACAATGTTGGTCTGTAATATCAGAAGCAGGAGATAAGGAAAGAGCTAATATAGCTATGAGTTCTTTAGAAAAATATTTAGTAAAGCCTAAAGAAAAAATTATATTACTATTGAGCCCACCTTTTGATAAATCAGATTTAAAACCAGGATATATAAAAGGATATGTACCTGGAGTAAGGGAAAATGGAGGACAATATACCCATGGAGTTGCGTGGGTAGCTTTAGCTCTTGCAAAACTAGGAAGAGGAGAAGAAGCATATAACATATATTCCATGCTAAATCCTATAAATCATAGTTTAAACATAGAGGAAGCAAATGTATTTAAGACAGAGCCTTATGTTATGGCTGCAGATATATATTCGGTGGAACCTCATGAAGGAAGAGGCGGATGGAGTTGGTATACTGGAAGCTCAGGTTGGATGTATACTATCGCATTAGAACACATATTGGGCTTTAGATTAATAGAAGGAAAAGGGTTTAAAATTAAACCATGTGTACCTAAAGACTTTAAAGAATACTCTATAGACTATGTATATGGAAATGCTGTATATCATATCAAAGTAATTAGAAGTGGTAATTCTACCATAACTTTAGATGGAAATGCTATAGAAGGAGATATAATACCTGTTACCTCTGATGGAGAACATGAAGTAAAAGTAAATATTTAATAAAAATATAGGAATTGCCATTGAAGCAATTCCTATATTTTTTACTATTTAGTTGGAGTGTTTTTATTTATTGATGCTAAGGGTTGATCTTCAAAACCTAGAAGATCCGATTCCTCGTTATAGGTATAATCAAATTCTGCATTAGAGATGTTGTTTGCCACAATTGGATCTACAACATGATTTGGAAGCAGTACATAGTCTTCAAGAGAATGTGCTTTTACAGGTTTGGTACTAGCATCTAAAAAGTCTCTTTCATTAGGACCATAAGGTTTTGCACCATTAGACTTACTAGAATTGTTTTTTGAATCCATATAAAATACCTCCTTAAAGTAAGTGGTGATATATTTTTAAATTATATTAAAATACTAAAATGTATTTAATATGTTTAGTTTGCTTCAATACAGTAAATAAATACTAGAAATTTATGGGCTTTTATATAATTCTAATTTAAATAAAAATAATCATATGGTAAGGTTAAAAATAGATAAACTAAAAAATAGAATAACAATTTCTAATATTGACATAATATAATATTAGAATTATAATAACTTTAATGTAATATTAAACAACTTTATTATTAATTGATCGGTGAGGCGAAGTAAGTAGTATTAAAAACAGATTTTCAGAGAGCGATAGATGGTGAGATTATCGCAATTATGCTTGATATGAATGGGTCGCTGAGATGTTGGGTGAATTTAAAGTAGCCTAGCACGGATGCTCACGTTATAGAGCTAGGATATGTTTGTATCTGAAAGAGGTGAGGTTTTATTATCTCAAAATAGGTGGTACCGCGTGATTTATGCCCTATGGATTTATTCCATAGGGTTTTTATTTACAATTAAATGGAATAATTTTACGGATTGAAAGGAGAAAAAACATGGAAGATAAGAAAAAAGTTATGTTAAGTGGAATTAAGCCTTCTGGGGATTTAACACTAGGAAATTATTTAGGAGCTATAAAAAATTGGGTGAAACTACAAAATGAATATGAATGTTATTTCTTTATTGCAGATTTGCATGCAATTACAGTAAGACAGATACCAGCTGAACTTAGAAAGAGAACTTTAGAAGTACTAGCAATTTATATTGCTGCAGGAATAGATACAGAAAAAAATACTCTATTCGTACAATCTCATGTACCAGCTCATTCTGAAGCTGCATGGCTTTTAACTTGCCATAGTTATATGGGAGAACTAAGTAGAATGACTCAGTATAAGGATAAATCTAAAAATAGTGGAGAAAGTATAGGGGCAGGATTATTTAGTTATCCAGTTATAATGGCTGCTGATGTATTATTATATCAAACAGATGTAGTGCCAGTTGGAATAGATCAAGTACAGCATTTAGAATTAGCTAGAGATATAGCTGACAGATTTAATAAATTATACAGTCCAACATTTAAAATACCTGAACCATACGTAGGCAAGGCTGGAGCAAAAATAATGGACCTTCAAAATCCAGAAAAGAAGATGTCTAAGTCGGAAGAAAATCCTAATGGATATATCTTAATATTAGATCCACCAGAAGTCATAAGAAAAAAAAATATCCAGAGCTGTAACTGATAGTGTAGGAGAAGTTAAATTCTGTGATGAACAACCAGGAGTTAAAAATTTAATGACAATTTTAAGCACTATTGAAGGCATATCTATGGAAGAAATAGAAGAAAGATATAAGGGGCAAGGTTATGCCCAATTTAAATTAGATGTAGCAGAGGCTGTAGTTAAGGAGCTTGAACCAGTTCAAAAGAGAGTTAAAGAGCTTTTAGATAATAAAGGTAAACTAGAAGAAATCTTCAAAGCTGGGGCAGAAAAGGCAAATTATGTAGCTACAAAGACTTTAAGAAAGATGCAAAAGAAAATAGGATTAGTTCAGTATTAATATTATCAGTATTAATACTAAAGGTACTTTATATAAACTATTATTTATTAGTTTATATAAAGTACCTTTTAATTTTTTTGAGGTTAATATCTGTTACTACATCAGTATTTATGGTTAAGATAGTAGGAGCTTGTCTATGTATATCCTTTGTAAAATCTTAAGAAGCATCCTCTTTTTCAAAGGAACAAAAGATTGGATTATCATATATGGTTAAAATGAAATAAAGGAAAAATGTATAAATTGTAATAATTTCTTAATGAAATTGTAAGGTTTTTAAATTATAATATATCTATAGTAT